>JAHEAQ010000012.1 GCA_024642705.1 Bacteroidota bacterium | reverse complement strand
TGTTCGGATTAAAAATGACAAGATCCGCATCTGCTCCAATTGAAATTGTTCCTTTTTTAGGATACATTCCAAAAATTCTTGCAGCATTTGTAGAGGTTAGAGCAACATATTTGCTTAATGATATTCTTCCTTTTCTAACTCCCTCAGAAAATAAAAGTTCCATTCTGTGTTCAATAGCAGGATGCCCATTTGGAATTTTTGAAAAATCATCTTTACCCATTTCTTTTTGCTTCCATGTAAATGGGCAATGGTCCGTACCTACTACATGAATCAATCCTTGGTTGATTCCTGCCCACAGTGCTTCCTGGTCTTTTTTCTCACGCAGCGGTGGGCTCATCACCCATTTTGCTGCGTCTTTTCTTTTATATAAACTCGCGTCAAGAGTGAGGTATTGTGTGCAAGTTTCTACCAATACTTTTTGATTTCTAGCGGTTCTTGCCCTCACAGCATTTATTGCTCCTTCACAAGTCATGTGAACAATATATCCAGGACATCCAGTGTACTCAAGCATATCTGCAAATCGGCCACTTGCCTCTGCTTCAGTGACTTCAGGTTGGGAAAGGTAATGATAGAGTGGTGCAAGTTTGCCTTTTTTCAGATTTTTAGAAATTAAGGAATCAATGATATCTCCATTTGTCGCATGAACCGTAACTAGCCCGCCATGTTTTTTAACAACCTTCATTAATTGGACCATTTGACCATCATCGATCATGAGAGCTCCTTTGTAAGCCATAAATGTTTTAAAAGAAGTAATACCCTCCTTTTCGATCATTTCAACCACTTCCTTTGCAACATTTTCATTAAAATCTGTAACTGCCATATGATAGGAATAATCAGAATGAGATCTATTGATTGATCTGCCTTGCCACGCAGTCAAAGCATTTTTCAAAGTATCTCCTTGCGTCTGTAAAATGAAATCTATTACGGATGTTGTTCCTCCAAATAAAGCCGCTCTTGTTCCTGATGAATAATCATCACTAGAATATGTGCCCATAAATGGCATATCTAAATGTACATGTGGGTCAATACCACCTGGAAATATTAGTTTTCCTGTCGCATCAATAGTTTTTTTTGCCTTAAATGGCAATTTTTTACCTAATGCAACTATTTTTTCATTTTCAATAAATACATCCGCTTCAAAGTCTGATTCTGCGGTTACTAATCTCCCATTTGTTATTAAAATTGACATTTACTTTTTTGATTTCATGAGAAAATAATATAATACAAAAGACACAAAAAATCCCGAAAACCACGAAAGTTTATAAAAAGCTTCGAGAGAAGGAACGAAATAGCCAATAATAGCGATAAATATTCCTGAAAACAATGCTATCATCGCTGAAATATTGAATCCCCTTTTATAACTGAAAAGTCCATTTTCTTTATACAACTCGCCTAAATTCAATTCCGTTTTTCTTAATAAAAAATAGTCGGACAACATAATCCCAAGTACTGGTCCTAATAAGCCACTGATGAAAATTAAGATATTGCTTATTTCGTTCATTAAATACCAGGGGCAGATGATAATTCCAATAGCACCAGTAATTAATCCACCAGTACGAAAACTTATATTTTTAGGACTTAAATTTGAAAAAGCATTTGCTGGAGCTATCACATTTGCTGCAATGTTAGTGCTTAATGTTGCAATAATCATAAAAATTTGGGAAACAATTACAACCACCGGATTTTGAAATTTTGACAACAATGTGACCGGGTCCCAAGGTGCATTATTTCCGATTAGAATATCATCAAAAATAACCACCGCTGCGCAACTAACGAAAATTCCAACAAAAGAATATAGAATCATAGTACCTGGAAGTCCAATAAATTGGCCTATCACTTGTTCTTTCTGAGTGGCGGAGTATCTTGTAATATCTGCTATGCTTAATGACATTGTAGCCCAAAAGCCAACCATTATAGTCAGCCAAAGCAAATAATTCCACCATTTGGATTCTTTTGAACCCATAATATCTTTTTCAATATTTAATTCAATGGGTAAGGATTCAATATAAGATTCACCAGCCTTTTTCCGTAGTTGAATCGATTTCTGATCATCATTTCTTTCAATATTTATCCTAGTTCCATCCATTGGTTCCCATTGCTCAGGTATTCCATCACTAAAAACTCTATATTCTTCAGCTTTGGGAACACCTTTGCTATTCAAGGCTGGATTGATATTAATTATATTGTAGTCTTCGCCTTTAGTTATACTTGGAGCTGCAAGGTAATTGCTTTGGTTTAACACATTTTTGAAACCGCCACCATTATAGGCTCCCCATCCGATTAGGACAATTCCCATTATTATAAGAATGGGAGCAGAATATTGCTCTAAAAATTTAATGCTTTCTGTACCTTTCCAGATAAAATACATATTCAAAATCCAGAAAATTCCAAATCCTATAAATTTACCCAAAACCAAACCATCTGATCCTTGGTATCCAAATAAAGCATTGAAAATTGCATAAAACGCCAAACCGCCAATCCATGTTTGCACGCCAAACCATCCACATGCGACAATTGCTCTTAACATTGCTGGGATATGAATCCCGTTAATCCCAAATGATGATCTTCCTAGCACTGGAAAAGGAATGCCATATTTAACACCAGCATGACCATTGAGGACCATGGGAATGGTTATGATAAGATTTGCCAATCCAATAATGATCAATGATTCAATCCAAGTCATTCCGCTTCCTATCATATATGAAGCCAGTAAATATGTCGGAATACACACAGCAATACCTACCCAAAGTGCTGCTAAAGACCACATAGACCAAGTTCGATCTTCTGGAGATACTGGCTTTAGATCTTCACTATATAATCTTGAATCAGAAAGATTCTCATGCAATATGACAATGTCTTTGTTCATCAATTTTGATAATATTGATCCGCAATATTTAAAGCTTCAGAAATAATTTCAAAACCTTCATCAATTTCACTTTCATTTACAATTAATGGGGGTGCTACAAAAATATAATTCCACCTAACAAAGGTGAACATTCCCAATTCCCTGATTTTTGCAGCAATTTTGAATGTTGCTTCTGATTCTGAAGGCTTTGCATTAAATGGAGTCAAAGCTTCTTTTGTGTACCTGTTTTTTACCAATTCAATACACCCTAGTAGTCCTGTGTTCCTAAAATCTCCAATGGATGGGTGCTTTGATTTAAGATTTTCAACCACCTTTTCAATATAATGACCCATTTTTTCTGCGTTTTTAACCATATTCCCTTCCTCCATGACTTTTAAATTCTCATTTCCTGCCGCACAACAAACTGCATGGGCAGAATATGTCAAACCTATAGTGAGCATTTTATCTTCAAAATGTTTAGCTATTTGATCAGTGACTACGGTTCCTCCTAAAGGTAGGTAACCAGAAGTTAATCCTTTGGCAAGGCACATGATGTCAGGTGTCACATTATGATGGTCAATCCCAAACCATTTTCCAGTTCTACCAAACCCACTCATAACTTCATCGCTAATAAGTAAAATTCCATATTTATCTGCGATTTTTCGAAGTCCTTGCCAGTAATTTTTTGGATACTTGATGCATCCTGAAGATCCTGATTCACCTTCCATCAAAATAGCAGCTATGCTATCAGGATTCTCATACAGAATTATTTGCTCTATATTTCTCAAAGACAATTCACCACATTCTTCCATGGAATTGCTATTCCATGGACATCGATAGAAATATGGATTTTCCACATGAATGAAATTTGGAGCAGAATGTGAGTCTATGGCATGTTTTCTAGGGTCTCCGCCTACCGACATGGAAGCATAGGTTGCTCCATGATAACTTCTATATTGGCCAATGATTTTAGTTTTTCCAGTATATATTCTTGCAATTTTAATCGCATTTTCAATGGCCTCAGAACCGCCTAAAGTGAAAAAAGTTTTGTTCAAATTTCCAGGCGTTAGTTCGGCTATTTTCTTTCCCAATTCGCCTCTCGCATTGGTTATTGCTCCAGGATAAACATAACTAAGTTCCTCCATTTGACGTGAAACTGCAGCTGTTATCCTCTGATTGCCATGTCCAATATTGACATTCATTAATTGAGAAGAGAAATCAAGATATTTTTTGCCACTTCTATCCCAAAGATTAACTCCGTTTGCTCGCTCAAAATTTAAAGGATCAAGACCCCCTTGTTTTGACCAAGAGAATAAAGTGTGATTTAAATTCTCTGAAACAATATCTGAAGCTTTTTTTATTTGTAAATCCATTTTATTTTTTTGTTTTAATCCATTAATTATCAGAAATACATACTTCTATTAAAGCAATTGAAAAATTAACTCATCCAATCTCTTTTATCTTCTGGATTCCATTTAGTCGTTGTCTTTTTATTTTGAGTCCAAAATTCTATTGAACTTTTTCCTGTAATATCTCCAACGCCGAATTTTGATTCATTCCAACCTCCGAAAGAAAATGGTTCTCTAGGAACAGGCACACCTATATTAACTCCAATCATACCTGCACTTGCTCCTTCCATTACTCTTTTGGCCATTGCCCCACTTTCTGTGAAAACAGAAGCTGCATTTCCGTAATTGGAATTATTTTCAATTTTTAATGCTTCATCAACATCCTTTGCTCGAATGATAGCAATCACAGGACCAAATATTTCTTCTTTAGCAATTGCCATATCAGGAGTTACAAAATCAATAATGGTCGGCCCCACATAAAAACCATTTTCAAATCCTTTTACAAAGGCATTTCTTCCATCAATTAAAATTTTAGCACCTTGAGCCTCAGCCTCAGTAATATATCTTTCAATACGTTCTTTTGCCTCTTTACTAATTACCGAACCTAGGTTTTCTCCTGGAATAACTTTTTTTGCTTCTTCGATCATTTTGTTTATAATATGCTGAATATTATCAACTCCGACCATCACTGATGCTGCCATGCACCTTTGACCAGCGCACCCAGCCATCGAAGCAACGACATTATTAGCAGTCATTTCAAGATTTGCGTCTGGAAGTACAATCAAATGGTTCTTTGCTCCGCCTAATGCAACACAGCGTTGAAGATTAGAAGAGGCTCGCTTGTACACTATTTTTGCAACCCTTGTCGATCCAACAAAAGAGGTAGCTTTTATGTCTGGATGGTCACATATCGCTTCAACAATTTCTTTCCCACCATTTACAACATTAAAAACGCCGTCAGGCAAACCTGCTTCTTTTAATAATTCAGCCATTCGCATTGCACTCAATGGAACTAATTCTGATGGTTTTAAAATAACTGTATTGCCTAAAACAATCGCATTTGGAACAGTCCAATGAGGAACCATATTTGGAAAATTAAACGGCGTAATACAAGCAATCACGCCCAATGGTTTCCTTTCAATTCTGCATTCCACACCTTTACTCACCTCTTGAATTTCATTGGTGACAATCTGAGGCATCGAAACAGCAAATTCGCAAAGTTCCATACTTTTGAATACTTCAGCTTTGGCTTCATCCATCGTTTTTCCGTTTTCAATTCTGACCAACTCAGCCAATTCTTCCAGATTATTTTCCAAAAGCTGTCTGTATCTGAAAAAAACCTGGACTCTATCTTTTAATGTTTTTTCTGACCATGTTACGAAAGCTTTTTGGGCTGCTTCTACGGCTTTATCCAAATCTGATTTTTGGCTCATTGGAAGGGATGAAATTGCACTACCATCTATGGGAGAGATTATTTCCATCCTTGCTTGATTACTTAAAATTATTTGTCCATTTATAAAATTATTAACATCCTGCTGCTTTATCATAAGAATAGTATGTATTTGTGTTCTTAATTTGAATTATAAAACTTAAATTATAAAAATTTCTGCATTAAACTGTGAATAAACTCATCAAATTAAAATAAAGCTAAAAGTCATATTTATATAATAAATGAAGAAGAGATAAAAAAAAGATAAAATGATTTTTATGCACTTGATTCTATTTGCCAACCTCATTTCCAGATTACTAGCTCTAAAAGATTTGTGATTTATAGAGAAAGCTCTAATCCCTAATTTAGAATTCTGAAATGATGAATAATTCTGAATCTCTAACATTCGTAGAATTTAGACATACTTTTTATTATCTCTTTATACCAAAATTAATGCCTCTTTTATGCATTGGACAAGAATTTATTCAATATTGTATCCCCATTTAGCCTTACCTTTTCTATTAATCCATTTTGTTTTATTTCAAATTTGAAATTGAATTAATCAGAAGTATTTAATTACTTCATTCTTTACAATAAGAGGTCATATTTCGCACAGTTAAGAAGATTATTTTTCTTTTTTCTGCATTTATTTGCTCGCATCTAATATAAGTCTGTAATTTTGCATTTTTTTAAAGGCTAAAAATTGACAAATATCAAAGCATTACAACAGGTTGCAATTAACGAGGAAGAGAGCTCTTTTGGTAAACGTCTATATGCTTATCAGCAAAAATCAATAACTGAAATTTTCACTTATCTGGATAAACACCGAGAAGAGAATTATAACTTATTGTATCAACTTCCTACGGGCGGAGGTAAAACGGTAATTTTTTCAGAAATAGCTCGAAGATTTGTTCAAAATCGAGGAAAAAAAGTATTGATATTAACGCATAGAATTGAGTTATCCAAACAAACAAGTACAATGCTTACAGAGTTTGGCGTGAATAATTTGGTTATAGAGAGTAGTGTTAAAAAATTACCAAAAGACCATGAACATATGTGTTATGTTGCAATGGTAGAAACTTTGAATAATAGGTTAAATGATGAAGATATATCTGTTCATGATATTGGGTTGGTGATTATTGATGAGGCACATTACAATAGTTTTAACAAATTGTTTAAGTTTTTAAATCATGTTGCAATTTTAGGAGTTACAGCTACCCCTTTAAGTAGCAATATTAAATTGCCAATGAAAGACAACTATGATGATCTTATAGTTGGCCCACCAATTTCAGACCTTATTTCAAAAAACTTTCTTGCAAATGCAAAAATTTCAGTGTACAACGTAGGATTAGGATCTCTGAAAATTGGAATGAATGGCGATTATACAGTAAGTTCTTCTGAAAAACTTTACTCTGACTATAACATGAAAGAGTTATTGTTAACGGCATATCGAGAAAGTTCCTTGAATAAGAAAACATTAATTTTCAATAATGGAATCAACACATCGAAGCAAGTTTATTACAATTTTAAAGAAGCAGGATACGCAATAGAACACCTTGATAATAAAAATTCAGCTAAAGAAAGAAGGGATATACTGCAATGGTTCAAGGAAACTCCTAATGCTATTTTAACTTCAGTTAGCATTTTGACAACTGGATTTGATGAACCTACGATTGACTCCATTATAATGAATCGGGCTACGAAATCATTGACACTATATTTTCAGATGATTGGTAGAGGATCAAGGATATTAAACAACAAGAAAACTTTTACAGTTATTGACTTAGGAAATAATGTCGCTCGATTTGGACCTTGGAATGGTCCTATTGATTGGCAAAAAATATTTCAGTCTCCTGAGCAGTTTTATTTGAATCTAATGTTAGACGAAGACATAGAAAGACAGTTCAAATACGTAATGCCAAGCGAGTTAAGAGAAAAGTTTAAAAACAGTGAAAATATTGATTTTGATGTTACTGAAGTTTATAATCAAAACCTTGCTAAAAACGAAAAGCCACATTTAGTTATTGATTTATCTCTAGACCAACATACAGAAATGATAAAAGAAAATGCAAATGATTTATTGTCTGCATTAGGATTGGCTAGGCTATTGGAACATGATATTTCTCATCGGGTGAAGCAATATTCTTATTGCATTACAAAAAGCACACTTAATTATAGAAGATGGTTGCTTGACGATTACATCAGCAGATTAAGATCACGATTAATGAAAGAATATTAAAAAAGTTGGTCAAAAAATCTTGCCATAAATTTTATAAAAAATGCCTGCTAACTATGTCAGCAGGCAAATTATTTGTTTAAATAACAGAATTAATCATGGTTGATCTTAGAAATATTAAATTTCTTTAAAATTTTAGTATTGATTTATTCAATCTTTTTATAGCTTCTAATTAATGAGCTCTACCAAACCTGACTCTACATCATACATTGCACCAACGATGTCAATTTCATTATCATGGAGCATTTGATTTAGGACTGGGCTTTTTGCTTTAATTCCCTCTACCGTTAATTTGACATTTTTTCTGGCTACTTCATTTACAAAAGTCAGATTGGATGAATTTCTGATGGCATCAGCTTCAGTCTTTGTTGATTCAACGGCAGGTTTAATTTTGTCCAACATTTGAGTAAGGTTCCCCAATTTTGCGTTGTCGCAAGCACCTTTAATTGCACCACAAGAAGTGTGTCCAAGGACCATAATCAGCTTCGAACCAGCCAATTTGCATGCAAATTCAAGGCTTCCTAGAATGTCTTCATTGATAAAATTTCCTGCAATTCTCGCGTTAAACAAATCCCCAATTCCTTGGTCAAAAATTATTTCTGTTGGAATTCTAGAATCAATGCAACTCAAAATCGTTGCAAAGGGAAATTGTCCTGAAGAAGTATCATTAACTTGTTCAATCAAATTCCTATTGATTCGGATGTTATTTTGAAACCTCTGATTGCCTTCTAATAAGAAAGTTAATGACTTTTGAGGATTCATGGTAGCTTGTGTTTCAGCAGTATGTGCTTTCATTTTTTTATTTTTTTATAAGGTTATTTAATTGGCTGTTTCTAGCCTGAAAAATTCAATAAAACTTGGTGGATTCTCGACTGTTACTTTTTCAGCTATAACTTTTATATCTATATTTCTTTGTCTCGCTTTCTCAGAAAAATCTTCCAAAATTTCAATGATGTCATGATCTAAATATCTGGTTGGTCTAACATCTAATTCTAAGAAAGTATCTTCTGGAAGCTGGTCCAATTCTTTAAGAATTGCCCCTTTGTTAAAAAAAGTAACTTCCTCAGCAAAAGTCATTTTTATCTTATGCTTCCCGTTGCTTTTGTCAATAATATGCAGGAAATGAGAATTTTGATAGCTCTTAATAAGAATAACAACAATCCCGACTAAAAGTCCCATAGATATTCCTATTAACAAATCTGTAAAAACGATTCCTACAATGGTTACTATGAATGGTAAAAATTGCTTCCATCCTAGGTCATACATCTTCTTAAACAACCCTGGTTTAGCCAATTTATATCCAACAATTAACAAGATTGCAGCGAGTACAGAAAGCGGTATATAGTTTATTAAATTTGGTATTAAAACAACAGCTAATATCAAAAAGAAGCCATGCAAAATTGCAGATAATTTCGTCTTACCTCCAGATTGAATATTAGCAGAACTTCTAACTATAACCTGTGTAATAGGAAGTCCACCAATCATTCCTGAAATAAAATTTCCGGCTCCTTGTGCAAGAAGCTCTCGATTTGTGGGCGTTACTCTTTTCTCAGGATCCATTTTATCAGTTGCCTCTACACATAATAATGTTTCAAGACTTGCTACTAAAGCAATTGTAAATGCAACAATCCAAACTTCTGGATTTGTAATAGCACCAAAATTAGGAAAGCTAAACTGACCCAAGAATGAAGAAAAATCTGAAGGTACAGGTACACTAACCAATTGTTTCCCTACTACGTTTAGAGTTTCATTTTCTTGAGTAAATATTACATAAATAATACCTACCACTACTGCTACAAAAGGCCCCTGGATAATTTTGAAAATTTTTGATTTTTTCGATAATACCAAATCCCATACTAAAATTATGGCTAGACCTATAAAAGCGATAATTGTAGGTCCGAGACTAATATTATTAAGCATCATAAAAATTTCAGAAAAACTATTCTCTCCATCCACTTGCAAAAATGCGAAATCTCCCTCGGGGTCAGTGCCATATCCAAAAAAATGCGGTATTTGTTTCAGAATTATTATAATTCCAATTCCGGTCAACATGCCTTTAATTACAGATGATGGAAAATAATATGCTATAATTCCAGCTCTCAGAACACCAAAAATAATTTGGATGATCCCAGCCAAAACAACTGCTAAAAGAAAATTCTCAAAATTTCCTAAAGTCGCAATTGCCGTTAATACAATTGCTGCTAATCCAGCTGCAGGTCCACTTACGCCAATCTGAGACCCACTTAGAGATCCTACTATAATACCGCCAATTATTCCTGCAATAATACCAGAAAATAATGGTGCCCCACTTGCTAATGCAATCCCCAAACACAATGGTAGGGCTACAAAAAATACAACAATACTTGATGGGATATCACTTTTAAGATTTCCAAAAATGGAATTCTTTTCTTTCATACTCATGATCTATTTTTTAAATAATTTTTAAGAAAAATTAAACATTAATTCAGCTTCCATTAGGAAAGCCAGTCGAACAAACTAATTGATTGAATTAAAACTTGAGATTATTATAATTCCGGAGGTGGAAAGTGAATCTCTATAAACGGATTTAGAATTGAAAACCCCAAAACAGCCATGTGACATTTTGAAGTTTCCTTATTGTCTTGTGACAAATTATAATTCTTGTTAAATGATTCAATTTGATTTTCATCTTCAAAAGATTTTTGGTTTTCTTTCTCAGAATTTTCTTCATAATCACAATCATGAAGACAAATTTTCAGATTATCTAATAAAGCTACATCCATTACAAGCTCTCTGCCCATAATAGAAGTAAGAAATAATATTAGATATAAAAGTTTCATTTAAAATATATTACAATGCAAATGTAAAACAAATTTATAAGAAATGTCAGTAATGCTGTCTTTTTTTATTGCTTTATTGACATTTTAAAATTTTGCATAATTTTCTTCTTGTTATAGCTTTTACCAAACCCACATTCAAAAGAATTGATATAACATAACTTTAGTCTCTCTGTTCAAAATATTAGTGACTTTTAAAAAAAATAATTTTATTCTTGTAAAAAATTACACTTAATCAAACAGTTTACAAGCAAATTTGAATTTGAAATATTCAATTTATATGCCATAATTAGTTTTGAATTAGGTAGGTTAAGAGTTGATGAATGAACCCTTCCAATGTGCACATATTACAAGTTTCAATGGTTTGAAATGCTTACTTTCATTTTTTATAAAATAATACAATTTTGAGTTAATCTGATAATCCAAGATATGGATCATTCTGATAAATCAATTTTCTCGCACGTTTTATGAATTTCACCACTTTTGTTTATCTTTCGATTCTTAAAACTGCATTATGCAATTGAAATTTAAAAGCCAACTGAAATGAAAAAATCGATTTATTTAATCTTGCCATTAATATTCATAGGTGTTTCTTTGTTTGCTCAGGATAGCAAAACTGAAACCAAAGCAGAAAGAACTTCCAATGAATATTTCAAACCGCTCAAATATAGAAGCATAGGACCATTTAGAGGAGGAAGATCTGTTACCGCTACTGGCGTTATTGGAGATCCTTTGACTTATTATATGGGAACTACGGGTGGTGGACTTTGGAAAACTACGGATGCAGGTCAACATTGGAACAATATTTCTGATGGATTTTTTGAAATGGGTTCCGTAGGAGCAGTTGCCGTTTCTGAATCTGATGTAAACGTGGTTTATTGTGGAATGGGAGAGCATGCACCAAGAGCCGTAATGACTTCTCATGGTGATGGCGTATATAAATCAACTGATTCTGGAAAAACCTGGAAAAATATTGGTTTGAAAGAAACCCAACATATTGCAAGAATAGTCATTCATCCCAAAAATCCAGATATCGTTTATGTTGCAGCTCAAGGGGCATTATATGATAAAAATAAGGAACGTGGAATTTTCAAATCCCTAGATGGCGGAAAAACATGGAAAAATGTTCTTTTTGTAGACGAAAAAACGGGCTGTTCAGAATTGGTAATTGACCATAATAATCCGAATGTATTGTATGCTACGATGTGGGAGCATCAGAGATTACCTTGGAAAGTATTAAGTGGTGGCCCTGGCAGTGGCGTTTATAAGTCAGTGGATGGAGGAGAAAGTTGGTTTAAGATAGAGAAAGGTTTACCAGAAGAAATGGGTAAGATGGCAATATCAGTGTGCCGAGCTAATTCAGATAAAGTATATGCATTAATAGAAAGTGATTCTGACTTGGAAAAAGGCGGATTGTTTGTTTCTGACAATGCGGGAGAAAGTTGGAGCTTAGTGAGTAATGATCATCAATTGGTCCAAAGAGCTTGGTACTACATTGAAGTTTTTGCTGATCCAAAGAATGAAAATACAGTTTATGTAATGAGTGCACCAGCTCTACGATCCATAGATGGTGGCAAAACTTGGGAAAGATTGACAGGAACTCACGGCGATTTTCATGATTTATGGATTAATCCTAATAACACCAGCAATTTATGTATTGCTAATGATGGAGGCGCTGCCATCAGTTTCAATAGTGGCGACACTTGGTCCACACAAGACAATATGCCTACTGCACAATTTTATAGAATAAATGTAGATAATGGATTTCCTTATCGAATATATGGTGGACAACAAGACAATTCATCCGTATCAATAGCGCATCGGGAATATGGAAGCAGAAGCATCGGACAAAGAAGTTGGACTTATTCAGCAGGTGGCGAAAGTGCTTTTTTAGCATTTGATCCAGATGATCCAAGATATGTATTAGGAGGAAGTTATTTAGGAACAATTGAAGTTTTGGACAATCGAGCTCAAGCAAGCACCAATATTATGGCTGCTCCAATTCAATATTTGGGCAGAGATGCAAAAGACATGAAGTACCGATACAATTGGAATGCCCCTATTATTTGGTCACAGCATGAACCAAATACATACTATCATGGTGCACAATATCTTCTAAAAACATCGGATATGGGCCAGACTTGGGCAGAAGTTTCTCCAGATCTTACTCGAAATGAAAAAGAAAAACAAGGTAAAGGTGGAGGACCTTATACCAATGAAGCTGTAGGCGCTGAAAATTATGGAACCCTCAGTTATGTTATTGAATCTCCTCATGAGCCTGTAATATGGACGGGAAGTGATGATGGTTTGGTTCACATGACCAAGGATGGTGGAAAAACATGGCAGAATGTTACCCCGAAAGGACTCAAAGAATGTTTGATCAATGCGATTGATATTTCACCAATTGACCCTGCAACAGCTTACATCGCTACAACAAGATATAAATTCAATGATCATACACCTGGTATTTATAGAACCAGAGATTATGGGAAAACCTGGGAGAATATTTCAGGAGATATTCCACAGGGCTCTTACACTAGAGTAGTTAGAGAAGATGAACAAAGGAAGGATCTGTTGTATGCTGGAACAGAAAAAGGAATTTTTGTTTCTTGGGATGGAGGCAAGCATTGGGAATCTTTACAATTGAATTTGCCTATTACACCAATTTTGGATTTGAAAATGAAGCATGGTGACATGATAATAGCTACTTCTGGCAGGTCATTTTGGGTTTTGGATGATGTTAATGTTATCCGGGAATATAATAAAATGGATGTTGGGCCAAAATTGTATGAACCAGAAACAACTATTATTGCAAATGGTGGAAGTGAATTAAATGGAAATTCAGATTCTTTTGATGGTACAGATGCATTAGAAGGTGTTAATCCAGCAAGTGGAGTGGTTGTATATTTTGAGTTACCAGAAATCGCAGATTCTATAGAAGTGAAAATGGAAATCAAGGACGCAAATGGAAATTTGATTCGCACATTGAGCTCAAAAGCGGATGAAGATTTTAAAAGTTATGCAGGTGGCCCTTCAGGGGAACCAGTACTTTCTAAAAAAGATGGTTTGAATCGATTTGTTTGGGATATGAGACATTCTACTATGCCTGGTGTGCCAAATGTTTATATTGAAAGCAGTTATAGCGGGCATAAAGTTCCCCCTGGAAAGTACAATATTTCTGTAATTGCAGGTGAAACAAAAGTAAATACTACGTGCGAAATTTTGCCTAATCCTTATTATAATGTAACACCTGATCAATACAAAGAATACGATGAATTCATGTCCCTAGCTGAGGATAAATTAACGGAAATGCATAATCTTGTTAATAAGTTGGACAAAGTTAAATCAGGAATTGAAAGAATATTGAAAGAATTGCCTAAAGATGGGAATTATGATGCCATTCAAAAAGAGGGCAAGAAAATTATTGGAAATTTGAAAGCTTGGGATGAGGAGATGGTTCAAAGAAAGTCTAAAGCTTACGATGATGTAGAAAATTTTCCTAATAAATTTACGGCAAATTATATGTTTGCCATAAACATGACCGAAAGTGATATCCCGCATGTGAATCAACCCTCCAAAGATAGAATCAAAGAATTGGAGGTGGAATGGCAGAATTTGAGATCCAAAGCTATGGAGATATTAGAAGTTGAAGTATCTTCTTTGAATAAAAAACTTTGGGAAGCGGGAGTAGGGGCAATTTTTTTGGAAAATAGAGCATAGATTTCTCAAAAACAAAAATAAAATTCCAAGGCTTCATCAAAATATTAAGGACGTCTGTTCAATAAAATGAACGGACGTCCTTTTTATATTTTAGGTTCTAAATTATTACTTATCATCTAATTTTTGCGATAAATATTGAAGAACCTTTTTTAATATTTGTGCGAAAAATGAACTGTTTTTCAATAACTTATGAAGTGTTTATATAAAATTATTTTGAAAAAGTTTGTTATTTAAAGAAAAGAAAATTACATTTGCAGCCCCTTACAGATTAGGGTAAAATTTTGAAAAAATATAAATTTAAATAAGTGGATACTTTAAGTTACAAAACGAAGTCTGCTAAGAATACAGAAGTAGAAAGACGATGGTTCATTGTTGATGCTGATGGAGAAGTTCTTGGAAGAATGGGTTCAAAAGTTGCAACAGTTCTCAGAGGAAAGCACAAACCCAGCTATACTGCTCATGTAGATACAGGTGACTATGTCATTATTGTAAATGCGAATAAAGTGAGGTTGACAGGAGCAAAACTAGATGATAAAGAATATTTATCATATACTGGATATCCAGGAGGACAGAGAGCAATCAATGCTAAAGATTTAATGGTTAAGCACCCTACAAAAGTGGTGGAAAATGCTATTAAAGGAATGCTCCCTAAGACTAAATTAGGAAGAGCAATGTTTAAAAAATTATTTATTTATGCTGGTGCAGAACATCCTCATTCAGCACAGAAACCAGAAGAATTAAAATAGTAGCATATGGAAATGATTAACGCTTTAGGTAGAAGAAAAGCTTCTGTTGCACGTGTTTACCTGTTTAAAGGAACTGGTAATATAAATGTTAACGGAAAAGATTATAAAGATTACTTCCCACAAGCTAACATACAATTGACTTTAGTAGATCCATTATCAACAGTTGATGTATTGGCTGAGTATGATATTAAAGTGAATGTAAATGGCGGTGGGTTTAAAGGACAAGCAGAAGCCATAAGAATGGGAATTTCTAGGGCTCTTGTTAAAATTAACGAAGATTTCAGAAGTCCATTGAAGGCTAAGAAATTCCTTACAAGAGATGCTAGAGTGGTAGAACGTAAGAAATACGGTAAGCCTAAGGCACGTAAGAGCTTCCAGTTCTCAAAACGTTAATTTTTATATTATTATTTAAAATAAGATTAAGATGCAAAAACCATCATATAAAGAATTATTAGACGCGGGTGTACATTTTGGACACATGAGAAGTAAGTGGAATCCAAAAATGAGACAGTACATTTTCATGGAGCGTAAAGGAATACATATCATAGATCTTAACAGAACTTTGGAATGTATGGATGACGCAGGAGCTGCGTTGAAGCAAATTGCAAAATCTGGCAGAAAAATTATGTTTGTTGCTACTAAGAAACAAGCAAGAGATATCGTTTCTAAAGCTGCAAGAAGTGTAGGAATGCCATTTGTCACCGAACGTTGGTTGGGTGGAATGATGACAAACTTCACCACTATCAGAAGGTCAGTTAAGAAAATGAATAACATTGATAAAATGTTATCAGATGGAACGTTGTCAAGTGTGACAAAAAAAGAAAGATTGACATTGACCAGAGAGCGTAACAAATTAGAAAAAGTATTAGGAGGTATAGCAAATCTTAATAGATTGCCTTCAGCAGTATTTATTGTGGATACTCATCATGAGCATCTTGCAATAGCTGAAGCTAAAAAATTAGGCTTGGTTACATTCGCAATGGTTGATACAAATTCAGACCCAGGCAAAGTAGATTTCCCTATTCCTGCTAATGATGATGCTTCTAAATCTATCGCTATGATTACTAATTTTGCTGTAAATGCAATTAAAGAAGGATTAGCAGAAAGAGAAAAGAACAAAGAAGAATTACAAGAAGCATCTAACGATTAATAAAAACTATTCTTTAATAATAATACGATTCAAAACATGGATATTAAAGCTGCAGATGTAAAAGCGCTTAGAGATCAGACAGGTGCTGGTATGATGGATTGCAAACAAGCCCTTTCAGAAGCTAGTGGTGATTTTGATAAAGCAATTGAAATCTTAAGAAAGAAAGGTCAGAAATTATCTGATAAAAGAGCAGATAGAGAAGCAAAAGAAGGTGTTGTTATAGCGAAAGTAAGCGATGATGCTAAAAAAGGTGTCGTTTTGCGATTGAGCTGTGAAACTGATTTTGTTGCTAAAAATGACGATTTTGTTCAGCTAACAGAAAAATTTGCAGAAATTGCATTGAATAAATTTCCTGCTACCAAAGAAGAATTATTGACATTGCCTTTCGAAGGTATCACAATAGGTGAAAAAGTAATTCAACAAGTAGGAGTAATTGGAGAAAAAATAGAATTAGCAGAATATTCAACTTTAGAGGCTGCACAAGTATTGTCTTATATTCATATGGGCAATAAAGCAGGTGTTCTAGTTGGACTTAATAAAGCTGATGCTGCATTTGAAGAAGCTGGAAAAAACGTAGCGATGCAAGTTGCTGCAATGAAACCTTTAGCATTAAATCAAGACGGCATTGATTCTTCAATCGTAGAGAAAGAAATAGAGATAGGAAAAGAAATTGCTAGAAAAGAAGGCAAGCCAGAAGAAATGCTTGAAAGAATTGCAATGGGAAAATTAAACAAATTCTTCAAAGAGAATACTTTATTGGACCAAGCATATGTAAAAGACAACAAGCAATCTATTGCACAATATTTGGAATCAGTCAATAAAGGGTTGACCGTTATTGATTTCAAACATGTGAAATTAGGATAATAAAAAATTAAAAAAGAGCGAATAAAAAATTCGCTCTTTTTTTTTGCTTTCAAGTATTATATTGCAGACCAAACAAGAATTACTAATTATGGGATTAAAGTATAAAAGAGTGCTTTTGAAATTGAGTGGCGAGTCCTTAATGGGAACTGAAAAATTCGGAATCGATCCACGAATGCTTGAGCATTATGCCATCCAAATAAAAAAACTTGTAGATCTTGGTGTGGAGGTGGCCATTGTAATTGGTGGTGGAAATATTTTTCGTGGGCTTCAGGCAAGTGAGTCAGGAATTGAAAGAGTTCATGGGGATTATATGGGAATGCTTGCTACTTGCATTAATGGAATGGCATTGCAAAGTGCAATGGAAGCTAAAGGTATGTTTACCAGATTAGTATCAGCTATCGAAATGCAAGAAATTGCTGAACCATACATCAGAAGAAGAGCAATCCGACATTTAGAAAAAGGGAGAGTTGTTATTTTTTCTGCTGGTACAGGAAGTCCTTATTTCACAACCGATTCTGCTGCAGCATTAAGAGCAAATGAAATTGGTGCAGATGTAATTTTGAAAGGAACCCGAGTGAACGGAATTTATAATGCTGACCCGGAATTAGATCCAAATGCAGAAATGTTTACCAATCTTTCTTTTTCCAAAGTAATTAGCCTTGGTCTTAAAGTGATGGACATGACAGCTTTTACTTTGTGTCGAGAAAATAATTTACCTATAATTGTATTTAACATTAACGATGATTCAAACTTATTGGCCATCGTTCAAGGGAAAAAAGTAGGAACCTTGGTAGAAGGGTAGGCAATAAAAATATAGAAAAAAGGGGGCAATTAAGCCCCCTTTTTTTATTTATACTTTAGCATATTCAATGCTTTGTTGAATAAACTTACTTAATGCTTCACCTTTAAGCATGTTTTGATTCAATCTCGCTAAATTTTGGAGATAATCAGCAAATTGTTCTCTCTTCTCTTCGCTTTTCATTCTAACTAATTTTTCAGCAACCAGAGGATGGTTCGTATTAATGACCACATTGTAACTATCTGGGAAATTATCTAATCCCATTCCTTGCAATTGTTGCATTTCTTTCATTCTTCTCATAAACTCTGGTTTGGTCAAAACCACTGGATAATCATTGGGTGAAAGTGCTTTTAGTTCAATATGTGCGGATTTGTCGTCAATTACTTTAGTAAATATATTTTTTACTTTTTCTTGATCGGCATCGGACAGCACAGATTCTTTCTTTTCATCTGTTTGAACCAGATTATCAACAGTATCAGAATCTACACGAACAAAAGATGCATCCTGTAATTTATATTCTAATTGTTGAATAAAATGATTGTCTATGATGGTGTCAAATTCCAATACATCATATCCTGCATCTTTTGCAGAATTGATATAACTGAAATGTTCATCCTTATTATTGGTATAGAGATAAACAAGTTTGTTATTCTTATCCGTTTGAACAGGTTTTATTTTTTCCTGGTATTCTTCGAAAGTGAAATATTCTTTGTCAATATTTTTGAAAAGGGCAAATTTCTCTGCTTTCTCATAAAATTTCTCTTCTGAAATCATTCCATATTTTACAAAAACGCTTATTTCATCCCATTTCTCTTCAAAGGTTTTTCGATCTTCTTTGAATAAACTATTAAGCTTGTCTGCCACTTTTCTTGTAATGTAACTAGTGATCTTTTTCACGCTTGCGTCACTCTGCAGATAAGATCTTGAAACGTTCAATGGAATATCCGGAGAATCAATTATTCCATGCAAAAGTGTAAGAAATTCAGGAACAATATCTTTTACGTCATCAGTAACATAAACTTGATTGCTGTACAATTGAATTTTGTTCTTTTGAACTTCGAGTCCTTTGTTCAATTTCGGGAAATATAAAATTCCGGTTAAGTTGAATGGATAATCAATATTAAGATGAATCCAAAACAATGGATCAGCTGCAAAAGGGTAAAGTTCTTTGTAGAATTTTTTATATTCCTCATCATCAATATTGGTGGGGCTATTTTTCCAAAGCGGCGCAACATCATTGATGATATTATCTACTTCTGTATCTATTTTTTTCCTATCCTCACCATCTCCTTCCCAAGTGGTATCTGTTTTTGTCCCAAAACGAATAGGAAAAGGTAAAAATTTACAATATTTTTTAAGTAATCCTTCGATTTTTGATTTTTCCAAAAATTCTACACTTTCTTCATTGATATGAAGAATTACATCCGTGCCTCTAAATTCTTTTTTCGTGTTTTCAATTTCATATTCTGGATTTCCATCGCAAATCCATCTGACTGCTTTAGCAGTTTTTTTGAACGATTTTGTAACTACTTCTACTTGGTTAGCAACCATAAATGAAGAATAGAATCCGAGTCCAAAATGACCAATGATTGTAGCGTCATCTTTATATTTTTTCAGAAAAGATTCTGCACTTGAAAAAGCAACTTGATTGAGATATTTTTTCACTTCGGCTTCAGTCATTCCAAGCCCTCGATCTCTAATGGTTAAAGTCTTTGCTTCTTTGTCAAGAATAATATCTATTGTTAAATCACCAATATCTCCTTCTACATCACCTTTAATGCTTAATGTTTTTAATTTAGTTGTTGCATCCGTTGCATTAGCAACTATTTCTCTTAGAAAAATTTCATGATCAGAATAAAGAAATTTTTTAATTATCGGAAATATGTTCTCCGTTTGTACAGAAATATGTCCTTTTTCCATAAAATTATATTTTTTAAGAACAGTAGAACAAAGCATGTGCCATGCAGTTTTTAATGTCAAAATGTCCTAAATCGTGGAAAATTAAAAGGGAAATTTGACATTCTGTCTTTTGACATATAAAAAATTACTGTATTTCACATTTAACTGATCTTCAATTCAGATAGGAATTTCAAATAAATATTTATTTTTCGTATATAAATTTTTACTTTTTATTTCCTTTTCAGGACCAAACTCTAATGCTTATTAAGATAATAAATATGTAAAATGACGATAATTTATAAAGTTATCCGGGAATTTTTGGCAAGATATATGGACTATATAAATCGTAGTGATAATAAAGGTGAATACTTTTTAATATCAAAATAAAGGCCGGTTTCACTGGGGGGTAGAATCGGTCTTTTTTATTGGAATTATTTAGAAAGAAAGTTCTAATGAAATTGGACAATGGTCACTTCCCATAATTTGATCATGGATTTCAGCTTTGGAAATATTTTTCATTAGCCTCTCATCCACTAAAAAGTAATCAAGTCGCCAACCTACATTTTTTGCTCTTGCTCCAAATCTGACGCTCCAAAAACTATATTGCACTTTTTCAGGGTGTAAATGTCTGAAGGAATCTATCAAGCCAACATTAAGGAGCCCGTCCATACCATCTATTTCTGTCTGAGTATATCCTGAAGTTTTATTGTAATTTGATTTTGGGCGAGCAAGGTCAATTTCATGATGTGCCACGTTAAAATCGCCTGTAACGATGATGGGTTTGTTTTTTCTAAGTTTGCTCAAATACGATGCAAAATCTTTGTCCCACTTTGAGCGATAATCAAGCCTTTTTAAATCGGCACCACTATTTGGAACATAAACATTAATAAGATAAAATTTGTCAAAAGCAGTCGTGATGACTCTACCTTCCATGTCATGTTCTTCAATTCCAATATCCTTAGAAATTTCTAATGGTTTTTGATCTGAAATAATGGCTACTCCTGAATACCCTTTTTTTTCAGCTGAATTAGAATTTATGTGGAAATTTTTGATGTCACTTAGTGCTTTAGACACTTCCTCGTCTTGAGCTTTTGTTTCTTGAATGCAATAAATGTTAGCACTGCTCTTTTGTAGTTCAGAGACAAAATCTTTTTTTACTGCTGCTCTTATTCCATTTACATTCCAGGAAACAATTTTCATTTTATACTTTTTTATTGAGCTTTTGCCTCAATCCATGCGCTAATATTAGGGCAAGTTTGATATTTTGGATCAATTTCCATGAAAGTAGAGTTCAATTTCGAAATGATCCATTCATTGAAATACTCATTTTTCTTACTTTCAACTGCAAAGTTTTGCAACTTGGAATAATCTTGCTTGAGATTTGCAATATGGGGTTTTGTTTTTGATTGCAATTGAACTATTCGAAACATTATATCCCCGCCTCTATCTTGGTATTCAATTGGCGCTGAAATTTCATTTACATTTAATTCTTCGATTCCAAAATATATTTCTGGAGGCAACTCGTTGGTGGAATAAAAAGTTGATCCTGTTGCAGGATTCGTCATTCTTCCATTATTCGTATAACTTTCGACTTTTTTATTCGAGTATTTTTTTACTGCATCGTTAAATTTCAAAGAATCACTTTCTATAAGAACCCTAAGTGAATCCAGAAACAATTTTGTTTTATTTCTATCTTCATCCGTTACTTCGGGTATAATTAATATGTGTCTTGAATTAATTACATTACCTCTCCTTTCATTCAATTGTATTAAATGATAACCGAATTCTGACTCCACAATTTCCGAGAGTTCTCCATTCTCCAAAGTATAAGCCACCGCTTCAAATTCTTGAACAAAATTTCCCCTTTTCTGAGAACCCAATTCGCCGCCTTTAGCTCCCGAACCCAAATCATCTGAATATTTTTTTGCCAATGTTGCAAAATCGGCACTGTCATTCACAATTTGTCTTCTTAAATCTAATAGAAATTCGTAAGATTTATCCTTAGAAGCCTGACTGGCTTCAGGTTTCATAACAATTTCAGCTAACTCCACTTCAGCATTAAGAAGCGGTAATGAATCTTTTGGAATAGACTTGAAAAATTCAACAACCTCTTCAGGGCGTATATTTACTTCATTAATAATTTGTTTCTGCATTTTTTCAGAAAGCAGTTGTTGTCTTAGATCATCTCTCATCCACTCCCTAACTTCATTAACAGTTTGACCATAATATTCAACAAAAAAAGCTTCATTGTTACCCATTTGATTCAGAATATTTTCAATTCTATATTCTAATTGGGCTTCAACTTCATCATCGCCTAATTCGATACTATCTAATTTAGCTTGATGAACCATTATTTTTTGTGCTATAATATTTTCTAGGACATCACATTTGTAGGAAGGTTCTAAAGAAGGTTGAGCTTGTTTTGCATATGCATATTGTTTTTCAACATCAGAAAGCAAAATGTATTCTCCTCCAACTTTCGCAACTATTTTATCGATAATTTTTCCTTGCAATTGAGCTTTAGCTGCAAAGTTTGCAATGAGTAGAAAAATTATCGCTATTGTATATCTCATTTATATATTTATTTGAATATTATTATTTTTTGAATATTTTTCATAAAGTTCTTCTGTTACTTTGTTCAAAAGATCCGTTTGTCTTCGATGCAATATTAACTTTGTAATTTGATCTTCAATATAAGATAACGGAGGAATTTGATTTTCGTCTTTGTAATCAAAAACTTTAATGTAATAATTATAATTTCCAGAAGTCTTACTTTTAAAATCTTTAGCTTTTAATTCTGAAAAAGACCAAAGAGAATTTGGTAATAAAGCTTTTATATCTTTCCAAGCATACCACTGATTTTCATCTGTCAATTTCAATTCAAATTCTTCAATATCAATCTCGCCAATTTCAGTATATTTTTTAGCCTTCCAAAGTGATTCTATTTTTTTTATTGATTTTGATTCTTTTTCTACTTTTAAAAAAATACAGTTTACAATAGGTTCGCTTAATTTATATTGTGAACTATTTTCATCAAAATAATCTTCTAATTGTTTCTTAGTAACCAGGGTATCTAATTTTTCATGAACTAACTTTTGTTGATAATTCATTAATATTAATGAAGATCTATAATCATTAACCATTTTTTTTATATCGAGATCTGCTGGAATATTTTTTTCAGCTTCATACAATAAAACAGTTTCTCTTACCCATTTCTCAACAAGAGAATTAGAATATAAAATACTATCTTCTTTCGTTGCTTCAGTTTGAATTAAGGGTGAAATATCTGAAATATAAAGGTTTTTATCAAATACTGTGGCAAGTATAGGATTCTCAGTTTCTAGATCATCCGATTTTGGAGTGCACGAAATAATCGGAATTAAACTCAATAAAATATAAAAATTGATTTTGTTCACTATTTAATAATACTATTTAAAACATCTTTATTTACTACCACCTCATACTCATTTTTTAATTTTTCAATCCATTTTTTGTCAAGATAATCTTGATAATCAGCAATAATATAACCTCGAGCATCTTTTAAAGTTTTAGGAGTAGCTGGAGTTGTATTGGTAATTTTACGAATAGTAAAGGTTTTATTGTCAAAATTTGGTCTTGCATCTGAAATAGATTTAGGGGTGAATTTGATTCCTGCAACTTCAAGATCGCCTCTTTCAAATATTCCTTCAGAAAATGAAATTGGCGTTTGTTCTGTACTATATTTTGCTAATACTTTTTCAGAAGTGTTTTTCTTGATGTATTTAGTAATTTTTTTAATCAATTTTTCATCTGTGGTTTTGATAACATAGGTCTCTAAATTTGCTCTTTCTTTCCACAAATAGTTATTTCTATTTTTTTCAAAGAAAACTCGAAGACCTGAAGTGTCTTGAGAAGCTTTGTCCCAAACATTCAATTTTGTAGCTTCGAATAATAATATGCCTTCCTCATATTCACGCATTAGCGCTTTAAAATCAGGATATTTATTTTCTAGATTATTTTCTTCATACTTTAAACAAAGTTCGTGAAGATATTCGTCATACAACTCTTCAACAGAATTTTGAAGTGGAGTGGTTTTACTATTTCTAAGTCTGGTTTTAGTATTGTTCTTACAATAAGTAGCAAATTCTAATACGGTATAATCATTGCCATCAAGAGAAAGAAGTGTTTGCTGATTGTTGGGATCTATTTGCCAATTGAAAGAATAAAAACTTTCGTCAAGATTTGAATAAAAATCCTTCAATACTTCTTTGTTCTCTTTTAGATTAGCATCTATTTTTATCTGCTCTATCATTTGATTTCTAGATATTTCATATCTAGAATCATTTCTTATTTGAACTTGAAGTTTTCTTCGAGCTTTTTCATAGCTATCATTTTCTGGCTTGTTAACTCTTTTTACAATATGCCATCCCAAACTAGTTTCTACTGGCCTGCTGTAATCGCCATTTTTTTCTAAACTGAATATTGCATTTTCAAATGTAGTTTCATAAGTTCCGCTACCAAAAATTCCAATGTTTCCGCCCTTATCTGAGCTATTTGCATCCTGAGAGTATTTTTTTGCCAACTCTTCGAAATTTGCACCTTGATTTAGCAATTGAAAAATGCTATCAATTTTACCTTTAACATTTGGAACGATTAGATTTTTATCCTTTTTACGGATTAAAATATGAGCTCCTTCAATATTTCCTCTAGCTGATCGCTTATCTATCAATTGAATCAAATGATAACCTACATTCGATAAAACTGGTTCAGAAACTTCTCCTGGTTTCAAACTGTACATAGCATTTTCAAAGGCATAATAGCCATTTGGAAGCATCGCAGTTAGATAATTCAATTCACCTCCTTCATTTCTTGTAGTTGCATCTTGACTATGCGTCATTGCTATATTAGAAAAACTTGTTCCAGAAACAATTTCTTTTCTAAGGTCTTCGATTTGCTTTTTAGCTTCCATCTTTCTAGCATCCGTAGCTCTTGAGTCAGCTTTAATTAGGATATGCCTTACTTTAACTTCATATTGTTGACGGTCGTATACCTCTTTAATTAAATTTTCTGTAACTTCTTTATCTGTTAGATAGGAATCTGCTAGTTGTTTTCTATATCCGGCAAGTTCTGATATTAATTCAGGAATAGTATCAAGTTTCATATCTCTTGCTTTCTGTACTTTTAGTTTGAACTTTATGTACAAATCAAGATATTCCTGGATATTGGCCTTACTATAATCCGCCTTGTCTCCATTATTTTTGTTATAAATGTAATCGAATTCAGAAAGTTGAACAGGGGTACTATTTACTGTAAATAATACTTTGTCATCACCCTGTGCACTAATAATGCTTAGGGTAAAAAATAATATAAGAATTGATAATAAAATATTAACTCGTTTCATTTATGCGCCGATTGGTTATTTTAACACCGCAAAAGTAATAAATTATTGCACCTTAATGTACACTTGATTTAAAATCTCTGTTTTGGGATATTGTCATTTGAAATATGAATAAAATCATCATTATACTTAGAATAGAAAAACATAAAGATTAACTTAAATATTGCTTATTCTCTACTAAAAATTCTATGTATCCTAGTAGATAAACGTGTAAGAATTTCATATGGTATCGTTTCGCAAGCTAGAGCCAGATTTTCTATGGGCCAATGCGCTCCAAAAATGATTACTTCATCACCTACTTTTACGTTTAAATCAGATATGTCGATCATGCACATATCCATGCAAACATTTCCTACAATTGGTGCTGGATAGCCATTAATCAAAACTGAATAATTTAAGTTCCCAGCATTCCTTGGTAAACCATCAGCATAACCAATATTGATTGTGGCTGTTTTTGTTGTTTTTAAGGCTTTGAATTTTCGATTGTACCCAACGGTTTCATCTTTTGCAATGTTTTTTATTTGTGAAACTCTAGTTTTTAATGTTTGAACTTTTTGAAGGCGTTTATTCATTGAAGCGTCATCTGAAATACCGTGAAGTCCAATTCCTAAGCGAACCATTTCATATTGATATTCAGGAAATCTTGAGATGCCATTAGAATTCAATATGTGCCGAATTGGCGAATATCCAATTCTAAGACTTATCAAGTCAAAAGCTTTTTCAAAAGTTTCAATTTGTTGCATTGAAAATTTATCAAATATTTTATTGTCGCTTCCTACTAAATGAGAAAATATGGAAGCAACACTGACTTTTTTTGATTCATTGATAAGATTGGTTATTTCTTCTATCTCTTCCATTTCAATTCCTAATCGATTCATTCCTGTTTCGATTTTTAAATGGATTGGATAATTTCCATTGGGCAAATAAGCTAGAAGTTGCCTTAATTGTGTCAAACTATAAATTTCTGGCTCAAGTCTGTAATTAATCATTTGTGCAAATCCGCTTTCTTCAGGATTCATTACCATAATTGGTATATCAATTTCTGATTTTCTTAGCTCTATTCCCTCGTCTATGTAAGCTACAGCGATATAATCTACACGTTGAAAAGCTAGGAATCTTGACAATTCTGTGCTGCCACTGCCATATCCTGATGCTTTTAACACAACCATTAATTTCGTCCCTTTTTCAAGAAAAGAACGAAATACAAAAAGATTGTGCCTCATTGCTTCAAGATCAATTTCAAGGACAGTCTGATGAACCTTGGTGGAAAGCAATTGGAAGACTTTTTCGAGGTTAAAGCTTCTGGCACCTTTAATTAGAATATTTTCATTTTCAACTTCAAATTCTGAAAACATTTCCAATAAATTATTTGTATTTTCAAAGTGTTGAAATTCAATATTTTTATCCAAATAAGATTTGAGATTTTTAAGTTTTATGCCAACAGCAATTACTTTATTTATAGCATGATTACCAATGGTTCCTGCAATTCTTTCAAGCAATATTTCATCAGAAAAGTTAGATTCTTCAATTTGAGATAAAATTAAAGTGTTTTTAGATTTTTTTTGTTGCTGTTCAAGTATGTGAAGTGCTGAACTTAAAGCAAGAAAATCAGAACTGTAACTGTCGTTTATCAAAAAACAATTATTGATCCCCTGTTTCATTTCAAGCCTCATTTTCAAGGCTTGAAGATTTGGTGTTTTTTGAGCTAATATTTCGGTATTAATTCCGAATTCCAAAGCTGTAATAATTGCAAAAACGGCATTTTCTTTTGAAATTTGATCTGAAAAAGGAATTTGAAAAACAGCATTTTTCTTTCCAGAAACCTGGATAGTGGAATTGTTTTTATGATCATGAAATTGAACATAGTAATCGGCATTTTGATTTAATACAGACCACGAAATGAGTTCAATATTTGGAAATGATGATTTTAATGCTTGGTGGATTATATTTTGATCCATACAATAAAGAACTCTTTGGCAGGAATGAAAAAGTTTCAATTTATCTGCTAATTTTTCATTTATATTTTGAAAACCTGCGCTGTGAGCTTCTCCAATATTAGTGATTATACCAAATTGAGGTTTTATAATTTCAGCTAGAATCTCCATTTCCCCTTCATTAGAGATTCCAGCTTCAAAAATACCAAGATTGTGGAATGGTTCTATTTTTAATATTGAGATCGGAACACCTAATTGCGAATTAAAACTACCTGGACTTCTAACTATATTCAATTGATCTTCTATTAATTGAAAAATCCATTCTTTGACTATGGTTTTTCCATTACTGCCTGTTATGCCAATTGTATCAATATGATGCAGGCCACGATGGTGCATAGCTAATTTTTGCAGAGCAGTTATAACATTTTCACATAGCAAGAAATTGGAATTTGGAAAATCATTTGTGTCAATAGCTTTTGATATTAAAAAATTTCTCGTCTGCAGTTGGTTATAGGCATATTTTATATATTGATGCCCATCCGCATTTTTGCCGTCAATGGCCAAAAACATGGCATCATTTGAGAAATTTCCTTTTCGTGTATCATAATAGACCTCATTAATATCATAAGGATAGATTTGTTCATTCAGAACTTGAGCATGGATAATTTCACTTATTTCCTCAATGGAATATTTCATAAAATTCGAAATTTTATTTTTATGCCCGTGTCAATTAATTTAGGGATACTATTTTTCTACAAATCAAAACCGATATCCTTGCGATAATATTTTCCTGTAAAATTTATTTTTTCTGCATTTTTATTGGAAAGGAAAAGAGCTTCTTCTTTTGAATCCGCTAGGGAACTTACTGCGATAACTCTTCCTCCATTGGTATAAACTTTGCCTTCCTTTTCTTTCGTTCCAGAATGAAATACAATACTTTGTTCAATTTGATCTAAACCGCTTATTTCTTTACCATTTTCATAAGATTCAGGATATCCTCCAGAAACCAATATTATTGTGCTTGCTGATTTTGGAGAAATTTTAATTTCACTGTTTGAAATGTTTCCTTTACTTAGATCAATTAAATTTTGCAGAAAATCATTTTCAACTCTTAAAAGAACAGCCTCCGTTTCTGGATCGCCCATTCTGCAATTGTATTCAATAACAATAGGTTCGTCTCCGACTTTTATGAGTCCAATAAAAACAAAACCAGTATAATCAAGTTTTCGATGATTTATGCCATTAATAGTGGGTTTAATAACTTTTGAGATTACTTTATCTAAAAACTTTTTATTAATGAATGGAACTGGAGAAACAGCACCCATTCCACCAGTATTTAGGCCGGTATCTTTTTCGCCAATTCTTTTATAATCTTTTGCAATAGGTAAAATATTATAATTAGTTCCATCTGTCATTACAAAAACGGAAAACTCAATGCCATCCAAAAAATCTTCGATAACCACTTTACTGCTTGCTTCACCAAATTTTCCATTTAACATTGATTTGAATGATTCGATTGCTTCCTCAATGTCTGATATAATCAATACACCCTTACCTCCAGCTAAACCATCAGCTTTCAATACAATTGGTGGCGTTTGTTTTTTAATAAATGTGATACCTTCTTGGATATTTTCCAATGTAAATTCACCATATGCCGCAGTTGGAATATCAAACTCCGACATGAAAGCCTTTGCATAAGCTTTACTACCTTCAAGTTGCGCAGCCTCCTTAGAGGGTCCAATTAGTGCAATATGTGAAAGTGTTTTTTGCGACTTGAAGTAATCTTTAATTCCTGCCACTAATGGAGCTTCAGGGCCCACTAAAACCATGTCAATTTTTGATTTTAAGCAAAAATCTCCAATGGATTCAAAATTAAGAATGTCAATAGGTATGTTTTTACCACAAATATTGGTTCCTGCATTTCCAGGTGCAATGTATAGATTTTCGCAATGAGGACTTTGGCTAATTTTCCAAGCAAAAGCATGTTCTCTTCCACCACTTCCTAAAATTAAAATATTCATAATAATCGATTCTTTGATTCAGATTTTAACAAAGCCCAAAGATAAAGTTTTATTAAAGCATGCCTATTTTTTCTTGATTAAAAACCTAATTGGACAAAGTAGGCACACATATTGTAATAAATCATAATATGTAAATTAAAGAATTCTTTTATTTTCGCAGTATAAATTAGATAATGTACGCATACATAACAGGAAAAATAACTTATAAAAGTCCAACTGATGTATATTTGGAAACGCATGGAATTGGTTACCATATTCATATAAGCTTGAATACTTATTCCGAAATCGAGAAACTAGACGAAGTTAAGTTGTTTACTCATTTTCATGTAAAAGAAGATTCGCAATTGCTTTATGGCTTTTTTACAAAAGAAGAAAAAGAGTTGTTTCAATTGTTAATTTCAGTATCAGGTATCGGACCAAATACAGCAAGAGTTGTACTTTCCTCTATGAAACCTCCTGAAGTTCAAAAGGCAATAGTTCATGAAGATGTTTACACATTTAATAAAGTTAAAGGAATAGGACCTAAAACTGCCAAACTTATTATTCTTGAATTGAAAGATAAAGTAATTAAAAATGTGGATGGTCCGATCATTTCTATTGGAGCAAATCACAATACAAATAGAAATGAGGCGTTATCTGCCTTAATTGCTTTAGGATTTCCAAAAATGAGTATAGAAAAAATGCTCGATAAAGTAATTTCTCAGTCTGATCCTACTGCAAATGTTGAGAATCTGATTAAAGAAGTATTAAAGCAACTGAGATAATGAAAATGTGCACACGCTAAATGAGAAAATTAGCGTTAAGATAAAATACCAAATGAAATTAGATATAAATAATTATACTGGAACTAAGAGCGAAATGAATAAATTAACCATTCCAATGGTTTTGGCGATTGCATTAATTTTTACTGTTTTCAAATTAACGGCAGGAGGTTTCGAACTACCATCACCTCTGATGGAAGAGCAAAAGACCATCACAATTCAAGATACCATTCCATTAAAAGATAGACAAGGTGATTTTATAACAGATAAAAATAAAAATCCTTTTGATATTAATACTTCGCTGATTACTCAGGACGTAGAATACGATCCCATCACTGGAAATTATATTCTGACTGAAAAAATTGGTGATGAATATTATAGAATGCCGACATACATGACTTTTCAGGAGTATTTGGACTGGAAAAGTAAACAACAAGAAAGAAATTATTTCAATAAAATGGCAGGAGTAGAAAGCTCCTCAAGGGGAAGTAGTGGAAAAATTGATCCAATATCAAATGTGAATATTCAAAGAAATTTGGTTGATAGATTATTTGGAGGAAATGAAATAACTATAAAGCCGAAAGGGAATATTGACATCACATTGTTAGGATTTTATCAAAAAACAAAAAATCCAAACATTCCTTTACGGAATCAAGTGCAATGGGGACCTGATTTCGATATGGACATCAAGATGAGTGTAGATGGAAATATTGGCGACAAAATGAACCTTAATTTTAATTTTAATACTCAATCCACTTTTAATTTTGACGACAAAGTCAAATTAGCATATGACAGTGAGCAATGGAGTGAAGATGAAATAATTAAAAAAGTTGAAGCTGGGAATGTGAGTTTGCCTTTGAGGAGTTCATTAATTCAAGGAGGCCAGAATTTATTTGGTATCAAAGTAGAAACCCAATTTGGAAAACTAAGGTTAACTACTATTGCCTCTCAGAAAAATTCTTCTCAAGAAGAACTTACCATACAATCGGGAGGATTGAGTCAGGAATTCGAGATTAGGCCAGATGAATACGATGACAATAGGCACTTCTTTATTTCGAATTTTAACAGAAATACTTACGAAGGGGCGCTTAAAAATTTGCCTCAAATTACGACTCCGTTTCGGGTTACCAAAATTCAAGTTTGGATAACAAATGACAGAAATGAAACAGATGGATTAAGAAATATCATTGCTTTAGCAGATTTAGGTGTCGGAGACGAAGAGAATTTAACAAATAAAGGAGCTGTTAACCCTTCTACAGAAGCTAACAATCCTACATTTCGAGATTATACTGGCAATATTGTTTTGCCAGATAACAGAGTGAATGATTTGTACGATCAGATAGTCAATGATCCTTCCGCAAGAGATCAAACTACTGCTGCAACCGTACTTGCAACTAAATATGGATTAACACAAACTAAGGATTTCGAAGTGCTTAAGGCAAGGCAATTGCGGCCTTCTGAATTTACATTTCATCCTGAATTGGGATTTATTTCTTTGAATATCAGATTGCGACCGAATCAAGTTTTAGCAGTAACCTATCAATATTCCTATTCTTACAATGGTTCTGAAGTATATCAAGTGGGAGAAATGGCAAATGATGTGAGTTATGAAGTTCCACCTCAGAATTTATTTGCTCGATTATTAAAAAATACCACCCAAAATGTGGATGAGCCGAACTGGGACTTGATGATGAAGAATGTATATTCTATTGGAGCTTCACAATTGGATAGAGAGAGTTTCAAATTTGATATTTTCTATGAAGACAACTCTGATGGATCATTAAAGAGATATATTCCGCGTGAAGGTTTCTTTAACAAGCCATTGTTGGATGTATTTAATTTGGACCGATTGAATATTTTCAATGACCCTCAGCAAGATGGAATATTTGATTTTGTTGATGGAGTAACGATTATTCCGCGAACAGGAAGTATAATTTTTCCAGTATTGGAACCCTTCGGATCTTCTTTATCGACACTTTTGAATGATCCTGTCCTTGCCGAGGAATTTGCTTATCAAGAATTGTATGATAGGACCTTATTTAAAGCTCAAGAAAGGTTAGAAAGAAACAGATTTGTGATGAAAGGTGAATTCAAATCTAGTGTGTCTTCGGAAATATCTTTGGGAGCATGGAATATACCTGAAGGATCTGTAACGGTAAGAGCAGGAAGTCAATTATTGAAACCTGGAATTGATTATGAGATAAATTATGGAATAGGTCAAATAAGAATACTTAATGATGCATATCTACAGCAAGGGATTCCGATCCGAGTTTCTTATGAAGATAATTCATTATTTTCTTTGAATCAAAAGGCAATGATCGGAACTAGAGCCGATTATGAATTTAATAAACATTTGAATTTAGGTGCAACATATATGCACCTTTTTGAGCGGCCGTATACAGAAAAGGTTAATATTGGTGATGATCCGATTAACAATAGAATTTATGGACTGGACCTAAATTATAGTAACGAGGTACCATGGGTTACTAGAGCTTTAGACCAACTGCCTTTTTATTCTACAAAAGCCCCTTCGAGCATAAGTTTTAATGCAGAAGTAGCAGCGTTAAAACCCGGACATGCTAGAGCAATAAATGGAGGAGAAGAAAAAGATGGTATAATAATGTTGGATGATTTTGAAGGTGCATCTAGTGCAATCCCTTTAGGAATTCAAGCCAATAAATGGGTGCTTGCCAGTGTTCCTGGAGGTAAAGGGATTACTTTTCCTGAAAGTGAATTTGCAAATGATCTAAGATACGGATACAATAGAGCAATGTTGAATTGGTATATCATGGAAAGAGGAAGTGGAGGAATCAGAAATTCGGTGGACCAAAATGATCCGTATACTAGGCAAGTTGACCTGACGGAATTGTTCCCAAATAAATTTGTTCAACCTGGAAATTTTTCAGATATTTTGACATTTGACATGACCTATTATCCTGAAGAAAGGGGTCCTTATAATTTTGATCCACCAGCAGGATCTGATGTTTCTTCTGGTTCCTTTTGGGATAATGAGACAAAGAAAATGAAATTAAAAAATCCGGAAAAGAGATGGGCTGGAATAATGAGATATCTGAACAACACAAATTTCGAACAAGCGAATGTTGAATTTATAGAGTTTTGGATGTTGAACCCATATATAAATTCAAGAGCAGAGTTGAATCATTTGCCTGATGAAGCAGGGTCATTATTTTTTAATTTAGGTAATGTTTCAGAAGATGTATTGAGAGATAACCTTCAGTTTTATGAAAATGGTATCCCAACAGATCCGGCAACAGCTTTACCTATTCAAGATACGAAATGGGGTAAAGTTCCTTTGGTTACACCAAGAGTAAATGGATTCGATCAAGAATTTAGAGATCAGCAAGATATTGGTTTTGATGGATTAACTGACCCTCAGGAAAGGGAAAATTTCAGAGATTATTTGGAAAAAGTAGAAGCTAATTTCCCTCTTGCAGATGTGCGGAAAGATCCGTCAAATGATAATTTTATTTACTTTGGAAGTAAAGATGATTTTAATAATGAAAATTCGCTTTTTCAAAGATATTATCAGTTTAATGGCCCAGAAGGGAATGCACCAAATCCAAATGCAACACAATTTGAAAGAGGAAACCCATTGCCAGATTCTGAAGATCTAAATAATAACGGATCACTTGATCAAGGTGAGAGTTATTATGAGTATGAAATAAAACTTTTCAATAGCAATGGCGAATTAGACGAAACCGCAGCAAAATATGTAACAGAATCAAGAACATTAGGGCCGTCTGGAAATGAAAAATGGTACAGATTTAGAATTCCTCTTAGCGAAGGTAAATCTGTAGGTGGCATTCAGGGATTCCAATCTATTCAGTTTGTTAGAATGTATCTGAAAGGTTTTTCAACACAGAAGACCTTTAGATTTGCAGACCTTCAATTAATAAGAAATCAGTGGAGAAGATATGTTCCTTCATGTGGTGATGGTACCAATCCTGTAGATTTTTCAGTTGATAAAGTTAGTATTGAAGAAAATAGTTCAAGGACTCCATTTAATTATGTATTGCCAAAAGGCATCAAAAGAGAAAGGGTATTTACAAGTTATGCTCAGTTGCCTCAAGATGAAAGATCCATTGCGCTAAATTTCAAAAATTTGTCAAATGTAACAGATGATTACTGTGAAGCTAGCATAATTAAGTTAACAAGAGTTGATCTTCGGGTTTTCAAAAGGTTGCAAATGTTTATCCATGCGGAATCACCAGAAATTTTAGAAAAAGGAGATCTGAGTTTATTTGTTAGACTTGGAAAAGATTTTTCTGAAAACTATTATGAATATGTTGTTCCGTTGACATTATCTGACAAAGATAAGCTAGGAAGTATCAATGATCCTGAGGAGATTTGGCTTGTAGATAATATGCTGGATATCCCTTTAGATGCGTTTACAGAAATTAAAAAATTGAGAAATCTGGAAGGTGGTGAATTTGGTGAAATTTTCCCTGCTCAGGTTGTTGATCAGCCTGAAAGTAGAGCCTACATCAAGGGGAATCCTAGTTTGGGATACATTAAAGGAATCCAAATAGGAATAAGAAATTCATCCAAATCTAACAAGCCAATCGAAGGGACCGTTTGGGTTAATGAATTAAGAATGAGTGGACTTGATGAGCGAGGTGGTGTCGCAGGATTAGCGAGGATGGACCTTCAATTGGCCGACGTAGGAAACCTTACTTTTTCTGGAGCCTTCAACACGATTGGATGGGGAGCTTTAGATCAAAAGTTAGACCAAAGGAGCAAGGAAAGTGTCGTTGAATATGATGTGGCAACAAATCTTGAATTGGGTAAGTTCTTGCCAAGTTTTATAAGATTAAGTCTTCCATTTTATGCTCAATATGCAAACGTTACTAAGACTCCTCAGTTTGATCCATATGATTTAGATCTTACCGTTACTGAAAAAATATTAGCCCAACCAGATAAAAGAAATGAGATTCTTGATTTGGCAATTGATAATACCACTATTAAGACATTAAATCTCACAAATGTAAGGAAACAGAGAAATCCTGAAAATACAAAGAAACCAATGCCTTGGGATATTTCAAATTTCAGTGCTAGTTACGCAATAACTCAAATTCAGAAAAAAGATCCAATCATTCAGTCCGATCTAACCAACGATCAAAGAGGTTCTGTGGATTATAGTTTTAGCAGAAATGTCAAATATTTTGAACCCTTTAAATCTGTTGGAAATAAGAATTTGAAGTTTGTTAAAGAGCTAAATTTTAATTTTCTTCCTAATTCATTTACATTCAATACCCAGTTGAAAAAATATTCCAATGAAAGAAAATACAGGTTACCAGAAGAATTTGATTACAGATTTTTCGACCAAAGATTTAATTGGGATAGAAGGTATGACCTGCAATGGGACTTTACAAAATCTTTGAATCTAAGTTTTTCTGCAGATAATTTAGGTGTTGTTGATGAATTGAGGCAGGTAGGTCTTGCTGATAATGCTAGAATAGTAGATGAAAGAGGTGAGGAAAAAGGGAAAGTTGGAGAAGTGACCAATAGAGAAATAAAAGATTATACGGCAAACAATATCAAAGATTTTGGTAGAACGAAATCGTATTCTCATAATTTGAACATCAATTACAATGTACCTTTAAAGAATATTCCAATTTTGGATTTTGCATCATTAAAAGCTCAATATAATGCAGATTTTTATTGGGAAGCGGCTTCTTTAAATGTGGATACATTAGGAAATGTGATTCAGAATGGTCAAAATCGGCAATTGAATTTGAATTTTGATTTTGAGAAATTGTATAGAAAATCGAACTATCTGAAGCAAATAGATACAGGAAAAAACAGTAGTGCAAACCGAAGCAGTTCAAGATCTAGAGCAACAACGACTCCAAAATCTGGGGATTCAAAGGATGATTCCAAAAAAGAGAAAAAAGAAAGAGAAATTTCTGCAGCAGAAAAAATTATGCTTCGTCCAATATTATTGGTGCGAAACATTAAAATGACTTACAAAGAGGATTTGTCAACGATAGTTCCTGGTTTTGTAAATAAAACAAGTATTTTAGGAATGAATCCTGATTTCACTGCTCCTGGATGGGATTTTGTGGCAGGTATTCAACCAAATATTGATCCTGCAGATAGGTCAAATTGGCTTTATCAAGGGGCTGAAGAAGGATGGTTCAGTAAAAGCAGATTCTTAAACCAACAGGTTAATCAATCCAAGCAACAGAATTTTGATGCTAGAATTGAGCTTGAGCCGGTTAGAGACTTTGAAATAGACATTTTTTTTAGAAAAAAATATTCCAACAATCATTTAGAAGAATTTAAGAACACCACTGATGCATTTAATCCGTTGTATCAGCAGATTGCTTTGAATGATATCGGATCTTTTGAAATTACCTATTTTTCGATGAATACTTTTTTCAATAACGATTTGAAAGGTTTGTTTGATAATTTTCAAAGCAGCAGAGAAACTATATCTCAAAGGCTTGCGGTGCGAGCTGCAGAAGCTGGAGCTGCTAATGCTTTAGATCCTCATAATATAGATGAAGGTTATCAATATGGATTAGGAAGGCAATCTGACCAGGTTTTAGTTCCTGCATTTATTGCAACTTATACTGGAATTAATCCGACAGATGTAGATTTGGATTTTGTAAACACAATTAGTTTGTGGAATTATATCCCTGCTCCAAATTGGGAAGTTAATTACAATGGATTTTCAAAATTGGATTTGTTCAAAGATATTTTCTCCAGTTTTAACATCAAGCACGGATATAAGTCTGTTATGCGGGTGAATAATTTTAATTCAGACCCTGTGTACAACAACCTTATTGTTCAAGGGGCTTCAACTATATACACTCAATTGGAGCAACAATCTCAGAATTATTTTTCCAGATTGGAAATTCCTCAACTCACCATTTCCGAGCAATTTTCGCCTTTAATAGGAATTGATATAAAGACAAAAACAGATTTGAACTTAAATTTTGAATATCGAAAAGCAAGAGAATTGGGGATGAATTTTAATGGAAAAGAATTGGTGGAATCAAATACTGAAGAAATTGTTTTTGGTTTTGGATATACTTTTGAAAATGTGGATATTCCTTTTTTGACAGGCTCAGGAAAACAAAAAAAGAAGAAAGATCCAAATAAGGATTCTAGAATCAAAATTGGAGGTGACACTGGTAAAATAACTGATAATAGAGGGAAAGAATTATTAGTCAATGTTGACTTTTCTTTTAGAGATGATGTGGTTTGGAATTATTCAATAGACGGCCCAGCTGATAAAACAAGGGGGTCACAATCAATTAGGATTAACCCTTCTATGGAATATGATGTGAACCAAAATCTAGGATTGAGATTGTTCTTTGATTATAGCAGAACTATCCCAGTGGTAAATACTTCTTATCCTTTGACAAATGCTCAAGGCGGATTAACCTTAAGATTCAAATTGAATTAGAAATGATAAAGAGATGAATTTAGCGACTGCTTTCAAGTAAGTTATGGCTAAATTCATCTTATAATTAAGATAAGTATTTTCCTACAATCGGCATTCGTCTTCCCATGCCAAAAGCTTTAGATGAAACCCTAATAACTGGGGCTGTTTGGTGTCTTTTGAATTCATTGATATTAACTAATCTTAATATTCTTCTTACCAGTTTTTCATCATAACCTTTCATTATTATTTCCTTTGGTCCTAATTGACGTTCGATGTATAAAAATAATATTTCATCGAGTATTTCATAATCTGGAAGGCTATCTGAATCTTTTTGATTAGGACGTAATTCAGCAGATGGAGGTTTTGTAATTGTATTTATTGGAATATACTCATTTTCCTTATTAATATAATTTGCTAGGTTGAAAACATCAGTTTTATACACGTCGCCGATAACCGAAATCCCTCCAGCAAGATCACCATATAGGGTTCCATAACCAACTGCCATTTCGCTTTTATTGCTGGTGTTAAGTAGGATATTACCGTGTTTATTAGACATTGCCATTAAGATAAGTCCTCGACATCTTGCCTGGATATTTTCTTCAGTTACATCGAATCCTCTCCCATCAAAATATGGACTTAGCAAATTTATAAATACTTTATATGGATCTTTGATTGAAATGATATCGTATTGAATTCCCAAATTTTCTGCTAATTGCTTCGCATCGTTTACAGAATGTTCGGAACTGAATTCAGAGGGCATAAGAATTCCCCTCACATTTTCTTTTCCTAGTGCTCGAACAGCAAGAGCGCATGTAACTGCTGAATCTATACCTCCTGATAATCCTAGGATTGCTTTTTTAAACCCGAGTTTACCGAAATAATCTTTTACACCAAGAATTATAGCATCATGAATTTCTTGAATTCTGTTTTTTTGCTGTATTATATTTTTGGTTCCAGCAATCACTTCATCTAGATCGAAAGATTTTACCGATTCTTTGAAATAGGGAAATTCTTCAAAAACTTCACCAGAAGGGGACATTACTGCTGATCCACCGTCAAAAATTAATTCTGTTTGTGCTCCGACATGATTAACATAAAAAATGGGAAGGCCATATCTGGCCACATTTGCCTTTAAAACATGAATTCTTTCTTCGGCGTGCTCATAGTTGAAGGGTGATGCAGAAATATTAATCATGAAATCGGGATTCTGTGGCATGATTTCATCCATTGGACAGATGGTATATAAAGGATTTTCATTTCCTATATTCCAAATATCTTCGCAGATGGTAAGCGCGATTTTTTTACCTTTAAAATGAATGACATCAAATGTTTCCGCAGGTTCAAAATATCTGTATTCATCAAAAACATCGTAAGTTGGTAAAAGAGATTTGTGATAGATGTGCTTTATTTCTTTATTGTATAAAAAATAAGCTGAATTGAATAAATCTTTTCCTTCAATTATGGGGTTTTTGGTTGGTGCTCCAACAATTATTGCAATTCCATCGCTATGTTCTTTCAAAGTATGAACACTTTCTTCAGCCATTCTAATAAAATCGTCAAATTCAAGAAAGTCTCTTGGGGGATATCCACAAACTGCCAATTCAGCAAAACAAATTATGTCTACTTTGTCAGCTTTTGCAGCAATTATTGCTTCGACCATTTTATTGACATTACCTTCAAAATTGCCAATATGAAAATTTAACTGGGCTAGACTTATTTTCATTTTATATAGTTAGAAATTTGAAAAACAAATGCAATATATCTAGATAAGTGTTTAAAATTAAAAGAAAGGACTTTAAAGTTTAATTGTTTTCACATCCAAGCAACTTGCGGAATATAAGGGTAATGTGGTACAGTAGAAGTCAAAACAATAATGAACATGGCTTTAATTTTTTTAATTAAAAATTAAATATCAAAAAGAGAAAAATTCATTAGTAATTATAAAATGCTAAATCTGCAATTCGAGATAGCCAAAACATATATTCTTTAGAAGAAAGACTCTAAATTTTCACATTTCATTTTTAGAAAAGCACTAGCCAATTAGCAGTCTTGACTTGTCTCCCTCCCATCCTGGTGATTTGCTGCAGGTTTCCTCATTTGCTTCTCATCCACTTTCGGGGTCAGTCCTATTTCTAACCGGCCGCGGACATCAGGTTTAATGCTGGTTCAATATTTTTTCACTTCAATTGAAATTGCTTCGCGACATTTGTTCTATGTCTTACTTCAGAATGTGATATTGGCACTTATTTTAGAATTGTTGATTAACATTCGCTCATAATTATCTCAGGTATCGAGTGGGTTTTTTTCAGAAGATGTAAAAAAGAATGGATAGAATCAGAGGATGAACTTATGACCAAAACTTAGTGAAGCGGTATATTTTGCAGTCATTTCCAGTAGGAATAGAATGTATAATGCATAGTGCGGGTTTAACCTTTTCTTTTATTCAATTTTACTTTTGAACCTAACAGAACTAAGTTTTCAATTTTCTGTTGGAAAATTAATTCGTGTAAATTGGTTTCTACAAATGCTTCTTCTCATTACATGCAAAAACTTAATTTTTCTACTTTTATAAAATGGGGTAGTGTATATCAAAATATTTACATATAAAGTTGAACTCTGAGGTCTAAACTATATATTTGTGACTACTTATGAGTTATATAGTTTCAGCAAGAAAATACCGACCACAACAATTTGATGAAGTTCTTGGGCAATCCCATGTTTCATCAACATTACAGAAAGCACTTGATAGTGATCAGATTGCGCATGCTTTTTTGTTTTGTGGTCCAAGAGGCGTGGGGAAAACTTCATGTGCTAGAATAATGGCAAAAGTGCTTAACTGCCAAAATAAAATTAACGCTCATACTGCTTGTAATTCCTGCTCTTCGTGTAAATCTTTCAACGATAATGCTTCGTTTAACATTATTGAATTAGATGCAGCTTCTAATAACAGCGTTGAAAATATTAGGACATTAATTGAACAGGTTCGTTTTCAACCTCAACAAGGTGAATATAAAATATTTATAATCGATGAGGTTCATATGCTTTCAACAAGCGCGTTTAATGCATTTCTGAAAACCTTGGAAGAGCCGCCATCTTATGCAATTTTCATTTTAGCTACTACCGAAAAGCATAAAATAATTCCAACTATTTTGTCAAGATGTCAAGTTTTTGATTTTAAAAGAATCCAAACTTCCGACATGGTAACTCAGCTTAAAATAATTGCTGAACAAGAAAATAAATCGTACGAAATAGAAGGCTTACAAATTATCGCTGAAAAGGCTGATGGTGCAATGAGAGACGCGCTTTCAATTTTTGACAGAATAGCAAGCTCAGGAGAGTCTATTACTTATAAAGCAGTTGTGCAGAATTTAAATATTTTAGATTACGAAGTGTTTTTTAATGTTGTAGATTCATTAATGCTCGAAGATATTTCATCTATTCTACTGCAATTTAATGATATTATTAGGAGAGGATTTGACCCTGATCATTTTATTAATGGCTTAGCTGGACATTGTAGAAATTTGTTGGTCTCAAAAGAAAAGTCCACTTTATCTCTAATTGATTTAAGTGACCAATTGAAGCAAAAATATATTGACCAAGCCAGTTTATTGAATACTGACTTTCTGCTTACGGCAATGAATATTGCCAACCAATGTGACATTAATTTTCCAAAAGCAAAAAATAAGAATTTACATGCTGAAATAGCTTTGTGCAAAATGGCTAAAATTAACAGAGCATTTAATGTAAAATCTATACCTGAGGAAACAAGGAAGGAGGAACTTAAATCCTCTCCAAAACTTGATAAGTCGGAATCATACACAGCAAAACTAACCATTGAAAATAAGGTTGAAGAACCCGAAAAATTTAAAAGTGTTAGTATATCAAACACTACAAAAGAGAAAAGAAGAATTTTGCCAAAGATCAATTCTTTGGAAGCTTTAGTAAAGCAAGTAGCAGAGGAAGAAGCATTAAAAGCTTCTCAGGGTGAGCCAATGACACCAGGAAATTTGAAAAAATTGTGGGAGGAATACCTTGAAAATATTGAGTCGCAAGCTACAGCTACAAGTCTGAAAAACACCATACTTGAGTTTGAAGGCATTGGAATAAAAGCTTTTGTTCCAACTCAAATAGCTCGAGAAACCATCCTTCAGGAATCAAAATTAATTGAAAAAATTAGGGCTAATTTCAATATTGAAGATTTACCTATTGAGGTCATTGTTGACATCCATAAATTTCCAGATTTTAAAGTTGTAGAGAAGCCAAAGATTATGAGCCCTCGAGAAAAATTTGAAAAATTGGTCGAAGTCAACCCTTTAATCGCTAATTTAATAAAAAGACTCGACCTTACTCCTGATAATGAATAAGCGATTTATTTTGATTTAAAATCTCCACATTTAGGGGTTTAGTTTTTTTTGCTCGTCTTGGTTTTATAAATCAAATTTCAAACAATTAATATGGTAGATACGTTAATAGAAGTACAGGCAAAACCAAAGACAGCTTTAATTATGGATAATTCAATCTGGTTTTTAGAAAATATTGACGTTACAGGCATATTTTGCCCTAAAAAATTAGGGGCAGCTTTAGATACTCATGATCAAAAAGTATTTAAAAAAGGAGAATATATCTATCTGCCAGAGCAAAGTTCAGACAAAATTTATTTTATTACTGGAGGAAGAGTGAAAATTGGAAATTATGGTGATTCCAATAAAGAAATTACTAAGGCAATATTAAATAAAGGTGAGGTTTTTGGCGAGTTATCCTTAGTTGGTGAAAATGTAAGAAGAGATTTTGCATTTGCAATGGAAGATACCACCGTATGCGCTATTTCAACTGCGGACATGAATCTACTTATAAAAGACCACACTTCCTTAAGTCTTTTTATGATGAAAATTATGGGCTCTAGAGTTTTAGAAATGGAACAAAGATTGGAATCTTTGGTTTTTAAAGACTCAAGAACCAGAATAATAGAATTTCTCCTAGATATGGCCAATAAGAAAGGCGAAAGAGTAGGTTTCGAATGGGTGGTAAGAAAATTTATTACACATCAAGAAATCGCCAACCTAACTGCTACGTCAAGACAAACGGTAACCACTGTTTTAAATGAACTTAGATCAAAAAATCTTTTAACTTTTAATCGAAAAAGATTATTGGTAAGAGATTTGGCGAAACTTGGAGCAGAAATGACAAGTTAATTCCTCTTTATATCCTCGAATTCATTAAACTTATTTTTTTTTAATCTTGATTGTTGATTTTTATTTTTCAAGGTCTATTTTTGTTTCAAACTAAAATAGCGTGTATAAATATTTCCTTAAACCCATCTTATTCAAAATGGATCCTGAAAGGGCCCATTATTTTACTGTAAAATTATTGAATTTTATTCTTCTAATTCCTGGTGTGAAATGGTTGTTTCATGTTTTATATGATTCTTCAGAAAAAGGACTAGAAAGGACAGTATTTGGACTTAAATTTAAAAATCCCATTGGCCTAGCAGCAGGATTTGATAAAGACGGAAAATATTATAATACAATGTCACACCTGGGTTTTGGCTTTGTAGAAATTGGAACCGTTACCCCTTTGCCACAAGATGGTAATCCAAAACCAAGGTTATTTCGATTACCCAAAGATCAAGCTCTAATCAACAGAATGGGGTTCAATAATGATGGAATGGATGCATTAGTCGAACGACTCAAAAACAGAAAAAAAACAAATCTGATAGTTGGCGGAAATATTGGAAAAAATAAACTTACTCCTAATGATTTAGCAACTGAGGACTATGTGAAATCCTTTAATGCTCTTTTTCCATATGTTGATTATTTTGTAATAAATGTAAGTTCTCCTAATACGCCTGGTTTGAGGGAGTTGCAAGAAAAGGAACCTTTAACAAAGCTTATAAGTACATTGCAAGATTTGAACAGCAATAAAAAAAAGAGGAAACCATTATTGTTGAAAATAGCTCCTGATCTTAACAATAATCAACTTGATGATATTATTGAAATTGCAAATAATACCCATTTAGATGGAATAATTGCAACAAATACCACTATTTCCAGAGCTGATTTGATAACAAACCAAGCTGAGGTAGAGATTATTGGAAATGGGGGACTAAGTGGCAAACCAGTAGCTGATAAATCAACAGAAATTATAAAATATATTTCCACTAAAACATCTGGTCAACTTCCAATTATAGGTGTTGGCGGCATTATGTCATACGAAGATGCTGTTGAAAAATTGAATGCAGGCGCGAGTTTGGTTCAAATTTATAGTGGTATTATTTATGCTGGTCCAGGGTTAGTCAGAGCAATCAATAAGAAATTGTCAAACTAAATTTTAGTTTGAAAAAGCATTTAATTGTATCGTTTTTTTTGCGATTTATAGTATTATTTTTTTCAACAATTTATTCATTTTTCATTTGTACTACATTAACTTTTAGTTAGAATAAACATCTGATTTTATTAATGTTACCAATAATTTATAGAAAACTAAGCAAGAAAGCTATACTTTTGAGCCATGGCAGATATAGGCACAGACATTAATAGAGCAATGCAAATTCTTAATTCAGACGAGTTAATTGCAATACCTACAGAAACCGTTTATGGTCTTGCTGGAAATGCACTTAATGAAAATTCTATCTTAAAAATTTTTCAAGTTAAGGATAGGCCTTTTTTTGACCCTTTGATAGTACACACTAACAACCTAGAAAGAATTACAGATTATGTAAAATACATCCCAGATATCTTAATGGAAATGGCAAATGCTTTAATGCCGGGGCCGTTTACCATAATTTTAGAAAAAACAAAAGCAATTCCTGATTTAGTAACGTCTGGCTCTGATAAGGTAGCGTTCAGAATTCCTAATCATCCATTATCTCTAAAGCTTTTGGCTGAGCTTTCATATCCACTAGCAGCGCCAAGTGCAAATCCGTTTGGCTATATAAGTCCTACAACTGCAAAACATGTTCAGGATCAATTGGGGCATAAAATTGAATATATTCTTGACGGAGGAGAATGTGCGGTTGGATTAGAAAGCACCATTGTGGAATGGAAGGAAAATAAGTTGCATGTTTTACGGAAGGGGGGAATAACAATTGAAAGCCTTTTAGAATACACGGAAGAAATTGAAATTTTAGAAAATTCAAGCAGTAATCCTATCGCTCCAGGCATGTTGAAAAGTCATTATGCACCTAAAATTCCAGTAATGATAAGTCCTCCATTAGCGGCAATTGGCAATTATAATATTGAAAGAATAGGCGTATTAGCTTTTCAAAAAACAAGGAAGGTGATTCCTTTGGAAAATCAACTTATCCTGTCTAAAAGCGGCGATTTGAATGAAGCTGCAAGAAATCTTTTTGCCTATATGCGAATTCTGGATTCCATGGACATTGATTTGATCATAACTGAATTATTCCCAGAAATAGGACTGGGAAGAGCTATTAACGATAAACTTAGAAGGGCTGCTACAGTTTAAGTTTGTAAATTTGTAATACAAATGACCTTGAAAAATGAAATCAGTTTAATTTTGAATAATTAATAAATGAGGCAATTTTCTAAATATTTTCTATGGTTTTTCTTAATGTTGGGCTGTAATTTGACAATTGGTCAAAAATTTTCGGCAACAGAAAGAATTTCAGGTTTTGCTGTTAGGGGTGAAAATGTATTTTTTATTTATGACGTTGAAATTTATAATTTAACAGTTAGTAATGTAGCAGTTACAGGATCATTTAGGGATTGGAGTCAAGAAATGGATGATGAAAATTGGAAATTGAAACAACTTGGAGACAATAAAGATCTTTGGGTTTTAGAAATAATGAATGAGGAATTCAAAACAATTTCTCCCCAAAGTGCTTTTAAATTCAGAATTAATGAGGGTATTTGGGTGGAACCACCGTCTAATGCTGTTAACTTAAAAGGTGGTAATTTAATTTTTATGCAAGATTTTATGGTACCAAAACTAAAAGCGGAAATTATTGATAATCATTCGATTTGGGTAAAACTCGAAGGTGTAGAAAGATCTTTAAATCCCAAAGATTATAGATTAACAACTTGGGAAGGCATTGAAATACCAATTTCTGCTATTTTGCCTAATACAGAAACTGAATTCTTAGTACATGTTGAAAAACCATTTGATAAAAGGAGAGTACATTATTTTGAAATGTTCAAATCTAATATCAAAGTAGCTTGCTCATTTGATGGTTGGTTCAGACATCTATACAGTTCAAAGAAATTAGGCGCTGAAATTTCTGGAGATCAAAAAAGTACGAGTTTCAGGATTTTTGGACCAAGAGCTGAGTCATTAAAATTATTTTTATACAAACATCATGATGATTCTACAGCTTTTCAACAAGTTGAAATGGTGGTGGATGAAAATGGAGTTTGGGAATACATATTCGCTCAAAATCTAGAAGGCACATATTACGATTTTACTGTTCATTATCCAGTAGAGCCGGGAAGCCATTCTTTCGAGTCAACTGGTGGGCACATATCTGATCCATATGCAAGGGTGAATATGGATGCTTGGGGAAAATCTAGGGTAGCTAGAAAAACAGAACCTGCAAAGCCATTAAAAAATGGAATTCCGAAAATGAAAGATTTAATTGCATACGAAGTTCATGTTCAAGATTTTACAGATCAGCTGCCAGTTTCAAATGAATTGAAAGGGACCATACCAGCAATGGTAAAAAAAGGACTTAGAAATGAAAAAGGTGAATTGATAGGTTTTGATTATTTGGTTGATTTGGGTATTAATGCAGTTCATTTATTACCAGTGCAAGAATTCCTACATTTTCAAGATGATTTGTGGCAAGCTAGTTTTCTAAATGATCCATACATGATCCAAAATGGTATCAACAAGGAGAATTATCAATGGGGATATAGGACGACTCATGCTTTTGCCGTTGAATCAAAATACAGACAAAAAGATACAGAACCAGGTGCGGAAAGAATACAGTTCAGAGATTTAGTTCAAGCTTTCCATGATAAAGAAATTGCTGTAATAATTGACATTGTTCCCAATCACACGGGTGAAAATATGGATGGTAGCCATTTTAATTTTCATTTTAATGCACTTGATATGGGATACTATTACAGAACTAAAAACTTTAAACATATAGGGGCATTTGGAAATGAAGTAAAAACAGAAAATAGGCCGATGGTGCAACGATGGTTAATTGATCAATGCAAGCATTTTGTTGAAGAATTTGGGGTTGATGGATTCAGAATTGATCTTGCTGGGCAAATTGATAAACAAACCTTAATTGCATTAAGAAAAGCTTTAGGCAACGATATAATTATATATGGAGAACCATGGATTGCTTCAAATGATCCCGACTTTGAATCTAACCCAAGTTGGGATTGGTATAAGGAAGATGCGCCTATAACTTTTTTCCAGGATGATACCCGAAATGCTTTTAAAGGATCAGTATTTGATATCAAATCTAAAACAAACGATAGAGGTTGGCCAGGAGGAAAATACAATGAAAGAGAAAATGTGATGAAAGGACTATCTGCTGGCTTTTACACAGATAGGACCCCTTTGAGTGGAATCAATTATTTAGATATCCATGATAACATGGCTCTTGCAGATCAATTTGGAACAAATGATTTTGACGGGAGGTTCGGAGTAGATGAAAACCAATTTAAGATGGCTGCCTTATTATTACATACTTCCTTAGGTCCAATAGTTATTCATGGTGGAACTGAATTTATGCGCAGCAAAGCATCAGCACCGATCAATGAGGTAATTAAAAAGATGGTGAATGGGCAAGAATTGGCATTTCATGGCAAAAGTGATACTTATAACCAAAGATTAGCGAATAATTTCATTTGGAATAATGTAGGTAGGACAACAAATGAGGAAGGTGTATATTGCGACTATAAAGGTATGCATGATTTTTGGAGAGGGCTTATAAAATTTAGGTCAAGTGAATACGGAAAAGTATTTCGATTATCCGAACAGCCTTCACCCTTTTATTTTGAATGGTTGGTGCCTGAAGATGAAAAAGCTTTAGGCTATTTGGTTGACAGGAAAGTGCTGGTTTTAATCAATACTGCTGAATATGAATTCATTTATTATGTAAACGGCACAGAAAATGGTAGGTGGAAATTGATTGGTAATAATGAAGCTTTTGATCATGTTAATGGCGTAAAGGATGTTCCAGAAACAGAATCAATGAGTGGCAATAATTTGACCATTAAGTTGCCACCGTATGGAATTAGGGTATGGATAAAAGAATAATAAATTCTTAAAAAGACTGGTATATTAATAAGAATTTAATTTCAAAACATCCATGAATTTAACTTACAAGATCCCATTTTTTACGGGCTTTTCTTGATAGTAGTTGGTTGGCCTCTTTGTCATCAATAAATTTTTCATTCGAGGTATCCCAGTTTAATTTTCTATTTAATCGATATGAAATTAAACCCAAATGCATCGGAAGGGTTAGATTTCGGGCATAACTTAAATTGGATTCTGGAGATTTTCTAGATTTTACAGCATCTACAAAATTTTGTTGGTGCCCTGGAGAGCGCAGGATTGTTTTCGGCACTTCGATAAGGTCAGTATAAATTTCACCATTTATGGTGATTTCCATGGAATTGTAATCGCAGATTAAAGTTCCCATTTCTCCTTCAAAATATGCCCCGATACTTCTTTTTGCTGCTCCTGGAACATTTGGAGGTTCTGTTGTCCATAAGATGTTTAAATCTTCAAATTCGTAATCTACATTAATCCATTTTGGTGTATTTCCAATACCAACAGATTCTTCACCTTGAGCAGAAATACTTTTTAACCCTTTGGGCTGCAAAGCCCAAAATGCTACATCTGCTATATGACACCAAAAATCTGCAAAAATTCCTCCCGAATAATCCAAGAAGTATCGATAATTAAAATGGCATTTTTCTTTCATGTAATCAACGAAAGGTGCTGGACCAAGCCACATATCCCAATCTAAATTTTTTGGCGGGTTTTGACTTTTTGGATTTCCTAAATCTGGAGGACTTCCACTCTTCCATAGTCTAACTGTTTTTACTTTCCCTATAGCTCCTGATTGAATAATTTCTACAACTCTATGGTAATTGTCAGTTGCATGTATTTGTGTGCCTAATTGGAAAATTCGATTGTTTTGTTGTTGGTATTTTAACATTAGTTGCCCTTCTTTTACATCGTATGAGAGCGGTTTTTCTCCATAGACATCCTTTCCTGCTTGAAAAGCTAGGCTAGCAATTTGCCCATGCCAATGATCTGGCGTAGCACATGTGATGGCATCAATATCTTTTCTTTCAAGAATTTTTCTAAAATCCTTATAGCCATCTACTTTAAATCCCGGCTGAAGGGTTTCCATTTTTTTCAAACTTTCGCCAAGATGTAACTCATCTACATCGCAAAGTGCGACCACTTGAACTTCATTAAGCCCAGAAAACCACTGCATGTGATTGTTTCCCATTCCTCCCACTCCTATGTGAGCAACCCGCAGACGGTCACTGGCTTGAACTTTGCCAAATAAAGATGGCATAATTGATAATCCTGCGATTCCAAAACTTGCATTTTTCAAGAATTTGCGGCGTGTATAGTCAAATCCATGCATAAAGTATTATTTTATTGGGTTAGGACGATTTCAAATAGTTATTTTGAAGTAATTAAGCATTAAGATAGGTAAAATTTAGGTTGGATAATAAAAATTAGAATTTAGGAAATTTATAAAACCTAAATCTATATTTTTTGAGATTGCCTCTTTTTTACTTTAGTTTTTAATTATTCGTCTGATTTTTGTATTACATGATCTACTTGATATAATTGCTTAAAGTTTTTATGTTACATTTGTAATCCTTATAAACTTTAAAATTGTTTTGCATTATTCGTGATGAAAAAAAAATCAATTTTTCAACTTTGAAAAGTTTTCATGATATTAAGCACTTTTTTCGTATATCTGAGAACCTAGAAAGCATTTTTATATATAAGGAGCATATTTTTGAAATTAAATTAATATGAGATCTTTTTTTAGGGAAGCTATAAGTTCATTTAGGACAACGGGCACAATACGACCTAGTTCTAAATTTTTAATTAGGAATTGTCTAAAAGACCTTGATTTTGAAAATGCGAAATTAATTCTGGAATTTGGTGCAGGTAATGGTTGCATCACAGAATCCTTATTGGAAAGGATGGATGAAGATTGTATTTTAGTTTCTTTTGAGATTAACGATAAATTCTTTAAGCATTGTGAGAGGAAGTTTTCTCAAGATAAAAGGCTACACCTTGTTCAAAAATCTGCACTTGACTTCATTGAAACAATAGATAATATTTCTGAAATACAACCAGATATCATAATTTCTAGTTTGCCATTATCATTGTTAGGAGATGAACAAACTTCATATTTGTTAGGAATGGTAAAAGATCATCTAAATTCAAATGGCTGTTTTGTTCAATATCAATATAGTATTGGGAAATTAAAAATGCTAAAAGCTAATTTTGGCAATATAAATACTGACTTTACATTGAGAAACCTCCCTCCAGCTTTCGTCTACCAATGTTCCAATAAATAAATATTTTTATTTTGTTTTTTGCTTTCATCATATACAGTAACTGTATTTTTTAAAATTCCTTAGTTCAACTTATTATTTAATTGCCAACCAATATGCAACCTTTAAATTTTTTGAAGGTCTCTTACTAAGTCCTCTTTATTTACATTTCGAGATGGACAAAATTAAATAACAATTAAATAAAACAAAATGAATAAATCATCTATAATTTTAGCAATTATTGCTTCTGCATTCTATTATTTCCAATTTGGGAATTTGCAAACAATGACAGCTCAAGGTAATGTTGTTACAGAAACCATCACCATGAGCGATATTTCTTCTGTTGGTCTGGGAATCTCTGCAACAGTGTACTTAACTCCAGGATCTAAACAAAAAATTGAAATAAAAGGCCAAAAAGATATTATCGACAATATTGAAAAAGAGGCAAAGAATGGAAGCTGGAATATCAAATTTAAAGATGGTCATAAATATCAAAATTATGAAAGTGTAGATATATTTATCACCATAACTAAATTGGATGCTTTGTCTTTAGGAGGCTCAGGAGCTATTTTGGGAAAAGAAAAATTTTCAGATCTCCAAGATCTTAAATTATCGATTGGCGGGTCAGGAAATATTGAACTTGACGTGGAGGCTAATGAAATTTCATCAAGTATTGGTGGCTCTGGAAATATAACTTTAAAAGGTGAAGCTGAAAATATTAAAATAAGTATTGGTGGGTCTGGAAATGTAAATGCAGAAAATTTAAAAACTGTCGATTGTAAAGTTAGCACTGCTGGATCAGGTGATGTATCGATAGATGTTAGTGGGGATCTAAAAGTTTCAATTGCAGGAAGTGGAAATGTAAGATACAAAGGTAATCCGAATGTTAATAGCTCTAGTGTTGGGTCTGGGAAAGTAAAATCGTTATAACTCCATTATAACCTTAACTATAATTGAAGTGATTTAAGAATGGAATATTAAACCCGCATTATGCATTAGACATTCTATTTCTACTGGAAATGACTGCAAAATATACCGCTGCACTAAGTTTTGGTCATGCACCATAGTGGTAACTATGATTTAGTCCCAAAACTGCATATTTTATTGTCATTTCAAGTCTCATTGCGAAGCCCCAATGAATAATGCGGGTTAAATCACTTCTTTAATTTATAGCATTTATAATTAGATATCATTTTTTTCAACCCATTTCATCTTCAATCAATATCCCCATTTTTCCCATTTGATAATCTCGCATGGCAATCATAAGTTCTGTTTGCGTATTCATAACATATGGTCCAGATTGACTAATTTCTTCATTTATTGGTTCTCCTGCAAGTAAAATAAAATCAGTGTCCATATCAAAAGTTAACTGAATTTCATTTGCTTCATTTTCAAATAATACTAAGTTTTCAGCATCTACAATGCCATATTTTTCAATTTTAATCTGACCTTTTACCACATAAATTGACGAATTGAACCCTTCTGGTATTTGCAAATTTTCAACACTACTACTTTTAGCATTTCCCCAAAGTATAAGTAATGGGCTTTCTGTTGTTATTTTTCCATCCTCATTTTTATAATTTCCAGCTACTATTTTCATACTAACTTTACCGTCTTGAGAAGTTATGATTGGCATATCTTTAATTCCCAAATGCGTATATTTTGGTATCTTCATTTTGCTTTTTGCTGGAGAATTGACCCAAATCTGAACAATTTCTTGGCGTCCTTTTCTTTCGGCCAAATCTTGAGATGGTCTTTCACTATGAATTATTCCTGCCCCTGCATGCATCCATTGGACTTCACCTTTTTTTGCAATCTGACTGTTTCCTCGGCTATCTCTATGGTGAACTTCACCATCAATAACAAATGTTACTGGAGAGAATCCTCGGTGTGGATGAGGACCAATACCCTGTTGTCTCGCAGGTCTATTGTTGCTGAACTTTGCTCTTCCATGATGCAATAATAAAAATGGATCAATTTGAGATACTTTTTGGGTTGGAAGTGCTTGCTTTATTGGAAATCCGCCCATATCAATGGATTTAGCAGGAAGGAGATATTTTACTTTTTTTGAGCTCATAACTCATTAACAATTAATCTTGTTAGGTTGTTCAATAGTCAAAGAATACAGTTTTTGCATCAATTAAAAGTTATTTTTTTGCTTTGCATGTAATTTTAGTTGAGTTTTTTGCGAGGAACATCATATTGATAATCAATTACATATAAAAAAGTTAACAAGAAATTTTAAAAATATATTAAAAAAAGTGGAACAAAAAGGTATTAAAAAAACACTAATACTTAATGGAAGAATTTTCAATTTAGTTTCTAGCTAAATAAATTGAAATTGCCCTAATTGATTTTAAAATAGTAATTTTCGCTTATGACAAATATTGATGCCAAACTTGCAGAAGAATATGCTATGCATACTTCTCAATCTTTCTTTCTTACAGGTAAAGCAGGAACTGGAAAAACCACATTGCTCAAGAAAATTATAAAGGAAAGCAAGAAAAACATAGCAGTGGTTGCACCAACAGGGGTTGCGGCTATTAACGCAGGAGGAAGTACCATTCATTCTATGTTTGGATTTCCACTTAAGATTTTTGTACCAACTTTTGACAGAGTTGATATTAATTCCGCAACTAATAAAGCATTATTAAAAAATCATTTACGATATCGGACTGAAAAAAGAAAAATCATACAAGAGCTTGAAATGCTTATCATAGATGAGATCAGCATGGTGCGAGCAGACATGCTTGATGCTATTGATTATGCGTTGAAATATACAAGGAAAAATCAAATGCCCTTTGGAGGCGTTCAATTGGTTGTTATTGGCGACCTATTTCAATTGTCACCGATTGCAAGAGATGAGGACTGGAGTGTTTTACGTAATTATTATAAAAGTCCTTATTTCTATCATTCAATGATCTGGAATGAAACCAAACCTTTAATTATTGAACTGAAAAAAGTTTATCGACAAGAGGAAGAAACTTTTATCCATATTTTGAACAGCATCAGAAATGGAAATCCTGAAAGTGAATCATTAGATCTTTTAAATGAAAGATATGATCCTGATTTTACGGCAATTAACAATGAGAGCATTATCCTCACTACGCATAATTATAAAGCGGATGATGTTAATCTAAAAGCTTTGAATAGCCTTGAATCAAGGGCTCATAAATTTAAGGCAGAATTAACAGGTAGTTTTTCGGAATCTTCCTATCCTGCTGACGAAGTTCTTACTTTAAAAGAAGGCGCACAAATTATGTTTCTAAGAAATGATACTGAGGAAGGTGCCTATTTCAATGGTAAATTGGCAAAAGTTCAAAAAATTAATAATGATGATATTAAAGTGGAATTTTTAGATGATAACGGAACCTATTTTTTAAAAAAAGAAATATGGGAAAATAAAGTGTACACCATCGACAAAACAACAAATGAAATATCCCAAGAAATTGTAGGTTCATTCAAGCAATATCCAGTAAGATTGGCGTGGGCGATTACCATCCATAAAAGCCAAGGATTGACTTTTGATAAAGCTGTGATTGATGTTGAGGATGCTTTTGCTATGGGACAAACTTATGTGGCATTGAGTAGATGCACCAATCTGAAAGGTATGGTATTGAAATCAAAAGTTTCGCCTAGAAGTGTTTCTGTAAATTCAGAAGTCAAAGCATTTTATCAAAATGCACCTGATGCTGAAGTTATTGCAGAGGGTTTGCAACTTGCAAAAAATCTTTATTCAAGGAAAAAATTAAAATCAGCCTTCAATTTTGGATACCTCCTTGATGATTTGGAGGATTGGAAAGTGGTTTTAGACAAAAAAGATATTCCTGAAAAATCTAAGGCAATGTTACTTTCTATGAATTTGAGTCAAACTTTGAAGAATTTAGATAATGTGTCGAAATCTTTTCAAGCTCAATTGGACAAATTGTTTAAAAATTATGAGACTTCAAATGATTCAAAAATAATAGTAGAAAGGGCAAAAAAAGCCATTTCTTTTTTCTCTCATGAATTGTTTAAAAAATCAATCAAGCCGGTCCATCTTCATATTCAAGAATTTGCACTAAAGAAGAGTGTAAAAGCTTATTTAGGTGCTTCAGAAGATTTATTGAGTAGCTTGTGGGGAAAATTAAATGTGTTGTATGCTGCAGATTTTCTGGAGAACCCAATTTGGAATGAGGATAAATATCAGCTAAATGATTTACCAAAAACAAATATAAATACCAAAAAGGCGAAGGCTTCTAAAGGGGATACATTCCTAATCACACTTAATTTATTTAAGGAAGGCAAAAATATTCAAGAGATTTCCGAATTAAGATCAATGGCGATTAGTACAGTTGAAAGTCATTTAGCGAAGTGGGTATTAAAAGATAAAATTCAAATTTCTGAGCTAATGGATATGGCTAAAGTCAAGACCATGCTACCATATTACATAAACAGTAAAGATTTGAAATTGGGAGAATTGAAAAAAGCAATTCCATTTGGAACCAATTATTCTGAATTGAAATTTGTTTTAGCGCATTACCAATCTAACTTAGAAAAGGGAAATCTAAGAAATTAAAGTTTTCAAAATTTTCATTCAAGTGTATCGTCCTAAAATAGCGTTACGGGTTTTATAAAATAAATATACCTAAAAAACGAGTATTGGATTTAAATCCTCTATTCGTTTTTTTCTCCTGTAGGTTTTGATTTTTATCTTAGATTGTCCGTGCATATATTCTGGTGTTTTCATATGACATGATAAATGTGGCCTTTCGGTGTTATATGTCTGGATACTGTCCTTGATTAAACTTTTCGTTAAGTGAGATCCTGATTTTGAAGTCCCACCAGTATCATAATTTTCTCCATGTTTTAAACATTGAAAAATATGATGGGCACTTTTTGATTTTTCAAGATACTTCATTAGTTTCTATTTTGGTTCGCAATTATAAAATCATAATAAAATAAAATATCAAATTATTATAAAATCTGATAAGTATATTATAATGAACGAGTTAACTATAAATAATAATTAACTATTCGTAACCTCTTTTAGGTTGGATTATAAATTGTTCAAGTTTATATTAGTATTTGCAACATGTACAAACTTTTAAGACGACAAAAGAAATGCAATAAATTCCTTAAAAAATATTGATTTCACACCCATGATTGAATTCTTAAATTTAATTCAAAAAAAGTAAATAATAAGTTGGAATTTGCATCAATAATTGGAAGTGAAATTTGAATTGACAATTATGAATGGTAATTATGGCATGTCAATTCCTAGTTGTTTCAGAAGAAACGACGCATTGAAGTTTTTACAGATGCCTTCTTTAACTTTGAAATCAAAAATTAAGTCACCATCTGCATAGTCAATATCGAAAAAATAATTTGCTATACTTTCAGGGTATTCGGAGCTCAATTCTGCCAATTTAATATCATGTGTGGCAATCATTGCATATGTATTTTCAGCGAGTAACCTTTTAGCAATTCCAATTGATCCTGTAAGTTTATCCACACTATTGGTACCTCTTAACATTTCATCAATTAAGATAAAGCATTTTGTGCCACTTTTTAACATTTTTAAAATCATGTCAATGCGATTTAATTCTGCCTTAAATGTGGAAACACTTTCTTCAAGAATGTCTTTTATTCGCATGTAACTTATCAATTGAACAATAGGAATGGAAAAACTTTTTGCTGCGACTCTTCCGCCAGTATAAGCTAGAATTGTATTTATTCCTAAAGTTCTGAGTAAAGTACTTTTCCCTGACATATTTGATCCTGTGATGATACTCAAGTGGTTGGATTTTTTAATATTGAAATTATTAGCAACATTGATTGGCTTCGGAATCAAAGGATGTTGTATTTCAGTTGCTTCAAGTGAAAAATATACTTCATGAAATTTGGTATAAACGTATTGTGGGTTATTATATGACCAACTTGCCAGTGAATTAAGAGATTCCATAGTTCCTATAAAATCAAACAATTTGATCAATTGTCCATCGTATATTGATTTCCAATTTGACAAGCGGTTGATAACCCTAAAATCCCAAAGAAAAAGACCATTTAGAATTATTGCTGGGATAAAATTCAACCTATAGTCCAAGTGATCAATAATGCCACTTAATATTTTTAGCATGGAAACAGTGCCATTGCTATTATCTGGACTTTTATAAAATTCTGATTTCTGCTGAATTAATTTAGAATTCCAATTTTCGCTAAAGATTATTTTTAGTGCTTCAGAATAACTTTTCAGCATATTGCTAGCATAGGAAAGATGGGCTTGGACGGCGGTGACCTCACTCGATTTACGCATGGTGATCAAAAGGTTTGCAATAAACAATGCTCCGGCTATTGTATTTGCTAAAGCAATATCGAAAAAATACAAGCCAAATATTACCATCCATAAATATGGAAGTGCTTTTATGAATATGGTTAAAAATTTACCTTTTGCAAAGGATAAATCGATTTTTAATTCTTCGTCTATTTCTTTTGCTAAATCTCTTTGGTGACCTCCCTCAATATTAAATAATGAGCTTGAAAAATTTTGCCTCCAATCTAATTTCGATTCTAATTCCTGAATAGCTAATTGTCTTTCTTCAACGGAATTTATTTCTGGGAGTTCAAGAAAATAGGTTGCCAATTGATGTGTGCCATTAAAGGTTTTGCTCCGATTAATCAAACCAAAAATGCTATTGTTTCCAAAAATATCTAAATCATCAGTATAAAAATGATGTGATTCTTTGAACTGTTCTCCGTTATAATAATCATTCTTTAATTGAAGAATGCTTTGAATTTCATTTTCATTGATTGCTATCAGCAATTGATTTTCAATCGTTTTTTTATCATATTGCTGTTGCCGCAAAACTGCAAATACGAATATAATTATAACTATTATCAAGCTAGCAATCACTGCCAATAAGCCAAATTTTGTAGCCAAATAAATAAAAGGAATAGCAATAATTATGGTTGCCAACCGCATTAAAGAATAATGCAGGCTTCTTTTTTTATTAACTGCTAATTCTTGAGAGAAATGAAATATTCGATCATGATATATTTGAATTATTTCTTCTTGTGATGTCGCGTCCATCTATTTCTTAATTGGAAAATTTCATTTTTAAAAAGCGAATATGATCATTTCCTTAAAAAGAAAGGAATAATTTCAAGATTTATAACAAGTAAATAGTTTATTAATTGCAAAACAATCAATGCTTTACTATAGAATAGCCACCAATATAATTGGAGAAAGAGAAGTTTCAGCCTCAGAAATCAGAAATAATATTAATTATTGTCCTTCTTTCTTTTTGATCATTTGATCTACACCAGCAGTAAATTCTGCAACAGTATTCGTATAACCTGTTTTTCCAAGTGCTTCTATATTAAATTGATTAGAGTTTGCATCTTTTTCAAGATTGAAAACCCATATCGTTGGAAAGCCTGTAACACGGAAGGCTTGTTGAAGATTTTGATTTTGTTGACGATACTTCATTGGAATTTGAATAGATCTTGGAAAATCTAATTCTAAAAGAACCACATTTTTTTCAGCCCATTTTTTGAATTCGTCATGAACGAAAACATTTGCACTTAATCTTTTGCACCAGCCACACCAATCACTACCTGTAAAGTTAGCCATAATTGGTTTTCCAGTTTTTTTAGATATTTCATAGGCATCGTCAAGATTTACGATCCAGCCTTCTTGATGAGCTTTGTAATCATCTTTAGCAGCAGCTTGAGCGAACAATGTATTGCCAGAAATCGCAATCATTGTAAAGACAAATATTTTTAAAAATGTACTTTTCATTTTTTCAATTTTTTTAGTAGTTCTTATTTGGAAAAACAAATATAATCAATCAAGTTCCTATTTAAAACAAAAATAATCAGATTTTCTCATAAGTGTTTTGTCAATTACAAATAATAATATATAATTAACATATTTAACAATCAATATCTTACAAGGTTTATTATTAAAATTTTATTCCATTAAGGATAATAATTGTCATTTAACCCCTATCGATGAGTCAGATTTTCGCATCCAAACCCATAGTAAAAAGGAAAAATATTCCTTTTTATTGCCTAAAATCAGAATCCCAAGTTAAAAATGACAAATACGAATATTTTTTTGAGGCTGTGCAGAAAAATGCATTTATTCATTTGGCTGATACCTTTTGGTCCAAATATGCTCATCAGTCTGTTTTGGATTGGGTTGAAAAAGAGTTGATAGGAAGAGAATTTAAAGTCATTTTAGATGCCGGGTGTGGAACTGGAAGAATGGCTGCTCATCTAGCTAACCAATTCCGAAATGCACAAGTTTTGGGGTTAGATTATAGTTATCAGATGTTGAAATTCGCAAATGAATTTTGGAACCTTAAAAAACAATTTGAACTTTGGATTCCATCAAGTGGATTTCCTAAAATTAATATCCAACCGCCAACCCAATTTAATCATGTTGAGTTTCTATTGTCCAAGGCCGAAAAAACTCCATTTGCCAACAACTCTATCGACCTCATAATAAGTAGTTTTCTTTTTGATAGATTGAAAGAACCCTCTCTTTTTCTTGAAGAATCCTTTAGAATTTTAAAAGATGGAGGAAGTTTTATTTTAATATCGCCTTTAAACTTTTCTTCAGAATCTCATTGGAAAGATTTTCATCCAAGTGATAAACTTCTCGCTCAGATTTCTAAAAATAATTTTAAAATTGAGCATTATAATTTTGATTTAATGGTTGAGGAACCATTGGATTTGAATGGTAACTGCATTAAATATAATGTTTCGGCCATTCATGCTATCAAGGAAAACATTTTTAGTTCTACTAAAATACATCCTTAAATGTTGAAGTTTTATCGATAAAATTTTTCAGTTTATCTTTATTCTTTCAACTTTGCGATTAAATCTAAATTAGTGTAAATGAAGTTATATTTTTCTTTCTTTTTCATATTGATTTTTCTTTCTTTTTCAAAAGCACAAGATGGTCAAATTAAGGCTCAACTGCTGGATAATGAATCCAATCCAATAGTTTTTGCCAATGTTTTGTTGATGGGGGAAGCTGATAGCATCATGGTAAAAGTAGAAACAACAAATGAACAAGGTGTCATTTCATTTTTGAAAATTCCGTATGGCAATTATTATTTAGAAGCAAGTTATATTGGTTTTGAAAATTTAATCATAACTAACCTTACGATTAATGAAAAGACAAAGCTTGTTGATCTAGGAAAAATTTCATTTATCCCAACTTCTGTTCAGCTAGATGAGGCTTTAATAACAGCTTCTAGAGTTATGGTAGAAATTAAGCCTGATCGAACAATATTTAATGTTGAAGGAACTATAAATAGTGCAGGAGATAACGGCTTTAGTTTATTGAGGAAAGCACCTGGTGTTTTGATTGATAATAACGATAATATTTCCGTTTTGAGTAGGTCTGGAGTTTTAATTTATGTAGATGGTCGAAGACTGCCCTTATCTGGAACAGACTTAACCAATTATTTGACAAATTTGCCTGCAGAGCAAATTGATAAAATAGAAATTATCACCAATCCTGGCGCTAAGTACGAAGCTGAAGGAAATGCTGGAATCATTGACATTAGGTTGAAAAAAGATAAAAATATTGGCTATAATGGTTCATTAAGTGCAACTGGAAGTTATGGCAAATATGGTAGAGCTTCTTTCAACGGTTCTGGAAACTACAGGAATAAAATATTGAATACTTTTGGCACGCTTGGATATGGTTTTGGAGACGGATATCACGAAACTAATTTTGTTAATTATCAAAATGGAATTGTACTTCGTGAGAATGATCTAAGATTATGGAATAGCAAAGATTTAAACTTGAGATGGGGAACAGATTTTTTCTTAACTAAAAACCAAACCATTGGTTTTTTAATAAGTGCAGGGGATGGTATTAGAGATGCCAATTCATCTTATAGAAATGAAATAGCTTCTTCGAATTCTTCTTCAAAAATTGATAGCATCCTAATTGCACAAAACACTGGCTTATCTACTGCTAAAAGATCAACTTACAATATCAATTATGCGTACAGCACTAAAGCAAATTCTTTGAATATTGATTTCGATTATGGAAGATTTAGAAACAATAGTGAAAACGATCAGCCCAATCTATATTACAATCCCCAAGAAACTGAAATTACTTCCAAAGCAAATAGTGCTTATGATACGCCTGTTGAAATTGATATCATAACGCTTAAATTAGATTATGAGAAAGAAATATTAGGAGGGAAAGTTGGTGTTGGTTCTAAATTCAGTAAGGTGACCACTGATAATACCTTCTTATTTTATGATGTACCGTTAACAACAGAGATACTAAATCCAAGAAGATCTAATAATTTTCTTTACGATGAGAATGTTTATGCTGGATATCTCTCTTACGCAAGACCCATTTCCAAAAAGCTTAATTTTTCTGGAGGTTTAAGAGCAGAAAAAACAATTGCTACTGGAGACCTAAAGGCTTTTCTTGTGGAGTTAAATGAAGATCCTGTAGAATTAAATTATTTGAATTTTTTTCCTAGTGCAGGTTTAACTTACCAAATAAACCCAGAAAATATAGTTTCAGTGAATTATGGAAGAAGAATAAATAGGCCAGATTACAATGTGCTGAATCCATTCAGAGTACAAGTAAGTGAACTTTCTTTCAATAAGGGTAATCCATTTCTAAGACCAGAAATTGTAAATAATATTGAATTAGGATATTCTTTATTTTATAGATATAACTTTAAATTATCCTACAGCAAAACTTTGGATCAAATTACCAGATTGTTTGGTCCAGATGAAATAGATCCAAGAGCTGGATACATTACCTGGGAGAATCTTACAAAGCAAACCATTTATAGTGCGAATATTTCTGCACCTGTGGATATTTCAAAATGGTGGAATATGTACTTGAATATAAACAGTGCATATCTTAACAATCAAGCAGATTATGGTGAAGGAGCTGTGGTAGATGTTCAGGCATTCACCTATTCCATTTTTCAACAGAGTACATTTAGTTTACCTTTCGGATTAAAAGGGGAGATTTCGGGTTATTTTTCAGGCCCCGGAGTTTGGGGTGGCGTTTTTAAATACAGAGAAACTTGGAGTTTGAATCTAGGTCTTCAAAAGAAATTCTTCAATGAAGCAATGAATGTAAGAATTAGTATGAATGACATATTTCTAAAATCTGGATGGACAGGTTATTCTGAATATAATGGTCTTAGAGCAGAGGGAATGGGAATACATGATAGTAGACGCGCAAGTTTAAGTCTGAGCTACAATTTTGGAAATTCTAATGTTAAATCTAGAAAGAGAAATACTGGAATTGAAGATGAAGCAAAACGAGTGTCATCTGGCGGTTAAGTTATTTTTAAGCTGTTAAGTATACTCATTTTTTTTGTGCTAAATATTTAATGTAAAATTGTTAACTTTGGTAACATGGAGCAATTTTACATCAATAGAAGAAATTTTCTAAAAACGTCATCTGCCGCTCTGGCAATGTCATATTTTGGATTGAATGGAATGGATATTTTGAATTCATTCAAGAGTTTAAGAGTTGGATTGATTGGTGCTGGATGGTATGGAAAATCTGACGTCCTTAGATTAATTCAAGTATCCCCTGTAGAAGTAGTTTCAATTTGTGATGTGGATAAAAATATGCTTGAAGAAGCTGCAAATTTAATTAGTCAGCGTCAAAAATCGGGCAAAAAACCTAGGCTATTTACGGATTACCAAAAAATGTTGGCAGAGAAAGATCTTGATATTGTTCTGATTGGGTCCCCTGATCATTGGCATGCTTTGCAAGCAATAGAAGCTATCCATTCCGGAGCACATGTATATCTCCAGAAGCCAATTAGCTTGGATGTTTTAGAGGGTGAATCTATCTTAAAAGAAGCAAGAAAATTCAATAGAACAGTACAGATAGGAACGCAAAGAAGGAGCACTCCTCATCTTGTAGATGCGAAAAAAAATATTGTTGATGAAGGCCTTTTGGGCAAAGTGGCGCATGTCGAAATTTGTTGCTACTATCATATGAGATTCAATGATAATCCTCCTATAATGGAAGTGCCGGAATATTTTGATTATGATTTTTGGTGTGGTCCTGCTCCAATGCGAGGATTTGATGGTCTACCGCACAGAAGATGGAGAGCTTATATGGAGTATGGAAATGGGATAGTTGGAGACATGTGTGTTCATATGTTAGATACTGTAAGATGGATGCTTGATTTGAAATGGCCAAAGAAAATAAGCTCTGAAGGTGGAATTTATGTGCAAAAGCAAAGCAATTCTAATATTACAGATACCCAAACAGCTGTTTTCGAATTCGATGAGTTGAATGTTGTTTGGCAACATAGAACATGGGGTGATGCTCCAGATCCAGAATATCCGTGGGCACTAAAAATTTTTGGAGAAAATGGGACATTGAAAGCGGATGTACACAAATTTGAATTTACACCTCGAAATGGAAGCAATCCTATAAAACAGCAAGTTCTTTTTGAAAAGGAAGAATTTCCTGAAGATGTAACCGAAAAGGGAATTGAAATCCATGTGGCACCAGCAACTAGAAGGCATATGCTCAATTTTCTTTCTTCTATTCAGGATGGTACTAAACCTGTAGCTGATATTGAAGAAGGACATATATCAACTACATCTTGCATACTAGCTAATTTAGCTCTTATTGCGGATAGACCATTAATTTATGACCCAATTTCAAAAACTATTGTTAATGATTCAGAATCTACTGCATTGCTGAAACGACCTTATCGAGGAGATTGGAAGCATCCAAGTTATTTGCTTTAACAAATAATTGAAATGTTTGCAGAGAAAATTTTGAAATTATTTTGTGGTGGTTTGGGCGAATAAAGGCTTAATTAACTTAATAAATCGAGAATTTTTAATTGAAGTTTGCTAAGGTTTGGATAAGTAGAAACCTCATTGTTAACACCTTCGAAACCCTTAAGAATTTGTTTGTTTGTGCCATAATTTCCTGACGTAACATGAAATTTCCTATTTTTTAAGTTCTCCTCATAATTTTCAAAAGTCAATTTAAGTTGTTTGCCAATTTTGTCTAACTCCTTTTGGGCATCCGCACATACATCCTCATGCTCAATGTTTATATGACTTAATTTATGCAATTTGAGGTATTTCTTTATCAGAAGATGTTTGAATTTGTAAGTGTAGAGTGCTCTGAAAAAGTTAAACCTTGGTCTTTTTTTCATAGAAGCAATATTCGCGTAAATTCCCCTTTTAATATAAATGACATACAATTCGATTTCTTCGAATTGAACCAATTGATTCAACCTCCATATACTTTTAGAACTATCCAATATAAAGGTCATATCTGGATTTGTAGCAAGTTTTTCTTTGTACAAATCTTGAATTAATTTTAAATCATCAAATTGATTATTGTTTGTATTCTTAATTTTAAGTCCTAATAATGTTTTAATCAAAAAAGTATATTTCTCTATTAGGGTCAACTTTGGAGTAAGGTTGTATTCGCCTTGATCAAAATGTTTCCAAAATTCACAGTTGATTTTTGTTTGACCGCAAGTGCAGTTTTTGTCTTTTTTTTTGTCGAAAAATTTTAATTCCCCTAAGTTTTCAACTGTTGGATTAGAACCAACTAAAAATGAAAGTAAAGTAGATCCGCTAAAGCTATTTCCAGCAATATATATAAGTTTAATTTTATCAGACATAGTGTTTTGAAAAATAAATCATTTTTGGAAATATTATTCTAAATTCATTATTGAAATTTATTCTCTTTTTATGATTTTAAAATGCCAATAACTTAAGTATCCAAAAGTAATTTTTGGCTAAAAAGGTTTCTTTTCTTAATCTGAATCGATTATGGTGCAAATTAAATGATAATACATTACAATGAAGTTAAATTGACTAAGAATATCATATTTTTCTTCACTCAACACCTATTTTTTAAAACATATGTAATAAATTGGCCTATATAAGTTGGATAATACCAATAAATTGCATTAATATTAATTATGGAAATATCAGTAGTAATACCAGTGTTGAATGAAGAGGATAATATTGCAAATCTTCATAGAGAAATTGTAGAAACATGCAACAAGCATGATTATACATTTGAAATCATAATTGTCGATGATTCGTCCACAGATCAATCGGTTGAAATCATAAAGAAATTGGCTCCAGTAAAATTGATTCAATTCAGAAAACAATTTGGTCAAACTGCTGCTCTTGATGCTGGAATCAAGGCTGCAAAGCATCCTTATATTGTCACTATGGATGGAGATGGTCAAAATGACCCAGCTGACATTCCTAAATTGATCAATAAATTAATCGCTGAAGACCTAGATATAGTCTCTGGATGGAGGAAGAACAGAAAAGATTCAATGAGCAAACATTTCTTTTCAAGAACAGCAAATATTCTGAGAAAATTTATCATCAATGATGGAATTCAAGATTCTGGTTGTAGCTTGAAAGTATATAAATCAGAATGCTTTGAAGATATTAATCTATATGGAGAAATGCATAGATTCATTCCCGCACTTTTGAAAATAAATGGCTTTAAGTTAGGTGAAGTAGAAGTGAACCACAGACCACGGACGGCAGGAGTTACAAAGTATAAATGGTCGAGATCCATAAAAGGTATTATCGATATGATTGCTGTATGGTTTTGGAAAAAATATGCAGTTAGACCGCTGCATTTGATGGGGACAATTGGCCTCTTTTTGTTTTTCTTGAGTTTTATAAGTGGGATAATGACCTTAAAAGAATATTTTAATGGTCAGGATTTATCTGACACATTATGGTTATTGTTAACGCTTTTTATTTTTCTGATTGGTTTATTAATTTTTATAACCGGCCTTATTATGGATATATTAATCAAAACATATTTTGAAAACACCGGCAGGAGATATTACATTATAAAAAAAGAAACTGAAAATAAATTGTAGATGAGGATTTTGGTTCTGAATTACGAATTTCCTCCTCTAGGTGGCGGGGCATCCCCTGTAAGCAAAGAATTAGCTGAGAGAATGGTAGCACTTGGACATCATGTGGAAGTGGTGACCATGCATTACCATACCCTTAAAAAAAAGGAAGTTATTAATAAGGTGATTATTCATCGTGTACCATGTTTGAGATCAAAAATGAATATTTGCCATCCTCATGAACAATTGAGTTATCTCTACAATGCAAGGAAATTTCTTAACAAATATTTGCAAAATAATGCTTTCGATGTGTGCCATTGTCATTTTTTAATACCCACAGGTGTTTTGACTTTATGGCTAAAAAGGAAGTTCAATATTCCTTCTTTTATAACCATACATGGTAGTGATATCCCAGGATTTAATCCAAATAGGTTTCAATTATTGCACAAATTTACACCGCTACTTATTCGGAGAATCGCCCAAAATGCCATTCAAGTTGTATCACCTTCCTTTTATTTAAAAGAGTTGTATTTTAAAAAAATAGGGGTTGATCATGGTTTAGTAATTCCGAATGGAATTGAAAAAGTTGAAGGTAATCCAATGCTATCTAAAAAGAATATTATCCTTTCTACAGGACGATTGTTAAAAAGGAAAGGATTTTTGACTTTAGTTGCAGCAGCATGTGAATTGGACCAAAATTTTGAATTGCATATTTGTGGAGATGGACCTATAATGGATGAATTGAAGAAAATTAGTCAAAATAGTAAGATGAAAATATCTTTTCATGGTTGGATCGACAATACTTCTGCACTTTATCAAAATTTATTAAAAGAAGCCAAAATTTATGTCTTGGTTTCCAGTCATGAAAATGCTAGCATTTCTATTTTAGAAGCAATGTCGAGAGGTTGTGCGGTGATAACATCTAATACAACAGGATGTTTAGAAATGGCTAATGATGTAGGTATTTGTATTCCTCCTCATGATGTCGAACAAATGAAAGCTGCTCTGATTAAAGTCATTGAAAATGATGAAATTAGGGCTGAAATGGGAGAGAAGGCATTGGCAAAATGTAGAAAAGAGTACAGTTGGGATAGCATTGTCCAATCTTATCTTGAAATAATGGAAAACCACATCCACAGTTTAAGAAATTAATTTTTTCCCTTTTAAACTTTGCTATGTTTTTCAGGCAATTGAGCTGTTTTTTGATTCTTCACATAATTAAAAATTAAATACCCTAAAAAGATAAAGCCCAAAGCAAACAATGTCCATCCTTCCCTGAAAAATGGTGGTCGAAAAGTTAAAACAATTTGATGTTTGCCAGGTCCAACCAAAATTCCACACATACCTATATTAATAAGTTGCAAGTCAACTTTTTTCCCGTCTACTTTTGCAGACCAACCTACATCGAACGGAAATGAAAAGAAAACCATACTTTCCGTATCCAAATTGATACTGCCTTCTATTTTGTTTTGGCTGAAATGTTCCATTTTCATTGCTTTGGACTTCAGATTGTCTGCCAAATCAGGTATTTCATTAATGGTTAAAATATCGTTTGGATAAAATCGTTTTAAACTTCCAATTTTTCCAATATTATTATCTTCAACAATAATTCCGGAGTATAACGACATTTGTTTTTGCTCCTTATTGGACAAACCATTGAAATCGGATCTGGTAATATAGGAATCGAAGGGTATTCCAAGTGGAATATAATTTTTGTTTCTATAAATATGAATTCCATTTTTTTCGCCTAAATCCTCATAACTAAATTGCCAAATATACTTATCAGTTTCAGGCGTAGTTAGCATGTATTTAACACTGAATATTCCATGGATAAAATATCCTGAAACAAGCCCTACCAGCCATCGAGTATATTTTTCTTCTGTTCCTAGCAGCATTTCCATTTCTCTTAAAAATGAAACATAATATCGATGATTATGTGATTTGTATGATTTTGTTCCAAAATATCCATATAACTGGGCATCGTTGTAACCAGAAGCATTGAATGATCCATATGGCTTTTCTATTCTATAAAATGGTTCATTAGTTTTATTAATGTCGTTTATGATTTCTTTTGTATGGTATCGTTCATTGTCTTTTCGTGAAATTTCATTTTTCTCAACTGCCAATCTAATTTTCATATTGCTATTTCCCATGTAAAGCGCTTCCGAAAAAACGAGTAGCGTTAGCATTGCAAAAACTATATTTTGATTGATCGTTTTCTTTGATAAACTTAATATTATCGTATAAGCAATAATGAAAATGGCAACTACAGTTTGAACTTCAGTCACAATCAACTGGCTAACATCTTTTGGAATGTATAATATCAATAATAAAAGAGAAGAAGTTATCCATAAAAGGATTAGATTTAATTTGCCATTTCGAAAAAACTGATCCATACCGATTAGGGTGAAATACAACATGGTGAACGGAAGGAAAATGGATATACCTGATTTGAAATAATTACCTGCAAAAGCATAAAAGGCATATCTAAAAAATGGAAATGCTATAATCATCACCCAAAACGCAACAATAGCACCATAGACAATTTTTTGTTTCAGTTTGATATTCATGAATACTTGTGGAAATAATATCAAACAGAATATTCCTATATAAAAATTGGGACCTTCTAAATAATTTATAAAACCTTGATAAGCTCCTCCACTTCCAAAAATGTCTGACGAAAAAGTTCTCAAAATAGAAGACCAATATTCTAAAGGTTCGGCCAATTTGAACATTGGGGTTGAGCTCAATGAATCTACAAATGAAACTTGACCTCCAACCCGTGGGCTGTAGACTAACTTATAAATAATACTACCCACAAACGGTGCAATTAAAAATAAGCTAAGTCCGATACCTTTCAAACCATCTATGACATAAGTAGTAATTCCTTTCTTATTAAAAGATTCAGTGTCAATAAGGCGGATGATAGAATATATAATGGAAAATTCGAAGATGAAGTAAATTTTGGTGCCAAACATGTAAAATATTGTAATTGTAAGTGGCCACCAAATTCGTTTTTGCAACAATAATTCTAATGAAAGTAATGTCAACACAAAATTCATTATAAAATTGGTATGATCATACCAGCTGGACGATACCAGTAAAAATCCATTGAAAGTAAATAAAAGAGTACCTATCCAAATTGTTCTTTCATGTAATTTCAAAAGGGATAGATATTTATAGAACAGAAATGAAGTGAATAGGATTTTTGCTAATTGCATGTAAACAATAGCATATGCAATCTGAGTTGAATTCAATAATAATTTTGGAAAATTGAAGGGACTCAAGAAGCTTGAAGAGTAAATATTTTGGCCAATTCCATTTGCAAAACTCCATAATGGAATTCCTTCCGACTTAAAATATGGCATTGCATGAACCATTTTGGGGTAGAAAAGCGCGACAGTATCATTTCCTATATCCAAAAATAAATACAAAAAAGGTCCAAATATGAATCTTCTGAAGATGAAACACAATCCAATGATGATAAGAATGAATACGTATTGTTTCTTAAAATTCTTCCACATAATCCTAAAATGCTTAAATAATTAAACTTTTACTGACTTGACTTTTATACATTTTGTATAAGCATCAATATATTTCTTTATTGATTTTTCTTTACCATTCACATTCTTGACTTGCTCGTATGCTAATTGCCCTTTGATTCTCCACAAATCATTCTTCAATAAGGTAGTTAAACCTATTTCAAAGTCGTCACTTTTTACGTGGTATCCAAAAGTTTCAGCGTAATTGTTTGGATTGACTTGACTTAAGATGGCACAACCTCTTGAAGCAGCTTCAATAAAAGTTATTGGTAATCCTTCTCTTATAGAGGTATTAACCAATATCCACGATTTCTCAAAATGCTTATAAAATTTGTCGTTTTCAAATTTATCTATAAAACCCAAATTTGTAACATTTTTGCAATTTTTTATCAAGGTTTCAACTTCAAATTGTCTTGATTTTTCTTCTGAGTTACCTAATATTAAAAAATCTACATTTGGAAAATTTTGGGCTAAGGTTAAAAATCTTTCTGGATTTTTTCTTTTTGCAAATCGTCCAACCCATAGAACAGTGGGTTTATTTGCTTTCAGAGGTAAATTTGGAGGGACATTTTCAATATTTGGCAATTCAATTGGTTCCATCTTTAATTTATACATTTTCATCACTTTAGGAAATAGGAATGAAGAAGGGCATCCAATTAAATCTGCTTTTCTTATCACTCTTCGCAAGAAATAGCTTTCTTCAGCCAGATAACTAAATGGAACCCAAAATCTTCTCTTCCAGGTAGCAAATCGGAATTCAATCCACCAATCAGCTAAATTTCTAGGATCTCTACAAGTTATAATATGGCAAGCTCTTGGAACTAAAAATTGTGCAGCAACGGTGAGCAAATTCTGGTTCTGGCTGTGATAGATGTCAGCTTTTAAATTTTTTAGAAATGAAGAAAAAAATGATGTCAACAATGAAATGGAATGGAAATGAATTCCATTAATAAATTCAACTTCTTTCGACTTAAGATTTGTTTTTAATACCACTACATGCACATCCATCCCCACTTCAGTCAATGATTTTGCAAGTTGCATTGTCATACTTCCGAAACCACCAATTTTATTTTTATTTAATATTTGGATGGAGAGTAAACAGATTTTTAATTTCAAATTAAGTTCATATGTTGTTGATAAAGGTGTTATAAGTCAAAATTTAGTATGGATTCAGAGGTGCTTTTTCATAAATCTTTTGTCAATAATATTTTTTAAATACTGATTAATTTAAAATGCAATATTGATATTTCTTTTAACAATTTTGAATGAATTGATTAAGATCTTTTTTTAAATATTCCCAATTTTGATCATTTTGTAATTAATTGACTAACAATAAGTAGTTTTGTGGTCAACATTAAAAAATCTAGGTATCAAAAAAATTACAGAGACTGAAAATAAGGATCTTTCTTTTGAATTGCAAAATGATTCCATCCAATCCTTTATCATTAAGATTCCCATTTCAATACTTGCCTTTATTTATATTGTATTATTGGTCAGACTTTTTGGCCCGGAAGGGAATGGTTTATACAGTTTTATTACTACCAATTTAATTTTGTTAACAACGGTCATGGGGATGAATTATAAGCAGTCCATGGCCTATTTTGTTGCTTCCCAAAGAATTAAATTCATTAAATTAATGTCAATATCTGTCCTTTTTTTGGCCATCGTTATTTGTTTGTTTTTATTCATCATTTCCTTAATGTACTTGTTAAGAGGAGAATGGCTAACCATCTTTTTGCCAAAAAACCTACATGAAACTCCAATTTTACTTTTTGCTATTATTTATTTCATTGCACATATGATCACATTTGTGGTAGAAGGAATTTTAATAGGTTTGACAAGATTTGATAAATTGAATCGTATTGATCTCTACACACATCTTATCAAAGTTATCTTTTTCTGCGCAATATTTGGATATCAGATTTTCTCTGGAATGGAATATTCCATACTATTTTTATTTTCTTGTTTAATCATTGTTGAGTGTATCATATTATTATTTTATTTAATATATTTTCTTGCATCCGTCCCTTTGCAATTTAATTTTTCAGGACCTTTTAAAGAGGATGTTAAAGAAATAAGGCGTTATGGATTGCAAGGTTATTTCACACAGAATACCTCTTTTGTTGTTAAAAGAATAGATATATGGTTTATTGAATTTTATAATGGTTTGGGTGCGCTTGGGAATTATTCATTAGCCAATCAAATAACCAACTTTTTACTGGAATTTATTTTTCCAATTAATAAAGTGATGATGCCATACCTCACCAAGATGGAAGAAGAAGCAAGACAGAAATTATTTTATATTGGAGCGAGTTTTAGTTTTTTGTTCATGCTTTTCTTTGCATGTTGTATAATTGCTTTAAGCGGGTTTTTCATTCCGTTTATTTTTGGAATAGATTTTCAAAGCACAATTATTCCAGCAAGGATATTAAGCATAGCCGTTGTGATTTTGATTGTGAGAAATAATCTTAGGGTTTTGAACAATGTTTATGATCGACAAAAGTATTCTATAGTAGGGAGCACCATTGAGCTTATATTAATTATTGTTTTGGATATTTTGTGGATACCAAAGTATGGTATTATTGGAGCTGCATATGCAACTTTATTTGCGTATTTGTCTTGTACTGCTTATTTGATTTACAGTGCATTACCGATTTTGGAATTTCCAATTTATCGGTTGTTTTTCCCTAAAATAAGTGATTTTAAAACTGTAATAAGCAGAATAATCAAAATTGTGAAAAACTTAATATCTAAAAGAAATTAATTTCCTTATGTCTGTAATTTTGATGAATTTAACTGTTTGTTTTCCAATCTAAGTACCAATCTACAGTCCTCTTAACCCCTTCTTCTAAATTTATTTTAGCTTTAAACCCAACATGATTATATATTTTTGAATTGTCAGAATAGGTCCTCAGCATGTCTTCTTTTATTTTGTCAATATTATTTATTTCAGCTTTAATATTTAGATTTTTTTCTATTATGGTAACCAGATCTCTTACTTTTCTAGTGTCTCCAAAACCAATGTTAAAAATCAAAGGTTTTTGACCTTCTATCAATTGGGTAATATTTGCCTGTTTGAAGTAAAATTTTGATAATGCGTAGATTCCATCTACTATATCATCAACAAAAGTAAAATCCCTGTCCATCAATCCTTCATTATACAATGTGATGGTCCGCTTATTATAAATAGCATCTATGAATAGGAACATTGCCATGTCAGGCCTTCCAAGAGGACCATAAACAGTGAAAAATCTCAAACCAATCAATGGGATGTTATAGTTTTTTGCATAATTATAGGCAATCAATTCGGTCGAAATTTTCGAAACCGCATACAGGGAAATAGGCTTTTCAATTCTTTGGTCTTCAGAAAAGGGCGTTTCATTATTATCACCATAAACTGAAGAACTAGAAGCAAAAAGAATGGGTGCTTTTTGAATTTTATTGCAATCAATTACATTACAAGTGCCTATTGTATTTGTCTTGAAATATTCTTCATAATTGGTAGTGGATTCTCTTACACCTGTTTTTGCTGCTAAATGTATAATGGACGAAAAACTATATTTGGTAAACAAACCTGTCAAAGCTGGCTTATCGATTATATCAATAGGATAGAACTTGAATTTTTCATCGCCGAAAGCCAATAATTTTTCAATTCTTATTTTCTTAAAAGAATTGCTTTGATCATTGCAAAGGTTGTCAATGCCAACCACTAAATGACCATTTGCAATTAATTTTTCACTCAAATGATGGCCAATAAAACCTGCACATCCAGTGACTAAATATACTTTTTGCTCTAAAGTTTGCAATTATTAGAATTTTATTATGCTGCAATAATAGCTTTTATATCATTATTGTGATACCAATTTTGATTGTTATTTTGCGGAACCTTTAGCTTTTTGATACGAGGAAAGTATATTTTTTCAATACATAAATTTTGTTTTGCTAGGTAGAAAAACTTTTGTGAGAAGAAGAATTATGAATTATTTTTTAACTATTAGTGCCCTTTTATTAGGTTAGTAAGCCTTATTTTTAATTAACTCTTGATTTTTAAGCAGTTGAATTAATTTAAAAATTTTGCTTAAAATTTGAAAAATAAGTTCTGACGGAATTGGTTTTGTTTGTTTCGAATGGATAAAACACATAAACGGATAAACAATCTTAGTAGCTATTTTTGGAACTGTAAAATATTTTGTGTTTTTTACTAATTGTCAGTGAAATCGTATTGAAGTTCTATTACTATTGAGTCCTATAGCAAAATAAAGTTTCACAAAAACTTCGTAAAAGAATAAAACTTATCTTCTAAAGATTTCGTTATAATAGTAGGATAAGAATTATCTTACACTCATTATTAGCCATTCTCAGATTTAAAAAGATAAAAACGTAGACTAACGGTAATCTCAAATTGACCATCCTATTATACTAAAGTGTAAATATGAAAAAACATCTTGCAATCATGAAACTTAATTTTTCCTTATCCATCATTTCTTTTCTATTATTAAGCTTTCAAGTTAACAGTCAAGTAACCGTAGACAAAATAAAAAGTCAAATCGACTTTTATAAGAATGATATCAGAGGAACCTACAAAAGTATTCAATGGTTTTGTGATGATGGAACGGTCAGAGCGCCTAAAGATCCGTGCCCTGATAGCATTGGAGGTATTCAACACGCAACATATAAAGATGATGTCATCAAACTAGGAAAAACGAATCACCTCTTTTTTGGTCAAATATTAGCCTATAGCGATAAATCAGATTTTTGGGACGCTACGAACAATCACTCCGGCTTAAAGCAGTATCAATTAGGAAAATATCTGGCTCGCATTGATGATGGCTGGGTTAATAAAAAAGGACAATTTTACCGTGGAGCCATTCAAATAGAAGATGAAGAAGCTTGGAGTTTAGAATTTTACAAATGGCTACTTGCCAAAGACAATGTTCTAAAGAAAAATTACTATCTCATCATGCAATCTTTCAAAGATCTGCCTCGCCAGGGAAATGACAATTTAGCACAATTAATGCGGTCACAATCCAAAGTTATTTCTGACCTTTATCCTAAGTTTATGGATTTACGTGTAAAGATACACAGCAACCCAGAGCCCATTGACATAGAAAAAATCTTAGCTTTTAAAAAAGAAAATTCAAGCAAACTCACTGGAACGCTCCAAACTAAAGTCGATGAATTGGTTGAAACGATGAAGAGATTTCATAAACCTCTACAGCTCGGTGAACTTTCCAAAAAAATCAATAAGCTATCGAAAGGTAGCGAAGTACAAATGTCACTGCAATCCTTGATTAAAAGGAACAGTAATATTTCAAATAATGCGTCTTTGGCAATGGATGCATCAGCAGCCTTGCTCACAATTCGCAAAAACATCATTAATGAGAAAAGTGTTTCTCAACGATACCTCTTGATAGACATCGCCAATAATTTAGAGCTTATTGTTTTTAGAGCTTCTAATGAATGGGAGCCAAAAAATTTAGAAGAACAGCTTGCTAAGGTAAAATCATTAGCAATGGCTACAGTTGGAACTGGTGGCATCGAATTATGGGAGTGGGAAAGTGTTTCAGCAAACTTAACCGATGCAAACGCTGAGACCATAACTCTTGGTGAACTTTCTAAAAAATTAGAAACTGCAAGAGGCATTGTCGAATGGAGTTCTGCTATGGTAAAAGCCAATTATCAAGACATTGTAAACACTTATACAGCATTTGAACCGAAAGCCTACGGTTTTATAGATGACAGAATTCGTTCTTCTATTGCCTTGCAATTAGGCAAAACTGTTGGAGATCTCGGTGCTTTTATTGCAAAAGAATCAGCCTTGTCAAATAAAGTCTTTAACCTTTCAAACCAAAGCAGCATCCGAGGCTTAAATCCCGGATATGCATATGGTGAACTGGTCGTAATCAGTGGGAACCCTGATGAGGTGGAAGTTTCTAGCAACAAGATTTATATTTTTGAAAGAGCGCCGGCCGATCTAAAACCAGTTGCTGGTATTGCGACCGTGGCTGAAGGTAATTTGGTCTCACATGTGCAGTTGCTAGCACGAAATTTGGGAATTCCGAATGCCGCCATATCAGATGAGAACTTGATAGATTTAATGTCCTTCCATGGAGAAAAAGTGTTTTATGCCGTTTCGAATCGAGGTACTGTTATTTTAAAAGCGGAAGCTAATATGACAACCGAAGAAAAATCACTTTTTTCAAAAATAGAACGTAAAGAAGATAAGATAGCTGTACCCATTTCAGAAATACGATTAGACCAATCAAGGATCTTGAATTTGCGCGAAGTAGATGCTGATGATTCTGGAAAGCTTTGCGGTCCAAAAGCTGCAAATTTAGGTGAACTTAAATCTATGTTTCCTGACAAAGTTGTAGAAGGGTTCGTTATCCCTTTTGGGATTTTCAGAAATCACATGGACCAGCCGATGCCTGACCAAGGACAATCATATTGGCAATTTTTAAATGCTATGTTTGCAGAAGCAGATAAAAAGAGAGCAGAGGGTATTTCTGAACAAGAAGTGGAAAATTATCAGTTGAAGGAACTCGAAATATTACGAGCTGCAATTAAGAAAATGCCACTGAACGCTGAATTTTCAGCAGAAATTGAATCCAATTTTCAAAATATATTTAGTAAACCAATGGGAAGTGTTCCTGTTTTCTTACGGAGTGACACTAATATGGAGGATCTGAAGGATTTTACTGGAGCTGGACTAAATTTGACAATTTTTAATGCTGTAGATAAAGAAAAAATACTACAAGGGATTAAGGATGTGTGGGCATCCCCATATACTGAACGAAGTTTTAAATGGCGTCAGAAATACCTATCGAATCCTGAAAACGTATTTCCTTCTATTCTGATTATCCCATCTGTTGATGTAGACTACTCTGGAGTTCTAATCACCAAGGGAATCATCTCGGGAATAGAAGAAGAACTAACCATTGCATTTAGTCGTGGTGCAGGAGGAGCAGTAGATGGCCAAGCAGCAGAATCTTATATTATCAGTGCTAATGGTGCTGTTCAATTAATATCTCCAGCACGTGAAGCTTACCACAACACCTTACCGATTACTGGCGGGACTGGTAAAAAATTGACCACTTTTGAAACGTCTATGCTTAATGCAAATAACATTCAAGAAATAAATGACCTTGCAAAGACGATACGTCAAAAATTAGATGAAAAACAAACTACTAAGGGAGCTTATGATATAGAACTTGGTTTTAAAGATGACAAATTGTGGTTATTTCAAATAAGACCTTTTGTCGAAAACAAAAAAGCCCTCGGTTCAGATTACTTAAAATCGATAACACCAAGTGTAAATTCCAATAAACCCATTTCACTTAGTACAAGCTTATAACGCGATGATCAAATCAATTAAAATTTTAGTTCTCGGAATATTATTTTCTTCATATACACTGCCCGCAGAATTCGGACTCTATCCCATAGATGGTTATGAATACTCAGGAATAAAAAGGTTAAGATATTTACAATTAACAGCAACTGGAGATGCACCATCGATAAAATTACCACCGGGAGCACTTAAAGGCATTGAAGACATTCAATTGAACTTGATCTCTAATAGTACAAGTTCAATCCAAGATATTTTAGTCGAAAACCCAGCGTTTCAAAAAAAGATTGATGCGCTTTTTCCTAGATTGGACAAAAGTTATTCGGTCACCGTGTTGGATATTAGCAACCCAGACAAGCTCCTTTACGCTCAACAAAATGAAAGTAGAGGTTATCAGCCAGGTAGTGTTGGGAAATTGGTAGTCGTTACTGCATTATTTGATCAATTGGCATGTATCTATCCAAAAGACTATGAAAAGCGTGTAGAATTACTTAAAACAAAAATGGTTAAAGGAGGAAATTGGGTGCTAACAGATGAGCATACCATTCCTATCTATAATTTGGAAACCAATAAATTGATTAAACGCCAAGCCATTGCGAGTGATGTGTTTTCTGTATTTGAATGGGCAGACCACGCACTTTCCGTTAGTAATAATGGAGCCGCAAGTGTCGTGTGGAGAGAAGCGCTTTTAATGGCAGCCTTTGAAGATAAATATCCAACAATGACAGAAGAGGATGCGAACGAATATTTTAAAAATACGCCAAAAAAGGAAATTACAGATTTAGCCATAGATGTTGTCAATCTGCCGCTAAGAAGGTTAGGAATTACTGAGGATGAGTGGCGCTTAGGAACCTTTTTCACAAGAGGAGTAAACCCTTATGTTGGTAGCAAGGGTGGTAGTATTGGATCGCCCCTCGGTTTAATGAAGTGGATGGTTCAATTGGAACAAGGGAATATTATAGATGAAGAATCGAGCCTTGAAATAAAAAGACTGATGTACATGACAGATAGACGTATACGTTATGCGCAAGCACCAGAGTTAAAAAATGCTGCGGTATATTTTAAATCTGGAAGTTTGTATAAATGTGATCGCTCTCAAGGAGAAGTATGCGGAAAATATGAAGGGAATGTTTATAATTATATGAATTCTGTTGCAATCATAGAACATGCCAACGGTTCCAAGTATTTAGTTTGTCTAATGACTAATGTTCTGCGTAAGAATTCTGCAGGGGATCATTTAGCACTTGCCAGCAGAATTGATAAAGCTGTTTTAGATAATCGATGATTAGCTTGTAGAGATTTCCCTTTTTTGTTTTCCTTCAATGAAGATTTTGCTAATTGAACCTTGCGCTAGATTTTATCAAGTTCGTCAAAAGCTTTGTTCGCTAATTCCTTAATTCTCTGATCTTTGGCATTTAAATGAGGTGTTAAAATTTTCTGAAATCTTTTATCATTTGTTTTTGATATCAGATATAAAACCGCCATTTTTAAACGGGTATCTTTTCCAAGTAGAATTCCATTAAAACATTCCATTTCCGTAGTTCTGTTCTTACTGATTGTATCTATCACTTCCTCAGAAGTAATATCTAAAACGGTAGCTTCCACAATTGGGATGAGTGCCATTTTTAGATTAGGATTAAGTAGTAAATCCAAAAACTCAATTGCATTGGTTACATTTTCTTGTACACCACTTGTAATTCCATTGTAAGCAATTCTAATATCGTCCTGAGGATATCGCAATTCCAATAATTTAAAAATCCGCTTTAGACCATTATCTAAACGACGTTCGAGCAGTTCTAATAAGCTTTCACGAGCCATCATCTGTTCATCCGCAATCTTAACTTTTTTCCTTCGCATATAATGCACTATGATTTGGGTATGCATTGCATCAATAGTGCTGTTGTAGAGCTTGCACTCATCTAAAATGAGTTTAGCAATAACGGTTTGACTAAAACGCAACCCTGAATTTACTTCTTTCATCACCGTTAAACTGGCAACACTTTCTAGACGGACTGAAAGATCTTCTGCATGAATAAAACAGTCTATCAGCGTATTGACTGCTTCTTGTGAATTAAATGCTTCTATCACCTTGGGGATCATTGTTTTAACTGAAATTCCAAGGTCTGAACCATTAATCTTTTCAAACAAAACAGGCATTAATGCATTTCCATAAAACAACAACGCTTTCGTAGCAGATTCTTTTAGATTTTTATCTGGCAATTTCTCTAATAGCACATTAATAAATATACTATTCATCGTATATCCCGCTGCTGCAATAGCTTCTTTTTGAACTAAAGGATCAATACTTTCTAATCCCAAACTGATCACATGATAACCATTTTCGTAGTCGGAAACACCGATAATCTTCATTAAGTCTTTTAGTTGTGCATCATTTTTAAGATCGTCGTGATTCATTTTATGCGTGATGCGATCACTGAGCATATACTTCTCTTTTAATTTCGGATTATCTCTTGATTCCTTGGCCAAACTGATGAGGGCAGCAATGGAAATAAATTCATTGGTATGGTCTAAATATTTATCAAACACAATGGTTCCTTCCGTATCTGCGTGAAGTAAAAGGTAATTTAAAGCAGCTCCTACGACTTCATTATCATTTGAATTCAATAACTCATTTACCTCTAAATGAATAATATGCTTATTTAAAAAATATAAATTATGCAGCGCTGCAGCTCTAATTTTGTTAGAAGGATGAGACAAAAGATTAGTAATTGCAGCTTCTAATCTATGGTCCGTTACTTCTAAAGCCTTACCGAGCATAAAAAGAATTTCAGACTCATTGCCTTCATTGAAAACACGTAACATGCCTTCAAGAAATGATTCCTTCGAAACATGAAGTTTCTTTTTCTTTTGGACTTTTGAGGCTGATTCTAAGTTCTTCCTGAACGTAAAGAAATACTCCTTTCTAATTTTATAGATGAAAAACACCCAGAGCATTGACAATACCATAATCAAAAGCATGAGGTATTGAGGTGCAACATCTAAGCCTTTGATAAAAAAGATGAGCAGAAATCCTGCTATCCCAGTAGCGATACTATCCACTACCACATCAATAAATGATTTTGTTTTCTTTTTTAGCTCAAATGGCAGAGGCAATGAAATTAATTCAATTGCTGATTTGTATAAAGATTGCTTTATACTTGCATCAGCTCCTCTTAAAATGATAACGACCCATAATTCTGGAACAAAGAGAAACAAAATGCCGCCAGTAAAAATCAATACTGGCAAGATCAACAGGGAGTAACCTACTCCCCAAATACCAACTATTTTATTGGTAACGAACAATTGAAGCAATAGTGAAACCAAATGAAATGAGGACAACCAAAAGCCAAAGAAAGCTGTAAGTTCGTCGCTATCCGTTATTTGAATCGATGCTATATAACTAAATTGGTACTCTACCAGTTTAGCCGTTATTACACCAATACCAATTACTACTGCCAAATATTTAAGATGTTTCGACCCTAGAATTAAACGAAAAGGGTTTTCCTTAAATGCCGATAGTCGTTTTTTTTGTTTGAACGTATTGAGCACCTCTATTTTAGTCTTCCATATATAGGAGAGCAATGGCAGGCACAATATCAGGAGTAGTGCTGCTAAAAAAACTAGGTTCTCATTGCCAATTAAGGGCGCAAGTAAGGTGGTTAAGTATCCGCCAGAAATTCCACCAATAATCGCTCCTGCTCCAATAAAACCAAAAACTCTTTTTGCCTCTCTTACGTTGAAAACCAAATTGGCCAAAACCCAAAATTGAGAGGTGGCTAGCACTGCATATATGGCTACTCCAATATAAAAAAGGTACAAAACCCAGATTTTGATAAACCCTAGGTGCAAAACGATTCCTAGAAGAATAAGACCAACAATAAAAAATATTAGCGTTGACCTAATCGTACTTTGTAAAGAATATCGGTCGACAGCTTTTGAATATAAATAGGAGGTGATGACTGCAGCCAGTGCTACCAAAAGATAAGCATAAGGTAAATTTTCAACTCCTACTTCAGAAATAAAAAGGGCATTAACAGCTGGTTTGATGATGAGTAAGGTAGCTATTATCAAAAAGATATAAGACTGCATTAAGAGGGCTATGTTAATTTCTCCTTCTCTTAATTCAAAAATCTTTTTAAGTATGGACTTAATCATTCATTTTCATTAGAAATAAAAACATCAATATTTCTTTTACTAACAGAGATGACAATTACTAACTTTTAGATTTAGCTTTCACTTTAAGAATTTTATCCATTGGGACAACCAAATCTCTTATAATTTGCTCCCCTGATTCATCGTCTATTAACGCCACTAAGATATACTTTCTGTTGGTTTCTTTCTCCCATACCAAGACAGAATCTGAATGATAAGTTTTCCATGACCCAGATTTCCTGAATAATCGCGCATCAGGTGCTATTTCATCCAAAGTATGTACAAATTTGTGGTGTAAGGCTGGATGTTCAAGAATATCTAACATTTGTTTTGATCGTTCTTCATTAATGAGTTCCCCCAAAGCCAAAAGATAGTAAAATCTGCATACCTGAGTAACAGTAGCTGCATGGCTTAAATTTTTAAGCGGTTCTCTGTTGGTGTCTCCGCCACCTCCATATCTCTTTCCAACCCATAAACCTCCACCAAGTTCTTCGTCATATAAATTATAGCGATCGTCACGTAAAATTTCTTCAATTTTATCATAACCAATCCGATCAATCATGCGCGTAGTTGCTGCATTATTTGATTTGCTAATCATCAACTTCATATCATTCTTTACTTCTTGGGTTTCAATTAAGGTTCCATTCTCTATGGCATCTGTTGATGCAAGAAGGACTGCAATTTTAGGTAAACTGGCAGCATACATCATATAATTACCATTCAAACGGGCAAAGCGGACCTTATTGGGATCAGAAAGATCAACAATGCCAATGGCCATTTTCTTCTGAGCAATTAGTTTTTTCCACTTAGTTCTTTTATTAATCTCTGCCTCAAGGTTTTTTTGTAACTCATCATCAAGCAATTCACGTAATGGCGTCGTATGGTCATTCCCTTTAAAAAGAGAGTTGCTGTAATTGCTTTCTTCGGTTATACTCTCCTGGGCTTTTGAAGTGCATGCACAAAAAAATATCGCATACCCAAAAAGTAAAACAATTTTCGAAAAGTTAAGAATCATTAATTTTATTATTTATTTTTTCACATATGAGCATATTGGTCTCAGCTTTGTTAAACTGAAATTTATATGGCACGCAAAATTCGGTATATATCCGTAAATTTTTTTAATAATTTATCGGTTCTTGATTTTATTTTAATCTTCTACTCACGAAATTCACTTGATCGAAAATCTTACATAAACTCACTTTGTGGTGAACGCCATAGTGCTTTCCTATATTGCTATTATTTTGGCTAATTTTTTTAAGATTAAAAGAAATAAATCCAGCATTACATATATAAAATAGTCCTATTTTTATGACTTGGCTTTTGTAATACATATTGCAGATTTCAATTGTAAAGTGGAGTATTAAAAAAACTTATTAAGTTTAAATGCAAGTAAAAGATTCTATTCTAAAATTGAATACTTTACGTTTGTTTGATGAATTTAAGCGTTAAATCTTTAATACTTATTTAATAAATTCCATTTGAAAGTATGGATAGTTCAATAGTTGAACCCTTTCGATTTTTCCGAAACCAAACCCAAAATTGAAATGGCCCTAAAACAAGTGGAAAAACTGCAGTAGCTAGATGTGATACAAACCAAAATTGTTTATCCCAAAAAGTTGGCCCGATGCCTTCTTTAATAAATCTGAAATTAATTGCAGAATAAAGATAATATGCGCTGAACAAAATAATTATTAGCCAAAATATTCTGGCAACTATATTTTTACCATTAATCATATAAAAATATTTTGTTATTTATATTTATCTATATACAATAGGTTTAAAGTAAAAAAATGGAAAATTGAAATCTAAATTTTAAGGAATATATCTTTCATAACCACTTTTAATTTTTATATTATTATACCATTTTTCTTCATCCAGTCAAACAGTAGCTTCATCCATTCGTCAGCAGGTAATTTCAAAACAAAGCCATGATTGCCATTTGGGTATAGGTGCATTTCAGCTGGAACTTTATTTCGAATTAATTCTTGGTAAAAGCGAATACTATTCTCAACAATAACTACATTATCATCTCCTGCATGTGTCAACCACGTAGGTGGAGTATCGGGACTTATATGCAATTCATTTGAAAACTCCATTATTTGTTCATTTTTGGCAGATTTTCCAAGCAGGTTTTGACGGGATCCCAAATGGGTTAATTCATCTTTCATGCTTATTACAGGATAAACTAAAATCATAAAATTTGGCCGCAAACTTATATTTTCATCATTGGGAATATATGATTTGGTAAAATGCGTTCCGGCAGTTGAGGCTAAATGACCTCCTGCTGAAAATCCCATAATCCCAATTTTTGAGGAATCCAATTTCCATTCTAAAGCATGTTGGCGTACTATTTTAATTGCCTGTTGAGCATCTTGTAAAGGACCTATTGCTTTATCAATCATGATTGAATCGCTAGGTAAGCGATATTTCAAGATAAAGGCAGCAATTCCTTTTCGTACAAATGCTTCAGCAATTAGAGTGCCTTCACGAAGATAACTTTCACCCGAATAGCCACCTCCTGGACATATAATTACAGAGGTTCCAGTGGCAATATCGTTCTCAGGAAGATAAATCGTCAGAGTAGGTTTTGAAACATTATTAATCCATGAAATATATCCATTTTCCTCAGTGATTTTTTCTTTTATAGAATTAGGTTTACTGTTAGGAATTGAGGTTGGATAGAGGTCTAAGATTTGTTGTGCATTTAATTGAAAAAAAACTACTAGAAAAAATATTAAAGATATTTGTTTCATAAATGTCTACTTAAAATGTTAAAGTTTTATTTAAGTCAGGAAAATAGTCTTTTAAACTAAATTAAAATTAATGCAATTATTCATATCTCCAATTGAAATAAAATTAATGTTATGCACAGATAAATATTGTAGATTTACTTTAAACAATGTGGAGGAGCTATTTACTGAATAATGCTTTACATCACTATAAATTCTGCTAGAATTGAGCATTTCATCATTAGTCTTTTTGTTTATCTCTATATTATTCTATCGGTAACGAAATAGTGAATCAAGGGTCAAAATTTTCTTTACTGATTTTGCTTTTATAAATAGTTCCATTCATTCTTATTGAGTGGATTGAAAAAATCCTAAATTGGTTTCTTTCTTTGTTAAATCTCGAATATCCAAATTGACATTATCTTTCAGGTTTTGAAGAAAAGATAACTCCTTATCGCGTTCTTTTCTATTTTAGTTTAAATTGTTAAGCTGAATGGCAATTAAAATTCCAATAACAACAAGTATTATTTCTCCGATAGCATATTTCAGATATTTTCCTACCTTCACTAAAGCTTGTGCCTCCGCTAAAGCTTCGTGCGACACGCGGTCGGCAGACGAGCCAGTTTTATTCTCAATGAGAAGTCGCTGACGAATATGTCTA
>JAHEAQ010000144.1 GCA_024642705.1 Bacteroidota bacterium | reverse complement strand
CCGCCTAACCGAGCAAATCCAAAGACTTTTGCCACCTCTCTAATCAAATCTTCTTCTGGCAAACTTAATTGATCCATTAATACATCTTTAATTCCACAAACAATTTCTTCCTTTGCCAATTCGTCAGCACTTCGTTTTTGGTCTTCTTCTCTTGAAATCCTGTAAATCTCATATTTTTGTGGAATTTGTTCATTGGTCCAATAAAAAAAAGATCCATTTTGGCTTGTACGCTTTAAAGCTAAATCAGAATAGAAAGAAGATAAATATTTATTTAATCTGACCCCTAATCGGGAAATGCCCCAAGCACTTAATATTCTTCTTGACAAAAGGGAATGGCTGATCGGTGCTTCCGTTTGTATTACTTGTTTAATTTGATATTTTATTTTAAATTTCAACAGAGGATCAAAAAACTCATCTGAAGAATTAAGTGTTGATTGCTCAAGAATGCAGATATTGTATAGCATATAATTTTTCACTGGTTGGATTACTTCTTGAGTAATGACTTGTGAATTGTTACTTGTGCTCTCTTCTTGATGTGATTCAAAAGAATCATCGATTATTTCATGTTGAACTCTGCCATTTTTAAAATCTTCCGCTTCTTTGATAGCTCTTTCAATATCCTTTATAACTTTTGATGAATTATCCCACCAGTCCGGAGACCAAAGTTTATAAATATTCCAACCTAATATTTTCAAAAAATCCGACTGTACAATTTCTCTGTCTTTTGCAGTTTTTGCTGAATGATAAGTTTCTCCATCCGTTAAAATGCCTAATATATATTCTGAAGGATTATCTGAATCTACTATTCCGATATCCATACGATATCCAGAACATCCAATGCCTATTTCAGCTTTATAACCCAATTTTAGAATCTCTTTCGCAATTAACTTTTCAAGATGTCTAGGCATTGTTTTATTCACACCTTCTTTTTGAGGTAATGCTATTTTTCCTTTTTCAGTATATTCAAGAAATGCTTTTATTCCTGCAACCCCTTCTGAAGATGTTCTTGAAATATCAATTTGGTTAGAACGTAAAGTTGAAAAGACTATCATTTCATATCTGGCGCGTGATACTGCCACATTTAACCTTCTCCAGCCACCTTCTCTATTTAAAGGTCCAAAATTAAGGTATATTTTGCCTTCTTGGTCTGGTCCATATCCCATTGAAAATAGAATTATATCGCGTTCATCTCCTTGAACATTTTCCAGATTTTTAATAAAAATAGGTTCGGGAGAATCTAAAGATACTTGTTCTAATTCAGGTTGCTTTTTAAATGCTTCATTCAGTAAATCTTCAATCAGGTTTTGTTGCACTGAACTAAAGGTTACGATTCCAATACTTCTTTGAGAAAGCACTGGGTCTGAAAGGCGTTTTAAAACTTCGGAAACTATTGCCTTCGCTTCAAAACTATTTTGACGAGTTTTGCTTCTGTCATAAAATCCTGGAACAAATACATTTTTTACTTTTGTTGAAAGATCATCTGGCGAAGGGAATGTTAACAATTTGTTTTCGTAATAATTTGAATTGCTAAATGCTATCAAACTTTCGTGCTTACTCCTATAATGCCATTTTAAATATTTTGAAGGCATTGATAAAGCAAGGCAATCATCTAAAATACTTTCTAAATCTTCTTTGTCAGCATTTTCTTCATCAAAATGATTTGATGAGAAAAAGTTAGTTGGAGGCATTTGTTTTGGATCGCCGACAACAATTACATTTTGACCTCTGGCAATTGCTCCAACAGCCTCACATGTGGGCATTTGTGAAGCTTCATCAAAAATGACTAAATCAAATTTTGAATGGTCAACTTCAAAATATTGAGCTACTGAAATAGGACTCATTAACATACAAGGGCACATTCTTGGCAGAAGATTAGGGATCATATCAAATAACCTACGAATGGAAATTCCGCGGCTATTATTTCTTATAGCTTTTTGGATAATTCCAATCTCAGAACTGTTTGCAGCTTCTCGTGTGAACGATGGTATTTTCAATGCTAATTTCGCAAATAGCTCTGCTTTGGTAAGATCTTCAAAATATTTACTTTGCTGCTTGAATTTTTTGATCTTGGCCTCAAATAATTTTCCATTAAAAACGGATAATCTTGAATCTTTTGCAATTATATATTCGGAAAAATGTTTGAATAAGGATTTTTTGAAAGATGTCAATACTTCTTCATTTTTTAACTCTCCATTGGAATATTTAATAATTACTGGAGAAAGACCCTTTTCAATTACTTTTTTCTTAATCTGGTTCCAGCTTATCCAATCTCGAAGAGAATCAAGATTTCCTATCCAATTCTCAGCATTTTGTTTCCAAAATTCAGTCCAGTCTGAAGAATTATCTTGTTCTAAATTGAAATCAATTTCCAATAAATTTGATAAATTTCCTTCTGCTTTATATTGCTCTTCAACATTTGCTAAATAACTTAAAATTATTTTTCCTTTTCCATTTATAAATGAGTTGTTTCCTTCTGATATAAGGTTTCCCAAATTGTTTCTTATCTCCTTTACTTTAGAAGTGTCTTCGAAAATTTTATTGAGTAAGCTATTTATCCGAAAGCTTGCTTTGCATATTTGTAAAACAATAGTCCAATTAGGTCTACTATTATTCCACAAAAATCCTAGGCTTCTTTCCAAAAATGCTGCATTCGCATCCAAAAGGTCTTGTTCTTTTTGAAATAAAATTACCGTTTTAAAAGTTTCAACAATTTTATTTTTATCAATTTTACCGATTTTTGAAAGAGGGAGAAGAGATTTCAAAATTTTATTTTGACCTAACAATTTTGGTAAAAACCATTTTTCAGAAGCTATATTCCATTGAATAAGATTCGATTCTGCATCAAAGTCTAATATTTTCTTAGCAAAATCTTTTAACAGTGATTCACGATAATTATCACGTTTTAATCCATGGTTAACTAAATCTATAATTTGATTAAGTGTTCTTTCGGGATTTTCTAAATTAATTAATGTTTCAGGAGTATCTGGCAATTCCTTAATTGTCCTAGCCAAAAGGTCTAAGCTAACAGTTTTTTCTTTATTGAAATCAATAGCTTTTATCATCAACAACTCACATAATTGCTTACGATTATTTAACTTCCCTTTTAGAATTTCAATATAATTTGAAATCAGTTCTCGTGCTTCTGTTCTATTTTGTTGGCTGTATATTACGGTTGAAATCTCTTTTAATGGGTGATTATGAGGATGACCACATAACGTTCCTGAGCTTTGCAATTCTTCTACTAAATCAGAAAATTCTAAAAATTTATCTTTTGAAAATTCATCCATAAACTTTTCCCCAAATTCAATTCCATCTGAAGCACTATTAAGTTCGGCGAAACCGGTAAAGGATTCATACAAGGAGAAACCAAAATGATGTTTTTGATGTAATGCTTCTACATACCCATTCAATTCTATCCTTTGGCTATGCAGTCTTTCAGCTTCAGTTTTAAATTCTTCAGGCGAAGATTTTCTTATTATTTCAGTTGTCCTTCTAAGTTGTTCTAAAACATTTGATTTTTTTGATTTGTTTGAATGCAGTTCCAAACAAAATGGATCTAGTCCAATATTTGCCAATCTTTTTTGCACAACTGTTAAAGCGGCCATTTTTTCAGCAACAAAAAGAACTTTCTTGCCTTGGTACAATGCATTTGCAATAATATTAGTTATTGTTTGGGATTTTCCTGTTCCTGGAGGTCCATGTAGAATAAAACTTTTGTTTTCAGAAGCAGCGCAAATTGCTTCCAGTTGAGTTGAATCAGCACTTATGGGTAAAGCTATATCAGAAGGGTAATATTTTTTGTCTAAATTTATATCCAACTCATCTTCTTCTATTTCCCATTCCAATTTTCCATTGACTAAACTTCGAACTATTTTATTATTTGTTAGTTTATCTGCATTATTGTATATATCATTCCACATTATAAATTTGCTAAATGAGAATATTCCAAGAAATGCATGTTCTTCCAAATCCCATCGGGGCTGGGACATAATTCCACGTCTGATTATTTTAAATATTTTATGAACATCAACACCACTTTCATCGCTTGGAAGTTCCTCTAAACTGCTTATCGTTATGCCAAAATCTTGTTTCAGCATTTCAAGTAATGTAATGTTCATTATGGTTTCCTCTTCTCTTCCGCGAATTATATATCCTTTTTGTGCGGATTTTCTGATTATTTCAATGGGGAATAGCAAAATTGGTGCATAACGCGCTAATTCACTTTGAGGCGTTTCATACCATTTCAAAAAGCCTAAGGCCAGATATAATGTATTCGCCCCATTTTCTTCTAGTGACATACGAGAAGACCGATAAAGTTTTGTTAATCCAGACTTTAATTCTAAATCTGACAAGTAAGTGCGTAACTTTTGATGAGAAAGATCATATTTCAATGATTCAATGATCGGATCAGACATATTTAAAGCCTGATAAACTCCTGAATTTTGATTTGGATTATAATATTTTTCTGGCTTTGTCAGTATTTGGAATTCATGGCCGTCTGCAAGTGCATCTTCAAATTCTCCTAAATTAACTGAAATTAATTGGATTGTTCTATTGCTAACTCTGAGGTTAAGGAGATTATTTCGTAAACTTAAATCCAATAATTTTCGCTCCCAAAGTTTTTGTTTGGTAAGCTGTTTTAATTCAGTTTTGTGAACATTACTTTCATCAATTATAAAATCGGGTTTTTGAATTTCTCTTGCTATAATTGCTTCTTCTTCAAGAATTTCCCAACCATTTGAAGTTTTTATTCTTTGCGGTAGTGGTTTTATTCCACTAAACCTAGCTCTTTTGACATCCACAAAAAGAATAAAATCCTCTTCTTTAACTAATTTATAGTTTGCCGCATTTATTGCCTCATCAAATGATTGAGTATTCCCTGCATTCATTAAAGTTGCTTCTACTAAGCTGATCTCATTTATTCCTGATGCAATCCGTTTTTTTAGCAAAGAAACGTCATCATTAACACTATCTGCAAAAGTATCATCAATAAGCCAAGCTCCGACAAAAGCATGTCCATTTAATACAATTAACAAAGGATTTAGTCCAATTGCTTCTAAACAACTGGCATATAAAATCGCCATATCTAAACAAGTACCAAGTTTCTGAGAAAATATGGTATCACACATTCGTATCCTTTGGCCTTCGTTTTCAAAACTTGGTGGAGGAGAGCAATAAATAATACCAAGACTCGCAACTGCTTCATAAATTGCACCCATCTGTTTTTTTACTCTATCTGGATTTAAACTTTGATATGCATCAAAAGATGGATTTTCTGTCCAGTCTTCAAGTATTTTAGAAGCAATTTGGATAACTTTGGCAATCTCTGGATGGTTTGGAGTTACAAAGGCCGCTAGCATCTCAGGAAGTGTGCCAATTCCATTCCATTGGTCGTATGCTAATATATCTACATTATAATTTTCAGAAAATATAGTCTTTTCATTTGTTGAAATATTCAGAATTAGCTCTCCTGAGAGTTTTTCTGTAAGTTCAGATAAAAATTTAGCGGATAGTTTTAAGCCAGTTACTTCAATCTCAATTCTTTGATTATGTGGAAGTAAATCAATTCGACGCTCCCATGCGTTTACAAAATCCGGTTCTCCTTTTATTTCAATTTTCAAATCATGTAAATCTTCATCAGATAAACCTTCAAGTACAAATTTCCTAATTATTGGAATATAATTTTGTTGGATTGCATAATTAACAACGGGTGTATAAATTAATTCTATTTTTGGTGTGTTACTTGATTCAATCATTTTAGAAGCAATTTGGTCTTTATTATAATGAGTTGAAATTAAATGAAATTATATTTCCCATTCTTTAATATTCTGTTCAATTTGAAATTTTCTGCAGAGCTTTTAGGTTTGATTCAATTTTCCGGCAGACAAAATCAGGTTTCAAAACTAATTTTTCTTGAACTTACTTAAAATCAATGAAAATTTTCAAATTGAAGGGATGGTTATCTTTAACAACACAAAACTTTTATATAACAGAATATATTGTAGTCATTAAAAAATTAAAAACATTTAGGGTTTACATCAAGGAAAATCCTATATACCATTAAGTTTTTAGTTATAATATAAAGCTATATTCTTCCTAGTTTTTCT
>JAHEAQ010000143.1 GCA_024642705.1 Bacteroidota bacterium | reverse complement strand
TATAGGATTTCAAGTAGCTTGCGAAAATATAATGGATCAAGACTATAGAGTATTTGCTTCAAATATTTCTGCACCAGGAAGAAATTTTATCTTGACTTTACGTTATTGTTTATAGTATTAATCTTCAAGTAAAAAATTTAATCTTCATTGTAATGAAGGCAAGAAAGTTATTTATACTGCTTGCCTTCATTTGAAGACTATTGTCATATTAAGATTTATTACTAATTTTAGATTTAAATATTAGGAATGTATTTTGCACATTTACCAAAATTATTTTCAATAACATGTTGTTCATAATCTGAAACTTAAAAGCCTTATGAGATTAAATTGGTTCTTGCTAGCTGTTGTTATTATTCTCTATCCACTAACTCATTATGGATATGTTGAATTACAAAAGGAAAAGCAGAAAGATGTTGTATGCTTTGATCAAAACCCCATAGAAAATGGTTCATCTCTACCAATTCTGGCAGCAGGATTTTCTAAAAACAATTTGGTATTGAATAAAAGCACCTTTAAGACAAGTTCTAACAATACTCATACTTCAGAAATCAATATGGGTTTAGGTTTATTTATGCCTCATTACGGGGATTACCCAACACTTTACTTTTATGATGGAACATATTTGGAAAAAGAAAGTATAGAACAAGTTCCATCTGACAGCGTGTTATTTGGAATAGATCAATTTGGTAGCCCTGATATCGCAAGTGCTCCACCATGGCTTGATCCAGCGCATTTAAAATTGGATTACGGAATTATGGCTTTTAAGGTCCTAGGATTGTCGCAGAATTTTGTCAAAGTAGAAGTCAACAAACAGACCAAACAATCGTCTTTTCTTGATATTTATAATGGAACTTTTATGGCATGGCCAGAATTTCTGTTAACGGTCAATAGTGTGGAATTTGATGCGAATAGTGATCAGAAAGTATTTAACAAACCCTTGGATTTTGCTGATGAAATAAAAGTAGAATTTTATGCTATGATACCAATTCTTTTAGAAGATGAATGGATGTATGTTAGTTTGGTTAATATGGACTATGAAGAACAAAGGAAAGGATGGATACGTTGGAAAAAAGGTAATGAATGGCAGATTATTTATTCATTGCTGAGTTGAAAAACAAAACTAGATGAGTAAAAAGCCTAATTGATAATATTCATTTCTTAGGTAGTTCAATGGATTTATAAATTTCAGTTTTTTAATTACTTAAATTAATTTACATCCTGCATTAGCTAAATATTATCTATTTTTTCGGATTGAAAATGTGATAAATAGAAAATGAAACCATAGTTCTTAAATTTGTATTGCTGTTCAATAGAATAAAGTTAAAAACATTTGTTTATGATTTTATGAACAAATGTTTATGTAGTCTAATTTATGCAAATCAAAATGAATTCGAAATAGAATGGATAAAATGAAAGAAATGTGGGACGACCGCTATGCCAGCGAGGGCTATGCGTATGGAACTGATCCAAATATATTTTTCAAAGAGACATTAAAAAGATTTAACATTAAAGGCAAACTATTGTTGCCCGCAGAAGGGGAGGGTAGGAATGCTGTTTATGCAGCAACACAAGGGTTGGAGGTTTTTGCTTTTGACATTAGCAATTCTGGAAAAGAAAAAGCTTTACAACTGGCCGAAAAAGCAAATGTAAATATCAATTATGGAGTAGGAGATTTTTTTGATTTAACGTTCCTTAAAGAAAAATTTGACGCGGCTGCACTGATTTACGCCCATTTTTCTCCATCGTTGCTGTCAGAATACCATAAGAAAATAGGGGAATTGATAAGACCCGGAGGATTCATTATTCTGGAAGGATTTAGTAAAGGCCATTTGCCATTAAGGAAGATTAATCCAAATGTTGGAGGGCCTGATAAAGAAGAAATGCTTTTTTCAATGGATTCCATAAGAAATGATTTCTCTGCATTTGAAATCATTCAACTCGAGGAAGTCGAAATTGAATTAGCAGAAGGTAAATATCACAATGGTGTGGGGAAAGTGATCAGATTTATAGGTAAGAAATCAATTTGAAATCTCTAGACAAACGGAATTGATCTTCAATTTTATTAGGAATAGAATTGAAATGAAAATCAACCAAAGATTGTGTAGATTTATAACCATGAATCAATTTGTTGCCTTTAAAAAAATCATTTGCATTTCGTTTCTTCTAGTTTTTTTCAGTTTGGGTTTGGTTAATTTTGCAATTGCTCAGGAACTCCAAAACGAAGCAAATTTTAAAAGCTATACCCATATTCCTGGCTATGCGAAAAAGAAAAGAAACAATCCTTCATTTTTTCAAGGAAATAAGAAAAAGGAAAAATACTTTGAAGGATGGTATTTCAAAATGGTTTCGCCTGATGGATCATCGATTTTAAGTGTGATTCCTGGGATTTCACTTTCTGAAAATGGTGAATCCCAACATGCATTTATTCAAATTATTAATGGGAAAACTGCCGAAACATTTTACCATTTATTTCCAATTGAAGATTTTGCATTTTCAAAAAATAAGTTTGCTGTGAGAATCGGCAACAACTATTTTTCAGAAGATAGCCTCATTTTAGATATTCGGAATGATTCCACTTCCATAATGGGAAACATTCAAATGTCAGACAATATAATGCTAACAAACCATAAAGAGAAGAAAGTGGCCATAATGGGGTGGTACAGATTTGTTCCCTTTATGCAATGCTACCATGGCGTAGTAAGTCTGAATCACAATTTGAAAGGAAGGATTAAAATGGATAATCAAACCTATAATTTTGATAATGGACAAGGTTATATAGAAAAAGATTGGGGTAAGTCAATGCCTTCGTCATGGATTTGGATACAATCGAATAGTTTCACCTCAGAAAAAACCTCATTCATGTTGTCGGTTGCAAATATACCATGGTTGGGCAGCTCTTTTACCGGATTTTTGGGGTTCTTTCTAAATGGAGATAAAGTTGAGCGATTTGGAACATATACCCATGCAAAATTAGAACTTAAATCTTCGAATACAGATACCATAAAAATTATTATTACGGATAAGAATTATACCTACCATATTGAAACCTATCACAATAAATCAGGGATTTTAAAGGCTCCAGTTAAAGGATCCATGGATAGGCGAATAGCGGAAAGTGTTGATGCCCAGCTGGTTTTGACCGTAGAGGATAAAAATAAAAAAATAATATTTAAAGATAGCACTTCAATTGCAGGGCTTGAGCATGTAGGAAACATGGAAGAGTTGAAAAATAAAGGCAAGAAAAAATGAGGTCGTTTAGGAATTTTATAATCAAATTAGGTTGTTTTTCTCGCGCCAACAATTGCAGTAATAACACTATGCATTGTTCGCATTCCTGAAGAAGAGCGAATGATGGTTGGTGCTTTTGGCGATGAATACAATCAATATATGAAAAAGACAAAACGATTGATTCCTTACCTGATTTGATGATACCACAAAAAAGAGCAGTTTAATTTTTTGCAAGTAAAAATCACCTAAATGGCTCCCAAGATTATTTATTGAGCACAAATTGTTTTAATTTGAGCATATTGTTTATCATTTAAATATCTGAAGTCATGGATGAACAAGCGCAAAAAATTCCAAGATCTTGGTTAGGTAATCATTTGAAATCCAATAAATATTATCAAATTGGGGAAATCTTATTATTGTTCGTTTTAGGTTTAGTTTTCATTCAATTAATTGTTCCTTTGGTCGGTGAAAATCAAGTATATAAACAATTGATTGTTTGGTTTGCGAACATAATATTGTTGTGTTATGTGTGGTTAGGCCTCAAACTTCGGGGACAAAAGTGGAAAGATTTTGGGCTTACTTTTAAGTTCCTTTCAGGCAAAGAAGCGATAAAGATGTTCCTCCTCACTTTATTGGTATTTGCATTGGGAATTGCAGGTTTTCTTTTTGGGTCTGTTGTTATGGCAAATATTACTGGCATTCCAGAAGGAGCCGATATGAGTGGATATGATTACTTCAAAGACAATTTTTGGATTTTCGCGGTATCACTTGGAGGAGTCTATATTGCTTCCTCTTTTGGTGAGGAAGTCATTTATCGAGCTTTCCTTATCAATAGAATTTCAGAAATAGGAAACAATACACAAAATGCCACAATTATGGCTGTAGTGTTAAGTTCAATCCTTTTTGGGCTAGTCCATTATGCTTGGGGTCCTATGGGCATGGTTCAAACCGGCTTTATGGGTTTGATGATGGGTATTTGTTATGTGAAATTGAAAAAGAGATTATGGATTTTGGTGTTAGCGCATGCATATATGGATACCATTCTTTTGGTTCAAGTCTATATGGCAAGCAATTAAAAAAGAAGAAATGCATAATTCAATTTAAATAATCTAATCCATCACTAATGGATGTAATCAAATTTTTTTTATAAAAAGTCAGTTGATTGGTACATTTCTGTGGAGGATAAGGTACAAACGGTTGGCAAAGATGTAATTAGACATACAGTTTGGGGAGGGCTTACAGGAGCATCCATTGCGATGGTGATGAAAATGGATAAAAGCATCTAATGTAAGAGGACTTTTTAGAATTCAGTTTGTACATAAAAGTTGAATTCCACTATGTGACTTACATCGCAATAGGCTCAATGTTTTGAAACATAAAAATGATTAGCTTTGTTATGTTTTCAATTAGATTGCTTTTTCCACAGGGCGACAATTTAACTTGAAAACAACGGATAAATAAAATTTTCAAAAACAAAAAAAACAATATAAATGAGTTATTTTTTTAATAAAGTGTTAAAAGGTAAAAGTTTTGATGATGCAATCGAATTGGTTACTGCAGAATTGAAAAAAGAAGGATTTGGAGTCCTTACCCAAATTGATGTAAAAGAAACATTGAAGAACAAGATTGATGTTGATTTCAAAAAATATAAAATTCTTGGTGCTTGCAACCCGCATTTTGCCTATAAAGCTTTGCAAAGTGAAGATAAAATAGGTGTTTTTCTACCTTGCAATGTCATTGTTGAGGAACATGAAAATGGGGATGTTGAAGTTTCAGCAGTTGATCCGATTGCATCGATGATTTCCGTAAAAAACGATTCCTTAGGAAACCTTGCATCAGAAGTGCAACAAAAATTAATCAAAGTAATCAATAGCCTTAATTAATAAATCCTAATGAAATACATAAAGCGCAATATGCTGCGCTTTATGTACAATTTATCTTGGGATTTTTTTGGGATTATCCTCTCACTAATTAATCCTTTCTTTTGATTTTATAAAATCTAATAAATTTCTATTACTGTTATTTTTCATCACTGGATCAAATTGGTTTAAAACTAATGGTTAAAGTTTAGAATCCTTATTTTTATACTTTATCGAAGTAAAATATATTTAAACTGATGCAAAAATTCTCGAGTCCGGTTATCAAAGAATTAAAATATTATGTGTACATCTATTCCGATCCTATTACACATGAAATATTCTATGTAGGGAAGGGGAAAGGAAACAGGATTTTTGAACACTTGGTAGATAATAGCGACAGTCAAAAAGTTAAATACCTTAATGATTTGAAAATAAGAAAGCTCGAACCAAAATTAGAAATCCTGATTCATGGCCTCGATGATGAAAAAACTGCACTTCGAGTGGAATCGTCTATCCTTGATTTATTAGGAATCAGTAATTTGACGAATATTCAAAGCGGTTATAAAAGTGCAACTTTTGGAAGAATGTCTTTGAAGCAAGTTAAAGCGCTTTATGATAAACAGCCAATACAAATTAATGACCCTGCAATCCTAATAAGGATCAATCAAGCCTTTAGATATTCAATGACAGAAATTGAGTTATATGATTATACGCGCGGATTTTGGAAATTAAACCCGAAAAGAGCAAAAAATGCTAAATATGCAATGGCAGTCTATGAAGGTATTATCCAAGAAGTTTATGAAATAAGACATTGGTATGAGGCAGGAACTACCTTTAATGTGAGGAATGGCAATGAATATATTGATTTTGATGAAAAGGATGGATTGGATGGACGATTTGAATTTATTGGAAATCTAGCTTCTCCAGCAATTAGAGAGAAGTATAGATTTAAGTCGGTTGAAAATTATTTCAAAAAAGGAAATTCTAATCCAATCATGTACCAAAATTTGTGAAAATGATTTAGGAGGAAAACAATTTTTGTAA
>JAHEAQ010000086.1 GCA_024642705.1 Bacteroidota bacterium | reverse complement strand
ATTCAGTGTGCGGAACAACAGCATTGACCATTCCCATTTCAAATGCTTCTTGGGCTGAATAATTTCTTCCCAAAAAGAAAATTTCTCTTGCTCTTTTCTGACCAACTTGTCGCGCAAGATAAGCTGAGCCCATTCCACCGTCAAAACTTGCAACATCAGCGTCCGTTTGTTTGAATATAGCATGTTCTTTGCTCGCTAAAGTCAAATCACAAACTACATGCAAGCTATGACCTCCACCTACTGCCCAACCAGGAACAACAGCAATGACCACTTTGTGCATGAATCTAATCAATCTTTGAACTTCCAAAATATTTAATCTGTTGATACCATCTTCTCCTTTATAACCTGTCTTTGATCTGACCCTTTGATCCCCACCAGAGCAAAAAGCATATCCTCCATCTTTTGGTGATGGTCCTTCTCCAGAAATAAGAATTACTTTGATGTTTCCATCTTCTTTGGCATCCCAAAGGGCATCGTACAATTCATTAACTGTGGTTGGTCGAAAAGCATTTCTCACTTCAGGTCTATTGAAAGCAATTCTTGCTACTCCATTCAACTTTCTATAAGTAATGTCAGTATATTCCTTTGCCGTAACCCATTCTAATTTGCTCATATGTATCATTGTTTTTAAGAAGTGCTAAGATAAAAAAGTGTGTGGGCAAATTTTATTTTTTTGGGATCTAAGGTTTAGGATTTTTAAATCATCTCTTCAAACTTAGAGATAAATAACAATATTATGACCTCGTAGGTCAATATTGTGTATTGATATGTTATAACTATTCAACCTCGTAAATCTTGAAACTTATCTTTTTTATTAATTTAAAAGGTTCAAGAATGCTGAAAATCAGCTTTTATGAAATACACTTGTTTTGTACATTTATTACTTTTTCTATGAAAAAAAGCAAAACGAAATTCATGGAAACTTAAACTCGTCCCTCGAACAGTAAGTTTCATGGCCTCCCGCCTGCTTTTGCTCAGCAAACTAGATCAGAGGCAATTGGTATTCACTCTTAGATTTTACAAAAAATAATTCTTAAGAAAAATTGCCAACCTCGTAGGTAGGAAATAAAAGCGAATAAAAAAAGGTCTACATCAATAAAGTTGTAGACCTTAAATTTCTATTGTCCTAATTAACTTTAACCAACAATTTTAATTTGTTGGATGAAAGGTTGTTTGTATAATCTTTCTCTTCCTGCAGCAGCAAATGCATTGGCAAGTGCTCCTCCAGCAGGTGGCAACGTCGGCTCTCCTAAACCTGTAGGATCATTTGTATTTTTTACAAAATGTGCTTCAACTGCAGGAGCATCGGACATTCTAATCATTTTATAAGTGCCAAAATTCTCGTGATTCGCTCTTCCATTTTTGAATGAAAAATCACCAAACATTGCATGACCTATTCCATCTACTACTCCACCCTCCACTTGGTTTTTTGCTCCTAAAGGATTGACAACAATGCCACAATCGATGGCGCAAACAACATTAGTCACTCGAGGGTTCCCATTTTCAAGCACCACGTTTGCAACTTCAGCAACATAAGTATTATGAGAATAGTACGCTGAAAATCCTTGGTAAACGCCATCAATTTTAGTTCCCCAATTGCTTTTTTCGGCAGCCAATTTAATAACACCTATTGACTTTTCTGGATCATAATCCAATTTACCAACAGGATTATTTTTTGCTCTTTCGAATAATTCCAATCTGAATTCGACAGGATCTTTTCCAATTTTTGTGGCCAATTCATCAAAAAATGCTTGTTCCGCAAAAGCGAGGAAATTTGTTATCGGAGCTCTCCAAGCACCCGTTGTAATATTACTTTTCAATTCATGAGATTCCACTAAATAATTCTCCACTGCTGAAGCAGGGAAATTATCTTCTCTGGTTGAATTACCCATATTTACGCCAGCACCTACGAGATGGTATCCAGTTAACTTACCTTCTTTGATTGCAGCTTTAAACTTATATTTCGAAGCAGGCCTATATGTACCGGCAGTCATATCGTCTTCTCGTGTAAATTGCAATTGAATTGGCATTTTAGCAATACTTGAAATTTCAGCTGCTTCTTCAGCAAAATCACCATACAATCTTCTTCCAAATCCACCACCCATTCGAGTCATATCAACACTCACTTGTTCTTCAGGACGATTCAGCAATTTTGCAACATTTCCTCTTGTCCATTGAGGAGTTTGTATCGGGCCTAGCAAATCTACTTTATCATCTGTTACATGAGCAAAAAAGTTCATAGGCTCCAGACAGTTATGAGGTAAGAAAGGAGCTTCATAAATTCTTTCTAAGATTTCGTCAGCTTCTGCAAATGCTTTATCCACATCCCCATCTTTTCTTTTTGGCGTTTCGGATTTGGTATTCAAAAGGGCTAACAATTGTGCGTCATGAGCCTCCGTATTCTCTAGTGTTCCTTCATCTGTCCACTCCGCTTTTAAAGCTTTCTTAGCTTTCATTGCTGACCAATTAGAATCTGCAATAACAGCAATCTTGTCTCCAAATTGGAATACATCTTTTACACCAGATACAGATCTTGCGTCGGCATCGTTAAAAGAAACTAGCTTTTGACCAAAAGAAGGGGGACGCATGACAGACGCATAAGCCATACCTTCTTTTTTTGTATCAATTCCAAAAAGTGGTTTTCCAGTGACTATATTTTCTAAATCAACATTGGATGTCTCAGTTCCAATAATTTTAAAATCTTTGGGATCTTTTAATTGTACATCTTCTGACTTAACAGGTTCTCCTTTACTTGCTGCCATAGCCAAATCCCCATAACTCAATTTTTCGCCAGTTTCTTTGACTACGAATCCTTCTTCCGTTTTTAACGTAGATGGATCAACTTCCCATTGTTGAGCTGCAGCATTCACTAGCATTTTCCTAGCAGTCGCACCTGCAGTTCTTAAAGATGTCCATCCAGCTCTTAAAGATTGGCTTCCACCTGCCACTTGTCTTGAAAAAACATCCGTATTTAAGGCTCCTTGTTCAACGATTACATTTTTCCATAGGCAATCAAGTTCTTCAGCAATAATCATTGGCATAGAAGTTTTTACATTCTGACCAATTTCAGGATTCGGAGACATTATGGTTACTAAACCATTTTCTCCTATTTTCAAATAACCATTGATGTCATACCATTCTTTAGGCATTACAATAATATCTTCAGGTCTTGTACATGAACCCCATGTGAAACCCAAAACAAGTCCTCCACTTAAAATTCCCGAAACCTTTAAAAATGATCTTCTATTTGTTTGAAATATATTGTCTTTTTGCATTTGTTAAAAATTTTTAAAGGAAGAATTTAATTAATTTTAGCAGCTGTTTTTATTGCTGCTTTTACACGATTGTAGGTTCCGCACCTGCATAAATTTCCATCCATCGCTTCATCTATTTCTGCATCTGTCGGTTTCTTATTTGTTTTTAACAAAGAAGCAGCTTGCATGATTTGACCAGCTTGGCAATAACCACACTGGGGAACATCATGTTCTTTCCATGCATTTTGAAGCGGGTGATCGCCTTTTTCTGAAAGCCCTTCTATTGAAGTGATCTCCATGCTACCAACAGCACTAATAGGAATTGAACAAGATCTAACTGCTTTCCCATCAAGATGAATCGTACATGCTCCACATTGAGCAATTCCACATCCATATTTCGTCCCTACTAAATCTAATTTATCTCTTAATACCCAAAGAATCGGTGTGTCTGGGTCAGCATTAACGTCTCTGCTGGATCCGTTTACCTTAATATTATATGTTGCCATGCCTAAAATTTTGTGAAACTAAAAATAATAAAAAATCATTAGATTAATAACACTTTATATATCAAAGAAAAAAAATAATATAAATTACACTTTATAAGGGACTTACAATGTCCAAATTCCCCTTTTATTAAAATAATTTCATGCAAAATAGCAAACTAGAATATAATATAAATTTAACAACTTCGAATTAGATAATTAAAAAGCGTGCTATGGATAATTTTGGCATTGCTTTTAGTCTAAAAATGACGCCAAAAATAGATTCTATTTAAATGAATGGCTTTACAGTCTAATAAGTGCGCAGTTCAGACATTTAAAATGTCTTCTTGTAATAATATTAATCCCCATGAACCTAAGAATAAAAACTAAAGTCAACCTGCGTAATTAATAAATTTTAATGAGGCAACCAACTTTTATAATATTTACCATCGTCAATCTCCAAAGCTGCTTGAGTCACTTTTAGTGGTCTGAAAGTATCCACCATGACAGCCAATTCCTCCGTTCTTGTTTTACCTATACTTGCTTCATATGTTCCAGGATGCGGTCCATGTGGAATACCCGCAGGGTGCAGTGTAATATATCCCTGATCAATACCTGTTCTGCTCATAAAGTCTCCAGCAACATAATACAATACTTCATCAGAATCTATATTGGAATGATTGTAAGGTGCAGGAATAGCTAAAGGATGATAATCATATAATCTTGGCACGAATGAACAAACTACAAAAGCAGAGGTCTCAAAAGTTTGATGAACTGGAGGTGGTTGGTGAACTCTGCCAGTTATCGGTTCAAAATTATGAATAGAAAAACCATAAGCAAAATTATATCCATCCCAACCAATAACATCAAATGGATGAGTCGCATATATCATCGGATGAACCATTCCTTGTTTCTTTATTTTGATCAAAAAATCTCCTTGTTCATCGTGTGTTTGCAGATTTTCTGGCAATTTAAAATCACGTTCGCAAAATGGCGCATGTTCTAAGTGCTGACCAAACCAATTTCGATATCTTTTAGGAGTGTAAATAGGGTGAAAGGATTCAACTATAAAAAGTCTATTGTTTTCATCATCAAATTCGATTTGATAGATTATACCTCTAGGAATGATGAGGTAGTCCCCATTTACAAATCTTATTTCACCCATCAATGTTTTTAATTTTCCTGAACCCTTGTGAATGAAAATGAGTTCGTCGGCATCTGCATTTTTATAGAAATAACTGTCTAATGAATGCTGAGGTGCTGCTAAAGAAATATGACAATCATTGTTAAAAAGGACTGTGGTTCTGCTATCCAAAAAATCCTTTTTTTGAGGAACGTCAAATCCTATCAATTTGAGTGAACGCATATTTTTTTCAATAGCTGCTTTGGGCGATACATCAATGGATTCACCAATTGATTTTACTTGTGTTGGTCTATGTTCATGATACAACAATGATGACATCCCATCGAAACCAATGGTGCCGAACAATTGCTCATAATAAAGCTCTCCAGAAGGTTTCCTGAATTGAATGTGACGTTTTTGGGGGATTTTTCCTTGTTTATGATAAAGTGGCATAATACATCAACATTTGTTTATGTAATTATAAACAATAATCTTTATCTTTCCAAAAATATGAATACCTTAACATGAATGAAAAGCATCAAATTTTTTATGAAACTTCCTTAAAATTAGTTTACAAAAAAGGTTTTAAAGCAACCACAATGCGAGACCTTGCAGAAGAAATGGGATGCGACGTGTCCAATATTTACAATTACATTGACTCAAAACAATCTTTATTGGAAGAAATCTTATTTAATATCAATGATCTGTTTCAAGAAGGCATTGATTTGATACGATGTTCTGATTATGGGCCAATTGATCAATTGAAACAAGTAGTTAGATTGTATGTAAACCTAAGCATTGAAAGGCCATTAGAACTTTCATTATTAACCAATGAATGGCGAAATCTAAAGGGCGAAAAATTGGAATTATTCATTTCTGAACGTGAAAAATTTGAACATAAGGTAAAATCAATCATTAGGGAAGGCATGAGAAAAAAAGTGCTAATTGAAATGGATTTAAAACTTGCGACTTTCTTATTCTTGTCTGCATTGCGATTATTGTTTGACAAATATGCATTAACTGAAAATCCTTTTAACAAAATTGAGCTCGAACGGCAGATAAATAGGTATATTTTTCAAGGCTTCACTAACAATTCAAAATGAAGTGTTTATAAAAATTTTAATTGAAAAATACCACCAATTGTTATATTTGCACCTTAAACTCCATTATTTATGACAATTACAATTTTTTCACGCTTTACTATTGTAAGCCTATTCCTAATTTTCGTTGTATTTTCATGCACGGAAAAGAAAGAAACTGATGATGCTTTTGCCAATGCAAAAGAAATTTATTCCACCACATGTGCTTCTTGCCATGGTCAACAAATGGCTATGTTTGTGGACCGAAAATGGAAACATGGATCCACTGTAGATTCCATTGCAATGACTATTAAAAATGGTTATATCGATTTGGGCATGCCTTCCTTTGTTAGTTTGTATTCTGAAGAACAGATCAAAGAATTGGCTGAATACATTAAATATGGAATTGATAACACAAAGACTTTCACATTTGACAATCCTTTTAATCCGAAGGATACTTTTACTGAAGGTGACTTGACTTATACACTCGAACTAATTACAGATTCCGTGGATGCTCCGTGGGGATTTGTTTTTTTACCCGACAATAGCATGATAATTACTGATATGGATGGAGACTTATACCATAGGTCGACAGATGGCATATTGAATATTGTAGCTAATGCTCCAAAAGTGCTAAGAAAAGGGCAAGGAGGAATGTTAGATATAGAGTTAGACCCTGATTTTGAACAAAATGGAATGTTGTATATTTCCTTTTCAAAAGGCAAAATGGAAGGAGAAGAAGAAATGGCGACGACTGCAGTTATAAGTGCAAAATATGCCAATAATGAGCTTACCAATGTACAAGAAATATTTGAAGCCTTACCGTATTTTTCGACAAAGCACCATTATGGAGGCAGACTAGAATTTGACAACAATAAGAAGTTGTTTATTTCTGTTGGAGAACGTGGAAAAGAAAAAATAAATCCACAATCTTTAGAAAGTGCATGTGGTAAAATTCACAGAATAAATCCTGATGGATCCATTCCAGAAGACAATCCTTTCTACAATACCGAAGGAGCAGTAAAAAGCATTTATTCTTATGGACATAGAAATCCTCAGGGTATGATTTTCGACGCAACGACGAATACAATATGGGAACATGAACATGGACCAAGAGGAGGAGATGAATTAAACATTATCAAAAAATCTGAAAATTATGGTTGGCCTGTGGTTTCATTTGGCATCAATTACGATGGCACAACATTTACCAATAATACAACCATGGAAGGAATGACTGATTCAGAAAAATATTGGGTTCCTTCCATTGCTCCTTGCGGTATGGCGCAGGTCAATTCAGACAAATATCCAGGTTGGGAATCAGACCTTTTAGTAGGTTCATTAAGATTCAAATACTTGGTTAAAGTAGAAATGGATGGCACTAAAATAATTGGGGAAATTCCTTTGTTGAAAAATATTGGCAGGGTTAGAAATGTTGGTTTGGACAGAGAAGGATTCATCTATGTTAGCACAGAACAGCCAGGAAGCATTTACAAGCTTATTCCTATTAAAAATGAAATTTAACGGCGTTAATAAATAATAGTTTATTAACTATCCCAATATAATGATAAAGAAAGAGGCTTCAATAAAAACATTGAAGCCTCTTTTTTATTACAATTGGTTTCTTATGGACGTACCTGCAACTGGATGCAAACCAAATAATTTGAAAAATTTAATTGTTGCGTTCCAAAAATTAATTTTTTCTAACAATGGGTTCAAAATATCAGACATAATGCAAAAATAGGTGTCGAAAGGATTTTTGTGGTGCAATCTGTGTTGGGCAGAGCTCTGAAACAATTTGATTTTTTGCAGGAAAATCACGACTGGATTGTTTTCTGATTTTTTTCGATGCGATAGTGAATGTATAATGTTGGCCTGAGCACCCAAAATTATAACAAACCACAATTCCCAATAAAAGCCAAAGAATAAGCTAAATCCCAAAACAACGACTCCAATTCTATAACTATCTTTAGTCAGTTCCCAATAACCTCTAGTGGTTATTTTTCTGGGGTTTGCATGGTGAGCCAAATTAATAACAACAGCGTTTTTAAATAATTTAGAATCTGGTCTTCCATATTGATCTAGTAAAAAATGAAAAAAACCTGTGATAAAATCAGTAATCAGATACAGGCAAAAGATTTTTAAAATAATCATGGTATAAATTTTTCAAGGTGATAAAAAAGTTTATTTAAAACTTAACTTTTCAAATTTAATCCTGCATTTAATTAGATTTTTCTCTACTATTGAATATTTTATATATTAATTTATATTATATGTATAGAACCCATAAAGATTCTTCATATAAAAAATCAAACCCTTTTCATACCTTCATTTATTATTAAAAAATTCCTACGATGTCGATAGCTGTTATTTACGATAATAAAGATCCTAAGCCATGGGTGGATGCCTTATCCAAGCACTTGCCAGTTGAAAAAATTGAAATTTACCCTAATATCGAAGAATATTCAAAAGTAGAATTTGTATTAGCTTGGAAAGCGAAAAAAGATGATTTTTTGAAATTCCCAAATTTAAAAGCAATACAATCGCTGGGAGCATCTGTCGATCATATATTTTCAATTTTTGAAGTACCAGAAAATGTACAAGTAGCAAGGATTGTTGATTTTAGGCTTGCTGACGATATGTGGGAATTTGTGCTTTCCATAATTCTTAAGGAAATGAAAAACATCAGTCAGTTTCGTGTTGACCAAACCAACAAATTATGGAGACCAACGAAATACAAACACATCACTGAAATTAGTGTCGGAATTTTAGGAGCTGGAGAAATAGGAATGCACGTTGCAAAAAAATTAGCAGCAATTGGTTTCAATGTAAGTGTTTGGTCAAGAAATCGAAAATTTGAAGATGGAATTGCTTCTTATTGTGGATCTGAGGAGCTAGAAATTTTTCTTTCAAAACTAGATTATTTGGTTGATATTTTGCCATTTACAAAAGCAACCTATCATTTAATAGATTATAATTTTCTCAAAAAACTAAAAAAGAACGCATTTTTAATAAATGTAGGGAGAGGAGAACAAGTTGTAGATGAGGATTTGATTAAATGTCTAGATGAAGGTCATATAAAAGGTGCACTTTTAGATGTATTTCATATTGAACCATTGCCCGTTTCTCATCCATATTGGAAGCATCCTAAAGTTCAAATTACACCTCATATAGCTAGTATTACCAATATTGAATCTTCGATCCTTCAGATCTCTGAAAATTTTAATAGAATGAAAACTGGAAAGCCTTTGTTAAATTTGGCAAATCAAAAAACCTCCTTTTAACTATATAATGTAATCATATAATGAAAAATTGCAATATTTATTCAACAATCACCTTAATTATCCTCTTTATTTTTTGTTTCTCTTGTTCCACGCCGAATTCAAAGCAAAATGAAAGTAATGAAACAAATGAAAAAACTTACGATCCTGAGTATGCCAGGAAATTAGGAGCTGATGATTATGGAATGAAACAATATGTTTTGGCATACTTGAAAAGAGGTCCAAATAGAACTGAAGATCCAGCAGAAGCTGAAAAAATTCAAAAAGGACATATGGCAAACATTAATAGATTAGCTGAAGAAGGTAAATTGGTTCTAGCAGGACCATTTCTTGATGATACAGAAATTCGAGGCATTTTTATCTTTAATACCATAAGTGTGGAAGAAGCAGAAATATGGACCAATACAGATCCCGCAATTCAAGCTGGCAGTCTGATTATGGAATTACATCCATGGTATGGTAGTGCCGCATTAATCGAACTTAATAATTTGGCATACAAAGCAGCTAAAATTCAAATATAGAATGAATAATCATAACACCTTATTCATTATTATGGGAGTTTCCGGGTGTGGAAAGAGCACTATAGGAACAATGCTAGCCAAAAAACTTAATATCCCTTTTTATGACGGAGATGATTTTCACCCTCGAAAAAACATTTTAAAAATGGAAGCTGGCGAAGCACTAAATGATGACGATAGAAAGCCATGGTTAGAAAAGATCAATTCTTTCGCAAAAGATAATATTAATGAATCGTCTTTAATTATTGCTTGCTCAGCACTAAAACAAAATTATCGAACGCTCATTTCTGAGGGCTTGAAAACTAAATTTATTTATTTAAAAGGAACAGCTGAACTTATCCTAGATCGACTAAATAAACGTGAAGGTCATTTTATGCCACCAGCCTTACTTTCTTCACAATTTGAAATTCTAGAAGAACCAGAAAATGAAATCATTGTTGATATTAGTGGTGAAACATCAGAAATAATTGAAATTGCATTGAAAAAAATTAATTCTTAGGTTTACGACATTAAAATCAGCTTAATTAATTTGGATTTCCTTAATGCATATTTTGAGCTAGAGTTAGCAAGGATTAGTCGAAAAAATGCAGCGTGATTAGCCCAAATTAATGTCAAAAATCGTTTATTAAGGATAATGCTAAAAATTATCAAATACTTTTTTGTTCTTGTTTTCCATTTTGTGGTTATAGTATTACTTACCATAATATCCCAAGTTGGAGGCCTAATTTGGTTTTTGGTATTTGTTGCTTTTTTGATGTTTCGGAGAAAAACCCCTTTTTTTATAAAATTAACGAGTTTCCTTGGAATATATCTATTAAGTGTCTTATTTGTGGTGCCGAATTTGGCATTAATTAATGGAAGAAAGCAACTTCCTTCCTCAAAGAATGGCATTATAATGCCGCATAATCCAATATATTTTTTTCTAAATAGGAATTATGTATCCACTGATTTATTCGATATACTTTTTGAAGCAGGCAATAGTCTGCACAATCAGGATAAGAACATAAAGCTTGTATATTTAGATGCTTCATTTCCATTTTTCGAAGGATTTCCATTATTTCCACATTTCAGTCATAATGATGGCAAAAAAATTGACTTATGTTATGCCTATAGAAAAAATGGCAGCTTGGTAAATCATGGTTCTTCCTTCTCAGGTTATGGAAATTTTATCGAACCGCTTTCAGGAGAAATAAATCAAACCGAAATTTGCAAATCGAATGGTAATGTTCAATATGATTTTAGCAAATACATCAGCATTAAAGATTACGATGATTATATTTTTGATATGGAAACTTCAAAAATGATTATTGAAACCTTACTTAAAAGTCCACGTGCACGAAGCATGTTTATTGAGCCAAATTTAAAAGCAAGGATGCACTTAAACGATGATCGAATTAGGTTTGCTGGTTGCCATGCAGTAAGACATGACGATCATTTCCACTTTCAAATAAGATAATTCCATATATTTCATCTTAAGTGTAAAACAAATCAAACGGATTTCATTTTTTTTACATTGTTAAATAGATTGTGCTTAATTTTAAATTAAAATTGAAAATTTGAGTGATTTAGAGATTAGATTGGTTTCCAAAAATGAGTTAAAAGACCTTCTTGAGATAAGCATTGTTACATTTAGAGAATCGTATGAGCATCTCAATGATCCTCATAATTTTGAAGAACATATCAAAAAGTCATTCAACAAATCTAAATTACTAAAAGAATGGCTTGAGCCAAAAACTACATTTCATTTTGCTATTTTTAATCAATCTATCGTTGGCTACATTAAATTGAATATTGAGTACGCCCAAACTGAAAATATGGGTAATGATGCAATTGAACTTGAGCGAATATATGTCATGAATAAATTTAAAGGTTTGGGTATTGGAAAAACTTTGATACAAAAATCAATTTTGGAAGGTTCTAAATTAGGTAAAAGCCTTCTTTGGCTTGGAGTTTGGGAAAAAAATCCTTCTGCAATAAATTTTTATGAACATATGGGTTTTCAAAAATCAGGCGAACATATTTTCATGATTGGCGACGAAAAACAAACTGACTTCATCATGGAATTGGATTTAAAAATATCGAAATGATCAATATTTAATATCCAAGCTTGCCAAACCTTAATCTTGGGGAAATTTTAATACCAAAATTGATTAAATTAGCTGCAAATAAAAGAGCAATGAATAGACTTTTTATACCACTTCTTACAATGCTATTATTTAGTTCATGTAACATGTCAAAAATGTTAAATGAAAATAAATCTAAGTATTTTAACACTCCATTTGAAAAAAACAATGAAACTTCATCTTCTTATCAAGAAGCTATAAAATTTTATAAAATTCTTGAACCTTCTTCCAAAATGATTCAGGTGAATGAATTTGGAATGACCGATAGCGGCAATCCTTTGCATGAAGTCATCTTAAGCAAAGATAAGATTTTCACCCCTCAAGAGGTTGCCAAAAGTGGAAAGGTTGTATTGATGGTAAACAACGGAATTCATGCAGGTGAACCCTGTGGAATTGATGCTTCAATGATGTTGGCCAGAGATCTTATTAATTCAAAGACCAATTTATTGGATAGCACAGTAGTAATAATCGTCCCCGTATATAACATTGGTGGCAGTCTTAACAGAGGAGGTTTTAGTCGTGCAAATCAAAATGGTCCAAAAGAATATGGTTTTAGAGGAAATTCAAAAAATTTGGACTTGAATAGAGATTTTATAAAATCTGATTCAGAAAATGCAAGGAGTTTCAATCGACTTTTTAACAAATGGAATCCGGATATATTTATTGACAATCATACTTCAAATGGTGCAGATTATCAATACGTCATTACATTAATTGCGACACAAAAAGATAAAATAGAGGCCAATCTATCAAGATTCATGGTTAATGATATGCTTCCTGATTTATATGCAAAGATGAATGATAAAAAATATGAGATGACACCTTATGTGAATGTACGGAATACTCCTGATGAAGGAATTGCAGCATTCCTTGATCTACCTCGCTATTCTTCAGGTTATGCAGTATTGCATAATACTATTTCTTTTATGCCTGAGACTCATATGTTTAAACCATATAAAGATAGAGTTTGGAGCACTTATTATTTCATGGAATCAATGTTGGAATACATAAATGTAAATAAAGAGGCCATCCAAGCAGTAAGAAGACAAGCAAATAATAATGTAAAAATACAAGAAAGATTTGATTTGAATTGGGAACTCGATTTTGATGTTGAGGATCAATTGTTATTCAAAGGATATGTCTCAAAAACGAAAAAAAGTAAAGTTACAGGTTTGGATCGAATGTATTATGATAGGTCGGATCCATTTGAAAAAATGATTCCATTTTACAATACTTATAAGTCGACATTAACCATCGAAAAACCTAAATCTTATATTATTCCTCAAGCTTATAAAGACATTATAGAAAAATTAAAAGTAAATGGAGTTAAGATTGAGCAAATACCTGAAGATCAAATTATGAATTTGCAGGTTTACCGAATTGAAGATTATCAAACAGCAAAAAGCCCTTATGAAGGTCATTATATACATTCAAAAGTTCAATTAAGTAGTAAAAATGAAGATATTCAGTTGTATGCAGGAGATTTTATCGTAAATACAGATCAAATTAAAAACCGTTATATTATCGAAACATTAGAACCACAAGCCCCAGACTCATGGTTTGCTTGGAACTTTTTTGATGGAATTTTAATGCAAAAAGAATACTTTTCACCTTATGTTTTCGAAGAATTGGCGGAAGAATTATTGAAAAAGGATCGAAAATTGAAAAATGACTTTGAAGAAAAACTCGAAAATGAACCAGAATTTAAAGAAAGCAGTTATCAGCAACTAAATTATATATACGAGCATTCTCCTTATTACGAAAAGACCTATAAAAGGTATCCAGTTTACAGAAAAATGGATTAATAAAATATAATTAAGGTTTGGAAGAGATTAATGAAAAATTAATGGCAGTCTATTTTTCATTTAGCATTGATAATTAATAACTTATGCAATCTTCCGCAATATGCAATTGAGAACTTTGATAAATAATCTTATTTTGCAATCAAATAATTAACCATGCAACTCATTTCAACGGAGCAAAAAAATAATGTGCTTAATTCGATGGCAAATATTTTAGAAGAGAATCGAAGTAAGATATTATTGGCTAACAAAAAGGATTTATCATTGTTTGATCCTAGTGATAGAGCTTTGTACGACAGATTGATAGTAGATAATCACAAAATAGATGAAATGATTAAATCTATCTTAGATGTAAAAACTCAAGATGATCCTGTAGGGAAAATAATTTCTCATATAAAGCTTGAAAATGGATTAATAATAGAAAATAGAACTGCACCTTTTGGAACAATAATGATTATTTATGAATCCCGACCAGATGTAACCATAGAAGCTGCAGTCCTCGCCTTCAAAGCAAATAGTAAAATAATATTGAAAGGAGGCAAGGAAGCTTCACACAGTAATGAAGCATTGGTTCAATGTTGGCATAAAGCATTAAAAGCAAATAATTTGCCCAAAGATTGTATTGAACTTTTAAAACTTAATAGAGAAGAAACTCAGCAATTTTTAAAGAATCCTCCCATTAAGATTGACCTTGTTGTTCCAAGAGGTGGTGAAAAATTGATTGATTTTGTAAAAGAGAATTCTAAATGTGCAGTACTTGTTAGCGGTCGAGGAAATAATTTTTTATATGTTCACTCGAATGCAGATTGGAATAAAGCCATTCCCATTATATTGAACAGTAAAACCCAGAAAATTTCTGCTTGTAATGCATTAGACAAAATTCTTCTTGATAAGAATCTTCCGGAATTTGATACAAAGTTAAAGGAATTGAGAGAAATTTTAATGTCTAATGGAGTTGAAGTTGCTCTTAGCAAGTCATTGACGTCGCTAGTTCCTTCAGGAAACACATTTGCAAATGAGACAACTTGGTATGAAGAATTTCTTGCAATGAAAATTGTTATTGGCGCTGTAGAAGATATTCATCAAGCTGTTTCTATGATAAATACATATTCTGGTGGACATTCTTCATGCATTATTACTGAAAATACGGACGCTGCTTCTCAATTTATGAATCAAGTAGATAGTGCTGCGGTATATCTTAACGCTTCAACTAGATTTACTGATGGAGGCCAAATGGGTGTTGGGGCTGAATTAGCAATTAGCACAGACAAATTACACCATAGAGGTCCACTTGGTTTAGCACAATTGGTAACCAATAAATATTATGTTTTTGGTAATGGTCAAATCAGATCTTAATTTACAAATATTTAAAATGTATTTAGGTTAGAAGGACCCAAATCAAAGTTTCATTAATTATCCTAATTAAAGCCATTTTTGACAAATTGAAATTTCAAAATTCATGCTTCTTTTTTACTAATTTTATAATTTCAAACCTTTTAATTTTATGAAAATATTAGCTTTCATTTTTTTAATTTTAGAATCCAGTCTAGTCTTTTCGCAATCTCAAATATTTTCTGAAACCCCAGTTTTTGTTAATGGAGAAGAAGGATACGAATGCTTCAGAATTCCAGCAATAATCAGAAATGCTAACGGAAGCTTATTGGCATTTTCTGAGGGAAGAACACATGGATGTGATGATTTTGGGAATCTTGATATTGTCATGAAAATAAGCACTGACAGTGGTTCGACTTGGAGTTCTTTACAAATTGTGGTAGATAATGATGAATTCCAAGCTGGAAATCCAGCTCCTGTGCTTGATATGCTTGATCCAAATTACCCTGATGGGCGCATTCTTTTAATGTATAATACTGGAAACAATCACGAATCAGAAGTAAGAAAAGGAAATGGCGTTAGAGAAGTGTGGGTAATTTATTCAGAAGACCATGGAAAAACATGGACAGGAAAAACAAACATTTCTGATCAAGTTCATCCATTTCGGATTCTTGAAAATGAAGCTATTGATTCACCGAAATCATGGAGATCATATGCCAATTCACCTGGGCATGCCATCCAATTAAACCATGGTGAACATCAAGGAAGAATTTATGTCCCTGCAAATCATTCAGAAGGAGAACCACAAAATAAATTCAACGATTATAAAGCACATGGTTATTTTTCAGATGATCACGGAAAAACTTGGAAACTCAGTGATGTAATTAATATTCCAAGTTCCAATGAATCAATAGCTGTTGAGCTTAGATCTGGAGTAATCATGCAAAATATAAGGGAACAAAGTGGCATGCACAAAAGAAGGTTGGTTGCTTTGAGTAGTGATGGAGGAATTTCTTGGGATTCTACATATTTTGATAATGAATTAATAGATCCAGTTTGCCAAGCTAGCATCATAAATTTATTGCTTCCAGACGGAGAGGAGGCGATTTTATTCTCCAATCCAGCTTCGGAAAATGAAAGAATAAATATGACAATTCGAATGAGTATGGATGATGGCCGTACATGGCCGATTTCAAGAACTTTGAATGAAAAAAAAGCCGCATATTCAGATTTGGTAATTCAAAAGAATGGGATGATAGGCTTACTTTATGAAAGAGGCAATGATGGAGGAATTCATTATGCAAAATTTAATTTAGATTGGATATTGAATGGTTCTAAACTTTAAATTGATTACAAAATATGATACTAGAAATCATTGTTTCTATTCTATATCTAACCAATAAAATTTTCCTTTTATTGGGAAAAAAATCGGGATGGACAATTGGGATAATTGCTTCGGGACTAGCGTCAGTTTATTTTTTTATTTTAAAGTTCTATCTATTTTTTTCTCTGGAATTGGCATGCCTTTCAATTATGATCTTTGGGTTTTTAGGTTCAAAAAACACAAAATTAATTTCATATATAGTATATACAATCATTGTAATAGTGATGGTAATATTGATGATCAATATTGAGGAAAGTGGCTTCCTTGAATTCTCTACGTCTATCTTATTTATGGGAGCATTCTTACTTTTGGCGCAAAATAGGTGGCATTACGGTTGGGCTGCTTTAGGTTTGGCTCACTTTCTAATGATCTTGGTTTTGCAAGGGAAGAATCAATATTTTTTCACAACCATGCAAGCGCTTTCAGTTTGTGTATGCATTTTAGCTTTATTAAAAACATTACCTTACTCAAAAAGAATATTGAGAAAAAGGGTACAATTAAGCAATAGAGAAAAAGTTTAAAATTAAAAATTAAAAAATTCCCCCCACTGATCCTCCATCCAATTTCACAACACTACCATTCGTTGCAGAAGCCATGTTGCTTGCTAAATAAACGATACTTTGGGCAATTTCATTTGGCAGCAAAAAACGTTGAACGATGGATGAAGTTCGAACATTTTTGAAAAAATTACTTTCCGCTTCTTTAAAACTTATGCCATTCTTCATTGCCATTTCATTAATAAAATTTACAGCTCCTTCAGTAAGAGTAGAGCCTGGCATTACTGTATTAACAGTTACATTTGAAGAAACGCAAATTTGTGCCAAGCCTCTTGAAACAGCGTGCAATGCTGCTTTTGTTGTGCTATAAGCAATCATATCTGCAGGAATAATACTTGCGCATTCGCTAGAAACAAAAATTATTCTTCCCCAATTTTTACGCAACATTTCGGGTAAATAAGCCCTGGACAATCTTACTGCGCTCATTACATTCACATTGAACATATCCATCCATGTCTCATCAGAAGTTTGCTCAAAACTTTCCGATGTATAAATTCCAACATTATTAATTAATATATCTGCCTGTGGCAAATTATTGATTAATTGATCTATTTGAATCTTATTCCTGAAATCTGCACATATTCCTTTAATGATAGATTGGGGATAAGATTTTTTGAGAATTTGGATGGAATGTTCTATAGTCTCGTTAGATCGACCATTAATAATTACTTCTGCCCCCTCTTGTATAAAGATTTCAGCACAGGCAAATCCTATACCTGAAGTAGAACCAGTAATCAATACCTTTTTACCTTTAATCCCTAAATCCATTTTATTTATTTTGCTATTCCTAATGGACTAAAAATAATCCAAATACAAATTACAATTACGATCAATAAAATTGTCAATATAATGTCTTTGCGTTTTGCTTCAAAAAACTTATCCCCTATCCTACTGTAAATCAAACCTTCCAATTGTGCCTCTGAAGCACTAGGACGCAATTGACTGAAAGTAAAGAGAATAATGGCTGACAAAATGAACAAATACAATGCAAAATGCAGAAAATTTATTGCTACAAAACTTTCAATTAAAGGTGAACTTCCCACAGCAATTTTACCGTTGTTTACCAAAAATTCAAAAAACAATCTGGCTCCACCAATAATAAATCCTGTCCATAAACTTACTATTGCCCCTGTAGAATTGATCCTGCTGAAAAATAAACCAAACATAAATGCAGCTGCAATCGGTGGAGATATATATGCTTGAACACTTTGCATGTATTGAATAATTCCTCCTGATTCCGTCATAACCCTCATCAATGGAATGTAAGCCAAGGAAATGATAACCAAAATAATAGTCGCTAATTGTCCAACCCACACCAATTCTTTATCAGCTGCTTGAGGCTTCCATTTTTTATAAAAATCAATAGTAAATAAAGTAGAGCAAGAATTGAAAGCAGAAGACAATGAGCTCATTAATGCAGCTAATAGTCCTGCTAATACCAAACCCTTTATACCTGAAGGCAATAATTCACTAACCATTATTGGTAATGCCTTGTCTGGATCATCGACACTCATACTTATTATTCCTTGACTTGCAAGTGCAAATGCTATAATCCCTGGAATTACAAAAATAAATAAGGGCAATTGCTTCAAAAAACCAGCAAATAGTGCCCCTTCACGCCCATTGGAAATGTTTTTGGCGGATAAAACTCTTTGAACTATGAATTGATCTGTACACCAATACCATATTCCTAAAATAGGCGCGCCAAATATCATTCCGGTCCATGGATATTGGGTGTCATCCCCAGGTCGCCAAAGATTCCAAAATTGCGAAGATATCTTTCCTTCTTTTAGACTTGCCGCATCTACTGCATCCATCATTCCACTCCATCCTCCAAGTTCATTCATTCCATAAATAGTGACTAATATCATTCCTCCCAAAAGAATAAACAATTGAACCATATCCGTATATAGAACTGCTTTAAATCCTCCGAAAATGGTATAAACACCTGTTGTTAAGATCACAATCAATGCTCCAGTCCAAAACGGAATGCCTAAAACTTCAAAAACCAAGGCTCCTGCAAAAATGGTTAAAGATATTTTTGTTAATACATAGGCTAATATTGATACAACAGAAAGATAGTTTCTTGCACTTGAGGAATATCTTCGCTCCAAAAATTCAGGCATTGTGAAAACACCACTCTTTAAATAAAATGGAACAAATAACCACCCAAGCAATATTAATACAAGCGAGGCCAGAATTTCAAATTGAGCTGCTGGCATATCGCCCCTTGCTCCTGATCCTGCTAACCCAATGATGTGTTCTGCACCTATATTCGATGCAAATAAAGAAGCACCAATGATAAACCAGCCCATGCCCTTACTCGCCAAAAAATAATCGGAAGATCCCCTCTGTTTATCTGTCACCGTTATGTAAATAGCCAAAGCAAAAATGCCTACAAAATAGAGTGCGATAACTCCAGAATCAAGATTTGAAATCATATTTCAACTTTTCTTTTTTCAATTTTTGATCTGTTGATCGTTGAATCCACTTTTTTCATAAAATTCTAAAAGCTTAATCAAATCAGATTCGTCGTTAAATTTTAATTTTTCTTGCTTTACAAATTCTTCTAACGCCTCTTTATGCCCCAATAATTTTATAATACTTTTTTGGTTCAACTTGAAAAGCTTTGCATTATTATCTTTAATAAAGTAATAATTTTTCCTATTTACAAATGTGGATGATTCTCGAATTTTCCCCACATCGTTTACTTTTTTAGTATCAATTCTTGATATAAAATCTTCTACAATAGCAATTTCTAAACCATTGTAAATCATCCTTGGATACCTGTTCAATAGAGTTTTATTGGCACTTCTTCGAAAAAATATTTCTTCTCCTGGTAGATCCCCATATACCACAACAAGAGGATAATGATATGCATCCAATTCAATATAAACATTGTTCTTCATCACTTCCATGTTGTTGGTAAGTCCATTGTAATTGATCAATATACTATCTACCAACTCTGCTTTTGAATTCATGGTTTTTCCATACTTCCAATCATCAAATAGATATGGAGATCCATTGACATCTTTATATCTGCCATCTTCAATCTTTTTGGAATTTAACATTAAATAGGTTTTTTGTTGTCCAAAAATGTTTGAATTTCCAAAAAGTATAAATAAACATAGAATAAAAAGAATGGTGAACCGATTGAATATCATCACAAACAATTTAAAAGTGAGTATAATAATTTAATATAACACAAATAACATTAATATTTGTTGCATGCAATTATATCTTGTTATCTAAATTGTTTAGAAGCTTCAAAAAGTTGCTAATGAGCAGGTTTTTTAAATAATTTTACCATTTCTCAATTCCCAACAATTTCTTTCCCAATTCATTGAGGACAGACATTCTGTATTTGTTTTGTTCCCATTTTCTAGGATCTCCTGGAAATGCATAACCTTCGGGTGCAATCCTATTTTTCCAGGAATTAATTCTCCAAGTTCTTAAAGCTTGATCCTCTTCTTGGGCAGGCATCATCGAAATATATTGAGCAATTCTTACTTGATCTGTTGTTCTATTAGGTCTGATTCCGTGTGGCTCTGTACTATTGAATATCAAAAGATCGCCAGCTTCCATTGCTACTTTTTCAATTTTATCCTTAAACATAGAATAATCTGGTTGAAACCGATCTCTATCCTCAGGTTGAGTTAATTTCCATGTATCATATGTTCGATATAATTCAGGGATACATTGAAAACCACCCATATTCGGATTAGTTTGATCATTTAAAGCAAGAACTCCTTGCACATTTTGTGGCTTAGTTTCTGGATCATAATCCCAATGAATGAAACCATTGTAATCGGCTGGTTTGTTCGAAGGCATATTTAAATTTGCTCTATCAATGGTACACCATAACTTTTCAGTACCCCAAATATCTACAAAAGCATCATAAACTCTTTGAGTTGATCTATTGTCCCAAAGCAATTGATGGTTATATACTTCCACCATCCCTGTCCCTGTCAATTCTTTCATTTTCATCTCCGCTCTTGGTTCAGCATGCCAAGTTGAAGGATCATTCGGGTTTTTTTCATCAAACTCCCAAAGGAAATCTGCCGTCTTTTTAGCTTGTTCTTTAGAGATAGCATTTTTTATAACAATGAATCCATTATGAATCCAAAACTTCCAATCCTCTTCAGATAATACCCTCAATGGAATACCATTTGATCTATCATTTAATCTAATTCTGCTACTTTTTGCAGTCGATGGATTGCCTGGAATGTCAACATGAGCATTTGCAGGTGCCATTGTCGGGTTCATTGTTTTATTTTCCATAATTCTAATTTTTCAAAATGAAATTAAATTCTATACATAAATATTGATGTAAATTTAAGTGGATTAAAATGGATAATCTTGAAGAATTTTGATAATTATTTGTACTTTAATGATTATTTTTATAATTTTTATGGTAATAAATAACATAATAATGAAAAATGAGGAAAACAGTTTTAGAACAAGTTGAAAAATCTCCAAATTCTTCTTTCCGTATTTTAGTAAATCCTAAACTTCATGATTTCTATTATTGGCATTTTCATCCTGAGTTTGAACTTACGTATATAGAAGGTGTAGATGGTACTCGGCATATAGGTAACCATAAAGCAAATTACTATGATGGTGACCTTGCTTTTATTGGTTCGTATATTCCACATCTTAATTTTGACTATGGTGTAAAAGGACTTTATTCCAAAATTGTATTACAAATTGACAAGGACTTTCTTAGCATATCAAATTTATCTTCCTCTACACCTGAATTGAAAAAAATCCATAAACTAATTGAAGATTCGAAATTCGGAATCGTATTCAACAATGATTTAAAAAAAGAAATTGGACCACTCATGAAAAAAATATCTGAAAAATCTGGTTTCCAATTATTTCTAGAAGTACTCCACATCTTAGAACAATTGTCAAAACCAAAATCTTATATTTTACTTCATAAACAACCATATCAAAATAATTATTACGAAAAACAACAAGAAAAAGTTAGAAAAGTAATAACCTTCATTGAGAGCAATTACCAAAATAAAATCACAGTTGCAGACCTTGCGCAATTAACCAATTATTCAGAAGCTGCTTTTTGTCGATATTTTAAAAAAATGACCAAGTTAAGCTTTACAACTTTTCTCAACAATTACAGAATAGATATTGCAAAACAGCTTTTGATGGAGGGAAATAACGTAACTGAATCCGCATTCTCATCCGGTTATGAAAGTGTTTCTTATTTCAACAGAGTGTTCAAAAAAATGGTTGGATTGAATCCAAAAGACTTTAAAAATTCAACAGTTTCAAACTAAAATTTAGTTTAATCTAAATAAGGAAAAATTGGTTCTATACTTCCATCTGGATTGTGATTCAACTCGGACATTTTTATATTCCGTAAATGTGTCTGACCTTTTGACAATGTCGAATCATGATAAAAAATGTACCATTTGCCATTGAATTCTGCTATAGAATGGTGGTTTGTCCAACCAATTACTGGATTTAGAACAATTCCTTTATAAGTAAATGGACCATAAGGATTATCACCAATTGCATAGCAAATAAAATGAGTGTCACCAGTTGAATAAGAAAAATAATACTTGCCATTGTATTTATGTACCCATGAAGCTTCGAAAAACCTTCTATTGTTATCACCTTTCAATAAAAGATTTCCATTTTCGTCCAAAATTTTCACTTCTTTTGGTTTTTCAGCAAAGCTAACCATGTCGTTATTCATTTTAGCAATCAATGGAAGCAATGCAGGTTGATCATCACTAGGCTCTTCTCCATTTGGATCGTATTTCCCAGTCCGCCATCTCTGCAATTGTCCTCCCCAAATTCCTCCAAAATACATATAAGATATTCCATCATCATCTTTATAAACTGCAGGGTCCATACTAAAGCTTCCTTGAATTGGCTTTGGTTCGGCTACAAAAGGTCCTTCAGGTTTATCACTAATTGCTGCACCAATTCGAAAAATACCTTCTTTGTCTTTTGCAGGAAAGTATAAATAATACTTGCCATTAGCATATGCTGCATCGGGAGCCCAAAGTTGTTTTGATACCCATGGGATATCTTTTAGATCAAGCACTTTACCATGGTCAGTTACTTTGCCTCCTGCCTCCGCTAAAGAATATACATGATAATCATTCATATCAAAATGGCTGCCTAAGTCATCAGCAGGTACTCCAGAAACCCAATCATGGGATGGATAAATATATAGTTTATTCCCGAATACATGTGCAGAAGGATCAGCTGTATACAAATCAGTGACAAGTGGCTCAGAAATAGCTTTTGGTTGAACAAAATTGGCAGTCTCGTCTGGATCAACGCCCCCATCCCTTTTCAATTCCGAATTTTCATCAACTTCAGAATCGACAGATTTTGATGATTCAGAATTGCACGCAAAAAGTATGAATATTGAAAATATTATTAATTGACCAATCAATCGGAATGAGAAATTATTTAGCATTTCTTAGTATTTATAAGTTTAAAACTTCAAAAAAAAAATTGCGAAATCTACTTGCAAAAAGCTATTTCCCATTTTTATTTAAGTGGTCTAAAATAATGAAAATTATAGTTATTAAAATAGAAGTTTGAAAAAAGTACATAAAATCATTAAAAAAGTCAAAATAAAAGAATTTCTAATGCTAAAATTTAATTGCAAAAAACAAATTCTTATATTCATGTAAATTAAATTTAAATTTCAAAAAATGTTTAAAAAGTTAGTACCTATAATATTTCTTTTTGTGGTTCTTTTGTGTCAAACTCAAGCACAACCAAGCACCAAAGCAACAGGATTAATAAATGCCAATCCTGCTACAGAAAAAATGTCAGCAGACAGATTATCAAGAATCAGTAAAATGTTAGAAAAAGAAATTGCTGATAATCATATTCCAGGAGCGGTAGCACTTATATCCAGAAACGGTAAAATAGTATATCATGAAGCTTTTGGATCAGCAGATGAATTTGGAAAAAAGTTAGAAAAAGATGCAATTTTTAGAATTGCTTCTCAATCGAAAGCAATAACATCAACTGCAGTGATGATGTTATGGGAAGAAGCTAAATTCCAATTGGATGATCCCATTTCAAAATACAT
>JAHEAQ010000085.1 GCA_024642705.1 Bacteroidota bacterium | reverse complement strand
AATCATGGTACTGACAATATGTTAGTTAAAAGCACCGAGCTATTATAAAATAATTGTTACCTTAGAAATCAAAATCGGTAAAATCTACAAATCCAATTAAATCCGTGATCCAGACTATTTATGAGTTGAAAGATTATGGAAGCTAATAAGAAATAGAGACAATATCGAGCTATTGATTAAGAAGACAATATTTACCATTTGAATACCTCAAAACTAAAATGTTGAATGCATCCAAAAATAAAATTACTGTAAAGCAATTAAGTTTCGAATCCAAAGAAGCTGAATTGGAGTGGTTAAGGCAGCAAGCTAGAATCGAAGAAGCACTTGAAAAAGTGAGGGCAAGAACAATGGCAATGAGCGATAGCACTGAACTTTCAGCTACTGCATCAATCCTTTTCCAGCAGATTTTATTGCTTGGCCCCAAACCAATTGCGTGTGCATTTATAATTGCCGATAAAGAAACTCAAACTGGGGAAATCTATATCTCAGCAGACGGCACAGTGATTCCACGATCATTCACCATGCCCTATCATGGGGAACCAGCTCAAGATCAAATATTTCAAAGTTGGGTAAAAGGAGAAGATTTCACCATTTTAGACTTGGAAGGTGATGCTTTAATGAATCACTTGGGATTTATTGCTAAGAATATGCCAGTTATGGAAATGCTTGATTCCGGCGATGTTCCCCCTCCCACCCGACTTGCATTGCATATCATCCATTTCAAATATGGTTTCCTTGGTATCAATTATCTTAAACCTAATGAAGAAATGATACCAATCCTGCATCGATTTGCAAAGGTCTTCGACCAAACTTACACCCGATTTCTCGACCTGCAAAAAGCAGAAACACAGGCTAGAGAAGCACAGATAGAAGTGGCTTTAGAAAGGGTGAGAAGCAGGACTATGGCCATGTACCGTAGTGATGAATTGAGAGATGTCATTACAAATCTATTTGTCGGATTGGACAGCCTAGGGTTCAATGCCGAAGTGTGTAATTTGTCTTTTATAGATGCAAAATCAAAAAACAGTAAAATATGGACTGCCCACCGAACTTCTGTGGGCATAGCTTCCTATTTTGTGCAAGTTCCCTACTTTCAGCATCCTTTCACGGATCGTTTGCTAGCATCTTGGCAAGATGGTGATTCAATCAGCGTGCATACACTTGAAGGGGATCTGAAAAAATCCTATGATTTAATCTTTTTTGAAAAGGTTGATTTCAGTGATGCTCCTGAATCTGTGAAAGAACTTAATGCAAGTTTGCCTAATCAGAATCATCCCATCACCATCTCAGCGGCTGCCATGAAGTACGGCTTACTTATGGTCTCAAAAGAGCAGCCATTACTAGATGATGATGCAGTAATTTTACATCGATTTGCCGTCGTTTTCGAACAAACCTACACTCGCTTTTTAGACCTTCAAAAAGCAGAAGCACAGGCAAAGGAAGCACAAATTGAAGCAGCACTAGAAAGAGTTCGGTCTCGTACAATGGGAATGAAAAAGAGTGAGGAACTGGCTGAGACTTCCATGATACTTTTTGAGCAAGTCACAGCTTTAGGTATTAAACCTAGGAGCTGCGGATTCTTGGTGATGAACGAGGAATCAAAATTAATGGATGACTGGAGTTCCAATCTTGATCAGGATGGTAAAGGGGCCATTGTTATAGGTAAAATCAGCTTTGACCAGCACCCAATGATTTCCCAGGTTGTGGCTGCTTGGCGTAGAGGAGACCCTTACTTTATTGGTGAAATTCATGGTCCGGAACTTCAGGAATATTATGAGGCAGTAACTGCTAAAGAAGCTATAACTAAAGAAATTAAAGACAAAGTTTTGGCTGTAAAGCAATCTGAGTATACGAACAGTTTTTATTTTGAATTTGGGATGCTCTATGTCCTTACGGATACCTCGCTGAAAGAGGCTGAAATAGATATAATTTTACGTTTTGCTAGCATCCTTAAATTAACATATCGTCGCTTCCTAGACCTTCAAAAAGCTGAAACACAAGCCAGAGAAGCAAAGATAGAAGCAGCTCTGGAAAGAGTGCGTTCAGCTTCAATGGCTATGCATAAAAGTGCAGAGTTATCCAATGTGGCGTCTGTCCTATTTTCTCAAATAAAACAATTAGAAGTTCCTGGTTCAGGATGTGGTATCATTATTTTAGATGACGGCCCAATAGGCCATATGTATTATTCCATATCTGGTGAGATATTACCTGAGATGTTTCCAATGCCAGTGCATGAAGATGAAGAATTAAGGGTTGTGTATGAAGCATGGAAAGATAAGAAACAGTATTATGTACATCACATTTTTGGTGAGGCTAAAATCCGGCATGAACAGAACTTAGAAAGAATGTTTAGGCTGTCTGGAAATAAAAGATTTTTAAATATCAATGAAGAGTATGAAAAGATAGGATTGAGTCATGACGAAATCTTTGCTCATCATGCCTATTTTAATTCGGGATGCATATTATTGATGAAGGACTCAAAAATTGAGCAAAAAGACATTCTTATTCGTATCGCCAAAGTCTTTGAACAAACATACACTCGCTTTTTAGACCTTCAGAAAGCAGAAGCACAAGCGAGGGAGGCACAAATAGAGGCGGCTCTGGAAAGAGTGAGAGCCGCTTCTATGGCCATGCATCGAACTGAAGAACTACAAAAAGTGATTTTTGTAGTTGATGATGAACTCAAGTCTTTGGATATTCTAATGGATGGGTCATTTATAGAAATTTTTGACGAATCAACAGATCCTGACCAAACCAAAATTCATGGGATAAAAATATGGATGGCGAATCCTACGCATCAAAACTCACAATTGATACATATACCTTATTTTAAATCTAGTATTCTAGATAGCGTTATAGACGCTAGGAAAAACAAAATAAATTTTATCTCGGACTACTATACCAAAAGGGTGAAGAATAACTTTTATCGAAAAGTTTATGTGCATTCGGACTTAAAGGGTATGCCCAAATACCAACAAGATCAAGTTTTAAAAAGAAAAGGTTTTGCTAGATCAATTGCTTTGACCCAGTATGCAGCCATAACTATGTTCAATTGGGAAGGGCAATCCTATACTTCTGAAGAAAACAAAATTCTAGAACGCATAGCAAAGGTCTTCGACCAAACCTACACCCGCTTTCTAGACATCAAAAAAGCAGAAGCACAGGCAAGAGAAGCTGAAATACAATTGGCTCTTGAAAGAGTTAGAGCACGAACAATGGCTATGCATCATAGCAGTGAACTGGGTGAAACATCGTATCTCCTATTCGAGCAGCTTAAAGCTCTCGGTAAAACCAGTGACCAGACTTCAATAGCGATCTACAGCAAAGATGGTCAATACATGGATGTTTACATTACACTTGCCAGTTCGCAATGGAAGAAACCAGTCAGGGTTAAAGTTAACGATTCGGAAGTACTTGAAGAGGTCCAGCATGCATGGAAAAAGAAGGATAAGTCGATTATAATAGATCTATCTGGCGAAAAACTCAAGGAATTCAACAAACTCAGAAGTAGTGTTAGCAAAGCACCTGTCATGAGTAATGAGCAACGATGGATATTGCATGCTGCCTTTTTCTCACAAGGTGCACTAATATTTTCAACTGCCAATCCGCAGGCAGATGAAACAATCCAATTACTGGAAAGATTTGCACAAGTATTTAACCAAACGTACACCCGATTCCTCGATCTGGAAAATGCAGAAGCACAAGCACGTGAGGCAGACATTCAGCTGGCATTGGAGCGTGTTCGAGCAAAGAGCCTGGCAATGCACAACAGCAATGAAGTAGGCGAGTCCGCAGAAATGATGTATGAAGAATTAAAAAGACTGGGTCTAGATTCTGCCAGGTTTGGAATAGCCATTCTCTACAAAGACAAAATGCTTGATGTCTGGAATATCAGGAAGGTTGCAAAATCAAAACCTCTGCTGGTAATTGGGCAATTGCATGTGGATATTCACCCTTTTATAAAATTGATTTTTGAAGCATGGAGAAATAAACAGTCTTCCTTCGTTAATGAAGTAAAAAAATCAGAATTAAAATCTTACTATACAGCAATTAACAACTATCCTGGCTACCCTATTCGAGTAGAAATGGATAACATACCCGAAAGACAATTCGGTTCTAATTTCTTTTTTGATAATGGGTTCTTGTATGCCTTTACAGATGATCCGATCGCTCCAGAAAAAGCAGCCATCATGCAGCGCTTTGCCAATTCCTTCGGCCAGATTTACAGAAGATATCAGGATCTTATAAAATTTGAAAGGCAGGCACGGGAAGCGCAGATAGAAGCGGCACTGGAAAGAGTAAGAAGCAAAACAATGGCGATGCATTCCAGTGCCGACGTGGATATCACGGTAATCACACTTTTTGAAGAATTAGTAAAACTTGGATTGGATAAATCCATCCGATCAGGTATTGCAATTATGAATCAATCCAAAATTGCGGAAGTCTGGGCGGGATCTACCAATCCTTCAACGGGGAACATCTTCCTTGATAAGGGTATTTTAGATACGGGATTGCACCCCATGTTAGTAGGAATACAGGAGGCATGGGAAGCAAAGAAACCAACTTATACCTATTTTCTGGAAGGAGATGATTTGATTAGGTACTTTAAGGCAATCAACGATGCCCCTGATTATTCCTTAAAAGTAGATTTTGAAAAACTGCCTGAAAAAATCATCCATTATGATTTCTTATTTCCGGATGGATTTCTTTTTGCCTTTTCCCCAGTTTCATTTTCAGATGAATCTGAAAAGTTATTCAGTCGTTTTGCAGCAGTTTTTGCCCAGACATACCGCAGGTTCCTCGATCTCCAAAAAGCCGAAGCACAAGCACGTGAAGCTGAAATTCAATTGTCATTAGAAAGAGTTCGAGCAGCATCCATGGCAATGCACAATAGCAATGAGTTGCTGCAAGTAGCGTTGACCTTTATGGATCAAGTTGAAACTCTTCGAATCCCATCACTTGGCGTCGCACTTAATATTATTGACCTCGAATCCGGCACTGGTATTACTTATTTTGCAGACAATACAATCGGCAAAGAAAAGCGAGAATTAAGCAAAACGAAAGAAATTAAATTGGATTCATTTTGGATTGGAAAGGAAATTGTAGATCAAGTAAAGGCTGGGGCAATGGAATTAAATTTTGTTGCAGAAGGAAATAAAATTGACCAATGGATCGATTTTATAGATGAAATATGGAGCGAGCAAAGAGCTCAAAGGTTAAGATCTGCAAAATTTGACAAAGTTCATTTTCATTATTTTTGTTTCCATAAAGCTTCAGGCATTCTTTTTTCTGCAACACAAGCATTTTCAGAGGAATATAAAAAAGTCATCCAGAGATTGATAAATACTTTCGCGATGTCATACACCCGCTTCCTCGACCTCCAAAAAGCAGAAGCATTAACAAGGGAAGCGCAGATAGAGGCTTCCTTGGAAAGAGTCCGCGCAAAAACAATGGCTATGCACAATAGCGAAGATGTTGGCCAGTGTATTCTAAAACTTTTTGGTGAATTGACCAAACTTGGCGTACATGAAAGCACCCGCTTGGGAATCGGCATTTTCAATCATGACAATGAAAATATGGAGCTCTGGACCGCTGCCCAAGATGAGAATGCAATAGTTAAATTATACTCTGGGAATATTGACATGTCTGCGCATCCTTTATTACAGAGTGCCCGGAACTCTTGGAAAGAAAAACAAATAGTGAATCAATTCATATTGGAAAGCCAAAAAGAGATAATAGAATACATTCAGATTATAAATGCTTTTCCTGATTACCCGGTTAATCTCAAAATCGAAAGTCAACCAGAAAAACTCATTCACTACGATTTTGTATTCAATCAAGGTATTATCTACGCTTTTTGCACCAGTCCATTACCCCAAGAACTTGAAGAGGTATTTTGCCGATTTAGTTTGCTCTTTGAACAAACTTATCGTCGTTATCTTGATTTAGTGAACGCAGAAGAACGGACAAAAGAAGCACAAATAGAAGCCGCATTAGAAAGGGTTAGGGCCCAGACTATGGCCATGCATAATAGCGAAGATGTTGGAAAATGTATCATTAAGATGTTTGGTGAACTCACTGCCCTTGGAGTGGATGAAGGCACTCGATTCGGTATCGGCATCCTAAACCATGATAGCGATAACATCCAGCTCTGGACCACATCCAAAGAAAAAGAAGAATTCAAAATGCATATTGGCAACCTGGACATGAGCTTGCACCCTTTACTAAAAAGTGCGCGGCAGGCATGGAAAGCGCAAGTTCCTTTGCATCTGTATATCTTGGAAGGAGATGATCTGTTAGAATACTACCAGGCTCTCAATAGTGCGCCTGATTATCCTCTGCAGATATCGATGCAAAAATTACCCGAAAGACAATTTCATTATGGCTTTGTTTTCGAACATGGATTTTTTTATGCTTTCTGTCTTCAGGAATTAACTCCCGAATTAATACAGATTACACAAAGATTCAGTTCACAATTTGCTCAAACCTACCGTCGTTTTTTGGATTTGGTGAAAGCTGAAGCACAAGCCCGAGAAGCACAGATAGAAGCAGCTCTGGAACGTGTACGATCAAGGTCAATGGCTATGCATCTTTCAAGCGAGCTGGCCGATGTGGCATTTGTAGTATTTGAACAAATCAAAAAATTAGGTTTTGAGATTTTCCAGAGTTGGATTGATTTTGTACATGAGCCAGAGGATTTTTTGGAAATGTTTTTAACTGATTTTGACGGAAAGTATAATCCAAACCAAGTTAAGTTTTCTTTATCAGTAAGTCCGATGGATGAATTTCTGAAAGTATGGAAAAGTGGGGTCCCTTTCGTTAAGTATGGGTATAAAGGTACTGAAGTCAAGAACTGGTTTGACTTAATATATTCAATTACGGGAGATCCCATGTTCATTTTAGAAAAATATCCATACAGTATTTATTATTTAGGTGCTGCTAATAAACATGGTACGGTATCTATAGCGAGTTTAGACCCAATAAATCCCGAGATCAAACCCATTTTATCCCGCTTCGCTAAAGTCTTTGAGCAAACCTACACCCGATTCCTCGACCTTCAAAAAGCTGAAGCGCAGGCTAGAGAAGCACAGATAGAGGCTGCTCTGGAAAAAATAAGAGCAAAAGCCAATGGCATGCGTCATTCAAATGAACTGTCAGAATTGGTAGATCTGGTATTCGCAGAGTTGAGCAATCTTGAAATAACGCTTCATCAATGCATAGTTTGGACCATAAATCCAAAGGACTTATCATCTAAAGTATTTTTTGTTAGTCCGCCTGATTTGCCTAAAATTCTACCAGCGAGTTTACCTTATCATGAGTATAAGCCCTATTTAGAATACATTAAGGGTTACCAAACCAAAGAACAAAACTGGACTTATACTTTACAAGGTGAAGACAAAGTAAACTGGGATACGTACCTTTTTAATGAAACTGAGTTTGCACAATTTCCCAGACCTTTTATTGAGGCTCTGATGGCACCTGATTCTATTACGTTCAAAGGAAGTTTTAATGATTTTGGAATACTGACTGCTATAGTTTACGATGATATCACATCAGCTCAACAATCTATTCTCAACCGTTTTGGACAGGTATTTAATCAAAGTTACATCAGGTTTGTAGACCTCCAAAAAGCAGAAGCACAGGCCAAAGAGGCACAAATTGAGGCGGCTTTGGAAAGGGTTAGAAGTAGGACCATGGGAATGCAAAGTAGTTCAGAATTATCCGAAGTAGCCTCTCTGCTGTTTGAGCAAATGACTGTGCTGGATCTCAGACCTAACGCCTGTGCACTTGGTATTTTTAATGAAGAAAACGGTACGCATGAAATGTACTTTTCTGTGAATGGAAAAGTTTATCCAGAAAGCCTAAGCATCCCTTACGCTCTTAATCCAAATCTCAAAAGCATTTATGAAGCTTGGAAAGAAGGAAAAGAACTTCAGTTTCATGACTTAGAAGGAGAGGCTTTACGTCTTCTAAATGAATCTGTAGATAATTATTTAAAATCTACCGGGGTTATCTTACCTTCTGAATCAAATGTTGATAAAACAGCAAGGCGTTTGGATTATCACGCCTTTTTCTCCCAAGGCCTATTGCTCTTTGCGTATAACGAGCCAGTAGAGGAAACAGATATTTTTATTCGCTTTGCTAAGGTTTTTGAACAAACCTATACTCGTTTTCAAGATCTGAAAAAAGCAGAAGCACAGGCAAGAGAGGCGAAGATAGAAGCATCTTTAGAGCGGGTTAGGTCCCGTTCCCTAGCCATGCACAAAACCGATGAATTGCAGGAAGTGGTGCGCGTAGTAGCTGAAGAGTTGAAGAATACTGGGGTTATCCTTGACACATGGGGAGCAGTGATATGCACTTATTTTCAGGATTCTAATGATGTGTTGCATTGGACTGCTGCTGAAAATCCAGATAACCCGTCGATCGCTTTTTTATTGCCCTATTTCAAAGATGAGTTGTATGATGAAGCATGGGAATCAAAAAACAAGGGTGATAATTATTTTGCTAAAGTGTTTTCATTTGAAGTGAAAAACGCCTTTTTCAATCATGCCTTTGTGCATTCTGATTACCGGCATCTTCCCGAAGATTATAAAAAAACCATTTTAGAGAGTAAAAACCACGGTATTGCCTGGGCATGGGCCAAAAATTCCGCTATAATGATTCCTTCTATTCAAGGAGATCTTCCATCCGACGATGAAAAAGCAATTCTTATTCGCTTTGCAAAAGTATTTGAACAATCTTTCATCCGTTTTCTTGATTTGAAAAAAGCTGAAGCACAAACCAGAGAAGCACAGATTGAGGCAGCACTTGAACGGGTGAGAAGTCGCACCTTGGCCATGCATAAAAGTGAGGAATTGGCAGAAGCCACCAATAACTTTTACCTTCAATTGGCCACATTGGGAATTAAACCCTACAGATGCAACATTGCTTTTGTAAATAAGGACGACCAAACAGCAGAAATATGGTCCACAACAAACGAGGGGAAAGTGATTCCAAAGTCTTCCTCCTTTCCACTTAATGGACATAAATACATTAAATCTATGTACACTACATGGAAAAATCAATCTCAATCCATCTTAAGAATAGAGGGTCAAAACCGAATTGAATGGACAAGGTATATCATGAAGTATGTAAATTTTGAAGAATACCAAGAATCGAATGTTGACTTAAAAGCTCTTGAAAAAGAACCTGCGATATTTACCGTTTTATCATTTCGGCATGGATTCTTTTTTATACATACAAAGCATGAACTTGAAAATGATGACCAGAAAATCATCGCTAGGTTTGTCAAAGTTTTCGAACAAACCTATATTCGGTTCTTCGATCTCCAAAAAGCAGAATCCCAAGCAAGAGAAGCGCAGATAGAAGCAGCAATGGAGCGTATCAGAAGTCGTTCTTTAGCAATGCGTTCTTCTGAAGAAATCATGGAGGTAATCACCGAAATACGGCGGCAGATAGACTCCCTTGGGCAGCTTGATCTTGAAGCCAGTGTAGTGCATTTATACCCAGAAAATAGCAATATGTTTGAATCCATAGCTGCTGTAAGACCTCCGGGCGAGTCAGGCGAAATTGTATTGGCAAATGTCAAGTTTCCTGTGAATGCCATGCAAAGAGTGAAAGAGATGATACAAATGTATCATTCTGATATTCAAGAGTATACATTAGAGTTCGACAAAGAAATGGCAGAACAATGGCAGCAAATAATGGTTAAATACGCTCCAATGATTGCTGAAAGAAGGATCGGTTTTGTAGAAAATAGAAGAATTTCTGACCATTCAGAATTCTGGAATTTTGCAGATTTTTCTGAAGGAAGTCTTCTTTTGGTGACGCATTCACCAGCTTCTGAGGACACCAAAACCGTATTGAGAAAAGCCTCGCAGGTATTTGATCTAGCATATAGACGTTTCAGGGATTTACAAAAAGCCGAATCCAGAGCTAAAGATGCGATTAAACAAGCTTCATTGGATAGGGTAAGAGGAGAAATTGCTAGTATGCGTTCCACTGCAGATTTGGATAGAATAACTCCATTGATTTGGAATGAACTTATTGTTCTCGGTGTGCCATTCATTCGTTGTGGAGTCAATATTATTCATGAAGGAATTCAAAACATTGAGATGTATTTGTCGAATCCTGAAGGATTGTCTTTAGCAAAAATGAATCTTTCATTTGACTCTAGCGATCTCACCCAAAATGCCGTCAACTATTGGAAAAAAAACAAGGTTTATCATCAACACTGGTCCAGTGAGGAATATATTAATTGGACAAAGTCACTTTTGAAGAGTGGACACATTACCGATATCAATTCCTATCAGGGTTCTTCTACTCCCCCAAAATCTCTGGATTTGTATTTTATTCCTTTCGATCAAGGTTCTTTGTATGTTGGATCACAAACTCAACTTTCTCAAGATGAAGTTGAACTGGTAAAATCTTTGGCTGAGGCCTTTTCAATTGCTTATGCCCGATATGAGGATTTTGTCAAATTGGAAAAAGCCAAAGAAAGTATAGAAACCACTCTATTGGAGCTCAAATCTACGCAATCCCAACTCATCCACTCCGAAAAAATGGCTTCACTCGGAGAACTCACAGCAGGAATTGCTCATGAAATTCAGAATCCACTGAATTTTGTGAATAATTTTTCAGAAGTAAGCGCTGAACTTATGGATGAAATGAATGTAGAGCTAGAAAATGGCGAAATTGAGGAAGTAAAGTTTCTTGCAATAGATATCAAACAAAATCTCGAAAAAATTAATCATCATGGCCAGCGAGCTTCAGCCATTGTTAAGTCAATGCTGCAACATTCTCGCACCAGCTCCGGACAAAAAGAACCCACTAACATCAATCTTTTATGCGATGAATATCTCCGTCTCGCCTATCATGGATTCAGAGCAAAAGACAATAGTTTCCAATCTGCTTTTGATTTCGAATTTGATGACTCACTGCCAAAAATTAGCGTGATTCCTCAGGATATTGGCAGAGTTTTACTCAATCTTTTAAACAATGCCTTTCAGGCCGTAGACGAAAGATTGAAAAAAAATGAAAAAGCTTACAAGCCAAAAGTGACCATTAAAACCAAACAATTGGATAGCAAGGTCGAAATCAGCGTTAACGATAACGGAAATGGGATTCCTGATTCCATCAAAGCAAAAATCTTTCAACCTTTCTTTACCACCAAACCAACTGGTCAAGGAACGGGACTGGGATTGAGTTTGAGCTATGATATTGTAAAGGCGCATGGTGGGGAGATTATAATAGAATCATCCAGTGCTATTGGTACCACATTTAAAATACTGCTGCCTAAATAATAAGACACAAACTTTTCAGCTTATGAAAAATTTTCTATATGTTTTTTTCTGGATTTGCTTTTTTTCAGCAGATATCTTGGCGCAAAAGCAAATAGAAAATGGGTTTCCTGTTATAACAAATTTTACTCCAAAAGATTATGATGCCTTTCGCCAAAATTGGGCAATTGCCCAAGATGATCGAGGTGTAATGTATGTAGGAAATACAGATGGATTGCTTGAATATGATGGTAATGATTGGCAACTCCATACAGTCCCAAACAAATCGGGAATTCTTGGAATGGATTTTAGCAATGATGGAAAATTATTTGTCGGGGCACAAGCCGAATTAGGCTATTTCTTGTCCAATTCCTACGGCCAGTTGACCTTCACATCCCTCCTTAAATACCTCCCAGAGGATAAACGTAATTTTTCAAATGTGATAGAAACCTATTTTAGCCAGGGAAAGGTATACTTCAATTGTGAAAAGTACCTCCTGATCTGGGATATTGAAAAAAAAGAATTTGAAATCCTTACATCTGAAAACGGGTTTCATATTCTTTTTAAAGCAAATGAAACTATTTATGTAAGAGAATGGGGAACAGGATTAAAAGTGTGGAAAAATGGTTCCCTCAGTCTTATAAATGGAGGAGAAAAATTTGCAAATGAACGTATCTATTCAATCCTGCCGGTTCCTGATGAAAGTGATGCGTTGTTTATTGTGACCCGCACGATGGGTTTATTTAAGTATGATGGCGCTGCCATTACCCCATTTCAAACTGAGGCAGATCAATTTATTAAAGAAAACTTGATTTATTTCCCCGGAACTATCCTTCAGGATGGTAATATTTTATTGGGCACCATGAACGAAGGGGTTATTATAATTGACAAAGATGGAAAAGAAGTTAGCAGATACAACCATGAGGCCGGAATCATTAACAATACAGTATATTTCACTTTTCAGGATCGTGCTGGCGGGATTTGGTTGGCTACTGAAAATGGTATTTCGAGAATAGATTACTCCTCACCAATTAGCTATTTCGACTCCAGAAGTAATATCACCACTTATTCCCATGACATTATCCGTCATCAAGGTATTATCTATGCCGCCACCGCCAATGGGGTGTATACCCTAGATCCAAAAACTTCTAAATTCCATCATTTAAATAACTTCAATAAACAGTCTTGGTTTTTTTTAGCGGTGGACGATGATTTATTAATTGGCACCTCAGACGGTCTTTATAAAATCGAATCCGGAATGCTTGTCCCAATAAAAAGAACGATTGGAAATGAATTTTTAGTCAGTGAATTAATTCAGTCAAAAGTTAACCCTAAACGGATTTTTGTCGGAGTAAATAGTGGAATATGGTCCATGTTAAAAGAGGGAAATGAATGGATAGATGAAGGCCAAATTTTGGAAGTCTTTGATCAGCCTACCTCTTTAGAAGAAGACAATGAGGGCAATATCTGGATGGGTACTTTTTCCAACGGAGTATTTAAAGTCAGTTTCCCAGGAAACAATAACCAATTGCAGAATCCTGTCATTAAAAATTATGATAAGAAAAATGGCCTGCAAGACGGCATTGCCTTTGCAAAAAAAATTCGTGGAAAAATATACTTTGGCACTACCGACAGTATTTTCCAATTCAATGAAAAGGAAAAGCGATTTTATGTAGATATCTCTGATAATGTAGTTGCAACTTTTTATGAACAGGGAGCCATCCTTGACTGGGTGCCCCTCAAAGAGGATTTATTAGGTCGTATCTGGCTTGGAAACAAGAAAAAAATTGCGGTAGGAGAAATTGCCCAAGATGGGAGTTGGGAATGGAATAGTTTCCCATTTAAACGAATTTCGGATGAGGCTATATACACACTTTACGCTGAACAAAACGGCAACACTTGGTTTGCCTCAGGTGAAGGATTTATTAAATACCATTATGAAAAAAGAAATATTGGCAACTTTAGGTTTTCAACAATTATCCGCTCCGTCTTAACAGAGAATGATTCAATCATATTTTTTGGAGAAAAAGTTGAAGGTCTTCCAATTCCAGAATTAAAATTCAAAAACAATGCATTAAAATTCAGGTATGCCGCCACAAGCTTTGAGCGGAAAAATGCCAATCAGTTTTCAACATTTCTTGAAGGCTTTGATGAAAAATGGTCTCCTTGGTCATTAGAGACACTTAAAGCCTATACAAATTTAGCCCCGGGAGAATATACTTTTAATGTAAAAGGAACAAATTCGCTTGGGGTAGAAAGTACGGTGGCAAGCTATTCTTTTGTCATTCTTCCGCCTTGGTGGAGAACCTGGTGGGCATATGGAGCGTATGGCTTTATGTTAATCGGTGGCATTTTTTTGACAGATCGCGTACAACGGAAAAGATTATTGGCAAAGGCGATGGCTGATGCAAAGGAAAAGGAACTTGCACAAGCAAAAGAAATAGAAAAAGCATACACCGAACTTAAAGCGACACAATCCCAGCTTATCCAATCTGAGAAAATGGCTTCTTTGGGAGAACTTACGGCTGGAATAGCCCATGAAATTCAAAATCCATTGAACTTTGTAAATAATTTTAGTGAAGTAAATACTGAATTGATTGATGAATTAAGTGAAGAAGTAAACAAAGGAAATTTGGATGAAGTAAAAGCCATTGCTAAAGATATTAAGTCAAATGAAGAAAAAATAAATTATCATGGCAAAAGAGCCGATGCAATTGTAAAAGGAATGCTGCAACATTCAAGGAGCAGCAGTGGTGTGAAAGAGCCAACAGATATTAATGCCTTATGTGATGAGTACTTGCGGCTTTCCTATCAAGGCCTGCGAGCCAAAGACAAGTCTTTCAACGCAACAATGAAAACTGATTTTGATAATTCAATCGGTAAAATTAATATCATTCCCCAAGATATTGGCCGGGTTGTTTTGAATCTGATCAACAATGCTTTTTATGCCGTGAATGAGAAGTTTAAAGTTCAAGGTTCAACGTTTCAGCCCTTGGTTATTGTGTCAACTCGAAAGCATGGTGACAAGATTGAAATCTTAGTGAAAGACAACGGAAATGGGATTCCTGACTCCATCAAAGAAAAAATCTTCCAACCCTTCTTCACCACCAAGCCAACTGGTCAAGGAACAGGGCTCGGATTATCCCTGTCCTATGATATCGTAAATGCTCATGGTGGGGAGCTTAATGTGGAGAGTAAAGAAGGAGAAGGAACAGATTTTAATATTGAATTGCCGTTGATGTAAAATATGGGACATGCCTTCAGCACTCGGTATAGTGTGTCATTGAGATGGATTAAAATCCGTTGTTACAAAAAGTGCTAAGCCTTCGGCTTTGTTACGTGCTATAAACTAAAGAAAAAAAGTATAATCCCAAATTCCTTTTAATCCCAAAAATCCCAGTTCAGACCATTTAAAAGCTTTGAGCTATTAGCTAGGAGCAAATAGTTGCAAGTATCAAATCTTCAAAAAATAAGATCCTTTTAACACCATAAATCTAAGTTCTGAAAACATTTATTCCACAATCCTCCTGATCCCATAAATCCCAGTTCTTACAACCTAATAATGCCAAAAATCACTGGTGAGAAGTTTTATTTCCATTATTATCTGAAAATCAATTTGCTTATTCGTCCATTTCCTGCAGCATAAGCGACAGTATCATTCTGAAATCTTATGGTATAATACCCTTCATCACTTAAATGTTTCCATGCATAACCACCATTGTTGGAATAGTCTATTCCATTGAATCCAATGGCTACTAGCTCCTTTCCATTACTTCCAGGAATGTATTTAACACAACTTCTGTAACCTGGCAAAGTATCTTTTCCAATAATTTCCCATGTTCGGCCTCCATCCTCAGTTAAAATTTTATTAGAACTGTTTTCATTTGGCAAAGTATAATCTCCACCTATTGCAATCCCTTTATTTTCACTATAAAAATCAATGGAATACATACCAGTTGTTTCCTTTCCTTGCACAATAGGAGTGTCGTACACCTCCCAAGTATTTCCCTTATCAGCAGAATACCAAATTCTACTTGATTTGCCGCCTGTTGCGACCCAAGTTTTGTCACCTAGAATTGAAATATTAGTATCACTAGCTGCAAAAGCGCCCTCTCCTTCTTTTGATTTAGGAAGATTCGAACACGCCATTTTGTGCCAAGTATCTCCCCCATCGCGAGTAATGATAATACTCAAACAATCTTCTGTAGGATCTCCAATAGCAATACCTTCCTTTTCATTCCAAAATTCCATCGAATCATAAAATGCTTTTTCATTTTCCTCGCGATAAACCACTTTTCCATTTTTATACAATAATGCTGGAGACCCAATCCCTAAAGAAAAAATTGATTTTCCAGCTATTGCAAGAGATCTAAAATTTGGCTTATTCATTGTGTCAACAGAAAATATTTCTCGAAAACTCAAACTTCCAGGAAGTTTCAGTTTAATTTTTGAAAGTGATGTTGCTACTACCACCGAATCTCCCCATATTTCCATTGCCCTCACATTCAATAAGGTGTCTATGTCCAAAGGAATTATTTCAACATTGGATATATTTCTTACCATTTCATGCTCTTTTTGTTGGCAAGAGATCAATCCTATAAAAATCAAAAAAAAATAAAATTTATTCTTATTAATCATTTAGTTATTTAATTTTTGTAAAAAATCATGATAACAATATTCACATTAGCTTTTATGCAAGTTTACAATTTATGAATGGATTAAATCAAAAAACCACTTTTTACAATTATAAATTGACCTTATCATCAATATAACTAACTTCGTTATTATGTAAAATCATTGAATCATTATGTAAGATTAAAAAATTTCAATTGGTTTTCACTAAATCAATAGATACAAAAGCAAAAAATATGAAACCAATTTTAACAATTATTTTTTTCTTAACAATTGCAACTTCTTATTCTCAAAATATTGAATTTAAAACAACCAGCAGACAAATTTTTGGAAGTGAAAAAGAAAGATCCGCATCAATTAACGCTGGTGATATTGACAATGATGGTGATATTGATGTTGTAGTCGCAAATGGTAGACATTGGCCAGCTCAAAATAAAGTTTTCTTTAATAATGGTTTCGGTTTATTTTCAGTTTCTATGCCGCTTGATCAAATTAGTGAGACGAGTTATGCAACTGAATTAGCTGATTTTGATAATGATGGCGATTTAGATATTGCAGTCGGAAACGATAGAGCTCCTAACGTAATTTATATGAATAATGGTCGAGGTATTTTCAGTCGGGTCAATTATTTTGGCAATGACAACGCGCCAACCAGGAATATAAAATCAGTAGACATAGATGGTGACGGAGATATTGATATATTAATTACAAATCGAGGCGCTGTCAATGAAATTTGTCTGAATAATGGTAAAGGAAATTTTGACCAAATAATAACTTTTGGAGAAGAGGATGATTCAACCATTGACGTTGAAACCGATGATATCAATAAAGATGGATTTATAGATTTAATTTTAGCCAATCGAGATGAACAACAGAACTTTATTTACTTAAATGATGGGAATTTAAATTTTATTAGCAAAATTCCTTTTGGAACTGGTTCAGATGAAACTCGGTCTATTGCTATTGGAGATTTAAATCATGATGATTTTTTAGATATTGTAACTGCAAATATTGGAGAACCTAATTATATTTATTTTGGAGATAAAGATTTATCTTTCTCAAAAAGTCTTGTATTTGATAACAGCGATGATGATTCGTATTCCCTATCCTTAGCAGATTTAGATCTCGATGGACAAATGGATATTATCATAGGAAATTCTGAATCTCCGAACAATGTTTTTCTGAATCGAGAAAATGGCGAAAAATGGGAGAAAATACAGCTTGCAGATGCTAATTTTGACACGTATGATGTCATAATAGCGGACCTAAATGGTGATAAAAGACCAGATATCATCGAATGTAATTCTGATGAATTGAATCTTTTCTATATAAATTTGAAAATAAATAAAAATTAGAAACAACATGGCTAATAAATGGATAAAACTCTTTTTACGATTTGGAATTGGGTTTGGTTTTTTATCGGCAGTAGCAGATAGATTAGGATTATGGCCTCAAGAAATATCAGCATGGGGAAATTGGGAATCGTTTTTAAATTATACGGAAGCTATTAATCCAATAGTACCTGAATTCATTATTCCTGCTCTAGGTCTTTTAGCTACCATTGCAGAAACCATATTTGGATTATTTCTCATCCTAGGATTCAAAACTGAATGGACAGCCAAACTAAGCGGATATCTAATGCTTATTTTTGCTTTAGCCATTTCTTTTTCAACAGGAATAAAAGGAGCTTTTGATTACTCGGTTTTTGCAGCTTCTGGTGGAGCTTTTGCATTAAGTTTGATGAAAGAAAAATATTTGGAAGCAGATTTACTATTTTCTAAAAAATGATTTTTACATCCAATCCGTTAATATTCTAAATGAAATAATATTCAACTTTATAAAACATGTCCACAGAGCAATATCCAATATATATTAAAAATATGGTTTGCCCTCGCTGCATCACTGCTGTGAAGAATGTGTTAATCAATTTAGACCTACCTTTTCATCAAATAGCATTAGGAAAAGTAGATTTAATCCATGCTCTAAATGAATTCCAAAGACTACAATTAGAAAAAGATTTAAATATATTAGGTTTTGAATTATTAGAATCTGGAAAGTCAATTCTAATCTCTAAAATAAAAACACTAATCATTGATCAAATACATCATACTGATAGTCCATTAGGAGAAAATTATTCTTCTTTTATTTCCCAAAATCTTTACCATGAATATTCTTATTTAAGCAGATTATTTTCCTCTGTTGAAGGAATTACCATTGAAAAATTCATATCGAAACAAAAAATTGAAAAAGTAAAAGAGCTTTTATTTTATAATGAATTATCCCTTTCTGAAATTGCTTTCCAACTAGATTACAGTAGCGTATCATATCTATCCACTCAATTCAAAAAAGAAACCGGAATGACAACTACCGAATTCAAGTCAATTCATAAACCAGTCCACAAGAACATAGATTCTATATAGTTCTGATGTGCCAATTCTAATAATTCCTTCAAATCGCTTTTGTTACTTTATCAATAAGGCAAAATCTTGCAACTTAAAACCAAAATTTTGTAATGACTTTAGATAGATTATGGTTTAACTTTGAATTGCTAAAAATTTATGCATGGAAACGAATACAAAAACAAAAGCCAATAATACCCATAAAGAAATATTTCCCGTCACGGGCATGAGTTGTGCAGCATGCGCTTCAAGTGTCGAATCCATTCTAAAACAAAAAACTGGAGTAATAAATGCAAGTGTGAATTTTGCTTCAAATTCTGTATTGGTGGAATATGATGACGAAACGACTCCTCCTGAATTGCAAAATGCTTTAAGAAAAGTTGGATATGACATTATCATTGACAAAGATGATCCAATTGGCAAACAAAATGAATTGAAACTAAAACTTTTTCAAGACATTAAACAAAGAACGATATGGTCAGCAATTTTAACACTACCCATATTTGTGTTGGGTATGTTTTTCATGCATTGGGAACCTGGGAAATGGATTTCCTTAGCGCTGAGTATTCCAATATTATTCTATTTTGGACGGAGCTTCTACATCAATGCATGGAAACATTTATTGCAAAGAAGTGCAAATATGGATACTTTGGTTGCTTTAAGTACAGGAGTGGCTTTTACGTTTAGTTTATTCAACACCTTGTTTCCTGAATTTTTAATTTCCAAAGGCTTTCAACCTCATTATTATTATGAGGCAGCAACAGTGATCATTACATTTATCTCTTTTGGCAAACTATTAGAAGAACAAGCTAAATCAAATACTTCTTCAGCTATAAAAAAACTGATGGGGTTACAACCACAGACGGTAATAGCAATTATAGATGGAATTGAAAAAGAAATAGAGATTTCTGCTGTTCGAAAGGAAGATATTTTAGTCGTGCGGCCTGGCGAAAAAGTTCCCGTAGACGGAAAAGTTACTCAGGGTAATTCTTTTGTGGATGAAAGTATGATCACTGGCGAACCTATTCCCGTTAATAAAATTAGAGGAGAAAAAGTATTCGCAGGAACCATAAATCAAAAAGGGCATTTTCAATTTGTAGCTGAAAAAGTAGGCGGAGAAACTTTACTTGCTCAAATCATCAAAATGGTTCAAGAGGCACAAGGAAGTAAGGCTCCAGTGCAAAAACTAGTTGACAAAATAGCAAGTATTTTCGTTCCTGTGGTCTTAATTATTGCGATGATTACTTTCATAATTTGGATGATTTATGGTGGCACAAATGCGCTGACTCACGCATTGCTTGCATCCATTTCTGTATTGGTTATTGCTTGTCCATGTGCACTGGGTCTAGCTACACCAACGGCAATCATGGTTGGTATTGGAAAAGGGGCTGAAAACAACATACTTATAAAAGATGCTGAAAGTCTTGAACTTGGACACAAAGTAAATGTTGTAATTCTAGACAAAACTGGAACCATTACAGAAGGAAAACCTTCAGTAACGGATATGTTTTGGATTTCAACGGTCAATGAAGATAGAGAGTCAAGTCATTTATTAAGCCTTGAATCCTTTTCTGAACATCCATTAGCAGAAGCAATTGTTCATGAACTGAATAATAAAAATATTCCAAAATCAAATTTGGGGAAATTCCAAAGTGTTACAGGGAAAGGAGCAAGCGCAGAGGATGAAAATGGTTTAACTTATTTTATAGGTAATGTTTCATTTATTCAGGATCAAGGGATTGAAATACCTGAAATCATACAAAAAAAAGCTTCTTCCTGGCAAGAAGAAGGAAAAACTATCGTTTACTTTGCGAATTCGAATCAAATTCTATCTATTATTTCCATTGCCGATAAAATCAAACCAACTTCTGCTGCCGCAATAGATGAATTGCAAAAGAATGGCATTGACGTCTATATGCTTACTGGTGACAATAACCAAACGGCTGCAGCAGTTTCAAAAAGTGTGGGCATTTCAAATTACCAAGGCGAAATGCTTCCAGCAGATAAAGCCGAATTTGTAATCAAACTTAAAGAAACTGGAAAAATTGTCGCAATGGTTGGTGATGGAATTAACGATTCACTTGCATTAGCTCAGGCAGATGTAAGTATCGCTATGGGTCATGGATCTGATATTGCAATGGATGTTGCAAAAATTACTCTTATTACGTCTAATTTAGGATCTATTCCTAAAGCATTAAAATTATCATCAAGAACCGTTAAGGGCATCAAACAAAATCTGTTTTGGGCATTTGTCTACAATATTATTGGAATTCCTATTGCGGCGGGAATCCTTTATCCTTTGAATGGATTTATGTTAGATCCTATGATTGCTGGAGCAGCAATGGCATTTAGCTCAGTTTCTGTAGTTCTCAATAGCTTGAGACTAAAAAATGTCGCATTATAACTTTCATTTTCGAAAATAAACAAACTAAATAAATTAAAATATGGAAACATTAAAATTCAAAACTTCAATAATGTGCAGTGGATGTTTGTCAAAAGTTACGCCTCCATTGAACAATTCTGAAGGTATTATAAACTGGAACGTGGACTTAGAACATCCTAATAAAATATTAACTATACATACAGAAAAATTAAAAGCAGATGCAATCATTCGGACACTAAAGGAAGTCGGGTATGAGGCTGAATTGATTTAGTATTTTTACTTAAACAGCGATTATTTATTTACAACTAAATAATTATTTACTTTTAACAAAGCTGTTAGGTTTAAAAACATTGATTTAGAAATATTTTTAAAAAATTAAAAAACAAATATGAATGACAAATTAAAATTTGCAATTCTTAATGGTGTCGCTGGAGCCATTGCCGGCGGTTTTTTAGCAATTTGGTCACCAACATCCGGATATTGGATTTTTGGAATTGGTGCGCCAATTGCAGCCTTTAGCTGTGCTTATTTTTTCTGGCATCAATTTACAAGAAAAGAAAATAGGCCTAGCAATAGTAAATTGTTTATTATTGGTTTGTTATCAGGTTCCGTTTCTCACTATTTATGTTGGATTATCCTAGGAGTTGGAATGAATATTTGTTATTCTACCACAGGAAATTGTACTGATTCCCTTGGTTCTCCTCCGATTGATTTGCTAAGTCTTCCATATGTATCACTTGGCTTTTCTTTCTTAAGTCTGTTGTTTCTTGGATGGATAACTGTTCCTGTTTCTATTGGACTTGGTTTTCTTGTAAGAAAATTAAGTTCCGCGGAAACTTCTTAAAAACAATTGACGTAAATAAAAAAAGTTTTCCAGCAATATGTATGGAAGACTCGGATAAACTTAGATTTTATTCCCAATCGCTGTCTTCTAATTCGAACAACTGACTAACTTCAACCTCAAATATACTCGCCAATCTTAATGCCAATACAATCGATGGTGAATATTTACCTAATTCCATCGCATTGATAGTTTGCCTACTGACTTTAGACAAATTAGCCAATTCTGCTTGAGTAATATTCTTTTTTGCTCTTTCAACTTTTATACTATTCTTCATAACCAATTGCTTTTTTGAATTTCGAAACTTGCCAATTGAACCTTATGATAAAAATGAGAAGGATGGTGAACATGTTGAATATCATGACCCAAAGAAAAGAAATATCAAATACAAATATGATGGCTACTATTAAAATTCCATAATTTACATAGGTGGCCCAAACCAATGACTCAAGTCTTATTTTTGAAATCAATTCGTCTTCTATTTTTTCTTTAGAAAATGCCACCAAAATGGAACTTATAATGATTAGAATACCAAAAATTTCATTTAATATATTGTTATTAATCAATCCAAAATATTCCCTTTCGCCCATCAATTCTTCAACCACCAGTGCTGGCACATTAAAATCTAAGAAATCTGGTTCATAATTAAAAAGAACTACCAAAAATCCTAAAACAACAGACGGTATCAGAATAATCCATCCTATTTTTTTGAATTTGTGAGAAAACAGATATTTAGCTTTCATAATTAATTTTTAAATTTTTATGTAATATAATTTTTACCAAATGTAAATTATTTTTTACATATTGTAAAATATTATAGCTATTTATTTTTAAAAAAATATTTATTTTAATCAAAGCAACAGTAAATTCAAAAAACTCATGAAATAAAATTGTTGATTATTAAACTACCATTATCAAAATTTAAACTATCTTCAAACAAGCCAAAATGAATCTATTTTTTTTAAAAACTTGAATTTTAAAATCCAAATAAAATCTAAAATGAAAAGAATTGCATCTTCAATTATATTGATACTGTTTCTACTTTTTTCTTCTTGTGAATTCAATCAATCTATTCATACTGATTTTTTAACTGGAGCTACTTCTAGAGGCAATGGGATTAGTTGTGAACATGTTGATATTATCATTAATGAAAAAATTGAAACCAGAAACACCTTTACTTTTGGCGAAAATGTCGTTATATATTTTTACCAAATGGATGGTTTTGAGCAATTTGAGGGAAAAATATTTTCTGGACTCTCCTTGACAATTTTAAATAGTAAAAATGACACCCTTGTTAATTATTTAGATCTTTTAAGTGAAAATGAAGAAGGTCTTGATTATCAAGACTCAAGTATTACAGCTTCATTTAATGTGATTTCAAAATCAGAAGAAAATGAAGAATTAAAATTATATATCAAAATCTGGGATAAAAAAGGGGAAGGTACCTTTGACTATACTTTACCATTTTATATTAAGCAAAATGAATTTTTAGAGGTAGAAACTTCGGGGTTAGAATTTGATCAAGTCTATCTGTGGAATAAAACCAAGAAAATTGTAATTGTTGACAATATATTAAACTCCGAAGATGAAACTCAAATCTTTTTTAATGGCATAAGGGGATTCACTGAAAAGGAAGGAATGGTTTATCCAAAGTTTCAGATAGAAATCATTGACAACAATGAAAATATTGTAATATCATCTGAAAACCTGCTTTCTAAATTTGAACAAACAGGAATTGTTTTGGCAGATTTTGAAAACAATCCAGTATTTGCCACCTTCTCATTTGTCGATGGACAAATCTATAATCCTGTAAAAATGAAGGTAATGATTTCAGACATTAATTCAGAAAAATTTATAAAACTTACTACAGATCTTGAAATCAACCAAAATTGAAATGAAATAAAACTATGCATAATGTTTCACCAATTTCATCCTTTAACATTTATTATTTGACTTAGTAAATTTGTTTCTATATCTTACCTCTTCCCTTATAACAAAGAAATTAAAAAAAATGAATAGGTAATATATGGGTGAATTTGAGCAGGATCATTTAAGAGTTAATGAAAAATCTATATCTCATGGGGAAAATGCGCAGAGCAGCAATTCAGTTTCTCCTCCACCTATGCAGCTCCAAGCTAAAAAGGAAAACTCTAGCACTCAATCAAGCAGCAATGCGCCAACTGCATCATTTGATTTAGTCGCTCAAAAACAATCTGAAAAAATCAATTCGGGCTCACTTTCAACAGCAGAAGCAAAAGCAAAAATAATTGAAGCGACCGATGGATGGGGAACAGATGAAGCTGCAGTTTATAGCGCAATCAGAAAATGCAATAATAGAAATGGACTAAAGTCAGATTCTGAAGTTATGAATGCTTTAAGAGGAGACATGGAAGGACATGAGCTTTGGAAATGTTATCTTCTATTAGAATATGGTAGCGAAAGCAATTATCCAAGTCCTATGAAGCAAATTTGGAATGCAACATATGGTGCTGGCACTGATGAGGATGCTGTTTTTGCAGCTTTAGGACAAATGGATACTGCTCAAAAACAATTCTTTGGGCTTGTGTATATTTTGCGTTGGGAATTATCTGGAGACGATCTTCAAAAAGCCATGGACTTAATTGTAACTCAAGATACCATTGAAGGAAATAAATACGGAACAGGAACCGATGT
>JAHEAQ010000084.1 GCA_024642705.1 Bacteroidota bacterium | reverse complement strand
TACAAATTTTGAAACTGCACCTGAGATGATCCTCAGGGATGATGGTAGCAATTCAGATATCGGATATACTTGGCCCGTTCAATTAAATAAGAATCGTGTCCTAGTTACCTACTATTTTAATTTAGATAATGGCACACGTCATATTGCTGGATCTATTCTTGAAATTAAACCATTGAAAAGGGATGACAAATATTAATAAATCTCCGTTAATTTGACGAAAGTCAAAACACATTAAATCTAAAAATGGACTTAAGAATTAAAGACATGAGCTGTAAAGTTTACATAACAGGACCTGACACTTTGCATGATACATCAACATAGATGCATTTAATTGGGCTGATAATCCTTAATTCACCCAAAACCAACCAAACAAAAATAATTTTAAAATGAAAAAATATAGATTTGTAAAGAAAATATTAAATACCTATTTATGCCAAGAACGTTTATGCTCTATATAACTGCCTTAATTTTAGGTAATTCCTGCTCTAAGTCTAAACAGCCTGAAAGCTTTCAAATTGAAGATGGGTTTACATTCGAAAAAGTGGTTTCCGAGCCCCTCATTGTTGATCCAGTAGATTTAGAGTTTAACGAAAACGGTGATGCTATGGTACTCGAAATGCCAGGTTACCCTTACGAAGACAAACAAAGCCGACTATTAATTTTGAAGGATAAAAACCAAGATGGAATTTATGATAGTTCAATGGTATATGCAGAAAATTTACAATTAGCGAACTCTTTTATACCTTACAAAAAGGGTGTTCTAGTGGCAGCCCCGCCTTATTTGCTGCAACTTTACGACGATAACTCAGACTATAAGGTTGAAAAAATTGATACCTTGATGGGAGGTTTTTCGACTGGCAATTTGCAACACAACTATAACGCTTTAATATATGGATTAGACAATTGGATATATGCCTCCAATGGTGGCAATGATGGCAAACCTTACTGGTGGGGTGACTCCACCCAAGTCCTTGACCTCAGAGGACAAGACTTTAGGTTTAATTTAGAAACCAAACAATTAGAGCGTTTGGGTGAATCATCAGGTGGTTTTGGCTTAGGTATGGATGAATACGGTCGTTTTTTTGAAACCCATAACCTAACTCATGTTTCACATTTGGTCTTTCCTTATCGCTACCGAGCCAATAAATCAATACTTGGCGATAATACATTAGAAAACATCTCAGACCATGAAGAAAATGGTCTTTCGAGAGTTTTTCCTATTGGTGAGCAAGAAGAGCGTGTAAATCACCCCGAGCAATCGGGTTATTTTTCAGGTGCTTGTGGCATTACTTACTATGGTGGAGGTGCATTAGGAGATGCCTACAAAAATACGATTTGGGTGGCTGATGTAGTTTTAAATTTGATACATGTAGATAAAATTCAACCCAAAGGAGCATCATTTGTGGCTTCCAGAAAAACAGAAAAAAGAGAATTTTTGGCAAGTAATAACCGTGCTTTTAGGCCTGTTAGTATGAGTGTAGGCCCCGACGGTGCCATGTATGTATTGGATATGCACCGCAAGGTAATTGAACACCCAGAATGGATTCCCGATGACATAGAGAAAAACTTGGACATAAATGCTGGTAAAAATGAAGGCCGTATATATCGAATTTCGCTTGCAAAAGACAAGATGAAATTTGATTTTAAAACGTCTAAAGGGCTTCTAGCTGCTATTCAAGATCCCAATCAATGGGTTCGCAATACGGCTCATAGATTGTTGATGGGGAACAATATAGACGCCAATACTCAAGCCGAATTGAGAAAATTATTGCATTCAGACAACGAATTCGCAAGACTACACGCAATTTGGATCTTGGCCAATAAGGATTTGGCAACAATAGAAGAGGTAAGTTTGATCCTAAAAGACCAACAGCCAGCAATTCGTGAAAATGCCCTGAGAATAGCTGAAACCTATCTTTCAAAGCAAGACTTGATGTTGAACAATGTGATAAACTTACTTAAAGACAACGATGCTAGAGTGCGAATGCAAGCTGCCTTAAGTTTGAGTACCATGAGCGAACTGGAGCCTATTTATCAAAAAAAACAAACAGAAATTTTAAAGACATTGGTGGTTTCAGCACAGCTCCCAAATGACGATTGGAACATAGCAGCACTTACACTCGCAGCACAAAATCATTCCTCTGAGCTGTTTGTTTTGCTCATTTCTCAAAAAACTGCTGCAAACCCAAAACTTCTAGCTTCTCTAGCCCTGAATGCAAACAGTAGCAGTCAAGAACTCGAAGTCATTCTGAAAAGCATTTCTGAATCGGTGCTTTCGGACAAAAGCAAGCAAATGATAGTACAACAACTGCATAAAAATCCAAAAAATATTAATGCCAAGAAAATAGAGCCTTTTATACAAATCCTCGAAACCAAAGCCGAATTGAGCTTACTTTATGAATTGGCAGTTTTACGCAACAATATTAAATTGGCGCCGTCTGCAGAATTTGTTAATTATAGCCTAAAGGCTTCCAAAAGTGTTCTGGATACTGCTTTTTCAGACTCCATAAGAATTCAATACCTTGCTATTCTAGACTTTTTACCCTATGCCCAAAAATCAAGCATACTTTTTGAGTGTTTGAAAAACAATCAACCTTTAAAACTTCAAGAAAATGCCTTGTGGCAATTGGCAAGTTTTCAAGAACCTGAAATCGGTACGAAAGTGGTTTCTATGTGGAGTGACCTCAGCCCACAGACCCGAAATCTTGCCAGTGATTTGTTGTTGTACATTGAATCCAACCATGACGCATTATTAACAGGCCTCGAAAATGGCAGCATCAATATTGGTGAAATGAATTTTGACCTTGAGAGACGGCGAACACTACTTTGGTGGACGGACAACGAAAATACCAAACGCCGAGCGAAAAAGCTATTTAGTGACTCGGGCGTTAGCAATCGAAAAGAAGCCATAGCAAAAATGCAAAAAGCCTTGACATTAAACGGAAATTTATATAATGGCCGAACCATTTTTACAAATACTTGTGCTAATTGCCATAAATATGGCAGTATCGGTAATGAAGTTGGGCCAGTTTTGACCGAAATCAACAGAAAAAGCAAAGCAACTCTGCTCCACGAGATTATTGACCCCAATGCCGTCACCGACCCCAAATTCATCAATCACAGGGTAGAAACCAAAAGCGGTGTTATGCATTTTGGGATTATTGCCAACGAAAACGACAAGTCAATGACCATCGTAAAAATTGGCGGTGAAAAAGTTACACTTCCTAAATCTGAAATTAAAAGTTTTCGTTCATTGGGTACTTCACTCATGATGGAAGGTTTTGAAAATATCTTATCACTGCAAGACATGGCTGATTTGTTGGAGTTTTTACAAAAAGGTGATGATTAAAATAATGAAATACGCCATCTTTATAAATTCAATTCTAAACTCATCTAATCAGGTCAATGAAAATAGCCCTAAGCCTATTTTACTTTTAACCCGCATTATGTTGTTTTTTGTATATTTTTATCTAATAATGCACATCAATTAGCTTTTTCTACTTCCTCAATAAAACTAATCACAATAGTCACACCCTCTAATTTTTGCTTTAAATGTTGTGCCTGCAGTGGCCGTGAAACCTGGTTTTAAATCTATATAGTTTCCAGATTGATAAATCGTATTAGCGCCTACATTCAAAGTTTGCGTAGAGCTAATACTGTTCGAAACAATGTGCCCAGCTCTTCCTGAAACTGTGGATATTAGAACTTTGTTTGTGGTACAACCCACCGTAAAATAATGAACATAGGTCTTTGTGCTAATAAAAGATGGGCCACCATTATCTTGCCAACTTGCATATTTATAATTTAAAGTAATAGTATGTGTCCCTGTAACTGCGTTGACAGGCAAATCAAATGATTCTACTCTATACATTCTAGGAATTCTTCCGACCAAATCTGTTGAAACAGATTTATTGATCGTTATATAAACATTTCCTAATGGATCTGTAACCGTTATCTTTAATGAATCCGTGTTTAATGCGTCATGAATGGCTGCCCCAACATAAACCTTTTGACCTGCTGAAAATTGATTTTGCGTGGTAGCATTTTCATGGTTTTTACAAAAACTATTATTGTATCCAATATTTACATATCCTTGCAATGCAGGTATTGAATTATGTGTCATCACTCTATTTATTTGTGGTTCATAGAATTTCTTTTGGTTTTGCCACCAGGAATCTGTATTTCTGATATTGCATTCTAAAGATGGGTTGGTCGAAAAAAATGGTTCTATCCAATCATTGTTCTTATTTCGAACATCAAAATGCAAATGAGGATTAGATGATCTTCCGGAACTCGCAATATGGCATAATAACTTACCCTCCTCCACATATTGATCTACTTGTACCAAAGCAGATCCCGTTTTTATATGCAAATATCTGGTAATGGTGCTATCTGCATGAAGAATGGCAATATGATTGGCGCCCATTCCATCATTTGCACAATTATCGTCATTGTTGATTCCATCTTCCACACTTATAACAATTCCAGGAGCAGCAGCTGCGGCGAACACATTATCATTGTCTTTCATTCTCCACCAAAATGGAAATAAATTGATGTCTAAGCCTTCATGGCCTTCATAAGTTCTTCCTGAGCATCGCCAATCATCACTTGATCCATTGCCCCACGTTTGATCCACGTAATTCTGGATCATATAATAATTGGGAATATCATCATAGTTTGAATTGACCCGCATTGGCCATGAAAATAAAACATGATTGGCATTAAGCGAACGTTGTTTTACATATCCGTTTTCAGATTGCCATTTTAAGAATTCTGGAACTTGACTATATGCATTTCTGGCCTTTTCATAAATTTCTTGTGAAAGTCTTTCTGTAAAATTATCGTTCATTTCCTGACTTAGGATTAGGAAAGGAATCAACCAAACCACAAGTGAAAATATCAGCTTTTTCATCATTATTAATTTCTTAATGGGTTTTTTAGAACGTCTATTTCCTCTTTCAATTCCAAAATATAAAGAGTCAATTCTTCAATTTTTTCCATCATTCGTTTTTGCATTTCACCCAAATCGATGCCGCCAGCCTCCACTTCAGTCGCCGAAGGAATATTGGGTAAATGTTTATTGCTTTCGATATAATTTTTTAACTCACTTAAAGACAATCGATTATAGTTTTCGCTAAACACATAATCTGGCCAGTTTGTCACCAACTGGACTTTTAGTTCTTCGCAAATAATTTTCCCACCTACATGCAATTTGTAACCTGCTCCTATGGCAGTAGTTCCTATACTTACATTTCCATCACCATCTACAAACATTCGATCTGCACCTCCAGTCCTGATAACAAACTTCCCATTAATGTTATCTGCATTTGTCCCGATTCTGAGATTGTCAGATGAAGTTTGGATAAATCCAATGTCTTTGAAAGTGACTGGAAAAACATTCACCAGACTGGTTCTCCTTCTAAGTTGAATCAAAGGCGCCTCGGCTTCAATTCTTACTATTTCTGTTGCAAGACGATCGTAAATATGCAATTTAGAAACCGGGGTTGGTGTCCCTACACCTAGATTGCCAGATAGATTATGATATTGATTGTTTCCCGAAACTGTCCAGCCGGCACCAGAGTTAAGTACCTCTTCTCTCCTCGCTAGAAGTTTCCATGCACCTCCATTATTGTCTATCTCATATATGTATAAGCCTTTATTTGAAGCCGGACTTAAAGATAAATTAGTTTGATAAACCATTAGCCCAGCCGCTGGATTTTGAATATCCAACCTCTGGCTTGCTAACATTCTCGGAATTAACATCCCTTTATCGATGCTATTTACATCCAAGACAGCAGATCCATCAGGGGTAATGGTGGACCCTATTCCTACACTTTGGGAATTGCCCATTTTACATGTGATTAAAAGGATGGTCACACAAATAAATATAATTTTTCTCATATTTAGAATTTGAATTTGATCCAAAATTATAAATTATGTCACCAGAAATAAATAGCGAATATGGGGGATATTTGAAAGGCATTGCTGAATTAAAATTAAACTTTTTAAATACCCAGAAACACCAGAATGACTTCGGCTATCTAAATTTAACTTTCCAAAAAAATAATTATTTTTATTCATTAAGCTAAAGCATCAAATTCTCACCCCGCAATTTTTGGGGGAAATATTGAGGTTCAACAAAGTATCATAAAACATGGAATGATAGAGCCAGTATTTTTGAAAAATGGAAGAGTTGTATTTGACATAAAATGAAATAATTATCTTCTAGTTATAAAGTCTAATTTCAAAATTCGTTGGGAATTTATTCGATTTATTGATACACAAACCAAGCACAACAAAATAAATGCAGTCACAATTTTAAAAAAAGGATATGAACAATAAAACAATAAAAATAAACAGCAAATAAAAAATATCTTTAATTCCCCTACTTTCATACTGACTGCTTTTAAGTTCATACAACAATTAGGAAAATTCCATTAATTACTTTGCCTAGTGAGAATTACCAATTAAATATTTCGAGTTAAATTGCACTCATGAAGGAATCTATATTCTCAAAATTTCCATCTAAGTTGTTATTATTTGGAGAATACCTGGTAATCCAAGGGTATGAGGCTTTAGCAACCCCTATTACCAATTATAGCGGAAAACTTAAATTGGCAGATGAGGAAAATGAACAAAACATTGCCCCATTTATACAATATTTAGGAGCCTTGCCGAATATTATTCTAGACCAAATTTTGATTGAAGAATTACCATTAGAAAACTTAATATTTGATTCTAATATTCCCATAGGTTATGGTGCTGGGAGCTCTGGAGCACTAACTGCTGCCGTTTATGATGCATTTGTGTTGAATAAAAAAAAGGACTTAAAAGATCTGAAAGAGGATTTAGCGACTATGGAAGATTTCTTCCATGGCTCAAGCTCTGGAATTGACCCTTTGATTTCTTACTCAAAAAAAATCATTTTAAATGATGATTCAAATTTGCATTTTATTGAAAAGAACAGTAAAATTGAAGAAAGCATAAGACATTTTTTTTTAGTTGATACAGGGATTCAGAGAAAAACAGAACCTTTAGTCAATATTTTTAAATCCAAAATTGAAGATGCAAGTTTTCAACAATTGTGTGCCAATGAATTGAGCGTCTATAATCGGAATGCAATTGAAAACTTCAAATCAAATCATTTAATAGAACTATCTAAAGCAATTGCACAAATATCAAATTTCCAATTTATGCATTTCAAAGAAATGATAACACCACCATTTGTATCCCTATGGCAAAAATCTTTATTATTAGAAAAATTGAGTATTAAACTATGTGGAGCTGGAGGAGGAGGTTTCTTATTAATTTTTGCGGAAGACATTCATTATGCAAAAGAATGGTTTTCTGCACAACACATTGAGCTGATAGAAATTCAACTTTAATGTCTCAAATTTTGCACCAACTTACCTAAACTTTCAACACTATTTGCAGCTTGAAACACATTGATATATGGCCAAGCAGCTTTTAAACAAAGCACATCTGGACTAAAATTTGGATTTGCAGCCAATGGATTCAACCAAATAATTTTGGCACACTTCTTTTGTATTATTGCCATAGCTTCTGCCACCATTTCTGGTTCTCCAGTATCCCATCCATCACTCAAAATTATAACTTTAGTCTTTTGATCTAAAACCATATCCGCATAATGATCAACAAATGACAATAATGATGAACCAATCTTTGTTCCTCCCGACCATTGATCGAAACTGTCTTTTAATTCTTTAAGAACAATAGAAAAATCCTGACTGGAAAGACTTTTGGTAATTCTTTCTATTCTTGTACTAAAAACAAAAGTTTCAATTTTTGTCGATGCTTGATTCAGGCCGTACATAAACTGAATTAGAAATTTAGAATACATTTCCATTGAACGACTCACATCACATATCAAGACCAATTTGAGTTTTTCAATTTTTCGCTTTTTATAACTGAGTTGAATTAATTCATTTGATCTAGATATATTTTTTCGAATCAGTTTTCTAAAGTCTAGATTATCTTTTCTTTTTGAAGTTATATTCCTTCTTCCTTTTCGGTTTGATAAATTCTTCACCAAATGACTTGTATGCCTCAGCGCATCTGTAAGGTCGTCTTTTGAAAAACTAGAAAAATCTTGATCTGTAAAAGCATCTTCTGCTGAATAGCTGGCAATATCAATTTTCTCTTCCTCTTTATTGCCATATAACCAATTTTTAATAATACGCAAGGAGGGTTTTTTATTAGGCTTCTCTGGCGTTTCCTTTTCTTCAGCCTTGTCTTTTAATTTGGAATTCTCCGCTTTATCAATTTCATTCCAATATTGCATATACAAATTATCAAAACGATCTAATTGACTTTTATTTTTAACCAGCGTACTTCTTAATGCATTTTTAAAATAAATCCTATCATTGAAGGAAATCACTTTTAATGCTTCAAGGGCAAGCAATTCTTCCAATGGCCCTATACTAAATTCATTCAACCTAAGGAATCTGCAAAATTGTATCAAATGTGCACTTATGGTATTTTGTTTTTCCATAAAATTTTAACTCTATAGCTTGAATTGGGTAACTCAATTAATATTGGATTGCAATTGATTATTCATTAATCAATTTTCATTTTCACATTTACCTTTTCAAGAAGTTCAGACAATGAATCCTGCGTATTTCGAGTATCTTGCCAATCTTTAATTATTATTCCTAAAGTTGACTCAATAATATTTGTATCTAATGCTTCAAAATGCATATTGGAAAGTGCAAAAGCCCAATCCAAAGTTTCCGCAATTCCAGGAGTTTTTTGCAATCTTTTTTGGCGCAGTTCCTGCATAAAATGCACGATTTGACTTGCCAAAAATTGATTGATTCCTGGGATTTTTTCTTCTACAATTTTCTTCTCTTTTTCAAAATCCGGAAAATCAATCCACAAATAAAGACATCTTCGCCTTAATGCTTCTGAAAGCTCCCTATTTCTATTGCTTGTCAATACTACATGAGGGATTGATTTCGCATGAATGGTTCCTAATTCAGGAATTGAAATTTGGTAGTCAGATAATAATTCCAATAAAAAACTTTCGAATTCTTCATCTGCTCTATCAATCTCATCCAGCAATAGAACGGGAGATTTCTCCATGGAAATGGCTTGCAAAAGCGGCCTTTTCAATAAAAATTTTTCACTGAAAATAGTAGCCTCTTTATCTTTTAAGTTTTTTGCATTGTTTTCATCCAATTTCAAGTAAAGCAATTGGTGCTGATAATTCCATTCATAGATGGCATGATTTACATCTAAACCTTCATAGCATTGCAATCTTATCAATGAGGTATTTAAAGCCTTTGAGAGCACCTTTGCAATTTCCGTTTTCCCGACTCCTGGAGGTCCTTCTACAAGGATTGGTTTTTTCAATGCAATGGATAGATAGACACTCATTGTTATCTTCTCGTCTGTAATATAATTGTTCTCTAATAAGATTTTTTCTACTTGTTGAATGGTCATTTCTTGATTTAAATAATTAATTGTAGAGTACCTATTCACAAATTATTGTGAGATTACCAAGTTCTTAAAAAACATGCTGAGTTTAAAAATAAGAAGCTTGCTTATAATAATAAACAAGCTTCGCAATATTTTTGAATCAATTCAATAATCTGCTAAGAAATTAGAGCCTGCTTAAGGCTCTTTTCGCAAAAACTGATGCCAAATGTGATCTGTAATTTTCAGAAGCAAAATGGTCATCCATTACATCTATTCCATCCGTTGCATGTGAAGCTGCTGATCCAATATTTTCGGCGGATAATTTTTGATCTTTCAATGCATTTTCAATCCCTGTTGCTCGATATGCATTATCTCCAACGCCATTGAAAGCTACCCGTATAGATTTAACAGAACCATTTACCTTTTCAACAGCTGCAGCACAACCTACAATCGCAAAACGAGAGGCGGGCTGCACAAATTTGACATAGCATGAATTTGCATTTGCTGCTGTTTTTGGAATCCTAACATGGGTAATAATTTCATTATCCTGAAGAGCTGTTTCAAAAAATCCAGTAAAAAATTGGTCAATATCTACCTCTCTACTTCCTTCAGCATTAGCTATTACAACTGTAGCATCAGATGCTAAGAGCACTCCAGGCCAATCAGCAGATGGGTCGGCATGCGCAATGCTTCCTCCTATTGTTCCGACATTCCTAACTTGGATGTCTCCAATCATACTTGCTGCCTCAGAAATCATAGGCATGTGTTTAGATATTTCAGGATTATTGGCTATGGTGGCATGACTCACTCCCGCTCCTATTGATATAGATTTTTCATTGTCTCTAATTTCTTTTAGCGACTCAATCTTTGAAATGTCAACAAGACCTGTTGGCATATTTAATCTTAATTTCATTGCAGGAATGAGACTATGCCCTCCTGCTAATATCTTATCTTCAGAACCTAGCATTGATATTGCCTCTTGAACTGATGTTGCTTTTTTATATTCGAATGATGCTGGTATCATAATAATCTTTTTTTGATTTGTTTAATTATTCATTGCTGTCCAAACTCGTTCAGGCGTTAAAGGCATTTTGATGTCTTTAACTTTGAATCCCGCTTTCCATAAAGCATCTATTACCGCATTAACGACTGCAGGTGTAGAACCTATGGTGCCTGCTTCCCCCGCACCTTTAACTCCCAATGGATTGTGTGGGCAAGGTGTAACTGTTCTTTCCACTTCAAAACTTGGAAAATCATCAGCACGTGGCATTGCATAATCCATATATGAACCATTAATAAGTTGACCACTTTCATCATAAACAGCGCCTTCGAGCATAGCTTGACCAATACCTTGTGCCACACCACCATGAATTTGACCTTCAACAATCATTGGATTGATTACATTTCCAACATCATCTACAGCAACAAACCGCTGAAGTGTTACTTTTCCTGTTTCTTTATCTATTTCAACAATTGCAATATGAGCGCCAAATGGATAAGTAAAATTTGTAGGGTCATAAAAAGAAGCAAAATCCAATCCGGGTTCTAATCCTTGCGGATAATCATGCGGTACATAGGCTGTTAAAGAAACATCTCCAAAAGCAATAGATTTATCTGTACCTTTTACGGTCCATTTTCCATTTGCATAATCCAAATCATCCACGGATGCTTCTAATTTATGTGCAGCAATCTTAGCACCTTTCTCTAATATTTTTTCTACACTTTTTACGATTGCACTGCCTCCAACAGCAAGTGATCTTGAGCCATATGTGCCCATTCCGAATGCAACAGCATCAGAATCACCATGAACCAAATCAACATCTTCCATAGGAATACCTAACTTATCTGCTACTACTTGAACAAAAGTGGTTTCATGGCCTTGGCCGTGCGAATGTGAACCTGTATAAACACTTACTTTCCCAGTAGGCTGAACTCTAACTTGGGCAGATTCGAATAAACCAGCTCTTGCCCCCAAAGCACCAACTACTGCTGATGGGGCAATGCCACAAGCTTCTATATATGTTGAAAATCCAATTCCTAATAATTTTCCTTTAGCTAGACTTTCTTGTTGCGCTTTTCTAAAATCTTTGTACCCCACTTTTTCTAAAGCCCGATCAAGTACTCCATGATAATTTCCAGAATCATATTGCAAAGCGACTTGAGTCTGATATCCGGGCTCTGTAACCCCATTAAAAGCAGGAATGAAATTAATTCTTCTAAGCTCTGCAGGATCCATATTCATTTCCAATGCAGCTAAGTCAACCAATCTTTCCAAAAGGTAGGTAGCTTCTGGCCTTCCAGCGCCGCGGTAAGCATCCACAGCATTAGTATGTGTGAATACTGCTTTAAGATCGATATGGATTTTTGGTGTTGTGTACAATCCTTGTAATAAAGTTCCATGCAACCAAGTAGGAACTGCAGGTGCAAATGTGGATAAATATGCGCCAAGATTAGCAATGGTATCCACTTTCAAAGCAACCATTTTTCCAGCCTTATCAAAACCCATCTTTGCAGAAGTAACATGGTCCCTTCCATGTGCATCAGTCAAAAAACTTTCGCTTCTTTCCGCTGTCCATTTTATCGGTCTATTGATTTTTCGAGATGCCCAAATTACCAAAGCTTCTTCTGTATAATGGAATATTTTGCTCCCGAATCCACCTCCAACATCAAAAGAAACCACGCGTACTTTATGTTCTGGAATTCCCAATACAAATGCACACAAAAGTAATCTTGTCAAATGTGGATTTTGAGTAGATGTATAAAGTGTATAATGGTCATTATGTTCTTCATAATGCCCAATTGCACTTCTTGGTTCAATTGCATTTGGAACCAATCTTTGATTGATAAAATCCAAAGAAGTAATGTGGTGTGCTTTCGCTAAAGCTGCATCCACTTCAGATACTGGGTTTCCTAGTTCCCAATCGAAACATATATTATTAGGTGCATCTTCATGAACCAATGGAGCCCCATCTTTGATTGCTTCTGCAGGATCAACTGCAGCTTCTAACACTTCGTAATCCACATCAATTAAATCAGCTGCATCTCGCGCTTGTTCTTTTGTTTCAGCAATTACCAATGCTACAGCATCTCCAACATGTCTTACAGCATCTGTAACCAGAAGAGGATGAGCAGGTTCTTTCATCGTATCTCCATTTTTGAAATTGACTTGCCAACCTGTTGGGACACCTCTAATACCTTCGATATCTGTTCCAACAAAAACTGAAATTACACCTTCGGCAGATTTTGCTGCGGAAGTATCAATCCCAAGAATATTTGCACTCGCATAAGGTGACCTTAAAATGTAGGCGTGTGTTAACCCTGGAATTTTTATATCATCGGTATATTTTCCCTTGCCAGTAACCAAACGTTTGTCTTCAATTCGTTTTACTGATTTTCCTATATATGACATTTTTATTTTTTTAAAGATTAGAAAAACTAAGCAGACATGGTATCCGCTGCATCCTTGATAGCTAAAACAATGTTATGATATCCCGTGCATCTGCAGAAGTTACCCTCTAACGATTCTCTTATTTCTTGCTCATTTGGTTTTGGATTCGAAGCAAGAAAATCGCTGGCTACCATAATCATTCCTGGAGTGCAAAATCCGCACTGCAGACCATGCTTTTCCTTAAAAGAAGCTTGTAAAGGATGAAGATTTCCATTCTCGGCCATTCCTTCTATAGTTTTTACAGTAGCTCCATCAGCTTGAACAGCTAAAATAGTGCATGATTTTACTGCTTTTCCATCAAGAAGTACGGTGCAAGCCCCACATCCACTTGTATCACATCCAATGTGAGTGCCAGTTAAAGATAAATCCTCTCGCAAGAAAGAGGCTAAAAGTGTTCGACCCTCCACCTCACGAGTGTAACTTTTACCATTTACTTTAATTGTAATTTGGTTAGACATATTTATAAATTTTTGATTTTTATTTTATAGCTAATTTATCCATCAACTCCTTTCATGAATTCTATTTCTTTATCTAAAGCATCGAAAAATTGCTTTGTCAATGAATTTGCCACTCCTGAAACTACCCGCTGACCGGTTCGAGCAATAACTCCTGACATTTGGGCATCCCCATCAAAAATGATTTCTGTTTGTTCATTTCCGAGGTCATTAAGTTGGATGTGAATCTTCGCATCAACATTGCCAATTTTACTATTTTGGCTTATTTTCAAATTAAAACTTTCTGGCTCGTTTAATTCAGTAAGTGAGAGTTCACCTTTGAATCTGCCTTTGACTGGGCCAATTTTAACTTCTGAAATTGCCTCATAACTGAACTCATCTTTTTTAACAAGTTCTGAAATGCCTGGCGTGATTTTCACCAACAAATCCGGATCCATAATCATTACCCAAATTACGCGTCTTTCAGCTTTTAAGGTATGAATTCCCTCTAATTTCATGCCATATCAAATTAATACTTTAAAATATAAATAGTTTCGGAATTATAAAAAGTAATAAACTAATAATTCCATATATTTATTTGCTTAATATATAAAATAGCAAATTATTGTTATTTTTCGCCCATGAAAAATATATTGTTATTTGATGCGTATGGAACTCTGTTTAAGATTAACATAGAAAATAAGAAACTCGATTCTATTTTGGGAGATAAAAAAGACGTCTTTTTGAGCACATGGAGAAATAAAATCTTAGAATACAGCTGGTTAACAAGTTTAATGGAACACTGGGAAGATTTTAACTCACTTACAATAAAAGCATTAAAAAATAATTGTAAAATTTATAATTTCGAATTCGAAAAACTCAAGCCTATCTTAATGAAAATTTATGAGACTCCTAGCCTTTTTCCTGAAGTCAAAAAAAGTCTAAAGCTCATGGCAGATCAAGGTTATAAATGCAGCATTATTTCTAACGGAGTGGCTAAAACTTTATCAGATGCGGTCGAAAAAAACAAAATAGAATCACAAATTGATCAAATTTTCTCGGCTTCCACCGTCGAAAAATATAAGGTCTCCCCAAAAGTATACAGAATGGCAACTGCACATTACAACACGGGCCCATCCAAAATGTATTTTGTTTCTTCTAATTCGTGGGATATCTCTGGAGCCCAATCTTTTGGATATAAAACGATATGGGTAAATAGAGAAAAGCTAAATTTTGATTCTATTATTGATGGTCCAGATTATGAAGTGGCAAATATGGCTGAAATCTTAAAAATTATTGCCTAAAATTATTTTAAGTTCTTTTACAAAAATCTCTATTTTATAAGGACATTATTATTGCCTGTTTCGGATTTATATTCCCTTCTAATACTTCATTATACTTATCAATAATTTCTATACCTCCAAAAACCCTTTCCACTTCCATCCAATGTTTTGACCAATACATAAAAGGAGTAAACACTTCAGAAAATTTACGATTGTATTCTCCAATACCCCATTCCTTAATTTTCTCTACTGCATAACTTGGTGCAAAAAACAATTCTGATCTGAAAGGCAATTTTTCATCCAATACTTGTTGATTCCAATGCGAAATACCAACCACGCTGCAAAATTTTAAATTTGGCAATAAATGAGTTTGTAAAGCAATCATTATTTTTTTATTGCCCGCAAAATCAATAATACATGATAGAGACTGTTCTAAATCTTTTATCTCATCGTAGGACAATACTGCATCGTAGCAATTTAATGATCTTACGAAATCCAAATTAGATGCAGAGGTAAGCCCAATAATATTTTTCTTTAGTTCCGTTTGATTAAATAAATATGCCAAAGCTATCGCCGTCTTGCTTGAAGCAGAGGTAATTACTATATTTTGAGCATTAAAAAAATCATTTGTTTCGAAAAAGCTATTCAATAAAAAGGAAGTGCCAAATAATGGCTTGAAAATCATATAAGCTGGTTCTAAATCTGGTAAATAATGCTCATTTTTTAATACTCTCTCATAAGAATTATAAACCTTTGCCAAATCTTGCCGATGAATGGAACCATCCATAAATCCATGTTCAGATATTTTTTTTGGAACCATTATTAATTCAGAACTCATTGGAAAATATCCAAAAATTCTTTCCCCTACATCAAGTTGATCTACATGGGATTCAACAATATCTGCAAAACCCCAAACAGGAATTATTCCTAAATTTTCTACTTTACTTGGGAAAAATTCCCAATATTTAAAGCTTTCACCTAACACTGCATAGGTTACGTTATTTGAGGTAAATGCAAAATGGTCAATTTCTACTCTAATTTGACCTTCAGTAAGAATTTCAGAATCCTTGACCGATACTTTTGAATCTTGCAGATTAGCTTTATCAATGAGGATATTTTTCATCTATTGAATATAGATGAAATTTGTGATAACAGCTTGATTAATTATATTTTTTACTTGACTTTTTTGAAGTTTAAGTAATTAATACATTGTATCTACTCAGCTAATCGATTGATGGACGTGAAATGAATTATTTTGTCCTCATTTTTGGTCAAAAATGCTGCCAAAACTAGATTCTTGGTTAGTGCCTAGCCCCAGGTTGCACCTAGGACTACACATTTGCTCACTCAAAAAATGAATAGGATTTCTTTTAGGCATATAAAAAATTAAACAAAGAGGTTGATTATTAAACCTTGCTAATAAAAGGTTGCTATCTCCTACTTAATACTTTAAATAGAAAGCACTTTATATTTATCCGCCAATAGTACTCATACTTTCACTTACAGGAAAATCGAAAGACCGACGACCTTCAGCTTCAAAGCCATTTTTTGCTTTTCCAGAAACTGCTTCTTGGATTGCTAAAATTAATTCTTCGTCGGTTGCACCTGCTCTAATTAGGGATTTCACATTGAAAACACCTTCATCATACAAGCAAGTTTTCACAACTCCCTTGGGAGTTAGTCGAATTCTATTGCATGTGCCGCAAAAAGTTCTGCTATAGGAAGCAATTATGCCAAAATCCCCTTGAAAATTTTCAATCTTATAATTGTAGGCGGTAGAATTAGGCGGATCAATCAATTTGGTCACGTTTGGAAAGGCACTTTTAATCTCACCTAATATTTTCCTATAATCCCACACCAAATGGCCTTCATCTTTACCTTCTCCATTAAAAGGCATTTCCTCTATAAAGCGAACAGAAATAGGATATTTTTCGGTCAATTTAATAAATGGAATAATATCAATATCATTAACACCTGACATTACCACACAATTGATCTTGACCTGAAAACCCATTTCTATCATGTCATGAAAGCATTTTAATACATTATCGTATTCATCTCTACGAGATATTTGAAAAAATCTTTCTCTGTCAAGTGTATCAAGGCTGAGATTTATGGTTCGAACGCCGTATTTCCACAATTCCTTTAAGTATTTTCCGGTTACAGTTCCATTAGTGGTGAGATTTATTTTTTGGATGCCTTCAATTTCAGACAAACCTTTAATAAATTTCATAATATCTTTCCTGACCAGTGGTTCTCCCCCTGTAATTCTTATTTTAGTAATTCCTAAGTCTGCAAAAATATTGGCCAACCTGAGCAATTCTTCAAAATTCAACAATTCATCTTTAGGAACATATTTAATTCCTGATTCTGGCATACAATAAGTACACCTAAGATTGCAACGGTCAGTAACGGCAATCCTAAGATAATCTGTTATTCTATTGTGTTTATCTATTAGCAAAATCGAAAATTATTTCGTTATTTGGTTGAATTAAGCAAATTAATGCTTTATTTGGAAATTATGTTCAATCCAGATCACATAAAAAAGAATTTTACCATTTTCAGACATTTCCCTGAACTGATTTTTGTTGATAATGCATCCACAACTCAAAAACCTCAAGTTGTGATTGAAGCAATAAAGGAAAGTTATGAAAAGTACAATGCAAATATACATCGGGCTGTTTATGATCTAGGAATTCATGCCGATGAAAATTTCAAAAACACTAAAAAAGCCATTCTTCAATATTATAATTTAGAACAACTAAACTATGAAATAGTATTCACTGCTGGAACAACAGATGGAATCAACAAAATAGCCCGAGGCCTAGAACAGGAAATTTCTGAAGGTGACAATATCGTAGTGTCTGAAATGGAACACCATTCTAACTTTCTTCCATGGCAAGAATTATGTATCAGACGAAATGCAACATTAAGAATCATACCTATAACAGATTCTGGTGAGCTTGACTTAACTTGCATTGATGAATTAATTGATGATAAGACAAAAATCGTTTCTATCGTGCATATTTCAAATACGTTGGGAACCATTAATGACATTCAAAAAATTAGTAAATCTGCTAAAAATGTTTCAGCTCATTTTTTTATTGATGCTGCCCAAAGCGCTGCACTCTATAAAGATTCATTCGCTAATATAAATGCAACTGCAATTGTGTTCTCTGGACATAAAATATTTGGCCCAAGTGGAATAGGAGTAATCATTGGAAAGTCATCATTTTTTTCTGATTTGTATCCTTTCAACTATGGAGGCGGAATGGTTCTAGAAGCAAACAAAAACATGTCCATTTATAAAAAGGATATCTCTAAACATGAGGCTGGAACCCCACCTTTAGCTCAGATTGCTGGATTGCTGGAAACATTCCATTATTTATCAGCAATTGACCATAAAGCTGCACAAAATCATTTAAAGCAACTTGCGAAAATATTTCGAGCAAAAATGAATGGTCTTGGCATAAAATGTATGGGTAGCCCCAAAGAATTTAGTGGAATAGTTTCCGTTGATTTTGGTACCATACATCCACATGATGTTGCAACATATTTGAACAGTAAAAATATTGCTGTTAGAGCCGGCCATCATTGCACGCAGTTGATTATGAAAAAATACGATATTCCAGCAAGTGTAAGATTCTCTTTTTCAATTTACAATACTGAAAAGGATGTCGAGCAGATTATTCAAGCCATTCATGAAATGAGAAAATACTTTGCATGAAAAATGAACTCGATAAGCTTTATCAAACTCAAATATTGAATGAGGCCAAACATCCTTTTCATTTTGAGAAAAGATCAGATTTACATTTTAATGAACGAGCATACAATCCCTTATGTGGGGATAGATTTGATTTGTATTTTAATATCGAAGAGGAAAAGATTACAGATTTTTTTTTCGATGGGTTCGGCTGCACTATTTCAAAAGCTGCCACTTCATTTATGATACGTCAAATAGAAGGCCAATTCACAAAAAAAGCTTTAGAAATTGTAACTTTGTTTATTGAAGCGATTGAAAATACAGGTGAAATAAGAGATGAATCGCTAAAGGTTTTCGAAAAAACTGAAAATTTTAAAGGAAGGATTGATTGCATATTGCTATCTTGGAAAACGATGCAACAATTACTTGAAAAGAATTAAATTGAATTTTTAATTTTTAAAATAGATCATGAATATTGATATTCTTGCATTTGGCATTGCAAAAGACTTAATCGGAAAAAGACTAACTCAAATGACTTTAGAACAGCCTGTTACAATAGCAGATTTGAAAAAAGAATTGATTGGTTTGTTTCCTGATTTTCAAAAATTGAGCAGCTTCTCCATTGCTGTGAATGAGGAATACCAAAATGATGATTATTTTCTACAACCTAATGATGAGGTTGCAATTATCCCACCAGTTAGCGGTGGTTAAACAATTCTTATGATTCAAATACTGTTAACAGAAGACCAATTATCACCTTCACAATGTGAATCTTTTATTGCAGATGATGCAGCTGGAGGTCACGTTATTTTCATTGGTACTGTCCGAAATAATACTTCCAAAAAAACAGTGTTGTACTTAGATTTTGAGGCATATGGATCCATGGCAGAAAAGGAAATGAAAAAAATTGCCGAACAAGCAGCATCAAAATTTAATGTGTTCCATATAGTCATTCATCATAGGATTGGAAAATTAAAAATTGGCGAAATTCCTGTAATTATTGGAGTTTCCTCCGCACATCGAAAAGCAGCATTTGAAGCTTGCGAATATTGTATTGACACCTTAAAAGAAAGTGTTCCAATCTGGAAAAAAGAGTTTTTTGAAGATGGTGAAGTTTGGGTAGCAGCTCATCCTTAATGATCAAGTAAGCTTTTTTTATTTTTCAATATTTCATTTTATTTGCTTTCAAAATATTTTCTTTCAATCTACATTTCAAAAGAATTAATAAGTAATCATACATTTGATTTATAATTCAACAAAATGGATCATCCAGTATTAGAAAAATTATACCACCCAGAAAACTATCGGACGATTGGTCATCAATTAATTGATATTTTAGCCGATTACCTTAACCAAAATTACAAGAATGACATCAAGGTAAACAACTATCAAAATGCCATTGACAGTTTACATTCCTGGGAAAAATTCTTATCTGAAGACCATGACTTATTAGCGTTTTTCAAAAAAATATTGAACGATTCCATGCATGTTCATAATCCCAATTATATGGGACATCAAGTAAGTGTTTCAGCACCGATAGCTAGTTTTGGGGGTTTGATTTCCGATTTATTGAGCAATGGTATGGCAGTATATGAAATGGGTGCAGCTTCAAGTGTTTTGGAGAAAAAAAGTATTGAAATAATCAATAAAGCAGTTGGATATGATAAAGATTCAGGTGGTTTTCTCACTTCTGGCGGCACATTAGCCAATCTTACAGCATTATTAACTGCCCGAAGTATTAAAATACCAGAGGATGTTTGGCAAAATGGATATGAAGATCAATCTTATGCTGTGATGGTGTCTGAACAAGCGCATTATTGCATAGACAGGGCTGCACGAATAATGGGACTTGGTTCAAAAGGCATTATTAAAATTGCCACCGATGAAAATTATTGCATGAAAATTGAGGATCTAGAATCAAAACTTCAAGACGCAAACCAACAAGGTGTCAAAGTTTTCTCCATTGTTGGAAGTGCTTGTTCTACGTCCACAGGATCATTTGACAACCTCGAAGCAATTGCTTCATTTGCCAAAAAACATCACTTATGGTTTCATGTGGATGGTGCCCACGGAGGCGCAGCAGTTTTTTCTAAAAAATACAAACCTCTTTTGAAGGGAATACAAAATGCGGATTCTATTATTATAGATTGTCATAAAATGATGATGACTCCAACAATTGCGACTGCAGTTTTATACAAAAATGAATTGAATTCGGCTTCCACTTTCAAGCAAAAAGCTGAGTACCTTTATGATTCCAGTGAAGATTTTGATTGGTCAAACACTGGGAAACGTACATTTGAATGTACAAAGTTGATGATGAGCGTTAAGTTTATGTCCATAATCCAATTTGGAGGTATTGGGGCAATCGAAGCTTATGTTCAATCACTTTTTGATAATGCAAGAATCTTTGCCAAAATAATTCAATCTATTCCAGGATTACAATTGGCAATGCAACCTCAAGCAAATATAATTTGTTTTCGTTGCAATGATGAGCATTCATCGGTCCAGGAACTTAATAAATTGAATGCTAGCATTCGTCAACGAATTCTTGAAAAAGGAGATTTTTATATTGTCCAAACGATGCTAAATGGAAATTTATATTTAAGAACGACAATAATGAATCCTATGACCGATGTTGTGCAATTTAAATCCTTATTGGAATCAATTAACAGATTAAGAATTGAATTCGCCAATTAATTTTTAAAAGCTTAGCTGAAATTTAAAATAAACTTCCATTGATTGCGAAAGAAGTGGGATTTTCCAATGCCAATAATTTCCTTTTGATGTCGATTCCATATGCATATCCTGTCAAACTTCCATCTGATCCAATCACTCTGTGGCAAGGAACAACAATGGCAATTGGATTCTTTCCATTTGCCATACCAACAGCTCTGACGGCTTTTTCATCACCTAATTTTCGAGCAATATCTAAATAGCTGACTGTTCTACCAAATGGAATTTGGATCAATTCGAACCAAACTTTCTGAAAAAAATCAGTCGCTCCATTGAAATTCAATTCTAAGTCAAATTTTTGTAGATTTCCGCTGAAATATTCTTCTAGTTGTGCTATAGCTTTCTCGATATGGGTATTGGAATCAATATTTTCATCCATTTGCTCACAAAAACCAAGGCTTAGAATTCCTTCTGAATCTGCTGTTATTCTTAGAATTCCTAAGGAAGATTCGAAATAATCAATATTCATAATTTAGGATTGATTTATAATGTGCAAATTGTTCTGGCCAATTCATTTGGAATGCTTCATGTTGAGTGAAAAAAGTGGCTAATGAGACTACATTTATATCCAAACTTTGAAAACCAGTAAATTGACTGATTTCATTGGTGCTAAATTTAAGAATTTGGGTAAGTTTATTCCAATCATTTGAATCATCTAAATTTTTCAAAGCCGGAAATTGAAATATCAAAGCTTCTGCATAAGCGTGGTAGCCAATGTTATAAAATTGATCAGGCTTACCTACACCCATCATTAATTGCTCGATAGACAACAAGATCACACCATCCTCGAAGTGCGTTTCTACCGTATGTAAGAACTGGTGTTGCGGGCTCGGGAATGGATGATTGTAACATATAATTCTATCAAATTCACCAATTAGAAAATCATCCAATCCTAAAGTCATTCTAATTCCATGGGCTGCAATAATGGCTTTGAAATCTTCTGGAATTTCTTTCTTATCAGCCAGCATTAGATGAAATGATCTTGCTTCGAGATAAAGAGCTAGACGTATTTCGAATTTTTCGCGGTCGTTTTCATTCAGCGAAATATAAAAAGGAAAAAATTTATGGAGCCAAGCAATGATTGGAGGATCTAATTTTGGCGGAAATTTTTTGTTGTACCAATAATTTATTTCACTACTTGCAAAATAAAGAGCGATAAGAATGGTCAAAAAACCTAAAAAGTAAAAAAGATAAAATTCTTTTTCAAGATAAATTAAGTTATATGCAGTGTGCAAAGCCCCTAGAATAAAGGGCAAAGCAATTAACATGGAAAATCTGATACCTCTCATGCTGTAAATTTATTGATATTTATTTGGGAGTTTAAAAAAAGAACATAAATTTGCAGTCCGATTTTGAGGTACCTTAGCTCAGTCGGTAGAGCAATGGACTGAAAATCCATGTGTCCCTGGTTCGATTCCTGGAGGTACCACTTAGAAAACCCTTATTTATTTGGATTCCAAATATTTAAGGGTTTTCTTTTTTAGGATTGGGCAGAAATTTAATTGGAGCCTTTCAAAATTTTTCAAAATTTTTAATTTCAGCAATGCAAACCCAAAAAATAATCGTTAGAAATGCCATTCCAGATGCATTGAATCTAAGAGTTTGATTCATGATTTTCATCCTTTTTAAACATTTAGAAATCTTCAACTTTGTTTTAAAAAATGTCAAATTGAAAGAAATTTTTCTATCTTAGAAGTATGAGAAATATCCTTGTACCTACTTCCTTCTCAGACACATCAAAATATGCTCTTCAGCATGCTTATTTGATTGCAAAAGAGCTTGGGGCATCTCTAAATCTTATTCATTGCTACTCCCCTCAAGTGTATAATAGAAAATATGATTTTGGAACAATAGATTATGACAAGGGAATCCGGCAAATGATGAAAGATTTCTATGAAAAAAGTATTGAGGATGTTAGTGTAGTGCCAATAAAGTATCTTGCTTATGAAGGTGCTGCTTCTGAAATTATTAGCCAAATTAGTCCTAAATATGACTTAATTATTTTGAGCAGAAAACCTGGATTTCAGTCAAAATCTCATAAATGGTTCAGTGAGAAAATATTTTATATTAGTATGAAATCTTATTGCTCAGTGTTACTATTGCCTACAAATAAAGAAGTCTTTTATTTTTCTGAAATTAAAAAGATTTGGCATTTACAGAAAAAGGAAAATGACACAGATTTGATTAATAGGGAATTATTCAAATTAAAGATTGACCCTAAGATAGTAATCTCTAAATCTTTGCAGCAAGAAACTTTTGTTTCTGCATTGTGGAAAAGCATAGTGACTTACACAAAAAACCATGATGATGCTTCAATGAAGAAAATAATTTCATTATTTGAAGATGAACATCTTGATCTTTTGGTTTTTGTAAATCATAAAAAGGGCCTTTTTGAGAAATTTTTAATTGATGATGCATTAAATTTAATTAGTCAATTTGACGTTCCAATTTTGATTTTGGAGGAAAATCCAGTTGATTCTGAATCCATTTAATCAATTGGCAAGATCTCAATTTGTTCTTTACAATTAGATCCTTTTTAAGGATAAAAATTGAAGGTTTATTAATTTAAATAAGACCTTTGGATCTAATTTCAAGGAGAACAGACTTTGAAAATGTTCATGAAGATTTAGGTTTGAAAAAGGCTCAATTAATAAAAAGAAGTCACATTAAGTATTGTTTCGAAATTTAAAATTTTCATTTCATTTTCTTCGATTTCCAAAACGCAAACTACAAAACAGAAATTACACTTATGGCAAAGAATAAAACCAACGAAACTGAAATTCCAGTCCTTGATTTCATTAATTCCTATGTGGATAATGCCCAAAAAAAAGTGGATAGCTTACAATTGATTGAATTAATGAGTAAATGGTCAGGATTCGACCCAAAAATGTGGGGCCCCACTATTATCGGCTTCGGAAGTTATCACTACAAATATGCCAGCGGTCACGAAGGGGATGCCCCCATGATAGGATTTTCTCCTCGGAAAGCAGCAATTTCACTTTATGTATTTTCACAAACAGAAGAACAAGAACGCTTCTTAAATGACTTTGGCAAATTTAAAATGGGCAAAGCATGTATTTATGTGAAAAAATTATCGGACATCAACATTGAAATTTTAGAGAAAATGTGTGTTTCCACTATTGAATATCTCAATGAGCACCATGAATGTGCTTGCAGGAATTGAAAACAATCAGATAAAA
>JAHEAQ010000083.1 GCA_024642705.1 Bacteroidota bacterium | reverse complement strand
TTAAAATATGAGGAAATTAATAATTCATAAAATTACAAGGTTTGCTATAATTTACGTACTTGTTAAGCCTGAAGGGCTGCAATATCTGTAGCCCTGGGTGCAACCTAGGGCTAGATATTCACCAAGAATCTAGTTTTGGCGGCATTTTTGACCAAAAATGGTGACAAAACTATTCATTGCACTCGTATTATTCGAATACCTAACCAGTTATCTGAAATTTCAGGAGTGGCCTATTCAAAATTTTACAGCATCGGAAATCAATGGTGTAGGCAATGGACCATCGCCACATCCCTCCTGCTTGGCAACAAAATAGCTACCCTCAGACATTTTGAAACCTGGAGTTAATACGACTTTTCCACCTGCTTTGAAAAATATTTTGTCCACATCATTTCCTGGAACAAATGAACTTGAACTAATGATATTGTTGCTTTTATACGTCAAATCTCCCTCTAAATCTTCAGTCAAATATATGTTTTCAACGCAATAAGATCTTTCCCAAACTCCTCTCCCAAATGTAGCAATGGTTATCTTGCCAGTTTTGTTATCTGGAAGGATTTCTGTTATAGGAGTAATTGGAAGATTGTCTCCAACATCCACCCATGTTGCAGTGCCAAAAGTTCTGCTGTATAATGAAATATCGTTCCCAACATAAACTCGATTTCCGACAACTGCTGCGGAATGAACAACAACGTTTGGTAGGTCAAAACTATAATTTGACCAATTTTGGCCAGCATCGCCTGAATAAAATATTTTACTCCCTGTAATGAATCCACCTACAGTAACATATAGGGCATTGGGGTCGACAGGATTTATAGCAATATCTGTCACTGTGTTATAATTTGCAGAAGCTGGAAAACCTGGATTGGAAGAGATCAATGTCCATGATTCACCAGAATTGCTGGAATAATAAACGCCACCAGTGCCAGGAGCATAAGAATCGCCACCTGCAGCATACATTTTGGTTGGATCAGAAGGTGAAATTGCCATAGCCCAAGTTCCTTTCCCACCCTTATTTGTGAAGGTAGCACCTTTATTTATAGATTTCCAAACTCCTGAAGTTCCTTGATAAGCACCTCCAATGAAAACAGTATTTGAATCCACTGGATGCGCAAGAATATGCGGAAAGAAACCCCATTCATGTCCAGACAAATAGACTTCACTTCCATCAGAATATTTCATTCTATATGCACCTGTATTTCTAGTCAAATAAAAAACATCTGGATTTTGAGGACTGAACGACGTTGAAAATCCATCAGCACCTGTCATATGGGTAAAATCTTTGGTTCCCTTGCTTCTATATTTAATGCCATTGTCTTGCAGACCGCCTGCAAGTTTATAGGAACTTAAAGATGATTTCGATAAGTGATAAAATTGACTGATATATAGCCCTTTGCTTAAATTGGTCCAACTTGTTCCGTTGTTTGTGCTGACATATATTCCTCCGTCATTGCATGCATATAGTTTAGAATCTAGAAGGTTATAAGCCAAGGCATGTTGATCAGCATGAATGTAAGCCTTGTTGACATCTTGCTCTTGATACCAGACTGTTTTATTGCTCATTGTAGCTCCTCCATTTGTAGAACCCCAAATATTGATTCCCCCAACTGTAACATAGTCATTATTTGTCCAATGAGCAGCGATGCAAAGATCATAATCTGCCTGGTCAGCAGCATCTTGTCCATTTGGTTCATATCCTAAAATATTAGGCGTGTCGGTCTGAAGTACAAAATTACTTCCACCGTCACTAGACTTATAAGTTCCTTGAAACTCTCCTGGTGATAATGCTCCTCCCGCAACTGCATAAAAATAACCATATGAATTGCTACTTAGAGCTATCCTTTTGCTTGAATTTGTTGGTGCAACATCAAAAGCACTAGTGAACCAAGTTGGACTGTTTTCTGGATTAGAATAAAAGATACTTTTGTTGTTTGCTGTGTACAACCAAGAGGATCCGTCTGAAAAAACATGAAAATGCAAATCAAAATGCACCCCAGTTTTTACTTTTGTCCATGTCGAGCCACTATTGCTGGTTTTAAAAATTCCATCACTAGTCGCTGCAAACAAAACTGCTGTATTATTAGGGTCTTGAACCAAATCATAACAAATGTAACTGGTAACGCCTGAAGTTAATGGAAACGAACCTGTAAAACTCCAGGTTAATCCTCCATTTATAGATTTCATAACACCTTTTGAAGGAGCATTCAATTCAAATATTTGAGTAAAATTGCCGATTGAATAATCAGCTGTTCCAGTAAGAATATATAAAATTTCAGGATTTGTTTTGTCTACAACAATTCCTGAAATTCCTATTGAAGGCAATTTATCCGTAAGACAGCTCCATGAAGATCCAGAATCTGTAGTTTTCCACAATCCACCATATGGTGTTGCCACATAAAAGATATTTGCTAGTGTAGGGTGAAAAGCTATTCGATCGACTCTGCCTAAGCCATTGGCATAAGCGATTTCTGGATCAGTGCTTAAAGAACTTTGTTCCGCGCCAATCTGTTCCCATGCTCCATTCAAACCATTTCTAGTATTTACTGAAGGTCGTGGATTTTGCCGAACGGCATCATAAATCATTTCAGATCGATTTACAAACTCGCCATTTTCGCCTAGACTTCGTCCCATTTGGTATTCCCACCGTTTCCATTGTTTGTATTTAGGGATTCCCAAAGCACCATTATCTCTTAAAGAAACAGATGAATTGAGGTAAAAGGCATCTACTTCCCTCATCATTTCAACAAGTTTGGTTTTACCTACCAATCTGCTTTTCAATTGATCGTCTAATCTTTGCTGACCCTGAACTGCGTTTAAACTTAACAGCGTCAATATCAACAAAATAAATCCCGAGTTAAATTTTGGTTTAAACATTATTTGTTGACTTTTTCCTCTAAAGCTTTGATCCGCTCTTCTTGTTGAAGAATATAAAGCGTCAATTCTTCTATTTTCTCTACCAAAAGTCTATTCATTTCGCCCAATTCGATACCAACATTTTGAACCTCTGTGGCAGCTGGCAATCCAGGAAGGTGACCTTTGGTATCAATATGGTGTTTCAAATCTGTCAATGATCTTAGACCGTATTCCTCCTTAAAAACATAGTCTGGCCAATCTGCTTTTAAATCAACCAAGATTTCTTCAGAAGCAATTTTTCCACCAACTGACAGCGTATATCCAAAAGCTTGAGGTGCATTGGTTCCAATTGTAGCTCTTCCATTTTTATCCACTTTGAAAACGGGCAAATCTGACTGCTCTACTACAAATGCCCCAGTCGCATCCATTCCCACGTCTAAAAAAGATGATGCAACATCATCAAATCTAATTTGTGGCTGTCGATCTTTTCCGTCAAAATAACCGAGAAGAGTTACACCACTGCCACCAAAATAAGGATTAAATCGAACTTCTCCTGCTGGCCCTACTACCTTAAAAAGGGTTGAAGTGCCATTCCCATTTACTAAAAGATCTCCTTCCACTGTAACATCGTTTTGAGCTGAGATATCTTTTGGTATTACAAATATCAAAACCAGTAAAAAAGAAAGAAAAAATTGTAAATTCCTTGATTGTATGAAAGATTGGTCCATTTTGATAGTGTTCTGGAGTTAAAAACAACAAAATAATAAAATATTATCGAATCAGAAAAACTTAAAAAAAAGTACTTGAAAATTTCCCCTAATTAAAATTATGTCAGGTTAAAAATTTATATTCCTTATTTTAATTTAAAAACTAAAATTTTACAATGAATTTAAATTGGTTTAACATTATTTTTTCTCTACTATTTATACAAAATCTTTATTCGCAAGATGTTGATATCACAGGAAAGGTTTTTGAAGATACCAATCACAATAATGTCCAAGATATCGGAGAAAAAGGAATTCCAAATGTTGTAATCTCTGATCAGATTTCTACATCCATGACTGATGAAAATGGAAATTATACTTTCAGTGCTTCAAAAACATTTCCATATATTTTCATCTCTTTACCTAACGGATATTCTGGAAAATTCTTTCATCCAATAGCTTCAGAAGTTAATTTCCCATTAATCCAAAATCAATCACAAAATCAAATTAAATTCATCCATGCATCCGATACGCATATGGATTCCCTCAATCTTCCCCGAATGCAAAGATTCAGGGAAATGGCTGATTCTTTAAATGTTGACTTTATTATAATTACAGGAGATTTAATACGAGATGCATTAAGAGTAAATGAAAAAACTGCTAGCGAATATTTTCAAATGTACGTTAACGAGATAGAAAAATTCTCGATTCCTGTTTTTAGTGGTGTTGGGAATCACGAACTTTTTGGAATAGAAAGAGACAAATCATTGGTAAGTTCTAAACATGAATTATACGGCAAAAAAATGTATCGAAAATTTATAGGACCAGACTATTATTCTTTCAACTTTGGCGGCATTCATTTTATTTCTATCGATGGAGTGGACTTCCAAAATCTATATTATTTTGGAGGTGTCGATTCTATCCAATTAGATTGGCTTGAACGGGATTTGGCTTATGTTGACCAAGAAACACCAATTGTTACTTTTAATCACATACCTTTTGTTTCACCAGGCTTTACTTTCCAAAATTTTGAGAATCATATTTTTTATGGCCCTCAGTTACTGTTGCAAAATAATGTCCTTGAACATAGGCATATAGTGTATAATTTTGATGAAGTAAAGAAGAGAATAGATGGTAGACCATATCCTTTGGCACTTTCTGGCCATTATCATTATGCTCAAGAAGGTATTATAATTGGAAATGAAACTAAGTTTGCTCAAACTTCCGCTATTACGAGACCAGACCAATATATTTCAAATGGCTTCAATGTGCGGTCGGGTTTTACCTTATATGAAATAAAGGATGGGAAAATATTAAATAGTAAATTTATTCCTTTAAATTTTCCTCAGAACTAAACACATAATTTTCTTGAATAAAGATTAAATTGTTCTCTATAAAAGCAAAATAAAATGGAAAAAATATATAAAAATTGCCAAAGTTGCGGAATGCCTTTAAAAAAAGATGAAAATGGAGGTGGCACTAATTTAGACGGAAGCAAAAGTACAATGTACTGCTCCAAATGTTATGAAGGAGGTGCTTTTAAAAATCCAACAATTGATTCAGCAGAAGAAATGCAAAAACTTGTAAAAGGCAAATTAAAAGAAATGGGATTTCCAGGATTTATTGCAGGCTTATTCACCAGAGGAATTCCAAAATTAGAAAGGTGGAAAAATCCAGTAAATCATTGATTCAATTCTTAGCCAAACAATTAAATTTAGATTTTAATCCTGATTTTGGATTAAATCCTGATTGTGTATCATAAAAACTATCAACCAATAAAACGTTAAAATGCAATATTTAGTAAAAATCTCAACTTTTGTTTTAGTAATTATTCTTGCGTCATGCAACCAAAATTCAGATGGCACAATAAAAGTTACCATTAAAAATACGCTTTCTGAAAGCAGATCTTTTGAAACTGTAGAAATTTCAAATGAATCTATTGGCATTAGCTCAGAAGAAGATTTTTCTCAATATGGCATTAGGGATTTGGAAAATAAAGAATGGCTTCTTTCACAAGTTGTTGATACTGATGGTAATGGAAAAGGTGATTTACTTTTATTTCAACCAGAAATAAAAGGCCAATCAGAGAAAACTTTCGAAATTCTAAAATTGGATACTATAGTTGTAACTGAAGGCGACCCAATTTGCTATTCAAGATTTGTTCCAGAAAGAACCGATGATTATGCATGGGAAAATGATAAGGTTGCTTTTAGAACATACGGACCTACTGCTCAAAAAATGAAAGAAGATGGAACTCCAGGCGGAACATTGTCAAGTGGAATAGATGCATGGCTTAAAAAAGTGGATTATCCCATTATAAATAAATGGTACGAAAAAACGACCAATGGAACAGGCACTTATCACGAAGATACTGGTGAAGGATTGGATAATTTTCATGTTGGTGCAAGTCGCGGAATTGGAGGTATTACTGTCAAAGTTGACAGTACTTACTACTTTTCCAAAAATTTCACTGCATGGAATACCATTTGTTCGGGTCCTATCAGAACGAGCTTTGTGCTTAAATATGCAGTTTGGGGTGCAGATGGAAATGAAATAACAGAAGAAAAACATATTTCTTTAGATAGAGGAAGCAATCTTTCGAGATTTGAGATTCATATCACTGGCACTAATGTTTTGACAGCAGGGATAACTCTACACAAGAAAGAAGGTGAAGTTAATGCAGATAAAGATGCAGGATGGATGAGTTATTGGGAACCTCATGAATCATCAGAATTGGGTCTTGGGATTGTCGTACCTGCGAAAAAATTGATTGGGGTAGAACAATACATCACCGACGAAGCCGATCTGAGTAATTTTTATGGCGACATTAAAGTCGAAGATGGCAAAGCAAACTATTATGCTGGTTTTGCATGGAAAGAAAATGGACAATATCCAACAAAAGCAGAATGGGAAGCTTATTTAAATGACTATGCTAAAAAAGTCAATACTCCATTAATTGTAAGATTGAAATAATATCTTCCAAAATCTTATAGGCCAAAATAATTACCGCTTATCAAATGCTTTGCTTATTGCATCTTTTCCGCCAACAACAGGTAAGGTAAGGATTGTTCCATCCAAATCTACTGTTAATTCCGTTCCTGGATCAGGCCAAAGCGTAAATTCTTTATCACTTGAAAATATCATTAATCCAATTTGTTGCCCTTCCCTAATGATTTGATCGTCAGGTTGTAAATTAAAAGTTACATCGACGAATTTCCCAGGGCTCAATGCTTCACCTTTTGAAATAGACTTATAGTTTTGAGGGTCAGCCCAACCTCTGGTGATAATATTATCTGTTATCGTAGCTCTTCTTCCATTATCCCATGGCAATGAAACAAGCCAAACTGAAAGATTTGCCGCAGGCTTGCTTGATGCCATTTTCACTGTTATTTTGGCTGTTCCAGATAAATGAATTGGTTCGCTAAGTTCTGGTGTTAAATAAATCAATCTATGGTTAGTTATTTCAGCCTGAGCTAAAGTGGAACCTGAGAAAGAAAAGTTGTCAATTAAAGTTTCAGTTACTCCTTTCTGTTGTTGATTGATGCTTAAGCTTCCAGCTTGCGGAGCTCCGCCACTCAAAAATAATTTCACTTCACTAGCTTGAGGATTTGGATAATCTTCATATGCAGTGGGGTTTTCTGGCTTATCATTTTCGCGAACAATCCATGCTTTTGGATCATTTTCAACTCCGTTGTTAACACCGTGCAAATATTTAGTAAACCATTTGTTCATCATAGAAAGCGGAGGTGGCCCGCCATGTCCATTTTGATGATAATAAATTTGTACAGGCAACCCTTTCGCTCTTGCAGCATTATATATTCGATAACTGTGTTCAGGCATTACATTCCAATCATTGAATCCATGAGACATTAGTAATGCAACTTTCATAGGACCCATATCATTCAGATAATCTCTCCCAGCCCAAAATTCATTATAATCTCCAGATTCTCTATCCATTCCTTTTGCCATTTCTTTATCGCGAATCATTGCATCACCATAGGCTCTCTTGGACTCATCTCCACTATGAATATAATCGTATAATACATCAATATCTTCACCCAAATACCCTCCAGGTGAACGAACCAATCCATTTGACCTATAATAGTGATAATAGGATGTATTAGGAGAAATTGGAATGATGGCTTCAAGGCCAGGAACTCCTGTTGTAGCTGCTGCAAGTGGTAATGTTCCATTGTACGATGTTCCTGTCATCCCTACTTTCCCAGTTGACCAGAATGCAACTACATGTTCTGACCCTTCCCTTTCCGAATATCCATTATTTTTTCCTGTCAACCATTCAACTACTGCTTTTGGAGCAAGCGATTCATTGTCCCCACCCACCGTTGGGGAGCCATCTGATAGACCTGTTCCTGGAGATGAAGAATGCACAACAATGTAGCCTCTTGGAACCCATCTTTCAATTTCTGAATTTGAAATAATTGGTCTTTTCCCTTGTCTTTGGACAGGCGGATGCACTCTTTCAGGCTCTTTTTCTCCTAATTCATGTCTAACATTCCAGAATACTCCAGGAAGATCTTCACCTACTCCGGCATAGTATGGACTACTTGCATATATAACTGGCAGTTTTAATCCTTCTGTTTCGGTTTGACTTGGCCTTGTTACATCAACATGCATTCTATCTAACTTTCCGTCACCATCTGTATCAAATTCAGTTTCCACCCAGAGATCAGTTCTAATCCAGTTTTGTTGATCGCTAAATGCTTCTACAATTTGTGCTTCCCCATTTTCAAATACAGGAACGGCTTTATTTTGTCCTTGACCAAAAACGAATGGATAAGTTAATAAGGTAAAGATGGTAACTAATACACCTAAGTTAGAATGCTCTTTTTTCATAAAAAATATCAAATTCTGTTAAACAATGGAGCCAAGTTAAGATTTATTATTTCAGAATAAGCAATATGAGGATAGGATTAAACCAAAATTTCCAAATAGAACAAAATTCTTCCGATAAAAAGGTGGGTAACTTTTTATTTGGTATGCCTGCACATAAAGCAATATTTGCAAAACAAATTATGTGATAAAAAACCGTGCTTTAAGCTTGAAAAGCTAAAGTGCTTTACCAGATTCCAGCATTTTTATTGCAGCTTTAAGTGCTTCTCTATTTAGATCATCTGGAGCTTGAGTTACTGCAACTTTCGCATATTCAATGGCTTTAGCAAAATCACCTTTTGCGGAATAGCCCCTCATCATTCCTACATTAGTTGGCCATGCCCCTTTATTTTTTTTATAATTTGCTTCAAAAACAGCCATTGCTTCATCTATTTTATTCTGATTCAGCAATTGTCTTCCATATAGGTGAAGTTCGATGTTCGTTCCTAATTCAATTGCTTTTGCCATTATTTCATTTGCTTCATCTTCTTTTCCCAATTTTTTCATCAAGGCAGATTTTGTAGATAGGGAGCCAAAAGAAATTACACCACCCAAATTAGGATCTGTAGCACTATTTAACCATCGAACTGCTTCATCTAAATTTACATCATTGTTCAAACACCAATTTGCAGCTGCTATTAAACTTGGTGGATCAAAACCAATTCCTCCTGCCATTTGACTTTTAATAGACGCTAAAGTTGTACCAACGACGTCAATATTAATGGTTAAAGGAATTCGCCAATGTTCCCATTCTAAAGCTAAAACCACACTATTGTCTGTTTGCTCACTGAATACAAATTCTAACCTTTCTTTATTATTTGGAAGATTTCTCTGAGGAGTTGTTTTTACTCTTAACACATCTAAAGACTGGTCATAAAAATAGGCTCCCCATTCTTTAACATTTTTGTTAAAAATCAAAGTACATTCATTTTCATCAAGAATAATGAAATATGCATAATTACCAGCTGGCAAATATGCTCCATTAATTTTTACATCTGTGGAAAATGAAATTGTGGTACATTCATCAGCTCCTGCTCTCCATGGAGATTCTACATCCGATCCAAAACCCAAAACATTCATACCATATGGCGCTACATTTGTTCCAAAAATTTGGCCCTCTCTGCCTTTTACACCTGGAGCATTCCATTTGACAACAATGTCTGTAGTCGCAATTGTACGGCCAGCCATACATTTAAAATTGGTATTTGTATTGGGAATGATTAATCCTTGTGCTTGAATTGAAAAAAAGGATATCCAGAGCGATATAGCTAGAAAGTATGAAGTGATTTTCATTTTGAATATTTTGATATAATAACGCTTTAGTTTTGTGAATTGTGATTTTTAAAATTTTGTAAAAAAAACTATATATACTGAATTTTAAGTCAATTCATTCATAAGACGAGGTTCAATGTTTGTTAACATAAAATGATTTTATTCTGCAAACATTTCCAAGACTTTTTAGGTCTTTTGATTCGGACATCCGAATTTCTAAAATATGGTCTTTTTTAGACAATCCAATTCCTAAAGTATAATACCATGGCAGATGCAATTGAGGACTCCATCGTGTAAATAAATTTAACGATTTCCACTCATTTTTATCGATTCGATATTCGATTATTCCTGCATCTAAACCTGCAGCAACCACAATACCAACGGCATTTCCTTTAAATTTTAATATTAATTTATTGCTTGGCCATTGTCCTATCAACATGGGCACTTGTGTAAATCCGCTTCGTGTGCCAGTTTTATCCTTAGGTTCCCAATTTGGATCAATAGTCCAACCATTATCAAGTTTTGCATCAGTTATGTCAATTAATTTGCCTTTATCATAAGAATCTAAGTCCAATTTATTTGGTAAAGGGAATGTGTTCAAAGAATCTTTAGAAGATAATAATTTAAGGTATGTTGAATCAAGAAAATGAATAATAGATTTGGAATAAATTCCTTGACCAAATGGTGAAGGGTGCAAATTTATAAAATCATTTTCCCATGTAAATTCATAATTGTTAATCCGATCGGTTACCTCTTTTGCTAAGTTGATAGTAGGAATTCCATAATGTTCCCCTACTTTATTATGGTTTTTGATTACATCGGGTTCAATTCCAATGTTGTAATCTTCCATTTTTTCAGGATCAACAAAATGCATCATTACTATATCTATCAGAGGATTTGCAATTCTCAAATGCCTAATGATACCTTCCATTGCACGAATTTGCTCTTCCCTAGTCCTTCCATTTGTAGCATCATTCACAGCAGCTTCTTCAAACAATAAGTCAATTTTACCAAAAGAAAGAACATCACTTTCTAATCTAAATGCAGCTGGAGTGGAACCCATGGATGAAATTCCGGCGTTGATAAATTCGAATTTTGTGGATTTAAATCGGTGCTCCAAATAATTACAAATACTATCCCTCCACCCGGAATTGTAAGTAATGGATCCTCCTAGAAAAGCTACCCTTCCTATTTTATTCCTTTCAAAAACAATCTGAGAATTTTGCAAGCCATTCCGCAATTCATGGTAAGCATCATAAGGCAAAGATTTGTTTGGCAATGTATCAATTGCCTTAATTGTATTCGAAATTTCCAGCAATACTAGATTTGAATTTGAAAAATAATTTTCAAAAAGGGACTCAGATCGTAAAAATCCAAAAGGTAATATTGAAAGTTGAAAAGCTACAAATAATGCGATACTAGTTTTCATCCAAGGAAATTATTTTCTATTCAATTACTTTCAATATCAGTTTACCCAATTTTTCTCCACTAAATAGCCTTAAAAAAGTTTCATGAAAGTTTTCAATTCCTTCATAAATATCCTCTTTGGTTTTAATTTTTCCCTCCTGCAACCATTTCGAGTAATCCGCTACTGCTTCGCCATATTGTTTCACATAATCAAAGACGACCATACCTCTCATAGTTCCCCTATTTACTAATAAAGACATGTAATTGCTTGGTCCTTGTACTTTTCCCGTATTGTTGTATTGTGAGATCGCGCCGCAAATGACAATTCTTCCATGCATTCTGAGTTTTGCAAGAGCAGCATCCAACATTTCGCCGCCTACATTATCAAAATAAACATCAATTCCTTCTGGACAATGTTTTTTCAACCCAGAATAAATGTTTTCCGTTTTATAATCAATTGCTGCATCAAACCCTAATTCATTGACTAGATAATCACATTTATCTTTTCCACCAGCAATTCCCACAACTCTACAACCTTTGATTTTTGCGATTTGACCAACTAGGCTTCCTACTGCTCCTGCTGCTCCAGAAACAAGAACGATATCTCCTGATTTTAGTTCTCCCACATTTAGAATTCCAAAATAGGCAGTCATCCCTGGCATCCCAAGAACACCAATATATTTTGGTAATGGCGCTGTTGTGGGGTCTACTTTAAAATATCCTTTCCCATCGGTTAAAGAATATTGCTGGACTCCTCCCCATCCGCTTAGAAAATCTCCAACTTTATATTTGGGATGGTTGTTTGCTTTAATAACCTCGCCTACGGTGCCTGCTCGCATGACACTGCCAATTGCAACAGGTTCGATATATGATTTCACGTCTCGCAACCAGCCTCTCATCGCAGGATCTAATGAAATATAATGCTGCCGTATCAAAACTTCCCCATCTTTAGGTTCTGGAATCTCAACAGATTGGAATTTCCATGTTGATGAAGTGGGAAGACCTTCTGGTCTAGAATCTAATAATATTTGCTTGTTCATTTTGTTTTTGCTTTTCTTTTTCCGTAAATTTTTAATTTACCACAATTAAAAGTTCAATTTAACTTTTTTGTAGAAATTCATAAAATTTATAAAATTGAAAATGTCAAAACATTGAAATTTCAATATTATATTTACTTGATTTATTGTGTGTTAATAAAACCAAAATTTTATAACGATTAAATATGGGTAGTGTAAAAGAATTAAATTATACTGGAGATAATGATCCTGAAATATATCCCCAACAATACTATAGGCACTATTTGTATTGTGATAATTGCGGTTCATTTAAAATTAGCAGTTGGATTGAACCAAAAAACCATGCTTCATATACAAAAATTGCTGAAAAACTGGATTCTGTGATTTCGGTTATGGCCTACATTTTACTTTATGGAGCAATAATTATTATTTTTTTTGGATTAATAGGCTTTATTTTTTCAGGTAGTTTAGATATAGGATATATATTGTTGCTATTGATTATAATTGTGGGATTACCATTATTTATTTTATTTTCAATTCAAAATTATTTTGCATCAAAAGTCAAAGATTTCGGTGTCAAATGCGATAAATGTGGGGAAAAATATGAAAATGGAAGTGAATTCTTAACCAACTTAGAAAGCAATCCAAAAGGCTTTAACGAAAGTAGTCTACCTAAGCCAAGACACAATGGATATTGGGTAATGGGACGAATAACGCAGTGAAAAATAATTTAAACAATACTGTGAAATCAAAATCGAAAGATTATTCGAATAATGCTTTCCCAAAAACTTAATTGTTATTAGTTAAATAACTATTTGCTGGTCATAGGAAAAACCATGACAGTATTAAAATAATCGTCGCAGGTATGAAAATCAACATGCTCGTTGTTAAAAACATTTTTTGAAAGTTCAGTAGCGACTTCTGAAAAAGCTAACACATTTTCAGCTATTTGCTCTGCACCCTCAGCTGCCACCATTTTAAATTCAATTCCATTTACTCCTTTTAATATTTGAACTAAAATTTCTCCTTTCTCATTAGAAAATCCAGAAGTGACTAAATAATCTCCTAATAATTTAATCTCATTTTCAGTAAAATCGGGCGAATAATATAATTTAATACCAGTAAATGTTTTGCTTTTACCAAAATTGAACATGGGAAAAACTTTGGTGGTATTCAAAAATGCATCGCATGCATGCAAATCTACTTTAGAATAATTGAATACATTTTCTGAAAGTTCTTGTCCAAATAATCTGAAAATATTTTCCATTGCACTATCGATGACAAAATCTTCTTTTATAACCATTCGAAATTCGTATATGCTATCTTTTTTTGTGATCTGAACAGTCTTTTCTTCACCGTCAGCGAACTCGCCTTCAATTAAAAAGGCGCCTAATTTATCAACTTGGGAAGAAGTAATTTCAGGAGTATAGTAAAGTTGAACGCCGTTAAAATCCTTTTCTTCACCGAAATTGCTGCAAGAGACTGCTAAAAAACTGGTAATTATAATTAAGGCTTTGAATGATTTTTTCATTTTTGTAATTCTATTAAGGTTTAAAGATAATATTTGGAAATCAAACTAATATTATGTTTTTATGTATTTCGAAATGCAACTTATATGTAACTTATAAAGGTTGTGATTTTTCACTAGAAAATTTCCAAAGCTAATTTCTCTGAATTTTTTAAACTCTTATTTGGATTCATTCTAAATTTCTATTTTATCAAAGCACTAACTCAATATTAGAAAAAATATTTGTCTTATAATTTTACGTTAACGTTAACGTAAAATTAACGTTAACGTTAACGGAGTTTAATAATATTCTCCACGATATAACTGCGTGTACGTTAACGCTTTATCCATTCTAAATTGATTTTTTTCTAATCCTTTTATTGAATTATCTCTATTGTTTAATGGATGAAATGGCTATGATAAAATCATTTACATATTAAGATTATTAGGAATTATTCATTATTTACTGTTGTAAAAAGGATAAAAAAAAGAAGAATAAAAAAATGTAAAATCATAATATTCCATTATCTTTCATACTAATTCGCAGTGGGTTCACCATATATATGTTGAACCTATTAGATTTATCACAATTTAATTTTGACTTAACTTAAAGGAATTATTTATGAAAAAAACTAGACTCAGTCTTACTTATGAATTGTTTATGAAATGGAATCGGCGATCCTTTTTACCAAAAATTTCGCCTATTTTATTTTTATTACTACTAGGTTTCCAATCGGAAGCACAAATTACAGGAACTGTTAAAGGAGATGATGGTATGGAACTCCCTGGAGTTACCATTTTAATCAAAGGCACAAATACCGGAACGGCTACAGATGCATTTGGGGCTTATAGCATTGATGCGCCAGCTAATTCAGTCCTCCATTTTTCTTATGTTGGATATGTCGCTCAGGATGTATCTGTTGGCACTAGAACCATTATCGACGTCAGTATGGCACTAGATGCAGCAGCATTAGAAGAAGTCGTTGTAATTGGTTATGGAACTGTCAGAAAAAGTCAATCAACAGGAGCAATCAGCTCTATTAAATCGAAAGATATCACAGACTTACCAATTACAAATACACAACAAGCATTGCAAGGAAGAATTGCAGGTGTGGATGTAATGCAAGCAGGTAGTAAACCAGGAACTCAGCCTAGAGTAGTTATTCGTGGTCGACGATCATTCAATGCCTCAAATGATCCATTGTATGTATTGGATGGAATTCCTTTAGCTACTGGAACAGGGGACATCAATCCAAATGATGTAGCTTCGATGGAAGTGCTTAAAGATGCATCAGCAACCGCAATTTATGGTGCAAGAGGTGCTAATGGCGTTGTCTTAATAACTTCAAAAAGAGGTACTAGCGGAGAACCTAGAGTTTTTTATGATGCCTATTATGGTGTTTCAAAAGCTCATGACATCATAAAATTGATGGATGGTACTCAGTTTGCAAATACCAAAAGAGAAGCATACAGAAGAACAGATGGAAGTATTCCTGATGATGCTGCAATTTTCACCCAAGTAGAATTGGAAAGTATAGCATCGGGAAGAACTACAGATTATGTGGATGGCATGTTACAGAATGGAAATACCATGAATCATCAGATTGGTTTTGCAGGTGGAAATGACCGTTCACAATTTTATATGTCATTGAATTATTTCAAAGACAATGGAATTATTCCAAATCAAAATTATAATCGAAATGTGTTAAGGGTAAACCTTGATCATAATATTACGGATAACTTCAAAATTGGCTTGTCCAGTTTTATGAATTATTCTGTTAGAAATGGTGAATCCTTTAATCCGTTGGGAGGAGCATTTAGAGAAAACCCATTAGGACAGCCATACAATGAGGATGGTTCTCTAAATTTCTTACCAACAGAAGATGGATTAAGATCAAATCCATTCTCAGAACTCGTAGATGGTGCTATTGTAAACAAAAGAAGAAGCAACAGAATGTTTGCAGGGCTTTATGCTGAATGGAACATTTTGGAAGGTTTGAAATATAGATTTAATTTTGGTCCAGATTTCAGAATTGATAAATATGATAATTTCCAAGGTACCTATACCAATGCAAGAAGGTTAGCTCCTGCTGCAGGTTCCACGGACAACGCCACTTCTTTCAATTACACCGTGGAAAATATTTTGTCTTATGACAAACCACTATTTGGCAATCATAATTTGAACCTTACAGCAGTTCAATCGCTTCAGAAGGATAATTTTGAAACCAATGGAATTTCAGTTTCGGGTATTCCATCAGAAACTCAGCAGTTCCATAGTCTTGGTACTGCTTCAATCATTAATTCAGTGAACTCCAACTTATCCCAATGGACTATTTTATCTTACATGGGAAGGATCAATTATAGCATCAATAATAAATATCTATTGACTGCAACCTTAAGAGGTGATGGATCTTCACGATTTGGTTCAAATACAAAATGGGGATATTTTCCTGGGATAGCCTTAGCTTGGAATATGGCTGAAGAAGGTTTCATTCAAAGTATTGATGCCATTGACTTGATGAAATTAAGAGTTTCCTACGGTTCTATTGGAAATCAAGCTATTAACCCATACCAAACTCAAGGTTTATTGACACAAACAGCTTATAATTTTGGTGATGCTGCTGCATTTGGTTATGGACCAAATACGATTGGAAATCCAGATTTGAAATGGGAAACTTCGACTACTGCGAATGTAGGTATTGATTTCAGTTTATTCCAAGGAAGAATTTATGGTTCTTTAGAATATTACAGTACCAATACAAAAGATTTATTGTTATCAAGAAACTTACCTCCATCAATTGGCTTTACTCAAGTTACAACTAATATTGGAAAAACTAGAAATACTGGTTTTGAAGGAACAATTAGCACTGTCAATGTGAATAAAGGAGGTTTCATATGGAGTACAGATTTCACTTTCTTTACTAACAAAGAAGAAATTGTTGAACTTTATGGCGGCACAGAAGATGACATAGGAAATGGATGGTTTATTGGCCAACCACTTTCAGTGATTTTCGATTACGAAAAACAAGGTATTTGGCAAACAAGCGAGGCAGAATTGGCTAAGAGTTTTGGTGGAGTACCTGGAGAAATCAGAATTGTAGATCAGAATGCAGATGGCAAGATAAATGCTGACGACCGTGTAATTCAAGGTTCAGGTGTTCCTAAATTTTCAGGTGGCATTACGAACAGATTAAAATATAAAAATTTCGATTTTTCAGCGTTCGTTTATGCAAGAATTGGTCAAAAAATCAGAAGTAGTTACCATACGGATAACAATACTTTATTTGGCAGATACAATAATATTATTGTGGATTATTGGACACCAACAAATCCTTCCAATGCATTTCCAAAGCCTAACCAAAATCAGGAATTCCCTAAGTGGAACTCTTCTCTGAATATTTTTGATGGCTCATTTGTAAAGGTAAGAAACATAAATCTCGGTTACAATTTTGATGAAGCTTCTGCTCAAAGAATGGGATTGCATTCATTTAGATTATACACAAGTCTTCAACAACCATTTATTTTCTCTTCATTCATATCACAATATTCAGGATCAGATCCAGAAACTGACATTGATGCAAGTCTAAATGGAAATGTAAGTCCTGCGACTTGGACTGCCACATTTGGAATAAATGTTCAATTTTAAAAAATTAAAAAATGAAAAATATTAAATATAATTTATTTAAAAAAATGAGTCGAATTAAGACAATAGCATTAGCTTTCATATTGCTCTTTGGGGTTCAATCTTGTGAAGATACCCTTACTGAAGAGGTCATTTCTAACATTGGAAATGATTATATGAATACCCCTGTTGGTTTCGAAGATGCAGTTAAAGGTGCATATTCATATCTTAGGGCATATTATGGTCAGGAAATGGGAATGACTATGATGCAAATGGGCACAGATACTTATTCTCATGGTGCGGATGGTAGTTACAAACGATATGATTTGTATGCTTCAGATTTAGATGGCAGAGACAATTGGGTAAGAACATTATGGCGCGAATATTACAGAGGAATCAATAGTTGTAATGCCGTTATTGATCGTGGGCCAAACATAGCTGGGATCAATCCTGAAACACTAAAAACTAGAATTGCTGAAGCCAAAGCATTGAGAGCACATTTCTATTTTGTATTGGTTCAACATTATGGAGGATTAGATTTGCGATTGTCTGAAACAGGAGGTCCAATTACAGAAATTACTCGTTCTTCTGAAGAAGCTGTTTACACTCAGATCATAAAAGATTATACTGAAGCTTTAGCTGACTTGCCGGCTTCGGGAGGTCAATGGGGAAGATATACTAAAATGGCTGTTGAAGCAATGCTTTGCAAAGTATACATTACCCGAGCAACAAGAACTTTTGGAAGTGTAGCAGATTTTGCTAAAGCAGAACAATTTGGAAAAAATGTAATCAATAATTATGGTAGAGCTTTAGTAAGCGATTATTCTGAACTTTGGCAATTAGGAAATGATCAAAATAGTGAAACAGTTTTTTCAATTCAATTCAGCTATGATTTATTAACTGCTGGTGGATATGGAAATAGATGGCATTTATACTACCTAATGGAATATGATACTCAACCTGGAATGAGCAGAGTATTAGAAGTTGGAAGACCTTGGAAAAGATTAAGACCAACCGATTATACCTACAACATCGTTTTTGCAAATAGAACGGATGATGCCAGATATGAAAAAAGTTTCAGACAAGTTTTTAAAGCAACGAGAAGTGGAACTTTCGCAACTTCCTTAGATAAGTCGAAATCTGAAGTAACATTTGCAGTTGGTGATACCGCTATATACATGCCCGGCTATGAAATGCCTGAGGCTGAAAGAGCAAAAAGACCGTATCAAGTCTATACTCCAAGCATGTACCAAGAAAAACAATTTGGTGTAATTAGCAAGTTTTTAGATCCTCTAAGAGCAAGTATAAATGAAGTTCAAGGAGGTCGAGATTTTATGGTAACAAGACTTGGAGAAATTTATCTTTTGGTTGCTGAAGCTTTGATTAAACAAAACAAAGCAGCAGAAGCTGTTAACTACATTAATCCTATTAGAAGGAGAGCAGCTTACCCAGGTCATGAAGCTGCAATGGAAATTACAGCTGCTGACGCAACTATGGAGTTTATCTATGATGAAAGAGCCCGAGAACTATTGGGTGAAGGTTATAGATGGACAGATCTAAAAAGATGGGGCAACTTAGTTTCAAGAGTTAAAGCTTATAACCCTACTGGTGGTCCAAGTGTTGCTGATAAGCATAATTACAGACCAATACCACAAGAACAAATTGACTTAGTGGATGGCGGAAATGCTAATTTCCCTCAGAATCCTGGGTATTAAAATAAATTCTTTAAAACAAAAAAAGCATGCTTGAGCAATCAAGCATGCTTTTTTTTTGAAAGGACTTATGGAAATTGAAATAATTTATTTTTGCTTAATTCTAAACAAAAAATTTATTACGAATACCAAAGTACTGAGAGCATTAAGACTTAATAAAAACATGAAGGGCTTTTTATTGGATCATCAAATCATTGAGGATTATTTTAAAAGGATGATGTCAAATAAAACAATCAAAAATCTATCAAACAGCCTTGAAACAAAATGTTTTGAATAGGTCGCCCCTCTGGGGCTTATTTCTTTATTTTCATATCGTGCTAAAAACAGATCATCCCCACGGGATTTTTTAACCCCAGTAAATCGAACTGTTTAAAAAACAAATGTAAAAATTGCAATTATTTGTTGAAAGGCTCTCTTATAGCTGAAATCTTGACAAAATTCAGTTCAATTGGCGCAATTCCACCTTTCTGAAAAATATTTCTGCTCCTTCTGATTGTATTTGAATTCGGCCTTTTCTGGGTTTTACATTTGAAGCTGCATTTACCAAAACGCCATTGAGTCGGATGTCAATTCTATCTCCTTTAGCAATACATTCCAGTGTATTCCACTCTCCGGCTGGATTTTCAATATCATTAGTTCCACGAAAACCCAACTCATCCTTCCAATTTGGATCTCTTCCCCACCAATTAATTCTATCAGAAAAAATAGTTTGAGGAATTCCTTTTGGTCTAAAAACAAAAGAATCTTTTTGCTTTTCTTCTCTTGTATTCACTGTAATTTGAAAATTCTCACTTCCATCACCTACAACAATAAAGTCTCCAGTCCCTCCTTCGATAATTTGGCACTCTATAGAATTCATCCATATTCCTTGCGAGCTTCCATCCTCCCCTATCGAATGCAGAAGGATTCCACAGTCTCTAGCATTCAGCAATCTAGGTGAAAAAGTTTCATCTCCCCACTTGAATTCTACTTTAAGATGGTAATTTTCAAAAACATTATTTGTTGTTATACAGCCCCATTCTTCGCCGGAAACTCTAATCATTCCATCAACCACTGTAAAAACTTCGTTGGGGTCTTTATCTCGCCCTCTGTTTTCAAGAAAAGTATACCAACCATCCAAAGTCTTTCCATTAAATAATGGAATGAATTTTTCAGCTTTGGTTTGATACACTTGATTTTCCAATGATTGGCAAAAACAAGTCACTGTAAAACCAATATTAACAAAAATTAATAAGGTCCATTTTAAAATTGAGATGGTCAATCGCATAAAAGGCAATTTATATTTGATAATGTGACTTTCATTATTTTTTTTCCAAGATTTCTAATTGTTTAATAATTTGCTCTTCAGAAATTGGATACGGAATACCTTTAATGATACAATCATATACATCATCAAAAAGTTGATTATAGGTAGTCTTTACAGCAGGAACAAACTCTTTTTCTACGCTACCTTCGGGAGAAACAATAGTTAAAATTCCTTCAAACCCTGGTTTTTCAATTCCGTAAGAAGAATTATTTGGTTTTAATCCTTGTTGCAATTGCTCTTCCTGAATATCCACTCTATGTTTGGTGTAAGTTCCCAAAGTTCCATTTATAACATATGAAGGTTGTGGCTCGGCAACCAAAAGACTTGCAGTGATAAATACTTGCAAGCCATTTTCATATTCGAAATGCACATGAGAATAATCATCCACAATTGTATTTGGCCTGAATCCTGCAACAACTTTTGTCCAGTTTTTAGGAATCCCAAACAATGCCAACGCTTGATCAATAATATGTGGGCCTAAATTATAACTGACCCCACTTCCAGGAACATTACCTTCTTTGAATATACTAGTACCAAGTGCATAACGATACCTATCATATCGAATATGAGCTTCAATAATATTGCCCAATTTTCCTGAATTGATGGTTTGTTTCACGGAGAGAAAATCACTATCAAATCTACGATTCTGATAAGCAAATATTTTGATATTGCGCTTTTTGGCCTCATGAAATAATTCTCTTGCCTCATCAGAAGTAATAGTGAAAGGCTTTTCTACCAAGACATGCTTTTTTGCTTGAATAGCTTTTAATGCAAATTCATAATGAGTCGAATTTGGAGTATTGATGATCACTAACTCTAAATCTTCATCTGAAATCAAATCGTCAACTGAATCATAACTTTTTATATTTGGATAAAATTCACGAGCTATCTTTTTTGACCTTTCAACTACTCCCCAAAAGTCGAACCCATCGTTTTCTTCAATAAATGGTGCATGAAATAATTTCCCTGACATACCAAATGAAAGTATTCCAGTTTTGATTTTATGGTTTGAAGACATTGTAAATGTTTAATTTTTATGGATTATTCAATATGCTAAATATACATTTTTGAGTTTTAGTATTGAAAAAAATCAGACACTATTATTTGACACTCATTTGTTTCAAGAGTTTTAAATGAGATACGATTCCTCCCCAATACGTAGTTTGATTGGGTTCAATATTATTATTTCTTAGTGTCGCATATAGTATTTTATTCAATTTTGGATAATAAATATGATGAATATGCGGAAACAAATGATGCGCAATATGATTGTTAAAACCACCTAGAATAAAATTTGCGATTTCACTAAAAGGATGCATATCATTTGAACTTTTAATCTGGTTCATCAACCAAGATGTATTTATAAAACCATTTTCATCGGTGGTTGGATATTCCAGATTTAATACATGATGAGTCATAAAAAATGTGAACAATAAAAATATGGATTGGCTTAAATGCATTGCAATGAATCCTAAGATAACGATCCGTAATTCTTGGTTCGAAAAAAGTAATGGAAGAAAAAAAGCTACGCTTAAATAGATAAACTTTTGAATCCAAAAGGAAAGATGATAGCCTAAATTTTTATTCTCGTTGAATTCATCTTTTGAATACAGAATTTTGATGTCTTTTATGAAAATCCAAAACAACGAGTAGGAAGTATAGGCAAACGAGGCATAAATATGCTGGTATTTATGATACCATTTGTATTGGCTATCTGGAATGATACGTATCAAATTTGTGATTTTCAAATCTGAATCATAAGCTTCTACATTTGGTGCATAATGATGGGATTGTATGTGCCTTTGTTTCCAAGCCTCAGCGTGGGCACCTACTAGAGTATAGATCGCAGAATACACTAAATTATTGACAGTTTTGCTTTTAAAAACTGTATTATGAGCACAATCATGTGAAAAATTGAAAGCAAAAAGCAAAATCGAAAATCCATATGCTATATAGCATAAAACAAATAAAAATGCAGATTCAATATGATACAATAAGGAATAAAAAAGAATGGTTATAGAAATATAAAAAACAAATTTAAACCATATTTTAATCTTAAAAGTTTTTGGGTCCAAGACTAATTTTTCATCAACTTCCCTAAGAATGAATTTTAATAAAGCAGTATCAGATGGATTGACAAGATGTTTATCTTTCATAAGGTATTGGAACTATTTTATTATTTCTGCCAACAGATTTTAAAAATCTAAAATGAGATGCCAAAGATTCTAGGTACGGCATTTCCATATACGTAATATTGTATTTATTACAAAGTTCTCTAAAAATTGGGAGAATCTTCAAATAGTGAACATGACTAATGGTAGGCAATAAATGATGCAAGGCATGGGCATTGAAACCTCCAAGTGTCCAATTAAAAAAAACGCTATCAGCATTGTAATCCACAGAAGTCTGCATTTGCAATTTTGGCCAGCTCATATTTAGTTTATTGTCTTTATCAGGAACTGGATGATGGACATAATCAGAAACATGTGACACTCCAAGCACTCCAACAAAAATAAGTGAAACCATAAAATGATTCAAAATAAAAGCCATTGCAACCCAAGTCCAACCAAAAGGAACCAATAAAATCGGTAAGGCTATCATGTATCCTATGTAAAGCATTTTGAAAATGACCAATTTAAATATTTCGTTTTTTGGGATATCAATTTTTATTGTTCTGCTTGAATAATTTACCAACATTAAGGTCTCTCTTAAAAAAAACCAGTTCAAGGAATACAATAAATATAAAAATGGAGCATATATAAATTGATATTTATGAAACCATTTTAAAGGTTGGGATTCTGTCATTCGAAATAAAGGATTGTTGAGTACATCAATGTCGCTTCCTTCCACATTAGTATATAAATGATGCGATTCATTATGATTTTTACCCCATACATACGCATTATTACCTTGCAAATTAAAACTCAAAGAGAATAAAAATTTGTTCCAAGCCTTGCTTTTCACTGCAACGCCGTGCGCAGCATCGTGTGAAATATTAAATGCAGTGAGCAATATGGATAATCCCATGAGTAAATAAAATAGCACAAATAAGATTTCATTTTCACTAGTTATCATCAACCAATAAAACAAAATGTCCAAAGAAAAATACATGAATATTTTAAAATACATGATACCATTTCCAGATTTGTCGATGTTATTTTCAATGAAATATTCATCCGTCCGTTTTATAAGTTCCTTATAAAATTCAGAGCCTTCGTCTTTTGTGAATTGCAGTTTTTTCATAAATACTTGTATTCAATAAATTATTGTTACCCAAATGAAGGTGTAATGATTTTTCAACATAAAATTATTCTTTGTTGCCTTTCTCACCATTTTCAGCTCTTTTTTTGCTAATTCCAATTAAAAAAATCAGCCCACCCAAAACCACAAAAACAGTGCTCATGGAGGAAACTGACTCCTTGGGATTTAATGTAAACGCCAACCCTATTGCAATAATTATTAGCCCTAAATAAATAAATTGTTGATATGATTTTAATTTTTTCATTTCAATTTTTAATTCATAACAATTGCTTAAAAAAGAAAATAATGCTCAAAATTAGCAAAAAAATAACTTTACAATTTAGACTTGAGTTTGAATAAATAATAAAAAGGAATTCCTGTTAAAATTAACAAAACTCCGATCAAGGATAATTTTGGTTGAGCCCATATGGTATTGATTGTTAAAGCAATAGAAAACAATAAAAACAGGATAGGAATATAAGGATAACCAATAACCTTATTTTTTATCGTTCCATTCCGCTTCAATTTAATCAAAGCTACAGCCAATAACCCATAAAAAATAAACCCTGTAAAAATGACCATATCTGTAAGTAAATCGAATGAACCAGAAACCAGCAAAATACAACTTACCACTCCACTATACAATAACGCTATGTGTGGTGTATTAAATTTCGAATGCACCTTACTTGCGTGGAAAAAGAAAAATTTCTCTTGAGCCATTCTGAAATATTTTCTAGGATA
>JAHEAQ010000082.1 GCA_024642705.1 Bacteroidota bacterium | reverse complement strand
AGTCGAATAATTAACCTCTATGAACAATTAATTATTGAAGTAAAATAAATTTTCATTTTTTGATTGAGCAAAAAACGAAACAAAAAACTCAGTTTTTCAAAGGCATTTTTCCTTGTATATAGCATCCAAGATTATTTTTACAAACTCGAATTTTTTCTAACCATTCTTATTTCTTTTTCAAGGAAAACCAGCAATAAAAATCGGAAAATCGGTCCAAGGATTCCCGATCTTCTGCGATTTTTATTACTTATGCTGTTGAAAAACACTTCTAAACGATTATTTCTGAAAGTAAGCGAAAATTTATAATGAATGGAATTTTTCAAGATGCGAGTTTTAAAAAATTAACCATGTGGTTCGGTGTCCTAGGGAAGTATTTATTTAACTTAATTTGGATGAATTTGTTAACCTCGGAGGTAAATCATTAGGGCATAAAAGATTTTTTTTCATTTTTTGATTGAGCAAAAAACTCTTCCAAAATTGATATTTCTTATTGTAACTAGAATTTTAAATGCTCAGGTTGGCTTTGGTCTTTATTCATTGCGCATCCGCTATTCGGCTGGCTAGAGTTACCTTGATTTTCATTTATAAATAATTCTTTTTGAACCACTTTAAATACCTAATCCAGCAAAAGATATTATCAATCTAGAAAACCTTTCTGAATTGAAATACCAATTAACAACAATTGATGGGAAAGTATGCCGAAATTCTAAACTTGGTTATATCAACTCCACCGGAATAGATTTGTCCAATCTCTCAAGTGGACTATACATTTTGAATATTATAGATTCGAAAAATAAGACTATTCACGCCATCAAATTTATTAAAAATTGAATTTTGTACAATCACAAAACTCGAGGATAATGTATTCTGGTTAGGAGCATGCTTAATGTTATCAGCTAAATGATTCTAAGGACAATTATTTTATAAATACCGTTATATTGTTTTAAATTTAAGTACTCACCTTTAGAATCTTAACGAATTGTTAGTCGTTCAGAATTATATATTAATTAGATAAACTCAATACTCCAAAAATTAAATAATCAACAAAATTCATTAAATGTTGAATAAAAGGAATTTAATAAGAGCAACTATCTGGTTTGGAATCACAGTAGTTTTGACAGATGCGCTTGCTTATTTTAGAAGGGGAGAGTTTGTGTTTTATGATCCCAATATATTATCAAATCCTATTTTGCTTTTAGCAGGAATACTGCTATCAGTTGGATGTATCTTAGCTTTTTCGTGGTTTCTTTCTTTTAAAAAAGTTCGGCGTTAAAGTTTTTTTTAAGTTGTAATTATGAAGCAGGTCGTGTTTGCAATAATTATTTTTTTATTTTTTTCTAATTCCATTAATGGACAATTAGAAATTAAAGCAGGTATTTACCCTAAAGGTAGTTTTACATTTAACTCAAATCATTCTAACAACCCAGGAACTGAATTAATATTATATTTCACTCCAGGAATCAACATTGGTTATAAGACTACCAATTTAATTTTCAAATATTCATTAGGAACAGGATGGTCACAATTGCGAGAAGTCCCCAAAAAAGAATCTCTTCATTTTTCGCTTAGGCAATATTTGATTAAAGAATCGAACAGATTTAAATGGTTTAAAAGAGTTAATATTTTTGCTGAATTAGAATTTACTGCTCAAAAATGGGAATATAAAGAAAATAATTCTATTGTTCTTCAAAGTTTTTCGAATCATGGAATTTCACCATTTTTAGGTTTTGATATTATGATCATTGAAAGATTAAAAATGGAAATTGGTTATGGATATAGATTTTTCAAGACCTATAATCACCCTGACTTATTCTTTGGTTTAGTATATCAAATTTATCAAAAATGAAGTATTTAATCGCTTTGCTTTTTGTTGCTTTTACTAGTTTAAGCCATTCTCAAATTTTCAAACCTTCAATTTCATATACTGTTATTTCTGAATTTAATGATACAGATAAATCAGTACGGTATGTTGAGAAAACTTTAAATCTAAACATGACCTATGAAATACGCTCTGCCCATAAACTTGGAATTCAGTATTTAAATATTAATACAGCTGGATCTTCATTTACCTTTTCGAAAAAAAAATCTAAGTATTTTCTAGTAGGTATTCTTTATCAATATGATTTGTTGAGTAAGAGTAAAATAGATTTATTCCCTGAGTTAGCTATTAATTATGGCAATTACTGTACATGTGGCAATAAAGATCCATTCCAAAAAAATGGGATAATCTATATTTCATATGGTTTTGGAATTGATTTTCCTATTTATAAAAATTTTTACATTGATACAGGTTTCCATTTTTACCAACCTAGTTTTAATTTAGATGATGTTTCTTATTCTTATGCATATACGCAATACATTTTAGGAATTTCGTATAAATTTCAATAACTGAATACTACTTATTGATGTAAGAATCATTTCAAATTCATAAGAATGGATTATTCATTCATAATGTAATTTGTTATTTGTATCTCTTAAACTAAAGTTATTAAAATCCTGAAATAAAGTTTTCTGTTTTAACTTAACTAGAAAGTCTATTAATTAATATTAATCCCAGCTTACCATAATAATTCATCTTAAGTATTACTTTTGTCCCATTATTTAAATATTGAAACTAATAGATAATGAAATTTGCCACAAAAGTAATTCATGCAGGCGTTAGCCCAGATCCTAGTACTGGTGCGATTATGACTCCAATATTTCAAACTTCCACCTATGTTCAAGAAGCACCAGGTGTTCATAAAGGTTTTGAATATGCAAGGACTCAGAATCCTACTCGATCTGCACTTGAATCCAATTTGGCAGCCCTGGAAAATGCAAAGGGTGCATTAAGTTTCAGTAGCGGGCTTGCTGCCATGGATGCTATATTAAAAATGTTGAATCCTGGCGACGAAATTATTTCAACCAATGATCTATATGGAGGATCATATAGATTAATGACCAAATTATTCAGTAAGTATGGTATAAAAATGAGCTTTATTGATCTTGAAAAAGCTGAAAATATCCATAATTATATCAACTCAAATACAAAATTAGTATGGATTGAGACCCCAACCAATCCCATGCTTAATATAGTAGACATTAAGAAAGTTTGTGAAATTACGAATGCCAAAGGAATCTGGTCTTGTGTGGACAATACTTTTGCTTCTCCATATTTGCAGAATCCATTGGATCTTGGAGCAACGATGGTTACACATTCTGCTACTAAGTATCTTGGTGGCCATTCAGATTTGGTGCATGGATGTATAATGTCTAATGATGATGAAATTCTGAAAGAACTTAGATTCATACAAAATGCTGCAGGAGCAGTACCAGGTCCTCAAGATTGTTTTTTATTATTAAGAGGAATCAAAACTTTGCACCTGCGAGTTGAACGTGCTTGTCAAAATGCGGAATCCATTGCTCATTTTTTAAGAGGGCATGAAAAAGTGTCTAAGGTATATTGGCCAGGATTCGAAGACCATCCTAATCATGAAGTGGCAAAAAATCAAATGAAACATTTTGGAGGTATGGTGTCCTTTGATTTGCATGATAATACAGAAATATCTGCAAATAAAATACTCAGCGGAACACACTATTTTTCATTGGCTGAATCCTTAGGAGGCGTAGAATCCCTTATTGGTCATCCAGCAAGTATGACTCATGCATCCATTCCTAAAGAAGAAAGAATGAAAGTAGGTTTGACAGATTCCTTAATCAGATTAAGTGTTGGAATTGAAGACATTACTGATTTGAAAGCGGATTTGAATCATGCATTAAGTTTGATATAAATAACCTTTTAAGCGCCCCTGCCAGATGTGATTACCAAGGATTTAATCTTGGAAATGAAATCTTGGTCGGCTAAGATATCTTCGATATTTAAGTGCATTCTATATTTCCAATTATGATTTGGGTTACTAGGATCATTAATTTGTTCTTCGCCAGCTTTTTTTCTTTTTAACTTATTGTCCATACCTAATAAATCTTGGATCGGAAAAATGGCAAGTATGGAATTTGAATTTAAATGATCTTTTATAATAAATTCTACTTCAGCAATTCCAGCCTGCTCAGGAGCTTGGCCATTTCGGTGCATGTACTGATTGAAGAACCGCTGTGCTAAATCATTATTGGATTCCCACCAACCCCTTATGGTAGACATATCATGACAAGATGGAGAACAGACAGAATAATATGGATATTCATTTACAATGCCAAATGAAGTCTGTCCTTTAGGCATCCTTTGAATTTCTAAAGGAATAATATTTAGTTTTTGCATTACTTCTGGAACAGAATCAGGAATCATCCCAAGATCTTCACCACAAATAAACATATTGGTAGCTTCTAATAATGCAGGAATTTTCCATAATGCTTGAGCTTTCCAAAATGCATCATGTCTTCTGTAAAAATAATCCACATATAATTTGTCAAATAGATTCTGCTGATGAGGATCTAATGATTTGTAATGTCTCGTGGTTTGTAAGGTTATTCTTGGATTGAATGATGAATTGGCAGAATCTGGTTCTTCAATTAATAAAACATCTGAAAACAATGATAAAATATTCTGTGCGTGTTTTTCTAATTTTTTGTTTTTGGAAGCTAAAATATAATTGTGAATTAATTTTTGATTTGAAAATTCTTCTTTGAAAAAATAAGTTTCTTCATACACCTCCGTTAAAAAAATCGTTTTGACCAAAGCCATATCAGCTCCAAAGATTTCTTTCAGATGAACCTCTTTTATAAATGGCTGAGTATATTTATTCAAATCCCCAAAAATTCCAAAATAAGTCAATTCTTCTCTGGTGTAAGGAATTCTGGGATTGAAAAGGCCAAGTGTACCTTGAACTTGATGGATTGGAATCTGCCAAATTCTAAAAAATCCTAAAATGTGATCTATTCTTATGGCATCAAAATATTTGCCCAAACCAACCATTCTCTGTTTCCACCATTCAAAATTGTTTTTTGCCATTTCTGACCATTTGTAGGTTGGAAAACCCCAATTTTGCCCAAGAACTGCGTATGCATCAGGTGGAGCTCCTGCTTGCTCTTCCATATTGAACAAATGTGGCGATACCCAAGCATCGGCGCTGTATCTATAGATTCCAATTGGCAAATCACCCTTGAGAACTACACCATTCTTTTTTCCGTATTCATTGCTAGATTTTAATTGTAAATGAGCATGGTATTGTAAAAAAGAATAAAAAAGAACCTCATTTTTTATAGCGGAATCATTTTCAATAAGCTTTGAAATTTCCACATCATTGTATAGCTGATATTTCGGCCATAAATTGAAATCAGGAGTACCATTCCGATCTCTTAATGCACAAAATACAGAATAGGATTTCAACCAAGATTCATTTTGTGAAAGGAAGTTTTTAAAATCTTTTTTTCTCTCAAACGAAGTTTTAGTTTCAGCAAAAAGAATCCTAAAATAAAACATTTTCCTTCCTAATACTTCCTCAAAAGAAATGTCATTATAGCTATTGAGTATAGTTTTTTCTTTTTCATAACTTTCCTGGTCCACCTTATTTTTAAAAGAAGCAATTTCTTCAATATTGATATAAAGTGGATGCAAGGCAAAAATTGAAATTGCTGAATAAGGGTAGGAATCTTGCCAAGTTTTTCTGGCGATAGTGTCATTAACGGGCAAAACCTGGACAACATCCATATGTGCTGATGCTGCTAAATCAATCATTAATTTGAGGTCGGAAAACTCCCCAATGCCAAAGCTATTTTTCGATCGCAAGCTGAAAACGGGTATTGCAATACCTGACCCTCTCCACCAGTTATCATCATAATTAAATATCTCATCATTCTGATTGAATTGGCAGTTTTCAGAGGCAGGAAGACTAATATTTATTTTTCGATTTTGTCCGCCTTCCCACTTTAAGATGTGCTTTGTTTTTGGATCGCATATTACAAATTTGTATTCAATATTTAGACTTTCAGTTTCCAATTCGAAAATAGATTTCCAGATTGGAAATTCTTTATCAGATAAAATTTGTGGTTCAACCCAATTGCCTAAAAATGGCGTATTTCCAGTAACCCCTAAGGCATATTTTTTTGGAATATTAACAGCGTGCAAACTAATGGTAAGGAAATTTGCTTTTGGAGAAAAATCTTGGCCTGTATTTTTAGTAGATCTATGGAATATCACATCTTTAAAAGCGGAACTAAAAAAAATGCTATCCTTTCTGTCTTTGGATCTCCAAGAGTCATTTATGTAACAAGTTGGAAGTAAAGCGCTAGCCTTTAAATTTCTGAGATCTCCCTGTTCAATTCTCGTGATTTCTTCATTTTTTCTAATTGCATAACGGTACCAAATTTCTTGTTCCGTTTTCAAATTTAATATTGCGCTCCAATGATTTCCATCATATGAATGACAATTCAATTGATGCTTTAATGATTCTTCAGAATATCCGTATTGAATGACCAAATTTTCATTGTCCCATGTTTTATAATCAAGATGGAAAAGAATATTTTTTTCGCTCATAAAAATCACATTTTATTTAAAACCTTCACTACCAATCTCTAAAGTGCCTTTTGGGTTTAGCACCATAATTAATACCCAAAACTAGAAAATAACTTTATTATTCAAGAGGGAATGTCGAACTGATTTTTTGTTTTGGTTTTGATTGTTTAAAAAATGAAAAAGTACAATGTCTTAAAATATTAATTACAAAAATATATTGCCCTGCCAATGCTTACTGCGAAGACCGGACAGTTAATTTATTTTAGCATTTTAATAAATGTCAAAGAATCTGTGTTTTTCGAGGACAGAAATACGTCCTGTTTATTAAAGCAATTCATAATATATCCCTACCTTTGTTCATTGCATCTATACTTTTTATTTAAATATATAGGAACCTGATTATGAATGATTATTTGAAAGAGCTTAATGACGTTCAACGAGAAGCAGTCACCGCCATTGAAGGTCCTGTAATGGTAATTGCTGGCCCAGGATCTGGGAAAACAAGGGTTCTAACTTACAGAATAGCTCATTTAATTCAATCAGGTGTAGCTCCTTGGGAAATATTGACCTTAACTTTTACCAATAAGGCGGCTAGAGAAATGAAAGAGAGGATTGAAAAAGTCGTAGGCCAAAGAGCAAATAAAGTGTGGGCAGGAACTTTTCACTCTATTTTCGCAAAGATTTTACGATTTGAAGCCAATAAAATTGGGTATCCTAATGATTTTACGATTTATGATACAGATGATACCAACAGCGTCATTTCAGAGATTCTTAAGCAAATGAACCTTGATAGAAAGCAGTACAATGTTTCTGCAATAAGATCACGGATTTCAATGGCAAAAAGCAATCTAATCACGCCTAAAGCCTATGCTCTCAATGAAGAACTAATGAATTATGATCGCATGAATCGTAGGCCTATGATTCATATTATTTATGAGAAGTATGTTAATAAATGTCAGCGATCTGGCGCTATGGATTTTGATGATTTATTATTACAAATGTTTAGGTTATTGTACCAAAATCCAGAAAATGTGCTTCAGAAATACAGATCACAATTCCAATATGTATTGGTAGATGAGTTTCAGGATACCAATTATCTTCAATACCAAATCATCAAATTGCTTGTACATTATGAGGGGAGTCGGGAAAATGTTTGTATAGTAGGTGATGACGCCCAATCAATCTATTCGTTCCGTGGAGCGACGATTGAAAATATTTTACAATTTGAGTCTGATTTTTCGGACGTAATGACTTACAAGCTAGAGCAAAATTATAGATCCACTCAGCATATTGTCCAAGCGGCAAATGAAGTGATTTCTTACAATAGAAAACAAATAAAGAAAGAAATTTGGACTGAAAAAAATGAGGGCCAAAAAATCAAGGTTGTAAAATGCATGACCGATAATGAAGAAGGTCGTCGTGTTTCTGATGGAATCATTGAGCAAAAGAACAGATATAGCCTTTCAAATTCAGATTTTTCCATTCTATATAGGACGAATGCGCAATCTAGAGTATTTGAAGAACATTTAAGAAGACAAAATATTCCGTATAAAATTTATGGAGGCCTTTCATTTTATCAGCGAAAAGAGATCAAAGATTTACTTGCGTACTTGCGGCTTTCGATAAATGTGAAAGACAACGAAGCGCTTAAAAGAGTGGTTAACTATCCAAAAAGAGGAATTGGCAAAACTACAATTGATAAATTAGCAGATCTTGCTGAAGAAATGGAAATCTGTATGTGGGAGGCTATTCCAATGCTTAAAGTATCTGGCAGAGCCAATTCATTGTTAGCAGATTTTGTCCTACTAATTAAAAGTTTTCAGGCTAAAGCCCAAAAAATGAATGCCTATGAATTGGCATCGCATGTTGTAAAACAATCTGGAATCATGTCTCTTTTAAAAGAAGACGATAGCATGGAGGGAATTGGCAGAGTTGAAAATATTACAGCGTTATTAGATGGAATCCAAGAATTCATTAACGATGATGTACTTGGTGAAGGCGAGGATGTAAATCAAGATAAATCGATTGCATCCTATTTACAAAGTATTGCTTTAATCACTGATTTTGATTCAGAGGAAGTGGGTGTTGATTATGTCACATTAATGTCAACACATGCTGCAAAAGGATTAGAGTTTAAATCAGTGTTTGTAGTAGGTTTAGAAGAAAATTTGTTTCCATCCTTCATGGCCATGTCTGATCCGACTCAAATTGACGAAGAAAGAAGATTGTTTTACGTTGCGATTACCCGGGCAGAACAATATCTTACCTTAAGTTATGCAAATAGCAGGTATCAATTTGGACAAATGCGATTCAATGACCCAAGCAGGTTCTTAGGGGAAATTTCAGCTGCGAATGTAGATTCAGCAATGGCTTCGCACAATTCAATTTCTAATGACGTATTTGGAGCCCCTAAATTATTAGGTAATTTTAAAAAATTAGAACCTAGGCAAGAAGCGATGTTGGCCATTGATCCTTCTCAATTCAAGCCAAGCCCATCTTCAATGATTGAAGAAGGAATGAGGGTTATGCATTTAAAATTTGGTGAAGGTGAGGTCATCACTATTGATGGGGAAAGAGACAATAAGGTGGCCACAATATCATTTAAAAGGTTGGAAGATAGCGAAAGAAGAATTATGCTGAGATTTGCAAAATTGCAAATCCTTGAAGAAAACTAAATGTTAATCAAGAAGCAAAAGACTACAGAATTAATTCGAAACAAAGCTATAGATTTAGGCTTTTCATTTGTCGGAATCGCTAAAGCTGAGAAGATGGATGAAGAGTCTAGAAATCTTGAATCATGGTTGAACAAAAACTATCATGGGACCATGCAATATATGTCCAATCATTTCGAGTTAAGGACTGATCCCACAAAATTGGTTCCTGGTGCCAAAACAGTGATGAGCTTAATGTTTAATTACTTCACAGACAAAAAGCCTGAAGACCTCTCTGCACCTAAGATTTCAAAATATGCTTATGGAAGAGACTATCATAAGGTTTTAAAAAAGAAACTAAAATTGTTAATTGAATTTATTAGAACCGAAGTTGGTGAAATTAATGGTAGGGCTTTTGTGGATTCTGCACCTGTGCTCGAAAGAGATTGGGCACGGAGATCTGGGATTGGATGGGTTGGAAAAAACACCTTGCTGATTAATCCAAAATCAGGTTCCTACTTTTTTCTTGCTGAAATAATAAGTGATTTAGATTTATCAATTGATGATCCAATAAAAGATTATTGCGGCACATGCACTAAATGCATCGATGCTTGTCCTACCGAAGCAATTTCAAAAGATGGTTATATTTTGGACGGAAGCAAATGTATTTCATATCTGACCATTGAGAGAAAAGAAGCAATTCCGAATGCATTTAAAGATTCAATGGACAATTGGATGTTTGGCTGTGATATATGCCAGGAAGTTTGTCCATGGAACAGGTTTTCAAAACACCATAACGAATTGGAATTTGAACCCAAGAAAGCGATACTAGAAATGACTAAAAGCGATTGGAAAGAAATAACAGAAGAAATCTTTAATATTCTTTTTGAAGGCAGCCCAGTGAAGCGCACTAAATATGAGGGACTAAAGAGAAATATCAATTTTCTTGATTAAGAATTTAAAATTATATCTATTCATTTTTATTAAAAAGTATTAGATTTATTGAATGAAACCGGAAAATAGAAGAATAGTAATCATCCTCATTTCGCTTTTAATATTTGGATCAGTTGTATATTTTTTTAGCGATATTGTTACTTATGTGATAATTGCATGGGTAATTTCTATGGTAGGGCAGCCATTGATGAATATTTTCTTAAAATATATTAGAATTGGAAAGAAAATAAAAATTGGAAGAACGCTGGCTGCAATGCTAACTCTTTTAAGTTTTATATTAGGATTAAGTCTGCTTTTTTGGATTTTTGTACCATTAATTATTGAACAAGCAAATAATTTAAGTTCGGTCCAATACAACCAGATCTACGAAACACTTCAAGAGCCGATAAATCTGTTCAATGAAAGACTTATTAAACTTGGTGTTATTTCAGCTGACCAGTTGAGCTCTGAAAATTTTACCAGTCAGATTAGTGAATGGTTCAAACCTTCTTTTATAAGTGATTTTGTAAGTAATATTTTTGGGATAGCAGGAAATCTTTTGATTTCTATTTTTTCAATATTATTCATTGCATTTTTCTTTTTGAAGGAAAGCAATTTATTTACCAATTTTATTTTGGCACTTGTTCCTGATGAATATGAAACAGACACAGTTGAGGTAATAAATGATATAAGTTACATGTTGAGAAAATATTTTGGGGGCATTCTGGGACAAATTACCATTATTACTTGTTTGGTAACCTTAATGTTGACCATATTTGGTATCAAGAATGCAGTTTTAATTGCTTTTTTTGCCGCCATCATCAATGTTATTCCTTATGTGGGCCCTATAATAGGTGCTTTGTTTGGCATTTTTATTACGGTTTCAGGAAATTTAAATGTGGAGTTTTATGCGGTGCTTTTGCCAATGTTAATTAAGGTGGTCATAACTTTTGGGACCATGCAATTGTTGGATAATTTTGTGTTGCAACCTTTTATTTTTTCGAAAAGTGCAAAAGCACACCCCTTAGAAATTTTTATTGTTATCCTTATTGCAGCAAAATTGGGTGGGATTAAAGGAATGATCATTGCTATTCCTGCGTACACGGTAATTAGAGTGATTGCTAGAGAATTTTTAAATCAGTTTAAGATAGTTCAAAGAATGACTAAGTCACTTGCAAAATGATATTCTTATTGAAAATTATTCTGAAGCTGCAATTTTTACTGCACTTCTAACTCTAATGCTTTCTAGATAATTTCTTACATCTGAATAACTGATGTGATTTTCACTAAAGTGATCAGTGGCTATTTTTATTTCTGATTCATTGGCATTCAGATGGTTTAAAATATTCAATAGATGCATTTTCATGTGTCCTTTTTGAATTCCTGTGGTTACCAATGAACGAACAGCAGCAAAATTTTGAGCCAAGCCAGTAGCTGCAATTATCTGCATTAACTGCTGACTAGAAGGATTACCTAACAACTCTAAAGAACGCTTAGCCATAGGGTGAATATTGGTTAGGCCGCCGACGGTACCTAGTGCTAAAGGTATATCTAACCAAAATCTAAATATGCCATTATCTATGGAGCAATCAGATAAACTTTTGTATTGTCCGTCTCTGGCAGCAAATGTATGGCCACAAGCTTCAATTGCTCTAAAATCATTTCCAGTAGCCAGAACTACAGCATCTATACCATTGAATATTCCTTTGTTGTGCGTAGTGGCTCGGTATGGATCTATTTTTGCTATTTTAACGGCGGTATAAAATTTTTCAGCCATTTCATGCGCAGTGCAAGATTCAAAATTTCCTAGGTCTTCAATTTTGCACGAAACGCTAGCTCTTACCAGACAATTTGGTGTGTAATTAGAAAGAATAGCCATTACTTTCTCATAATCCTTTTCATCTTCAGCAAACAAAGTTTCATCCAGAATGAATTGTTCCAGAATATCAGATGATTTTTCAAGTACAGAATTGATAAAATTGGCACCCATGGAATCACAAGTTTCCACTTCAATGATTAATTGGCGAAGTGAAGGAATTTCGTGATTAAAATCTTTAAAGTACAAATTAGTAATCCCTCCGCCCCGAACTTTCATATTATTAGTGATAAAATCAATATGTTCATTCAGATAAATTTCAAATTTTTCCGTCGATTTTAAAAGTTTAGAGAAATCTCCATTCCATTTAAAATGCAATTGTCCAATTTTTGTTGTACCTAAAATTTCTGCTTTAAATCCTCCTCTATTCAACCAATATTTAGCTCCACTTGAAGCAGCAGCAACGACTGAACTTTCTTCAATAACCATTGGAATTGCAAATGCTTTTCCATTGATTAGAAAGTTTGGAGCAATTCCAAATGGCATGTGAAAGTTGCTAATGGTATTCTCACTGAATCCATCTAGAACTTTTTGCTTTTCTTCGTTGTCATACCAATAGGACATCAATTCTCTCATTACTACTTCTGGATCTTTGAAAAAATTTTCAACAACCCATTTAATTTTGCCCTTTTTGTTTAGCTTTGAAAAGCCACTTATTGTTTTTGGATCCATATTAGGAAACTTTTAATCTTAAATAAGCTTGTGCCAATTGCAGTCCTGAAATTTGGGATTGCACATATTCAACCAATTGATCATAATCTTCTTTGGCATATTTTAAAAATGCAGAAGCTTGACCATATATTGCAGGCAGCTTCAATTTTTCGGTATAATAATATCCATCCAAAAAATCTTTGACCCCTCCGGAAACGATAATTTGCTTACACAAACATTTTTCACCTAATTCGTCTATTATAACATTGCTTAATTCAACCATTTCATCCGCATCATGACCTAAATTAGCAATTTTCATAAAACTAGCCTGAATTTCTTCAGAAGACCTGGACATTTCAAGTTTTGAAAAATTTGTTCCCCCATTTGCTGCAAAATCTATGGCGGCTAAAGGTAATTCGAACAATGCTTTTAAGCTTTTATAACCCATTCCTTGCCCTACTTCTTTAACAATTATTGGAATATTTAATTGGTCAATAATAATCTTGATGGTATCTATTGGGGGATGGATAATCTTATCCCCTTCAGGTTGTAACCATTCTTGAAGAGGGTTTACATGTATTATCAATCCATCAGCTTGTAATTTTTTAACAAGCTCATTAATTTTTTCAGTTTGTTTATCTTGAATCAATTGTTCAATCTGAGCAATTCCAAGATTTGCATACAACGCCCTATCTCCGATATAAGATCGCACATCGAAGTCTTCAAAACTTGCGTCATCATATAGAAGGGATCTGCAAGAGCCTAAACCCATACCAAGTCCAAACTGGTCGCATACTTTAGCAAGATTAACATTTATTGTTTTGGCATATTTAGTGCCTCCAGTCATGCTCGAAACCCAAATCGGATGTAAGAATTTTTTATCTAAAAACTCGAAACTCTTATTTTTTGACTCCGGATGCCCGCTTAATAGGGGCTCATAATAAAAACGATGGTCTATATTGATAGAATCAATTCTTGACTTCATCGCCAATTGAATATGGTCTAATTTTCGCTCCTCTGAGGTTGGATCGATTGGTTCATCGTGTAAAAGTGATCTTTTATTATGATCAGAGGTCATATTTTATAGTTAATTGCGCGAAAAAGACTTTAATTAAATCAATTTCAGAACAAAAATAATTTAAAAAAGTTGTTTTACGTTACAACGGGGAAATTGCTTTGCTAAGATTTTTAAATTTCTTTTCCAGAAGCAAATTAATCCATTCTAAATAAATCAAATGAGAATTATTGTTTTTTTCGCACTATTCACTTCTTATAATTTCATTCTGAATGCCCAAAATCCGAATCAAGCTTATGAATACTTTAATCAGGCAATAGAAAGTTTCAATCAAAAAGATTATGACGGAGCCATAAATTATTATTCAAAAGCGATTGGTGTTGATCCGAATTATACAAAAGCATATTATAATCGGGGAAATGCCAAATTAAATGTTCAAAATTATGGCGGTGCAGTGGATGATTTTAATAAAGTTATAAAATTGGACCCTAATTTTATGAAAGCATATTTATATAAAGGTTATGCTCTTATGAAATTGGAAAAATATGATGCCAGTATTCCAGCATTCACACATGCAATTAAGTTAGATGGCAAAAATTCATACGCATTTACCAATAGAGGGACGGTATTCATGAAATTAGAAAAATATCCTGAAGCAGCAAAAGATTTAGAATTTGCTATAAAATTGGAACCTAATCAGTTTACTTCAGCCTATAATCTCGGAATTTGTTATACCAAGATGGAGAAACATTTTGAAGCTATAAATGCATTTACCTTAGCATTAGAAACAAACCCAAACCATGGCAGTGCTATTTTCAATAGAGGCAAAGAGTTTTTAGTTTTGGAAAAATATCCTGAAGCTTATTCTGATTTTAATTTATGTGCGAAAGTTGAGCCAAACAATGATTATGCACATTATTATAAAGGATATTGTAAAATGGTTGGGGAAGATTTGAATTCTGCAATTATTGATTTTAGTCGGGCCTTGGAAATAAATCCGGAATTAACAAGTGCACAATACAATAGAGCTATTTGTTACTTCAATTTAGAAAAATATGAGGAAGCAATAGGCGATTATTCAGTCTTACTGGTAAAAACGCCAAATGATGGGGAACTTCTTGTAAACAGGGGAATTTCAAATATAAAGTTAGAAAATACAAAAGCTGCATATAAAGATTTATCAGCTGCCATTCAGTTGAATCCACAACTAGCAGAAGCATTTTACAATCGAGCAAGCGTGAATGTTCAAATGAATAAAAACTCTGATGCTTGCCAAGATATGAAGTCTGCGGCAAAACTAGGATATAAGAAAGCATATGCGCATGTAGAGGATATTTGCGGTAGTTTTTAGTTTTGTTAAATTCTGATTAGTTTATATTTTTTTGTTGACTAAGGGCATGCTTTTTGAATTGTTCTTATCTTTATACCATAAATGATAAAAATGAAAAAGCTTTATTTAATATTTTCCCTTCTTTTTGGCATTTTGAATCTTAATGGACAAGGCATTGATTTTTTTGAAGGTCATTATTCAGAAGCATTCAATAAAGCTTCAAGTTCTGACATGCTTTTTTTCGTTGATGCTTATGCGGAATGGTGTGGCCCATGCAAAAGAATGGCTAAACAAGTTTTCCCTTTAGATGAAGTAGGTGCTTTTTTCAACGATAATTTTATAAGCATGCAGATTGATATGGAAAAGGGACAAGGACTAGAATTTGGAAAAAAATATCCAGTGCGAGCATATCCTACTTTCTTTTTTCTTGACGGAGAAGGAAATGTTGTTTATCAATTTACAGGAGGTAGAGATCCTCAAGGATTTATAGGAGAAGCGAAAAAGGCATTGTCTAAGTTTGACAATACTGCAAAATATGAAAAGCTTTATGAAGAAGGTGACCGTTCTGCAATTACTGTATACAAATACATAAAAGCATTAAACAGGGCAGGAAAATCTAGCCTTAAAGTTGCAAATGAATATATTGCAACCCAAAAGAATTTAAAGACTCAGGATAATATTATGATATTATTTGAAGCCTGCACAGAAGCAGATTCCAAAATTTTCGAACTTTTAATTGACCACAAAAGTTTTGCATTGAAACACATAGAAGAAAAAGAGTTTTCTGATAAAATAGTCAGTGCAGCAAAACAAACATTTTTGAAATCAATAGAATTTAATAGTCCAGATTTAGAGAAAGAAGCTATTGGTGTAGTTAAAAAATATGCCAAATCAGAACTTAAGACTTTTGAAATTGAATGTGATTTAGAAAAAGCTGAAAGAAATTCAGATGCTAAAAATTATGTTAATGCAGCAACGAAATATTATAAATATGTAATCAATGGTAATGTAAAGCAGGAAATGGACTTGGTTCAGAAGCTGTTAAAGATGTTTGAAAAGGATGAAGATGCATTAACTCTTGCCAGCGAGATTTCTATAAGTGTTGCAAACAAATCTAACACCACATTGAATTGTATCTTGGTAAGCAATATTTATTCGAAAAGAGGTCAATTTGACAATGCTAAAATTTGGGCTGAAAAAGCCTTGTTAGCTGCCGGTGAAAATGCTCAGGATAAATTAATGGCAGAAAGAGTGCTTAAATATTTGGAATCATTATAATTCTGACATTCCATCTTTGGATTATAATTTTAAATTTGTGAATACGGGACAATGATCCGAATGAAAAGCATCAGATAAATGACCTGAACTTGAAATATTGGTTTTTAAATTATCAGAAACTGAAATATAATCAATTCTCCAACCCTTATTTTTTGCTCTAGTATTCAGTCTATAGGTCCACCAAGAAAATTCGATTTTTTCAGGATTCATTAAACGAAAGGCGTCCGTGAAATGGTTTTTGAACCAATGGTCTAACCATGCTCTTTCTTCTGGTCTGTAGCCCGATGGATTATCTTTTCTTTTTGGATTGTGAATATCCATGCCTTGGTGCACAATGTTGTAATCACCGACAACGATTAATTTTTTTCTAATTTTCAATTCATTTTCAATCCATGGTTGGAAATCTTTTAGAAATTCCATTTTGAATTGATGTCTTTCCTCGCCACTTGAGCCCGAAGGAAAATAACAATTGTAGATGTGAACCCCGTTTATTTCAGTTCTCAATACTCGACCTTCGAAATCAAATTTATCAGTATTCATTCCAAATCCAAAATCAGTTGGTTTTTGTTTGCTAAAGGTAGCCACACCACTATATCCTTTTTTTTGCGCCGAATGCCATACTTGATGGTATCCTAATTGATGAAATATTTCTTTTGGAGCATTTGCCTCATCCACTTTAATTTCTTGGAGGCAAATAATATCTGGGTCTTCTTTCTGAATCCAATCTGCTAATCCTTTTTTCAAAGCTGCTCGGACTCCATTGACATTGTAGGTAATTATTTTCATCAAGAATTTTTTAGATATAAACAGCAAAGTTAGAATATTAGGATACAACCTTAAATTTTGGAGCATTTAATGCATAAAAAAGCCTTCCTTGAAGCCACTTAACAAGGAAGGCTAATATTGAATTTGAAAAGATTCCTTTGTCTATAATTAGATTTTAAGTATAGATTAGTTCTTTTGCTTCAATATTTTGAACTAGCCTTAAGCTGGTCAGTTCAGCAAGAAGCACCGATGCATTTTCTTTTTCCATACAGCACATCGGACTTCTAAAGTTTAAGTTTATCAATCCCATAGCATTTAAAGCAGTTTTTACAGGAATGGGATTTGTTTCAATGAAATTTAATTTCATCAAATTATAATATTTGAAATGAAGGCTTCTGGCAATATCCAATTCTCCATTCATGGCTGATCTTAACATCTGACTGAATACTTTTGGAATTTGATTGGCAACAACAGAAATGCAGCCATCACCTCCAAGTAATACGGTATTCAATGCCAATGCATCATCGCCGCTAAAAACCTTAAAGCCTTTATTTTTGAGTTGGATCAAGTCCATAATACGTTCCATATTTCCTGAGGCTTCCTTGATACCAATGATATTTTTGTGGTTTTCTCCAAGTTCCATAATCAGATCGATGGGCATATTGGAAGCTGTTCTTCCAGGAACATTGTACATTATTATTGGCAGAGTTGTCGCTTGAGCAATAGCGGAAAAATAGTTTCTTAAGCCAGCTGTAGTAGGTTTGTTATAATAAGGACTAACTACTAATAATCCATTCACCTTATTGTATTCAGCAATTTGAGATTTAATAATTGCCTCTTCTGTATTATTGGACCCTGTACCTGCAATTACAGGGATTTTACCGTTAACAACATTTACTGTAAATTTGGTTATGGAATCAAATTCTTCAAGGCTAATTGTTGGAGATTCACCAGAAGTTCCATTAACCACAATACCATCCGTTCCATTTTCTAAATGAAATTTGATCAGTTTTTCTAAAGCATTATAATCAATATTCCCATTATTAGTGAATGGCGTTACCAAAGCAACAATTGATCCTTTAAGATTTTCCATATTAATTTTCATTATTACTACTCAAAAGTAAATCAGAATATAGAAGTGGAAAAAAAATTGAAGAAATAAAACCAATTTTTAACTTTGTGTTAAAAATTTAACATGATTACTACAGCACAGATCGTTGAAAACATTTTGAATAGGTCTCCATTTATGATAGAAGCCATTCATGAAGGTTTGGTCAATGTATCTTCACTTGCTAGGAAAATTAAACCTGAGGTAGAACAACAATTGCATAAAAAAGTAAGATCTGGAGCCATTATTATGGCAATCAACAGAATGCATATTGATAAAAACTTCAAATATCAGAACAAACTTAAAGCGTATATATCAAAACTTGGCGATTTAATTGTCAAAATGAATCTGGTATTGTACACTTTTTCAAATACCAAAACTTTATCAAAAGCACAATCAGAGCTTTTTAATGCTTTAGAAAATAATCAAGATGCATTTTGCACTTTTTCTCAAGGCGTATCAGAACGTACATTATTGATCAATCGGGATATTATGGATTTAATGGAGGAAATATTCCAAAAGGAATTATTGATCTCAAAAATGGAAAATTTATCTTCTATTACCATCAAGTTGGCACAAGAAAGCACTGAAATTTCAGGGATTTATTACTACATATTGAAGCAATTGGCCTGGGAGGATATTGCTCTTGTGGAAGTGTTATCTACCACCAATGAATTTACATTAATTATGGAAGATGGATATGTAGAACAAAGCCTTTCATTATTGATGCATATGAAGCGTGGAGGTTGATTATTTGTTCCAAAAACTAGTGAGTTTGCTTTCTCTAATCTGGGGCAAATTTTTTAATTGGTAACTCCCAATTATTCCAAGATGACTAGAAATGCTATCAGAAAGGTCTCGAAATCCTGTACATTCTAATTTAGAGCTAAAAAAGATGTGATCATAAGGTACTTTTAGGAAATTCTGAGAAATATCTCTTCTACTGTTTTCCAGTTTTGCTTTTTCCGTAAAACTTCTAATTTCATTTGACCAATACACCAGATTAAAATCGCCGACGACAATGCTTGGTTCTTTGATTTCAGTTATTTTGTTTGCTATTTCTAATAATTGAAATTTTGCATGTTCATTTAATCGTTTTCCAACTGGAGGAAGAATATTTGCGCAAATGATATTAATATTTTGTTCAGGCGAAATTGGAATATTAACAACTTGATGCGGAATATGATCATAGGTAAAAGTATCGTATTTGTTGATTGGAATTTTAGAAAAAATGGCCATTCCATAAGGATCAATTCTGACATTGCTTTCATTGTAAGGATAGAGATCTTCCAAATGTGATTTCAGATAAAAATCCCAATCTGGGGTTACCTCTTGGAATGAGATAATGTCAGCATCGCTTTGTTTCACTATTTGGACCAAAGATTCATAACCGAAAGTTGCTGAAGAAGTATTAAAATGAGCAATAGTTATTTTTTCATCTTTATTTTGTACAGGCAGTCTCAAATGGTTATTAGAGGATTGTTTAAGAAAAAGACATAAAGCACCACAACATGCAAAACTAGTAAGCAATAATTTTCTATTACCTGCAGCTAAAAAGCCTAACCCCAATATCAAATAAGCAAGCATTAATTGGACAGAAAAATCATAACTTTTCTTGACAAAGGCCCATTCAGGTGAAAATATAGAAACCAATGCAGCTAAAATCAAAAACACCATAATTATGGTCTGCATTAAGTTGGATCGAATCATAAAGAAGTTTTCTTTTATTCAAATGTAATCGCGAAAAGTGAAAAAGTAAACAGTTAATCTAAATAATGAGCAAGAATAGCAGGTTTTTTCGTAGTGATGACATTTCCTTTTCCATTGTATGCTTCAAAAACAATAAAATAAATGCCAATATTAGAAATTTCGCCATCTTTATTAAGTCCATCCCAAAGCACAAAACCTTGGGTGGATAATAGCTCATTATTAACAATGGTTTTAACCAATCTTCCAGCCTGATCGTACACATTAATATCTGCTAAATATCCAGTTGATGGCAGATTATACTTAATGATTAGAAAATCATCTTTCCCGTCTTGATCTGGAGAAAATGTTTTGTTTTCAAATTCTATGATTTCATTTCCTGAAAAAGATGGATTCAGAAAAATGGTATTTTGATAACCAGGTGTTGCATAATTTGTATAGGCTGCAGCCGAAAACCAATTACTGGAAGATTGGTTTTCAGCGTATGGATTTATCCGTTCCAAGCTTACACCATTTAAATCTTCTAATTCTGCAAAATGGAAAGATTCATTGTAATCGAAAGCATCGATTGTTTCATTGTTGATTCCATTGATCAAGCTAACATTTCCACTTTCATTATTAAATCCTGGAATGGTTGCAAAAAGAAAATTAGCAGTGTCAGGCGTGCTATAATGATTTTTCAGATATGCGATATCTTGAGTTAAGCAAAGGTATTTTCCTGGTTTTAAGATATAATTTTGTGCAATACTTTTCACCTCATTCCTTTCCGTATTAGAAATCAACAAATTTTGAAGCGATATGAATTTATTAGAAATATTTAAAATTTCAACAAAGTCAACACCATCTGTTTCTGGATTAAAAAGAATTTCATTGATTACAATATCACCATTTGTTAAATCATCAAGTAAAAATATTTCAAAAGTCTTCGGAAGATTCTTATTTCCGAACAAGTCCTCTACGTTATGGATTTCGAAACTATAATTTGTACCACTAAGCAATTCTTGGGAAAGTGTCAAAAGGATTGCAGATCCAGGTTCTACTAACTCAGAATTGATGATTTGACCTGCATAATCAATAATATTAAAATTGCTTTTTTGCAATGAAGCCATTGGTTCCAATAATTCATTGAATTGAATTTTTATGGTTTTAGCATCTAAAACGGAAACGGATAAAATTTCTGGTCCTGTCTTGTCTAATTCGTAAGGAGAAATGGAAATATTGTCAAAACTATATTTGTCTGTTCTGGATGCTGTATAAGTGCATTCTAATTGAAAAAATTGATCTCCCTCGAAATTATTTTCATTATGGTAAAAACTGATTTCCTCATTTAGAGGCAAACCAATCTCGTATGCTGTAAAAATGGTCCACAAACCATCAGGAAAATAAGTAATTTTAAGTTTGCAATAAGCAGGTTCTTCTGCTAATGAGCTTACTGCGCCAGAAGCTATTAATTCAGAAACTCCAGCATCTAACCGATAAAAATTTAAAGCGTCCAAATTTCCATTTTCACCAACCTCAATAAAATATCCACTTGCTAATGAAAGATCAAGTTGATCAAGGGCTAGATAAACTCTTAGTTTGTTGTTTGCAGAAGGAGCAAAATTCAGATTGAATTCAAATTCCCAATTTATACTATCGGGAAAATTGATTGTAGAGTACAATATGCTCGTTCCACCTTCTGGAGCATTCAATTGTAATTGTTGAGAAGCATTTACAATAAAATTGCTTACATCTCCACTCCAAATTGGATTAGAAGTCAAGTCGGAATCTGAAAAATCATCAAATAGCTGACCTTGTAAATTGAGATATTGACAATGAATCAATACAAAAATTAAAAAAAACTTAATCAAATCGCTTTATTTTAATAAAATTTTAAAATTGAGTTTATATTTGCGTTCTCAAATTTAAAGGTGTTTGAGGAGATAACCAATTTGGAAAATTACTAATTCTTTAATTAATAAATAGAGGTTTGATAAAATAAGATCGTCAACATCTCCAATTATTAAAAAATAAATAAAATTAACATGAAAATAGCCATAGTTGGAGTAACAGGAATGGTAGGGCAAGTGATGCTTGAAGTCTTAAATGAGTCTAAATTAACTTTTGATGAATTGATTTTAGTGGCATCGGAGAAATCCGCGGGTAAAAAAATACTTTTCCAAAACAAGGAATATACCGTTATATCCATGCAAGATGCGGTAAATGCAAAACCAGATGTGGCAATTTTCTCCGCAGGAGGCAGCGTATCATTGGAATGGGCTCCAAAATTTGCAGAAGTAGGTACAAAGGTCGTTGACAATTCATCTGCCTGGAGAATGGATAAAACTAAAAAATTGATTGTTCCAGAAATTAATGCTTCTTCAATTAAAAAAGAGGATTATATCATAGCTAATCCAAACTGTTCCACCATTCAAATGGTAATGGCATTAGCGCCTCTTCATAAAAAGTATGGAATCGAAAGATTGGTCATTTCAACGTATCAATCTATTACAGGGACTGGAGTAAAAGCTGTAAATCAGTATGAAGCGGAAAAGAATGGAGCAGAATCGGACTACGAAATGGCTTATCATTATAGAATCCTTGACAATTGCTTGCCACATTGTGACATTTTTTTAGAAAACGGATATACAAAGGAAGAAATGAAATTGGTTCATGAGACCAGAAAAATTCTTCAAGATGATTCCATTAAAATAACAGCAACTGCAGTGAGAGTCCCTGTTCAAGGGGGTCACTCCGAATCTGTGAATGTCCAATTCAAAAATGATTTTAATTTAGATGAGGTAAAAAGCATCTTAAATGGCACAGAAGGCGTTATTGTATTGGATGATGTTGAAAAAAATATTTATCCTATGCCTCTTTTTGCAAAACATAAAGATGAAGTTTTTGTTGGAAGACTTCGAAGGGATGAATCTCAAGTTAATTCCTTAAATATGTGGATAGTTGCGGATAACTTACGAAAAGGGGCTGCTACTAATGCTGTACAGATTGTACAATACTTGAAAAAAGAAAGTTTGATAGGATAAAAAAATGTTCTTTTTATTCTTGATTGGTTTCTTCATACATTGAAACGGAATAAAAAGAATATGAAAACGAAAATTGTACTTTGGGGCACAAATGACAAGGATGAAAAAATCCTATTAGGAATTGAATTATTAGAAAAGGAAAACAAGGTCAAGATTAATGTTTTCCCAGAATCTGAGGCAAAAGAAGATTTTTACAATCAGATGTTGAATGATTGGAGAATTGATAATCCAGTAGTTTTTCCTGAAAACCATACTGTGATAGAGCGACCGTTATCCGTCACAGACGACCTACTTCCCGATGAAATTAAAGTTACCAGAACCGATGTGATCAACAGAGCAAAAGCTGAGTGGCATTTTGTAGTGCTTTCAGCTAAACTTTATGAGTTGTACAAATCTGAAGTAAGTGAATTCAAAGAAAAAGCAGAAAGTTTAAAAGATTTCGATAAGAATCTATGGGAGGAATTGAAGACTTTTTGGCAGAAAGTTCAAGAACAAGTGTATGAAAAAAACTTGTTTAGAGAACATGCTAAAGAATTGCATGATGAAACTAATTTGATTTTCGAAAAGCTTAAGGAGTTTAGAAAGAAATTAGACAATGACTTTCAAAAAGTTTCTAAAGAAAAAGCCAAAGTTTTTGCTGACAAACTGGAAGAGATAGAAGGAAAAATTAAAGAGGGTCTTGGATTACAGCCGATATGGAACGAAATGAAAAAAATTCAAGCTAATTTTCGAAATGAAAATTTAGCGAGAAATGATAAGAATGAAATTTGGAATAGGATAGATGCTGTATTTAAAAATATAAAGGAAAAAAAATACGGTTCTAAACAAGGAGGCGGAAAAAATAACGCACTGGAAAGAATAGAAAATCGGTATAATGGATTGATGTCTGCTATCAAAAAGATGGAGAATTCTATCAGGTGGGACAGGAAAGATTTAGATTTTCAAGGAAGTAGAATTGAAGAGACTTATGGTCAACTTGAAAAGGAAATCCGATCAGCGAAATTGAAAATGATTGAAGAAAGGATTCATTCAAAAGAAACTAAATTAGCCGAAATGCTTCAAACCAAAGTAATGCTTGATGATAAAATAGCGATTGAAAAAGAAAAGCATAACAAGATAGAACAAGATCAAAAAGTAAAAGAGGTGGAAGCTCAATTGAAGGCCAAAATAAAGAAAGAGATCAAGGAGAAAAATAAAATTTTGGACGACAAAATGGGAGCTTTGGGGTCGACTGAAGAAGAGGCGAATGTACCAAAGGTCGATAAACATGAGGATAAAAAAGAAGAATCCAAATTGGATCATGTAAAGGCAGAATTAAAAGAATCTGCAGAAGTCATTTCTGAGCATATCACAGATACTGCGGAGGATATTTTGGATACTGTAAAAGCAACTGCAAAAGTTATAGGAGGTAGAATATCAAAAGCTATCGAAGAATTAAATGATGATGAGTGACCGTTTCTCAAGTGAAACTTGAGAAAAAATGACGGGAGTCATTTTAGGTCACGAACCGGCTGCAAACCAGCCGGGTGGGCAGGCAAAAGTTTCTCAAGTGAAACTTGAGAAAAAATGACGGGAGTCATTTTAGGTCACGAACCGGCTGCAAACCAGCCGGGTGGGCAGGCAAAAGTTTCTCAAGTGAAACTTGAGAAAAAATGACGGGA
>JAHEAQ010000081.1:19864-24605 GCA_024642705.1 Bacteroidota bacterium | reverse complement strand
TTTGCAACGAAAATCAATAGAAAAAGTGATTATAAACTTATATCATACTTTGAATGATAGTAACAACTAATTGAGTCAAATTTAATAATAATTAATACAGTTATGCGTCTTCAAGATTTATGTTTTTCAGCAAATAATAGCAATTATCTTTGTAATTGGCTTATAATTGCAATAAGCGGGATTAGAATATTTGGAATAAAATCAACTAAAAAATGGGCAATTATATTAGCTTTTAAATCTCGTTTTTTAAGATAAAAAAATGCAAGAAGTAACCCAATAGCAGTTGCAATAATAATTCCTGCCACTCCTTGCCGGTAATGAACTAATCCAAAAATTAAAGCTGGAATATAAAGATAAATTATTTTGTTGCCAGTATACTTCTCCAATCGCTCCATAATATATCCTCTATAGCAAATCTCCTCAATTACACCAGCCCTAATCATCATAATTGTTAAGACTGCGAGTGATACATTTTCATATCGATTGCTTTCCCCTCCTTCACCATATGAAATTCCTAAAAGATGAAAAACACCTAAAATTAATGCCAATAGCCCAATACTAGAAATCAAGATGATAAATGCCAACCCCAATGATTTTCCCCAATGCTTATTGTAAAGGCCAATCGACCCTAAATTTAATTTTTCACCATAAATAACGAGAATTAATAGTATTCCAGTCAAAAGAAAAAGTATCATTTCTCGAATGATAACCAATTCGTTCGTTAAAGGTGAGTCATCCGTAAATTGATTAAATATTAAGATGGCAAAAGGAGCACCAAAAAAGGCAAGAATTAAACCTAATATTGAAATGTTAGGAATTTTGTAATTCATTGTTGGTTAATTGGTAAAATGATTCAATATTGATATTAATGCAATATTTACACATTATTCCTTATCAAAAATGTAATTATTCAATAATATTCATTGTAAAAAGTGTAATTTCTGCTTAACCCAAATCGATTGCAGGATGCAAATAATTACGTTTGTTTCACCATCTTCCTATTTAGCTTTGCTCAAAAAATCAAACTCCTTCTTGAATAAGCCCTCCTTTAATTGTACCTCATCTCCTAACTCCATAATGAAGCCTTTGTCCACATCATATTTTTTCCACATAGGCAAATTTTCTGCATTCGGATTCCCAGTTTTGGCAAAATTGACCCAATATGAAGCCATAATATTCTCCAAATTCTTATCCATTTGCTCCCAATTTCTCTCCCACTTGTGCAATGTATGCAAAGCGTAAGGAACTTCTGATGTGTGAAAAGCACCAAAATCTGGAAAATTCTCTTTCGCAGGTGGAACATGGATAAACTCATAAATATAGGTTGGTTGCGAATTGTATTTAGCCAAAAGATGTGATGGTATTCCAGCAAAATTTAACATCGCCACTTTCTTTTTAACTGCCAATGCATCTTCATCGTTGTTCACTGGAAAAATTGCGAAAAATTGATCTGCATCAGCTCCGTATTGTTGTTGAACTTCGGTTTTCAATTTATCAGCTGTAGCTTCTCTAATTCCTGCCAATTCTCCGTCACCTGCAACCCAACCTGTAAGAATGGGAACTTGATTTTGCAATCCCTTGCTAAAATGCTCTTTCATGTTTAAAGGAAGCAAATAATTATCTAGAGTTACTCCAAATCTACCCAAAGCTCTATCATTGCTTAATGTCTGCAGGTCTTCGGCTGACATTTTCCTCAACGATAAAATAGATTGTACTCCTGCCTTTTCCATGAATAAAATACCTTTTTTTTCCGCTGATTCTAAATCATCGGTAAGTCTATCTGACAACAAACCACCGCTTTGTGGAATGGCTTTGGCAAATAAACCCTTTGCTAAAGGTGATGCAATTAATGCTGTCACACTGAAAGCTCCAGCTGATTGTCCAGCTATAGTTACATTATTTGGATCTCCCCCAAATGAAGAAATATTTTTTTGAACCCATTTTAACGCAGCAATCTGATCTAAAAAACCATAATTTCCTGAAGCATTGTAACCCGATTCTTTGGTTAGTTCAGGATGTGCCATAAATCCCATCACACCTACCCTATAATTCACACTAACAAAAACGACATCTTTTTTAGCCATTTCTTCTCCATCGTAAATGTCACAATTTGCTGAGCCACTCGATAAGCCACCTCCATAAATCCAAACGATTACAGGCATTTTTTTCTTCTTTGACATTGAAGATGTCCATACATTTAGATACAAGCAATCTTCACTCAAAGGCTCTGGTTGAGCTATAAATTCTTTTGTCCAACACATGAAAGGTTCGGGCTTATTTTGAATAGGGCTGGCCGAAAACTCAGTGCAATCAAGCATACCCTTCCAATTTTCTGTTGGTTGCGGTTCCTTCCATCTCAAATCTCCAATTGGTGGAGCTGCAAAAGGTATTCCTTTAAATATAGTAACAGTATTCTCTTTATTTGAGAATCCTTGAATCTTGCCATTGCTTGTTTTGACAATATTTTGCTGTGCATTTAGAATCGTCCAAGTGCCCATAAATAATATTAGAAAAATTTGTTTCATCCTAAAAAGTATTAATTCAAGTACTTAATGTACTTTTTTATTTGTTTGTTTTTTTTACTCTTTATACATTTCCATTCTATCATCCTTGATTTTTCCTTTCCAATTTAAACCAAAACCATAATCATAATAATTTTTTTCAGAGTCCCAGTACTCGTGTATGTCAAATGGAACATCTTCTTTTTGCTTTTCAACTGTTAACATATCACTTGGGAATTCCATTGGCAGCAATCCTGAAGGCTCTGACTTTCCAGAAATCAAATCGAAAATAACTTGGTCTTGCACTCCAAAATTCATTAAAATTGCTGAAGCTTCTTTTTCTATTTCACTCATAACCATCGGATTAGTCACGGTGATAGATACTATTACAGGCTTATCTTTCATTTTTATTCTGGTGTCTATAACCAATTTTGCATCTGAATAATTAGCTGTTTTGGTGGTTTTGTTCTTATAACTTCTATTGGTAAAGTTTTCTAAAGGATCTCCTCCAGCTATGCTTATTTCTCGAGCCGTCGATGCCGTATAATCATTGTATTGCAGGCTAATTGGAATGTATCCATTACCGCCATTCTTCAAATCTTCCTTGTCATAACCAATTGTGGCACTTGGATTTTGAATGAAAACAATGGCAAAATCTGCTTCATCAGGATTTTCTGTAACATTATAATATTTTTTGACCATGTCAATATTGACTGGAAGATCCTCTGATGCTGGTGTTTCCATTCCTAAAAAATTGCGGCTGGCAGGCACAAATCTCTTTGGAATATAAACAGTCTTTTTATCTTTTATCGGTAAAAAGTTTTTTTGGTTTTTCAAAAGTACCACAGATTTCAATTGTGCCTCATACCCAGCCTTCATGAAATCTGGATTACCTACAATTTTTTTGGATTCCTCGGGATCAACATATGGATTTTCAAAAACTCCAACCCTAAAGATATTTTTCAATAACCGCACTGCAGATTGTTCCATTCTTGCTCTCATTTTTTCCTCACCAATTTCTTTAATACCTTTTTGGTATGCCTCAATAATTGGTTTTGCATCATTATTTCCTCCAAATTGGTCAACTCCTGCCATTATTGCTTTGTAATGTCTATCTGTAACTGATAATGATTCAACACCCCAAGAGTGACCATCTACAAAAACATCTAGCATATTATGATCACTAGTAACACCCCAATCTGTACAAACTACTCCATCATAATGGTATTGTTCTCTTAATAAATCATGAATGATGTATTTGCTATAAGCATTTCCAACTTCTTCTCCATTCACTTTATCCTGATCCCACGAAATGGTATAGTAAGGCATTACAGCCGATGCCATTTTCGTTTTTCCTTTTAATTTGAAAGCTCCCTCAATAAAAGGAATAAGGTGTTCTTTAAAATTATTTCCAGGATATACTGCATATTTACCAATTCCGTAATGGGCATCTCGGCCTCCTTCTCCAGAACCACCACCCGGCCAATGCTTAACCATTGCATTCACACTGCTTAATCCCCAACCATCATTGTTTTCGCTACTTTGGATTGAAGTCTGAAAACCATCACAATAAGCCTGTGCCATAGCTGCTGATAACTTAGGACTTTCACCAAATGTGCCGTTGAAACGGAACCATCTTGGTTCAGAAGCAATATCAATCTGGGGTGACAACGCTGTCGTAATGCCTAAAGCACGGTATTCAGCCTGCGCAATCTCGGCAAATTTTTTGACCACTTCGGGATCAAAAGTTGCAGCCATTCCCAAAGAACTTGGCCACATGGAAATTTCACCTCCAGAAGCTGCATCAAATTCTGCTTTTGCTCTAGTTAGGTGTCTTGGATCTGTGCTATTATTAGCGGGAATCCCTTTTCCTAAACTTTCACAGAATGCTTGGAGTTTGTTGTTCCATTTTCCGGCTGTTTCAGGACTTATTACTGTAGTAACAAGCACGTGTCTGAGGTGATCCTCTTTTAAAAATTTTAATTGTTGATCGGTCAAATCACTTGGATCCGTTTCTCCTTCGACAAATGGTTTTCCATCATAAGTACCAGCAAAATATCCGACAGCTCGAGCCGGAATAGATTGATGGGCAGAATACAACATTAATCCGGCAATCTCTTCAATGCTTAATTTAGATGCCAAATCAGCAGCTCGATCATCATAGGACAAGCGCCAATCTTCATATTTATCCAAACTATCATTTCTGTTGAGATCTTTAAAAGCAAAACCTTTTTCATAGA
>JAHEAQ010000081.1:0-19764 GCA_024642705.1 Bacteroidota bacterium | reverse complement strand
TTGCAGCCCTACGGGCTTATCGGTACCCAATGCTGACATTCACATGGTGCTGACATTCATCGTCAGTATCGTCAGTACAAAAACTTCAGTAAACCTGAGCATTTTAAAATTCTATTTACTATAAGAAATATCCATTTTGGAAGAGTTTTTAGTAAAGTATTAGCTATCAGTTTTATCAAAAGGATGGAATATTATATTTTTTTCTCATTTCATAACCATATATTAGCAAATTCATCATTTAATGAAAAAAACCCTTTTCTTATGCACAAGCTTAGCTTTTTAGTTATAATAATTATTGGATTTCAATCTTGCGAATCCACTAATAATTCTATATCATCAAAAACCAAAACATATAAAAATGAAGAAGTTGGTTGGACTTTCAATTATCCTGGAGATTGGAAAGTATTAAGCAATGACGAAATACAAATGATTGAACTTGGAGGATCAGAAGCCATAGAAAAAACACTTGGCCAGGAGATTGAATCAACCAATAATAATTTATTGTATTTACAGAAGGATGAGAACAATACATTTACATCGACCTTAAATTCATTTGATCCTGCTATAGATGGTTCTTATTCAGAAAATCAACAATCTATTTTCCAAATAATAATTGAAACGTACCGAAATCAGGGCATTCAATTTGATTACAAAGTCGGCAATACAGAGGTAGATGGATTAGAATTCGCCACATTTGAATCTACTCTTTATGCTCCTGAAACTAAAGATGTGCTTTTTAATCAGATTATTTATGATAGGTTAATTAACAATAATACTTCGTTGTCTTTTTCTTTAAATTATGTTAATGATCAATATAAGCAACAATTGATGGGAATTGTGGAAACGTCCAAATTTACAAAACGACAATAATTTGAGCTGCATATTCAATTTTTCAAAAAAAATCAAAGGATAGATTAAAATACAAAAGATCTATTTATGAAGTATTTTTGACTTTTATTTAATCCATTATCTATAAAAAATGAACGTGGAAAAAGAATTCTGTTATATAACAAAACAAGAATTAGAATTGAGTAGTCTTGTTCATGGTTTTTCTTTGAAGCCTCAATTGGTTGCTTTGATTCGTAAAGATTTCCCTGATTTTTCTCAGGAAAAATATATTTCAATAGATAGTTTAAATATCTACAGAAAAAAATATTTAGAATTGTTAATTAAAAAAGAAGGCAAAGAACTCAATCATCTTGAGCAAGAAGTAGTTAAAGCAATTCATAACAATAGCCTATTGTCTGAAAATATAGAGCCAGAGATTGAAGCTGAATTGACTCTCGGTCAAAAGATGGCGGATAACATTGCTACTTTTGGTGGAAGTTGGACTTTCATTATTTCTTTTTTCTCATTTCTTATGATCTGGATATTTGTAAATATCTGGATCTTATCTCAAAAACCTTTTGATCCTTATCCATTCATTCTTCTAAACTTGATACTTTCTTGTCTGGCTGCGATTCAAGCTCCAATTATCATGATGAGCCAAAATAGAAAGGAACAAAAAGATAGAGCTAGGAGTGAGAATGACTATAAGATTAATTTGAAAGCTGAACTTGAAATCCGGCTAATTCATGAGAAGTTGGACCATCTAATTATTCATCAAAACAAAAGAATGTTGGATATTCAAGAGTTACAATTGGATTATTTAGAGGAAATCTCAAATTCTTATGGTAAGCAAAAGAAATAAAAATATACTTCCGCCTAAGGAATTTGCAAAAAGGGTCCTCAAATATGCAATTTTCTCCATATTGTTGCTCGCTTTATCAATTGGAATCGGAATTCTGGGATACCATCATTTTGGCAATTTGGGCTGGATAGACAGTTTTTATAATGCTTCAATGATATTAACGGGAATGGGACCTGTAAGTGAAATGGACAGTAATGCTGCCAAGATTTTTGCATCGATTTATGCTCTATTTAGTGGTGTTGTTTTTTTAAGTACAGTGGCAATTTTCTTTGCTCCTTTTGCACATAGATTGATGCACTTATTACATATAGAAGAAATAGAGGATTGAAACCTTTGAAATTATTGTCATTTGAAAAATATACACTTTTTATAATTATAGATTTTTCATAGGTGTGATATATATAAATGTGATTTTTTAACTGGTGCTTAATAATATTTTTAATCCTCATTATGTTATAAAAAATTGCTTAAAGTATCTAATATTTGCATGGCGAATTGAATGTTTTAAATCAATTTCAGCCTTTCAATTTATTGATTATAATTTTTAAAAAAATGAACCATAATTAAAGATAAAAATGAAGATTGAAGTTCAAATTGAGGCTTTCAGAACCGTAAATGAATTATCAAATTATTGGGATGAAAAGGATTATAGAAAATTACTTGAAGCATTTGATTTTGATGATGCCAACCAAATAGAGTCCAAAGATCTCATTGAAATGTTGCATATGGCAATTACAGATTTTGAGCCTGCTGAAGCTGCGCAAGTTTTGTTAAATTACAAATTGTCAAATAAACTATCAAAAGGTCAAATAGAAAATATTTCTTACGAAATGATTGAGGATAGGGTTGCTGAAGAATATCCAGACACCACAATTCATTATGATTTGTTCAACATAAATCAATTGCTATACAAAGCATTTCGTGGAAAATTTCCAAATACGGAAGCTACAATAATGGAAGTCTCTTTAAATTATAAAGGAGAACATCAGTCGATTAATAAAGAAATAATGATAAAGGCGCTTCATAAAGGTCTGAAAGCAAATTGTTTAATTAATCGACTTTATGAGGACCAACTTTTAGGAGCTGAAAAATTCACAGATGCCGAAAGAGTGATTTGGAGACTCAACAAAACTTCAGAAAAAAGTTTTGAAATTGTTACGTCAAAATATTTAATTGAAAAAGAGGATTTTGAAAATTTAGAATATGTTGCAGAAATTAAATTTCACAAGGAACAGGAAGAGCAGGATTAGTTTTATTCATTCAATGTGAAAATTGAAAAAATAAATTCTTTTGTTCCCAAATGATTTACCTCAGAGGTTAACAAATTCATTCAATTAAGTAGAAGTAATAATTCGCATGGAAAACAACTTGGGAGGTTGATTTGTAAGATTTCACCACCAAATTTTGAGTGCACTTGCATCGATTTACAAAAGATAAAAAAAGGTGGTCCGTTATCAGACCACCCATTAAATTTATTTTAAACCATCTTTATGTGATAGAAGTTCTATTTTGCTAGATCGAATCTATCCAAATTCATCACTTTGTTCCAAGCTGCAACAAAATCATTGACAAATTTGTCCTGAGAATCTGAACAACCATATACTTCAGCTATTGCTCTTAATTCTGAATTAGATCCAAATATCAAATCAAAACGAGTTCCTGTCCATTTGAATTCTCCAGTGGTACGATTTGTTCCTGCAAAAACATCCTGAGCATCTGAAATTGCATTCCATGTCGTGCTAATATCAAGCAAATTAACGAAGAAATCGTTTGTTAAGGTTTCTGGTCTTTTTGTAAACACACCATGAGTGGAATGATTGAAATTGGTTTTCATAACTCTCAAACCTCCAATAAGCACAGTCATTTCTGGAACTGTTAATGTCAAAAGTTGAGCTCTATCTACCAACATTTCCTCAGCAGACGTCACATGTTTGCCTTTCAAGTAATTACGGAATCCATCAGACAAAGGTCGAAGTGCTTCAAAAGATTCCACATCTGTTTGTTCTTGTGAAGCATCCGTTCTACCAGGAGTAAAAGGAACAGTGATGTCATGGCCAGCGTTTTTCGCAGCTTTTTCTATTCCCGCGCATCCACCTAATACAATCAAATCAGCCAATGAAACTTGTTTGTTATCGGATTGAGAATTATTAAAACTACCTTGTATGGATTCAAGTGATTTTAATACCTGTTCCAATTGGGTAGGTTCATTGACTTCCCAATTTTTTTGCGGTGCCAATCTTATGCGACCTCCGTTTGCTCCACCTCTCTTGTCAGAACCTCTGAATGTTGAAGCTGAAGCCCAAGCAGTTGTCACCAGTTGAGATACGGTCAATCCAGAAGCAAGAATCTTAGCTTTCAATGATTTAATGTCTTGTGCATCAATTAATTTATGCGTAACTGCAGGTATAGGATCTTGCCAAATTAGAACTTCTGAAGGAACTTCAGATCCTTGATAAAGCACGCGAGGTCCCATATCTCTATGCGTTAATTTGAACCATGCCCTTGCAAATGCGTCAGCAAATTCGTCAGGATTTTCATAAAATCTTCGAGAAATTTTTTCGTAAATAGGATCAGTCCTCAATGCAAGATCAGTAGTCAACATAAATGGTGCGTGACTCTTAGAAGGATCATGTGCATCAGGAACCAATCCAGCACCAGCGCCTCCTTTTGGTTTCCATTGTTGAGCTCCAGCTGGACTTTTTGTCAATTCCCACTCATAACCGAATAAGTTTTCGAAAAAGTTGTTGCTCCATTTAGTAGGTGTTGTTGTCCAAGCTCCTTCAAGACCACTTGTAATGGTACTTCCAGCATTTCCTGTCCCAAAAGAATTCTTCCAACCCAGCCCTTGCTCTTCAATGCTTCCACCAGCAGGTTCAACGCCTACAAATTCTCCAGCGTCCGCAGCACCATGGGTTTTGCCAAAAGTATGTCCTCCAGCAATTAATGCAACGGTTTCTTCGTCATTCATCGCCATTCTGCCAAAAGTCTCTCTAATATCTATCGCAGCTAGTTTTGGATCAGGATTGCCATTTGGTCCTTCCGGATTAACATAAATCAAACCCATTTGAACTGCAGCAAGAGGATTTTCCAATTCTCTATCACCAGTATATCTCTTATCATCTAACCATACTCCTTCAGAACCCCAATAAATGTCTTGTTCTGGTTCCCAAACGTCTTCTCGACCGCCAGCAAAGCCAAATGTTTTGAAATTCATTGATTCAAGAGCACAGTTGCCAGCAAGAATCATCAAATCTGCCCAAGAAATTTTCTTGCCATATTTTTGCTTTATCGGCCAAAGCAATAAACGAGCTTTATCTAAATTTGTGTTATCCGGCCAGCTATTTAGAGGAGCAAATCTTTGACTTCCAGATCCTCCTCCACCTCGACCGTCAGATATCCTGTAGGTTCCAGCACTGTGCCAAGCCATTCTAATAAAAAACGGACCATAATGCCCATAATCCGCAGGCCACCAATCTTGAGAATCAGTCATCAAGTCAAAAAGATCCTTTTTTAATGCTTTTAGATCCAATTTTTTAAATTCTTCAGCATAATTAAAATCAGGATCCATTGGATTGGAGCCAGAAGAATGTTGTCTGAGAATGCCTAAATTAAGTTGATTAGGCCACCAATCTCTATTTGTTGTACCACTTCCAGCACTGTGTTTCAGTTTACCATGCAGAAAAGGGCATTTGCTTTCCCCATTGACTCCATTTTCTGATACACTCGAATGTTTTTTATTTTCCATTTTTATTGTTTTGTATTATTTCAAAAATCTGATAAAGGACAATCCTTTTATTATAATATATTGATGAATATTAGTTCTTTAGGGTTAATGATATTCTCTATTTTATAAAACATTTAAATTTTATATTGTTCATGCAAAATGCACTTAAACTTAAGTTTTTTATGTTTTCTCAATTGGGGGACTCCCAATATTTAGTTTAAAACTTATTTTTCACTTTAGAATTTCGGTTTTTGCTAATCATAATCCCTTTCAAAATCTACCAATCTATTCAAAATTATAATTTTTATATAGATGCCTTTTGAACAAACAAAAATAAGGAAAATAGGACAATCTATCGAATTTAGGGATAAGAAAATAAGTCCAAAATGAACTAAAACAAAGTTTTCTAACAATAGAATAGTTTTTGAAAATTTACCAACTCCATTTAATTGCTTTTCAAATTAAATCTAAAGTTGCTTTTTCTGGTTTCATCTTCATTGAAACTTCATGAACAGGTATATTTTATTGAGGATACGAAATACCTCAAATAGTGTAATAGATTATTAAAGGAAATTATACCTAATTTAAATTTGTATTTTAATACGATTCGTATTATTTTCGTAGTACGAATCGTATTATTTATGGAAAACATTAAAGATATAAGCCCAACATTATTGGATTATGCAATTCTTGGTTTAATTAAGGACCAGCCATTGACAGGATATGGAATCAGAAAATTATTCGAAGAAACAGCATTAGGCAATTTTAGCAGTAGCCCCGGAACGATTTACCCCGCTCTAAAAAGATTGCAAAAATTCAAATTAGTTGAAAAATATAAAAATGCCAATTCATATAAAAATCCATTTAACATAACACAAATTGGATTACTAGTTCTGAAAAATTGGGTTCTGCAAAAAATAGAAAAGATTGATGTAGAAAAAAATACAGATGAGTTAATGCTCCGATTTGCATTTATGGAATCCCTTACGGAAAAAAATGAGAAAATCAATTTCTTGACATCGTATAAAGTTCTGCTAAAAATGTACATAAAAGAACTTCATTCATTTTATGCAATAGAATCACATGCGATGCCATTGCATGGTCGGCTTGCTTTTCAATATGGTATAGATTCAAATAAAGTAAAACTCAAATGGTGTAAAAAAGCTATTTCCCAATTAATTTAAAATTCATAAAATGAAAACAAATGCTTATTTAAAAACAATTCTTGGAGCTGCTACATTGACAGCATTATATTTTTTATACCATTTATTTTTAAGCACGGATAAAAGTCTCCAAATGAATAATATTATTTGGGAATTATTATCAAATATTTTAGTCGTAGGCTTAATTGCTTTTTATATTTCTCAAACCACTTTGAAAGGCATGCAACTGGCGCTTGCCGTATTTGCAATTTACTATATTATAGGAAACTTCAATATATTGATAGAAGCCTACATCTTTAATGTAACTGATAGAAATCAAACCGTTTCTGAAATGATTCAAGGATTAGTTGTAGCTGCTATCTTTGCCCCACTATTGGTTTACATATTTGGCAAATGGAAAGGTACATCAATCCATGTGAAATTTCAAAAATTCACTATATTCAAATGGGTTTGGAAAATCTCTTTAGGAATTATATTGTACTTGTTTTTTTATTTAGCTGCTGGCATGATTTTGCAAGGCGTTTATCCAGCACTAATGGACTTTTATGGTGACAAAATACCTGAAATGGGCACTATGATTTTAACACAAATCCCAAGAGGAATGTTATTCATACTCGTTTCATTGATTGTAATGGGTACTTTAGAAATGAAATTTTTTAAAATTGCTATTTTAATTGGTTTAATATTTTCAATTGTGGGAGGCGTTGCACCTTTAATTCCACCAAATGTATTAATGCCCCCGAATATTAGATTAGTCCATGGTATTGAAGTTGGAATTTCAAACTTCCTATTTGGTTATATTTTAAGCTACTTATTTAAAAATAAATAGTCCAAAATAAAAGTACTTTTAAAGGGAAAAATAATAATAAAGTACATTTTTTTCCAATTCTTACTCCAATATGTATTCTTTATTTTTTGGTATAATCACCAAATAAAATGAGATTTATTAGCCATTCATTCTTCAACAGAAAAAAAATTTGATTTCAAATTGCTAAAATTTCACTTTGAAACACCTTGTATTAATCAGTGCTTAAGACTTCCTTAGAATGGATTCAACATCATTAATAAATTGGAATATAAAAGCTTAATCAGAAACAGGAAAGAAATATTAATTAAATTTAGATTAATCTAAATTTTTTTTTAGATTTATGATATAAAAATTAATAATCTAATCTAAATGGTAGCCGCTTGCATTAAAAAGACTTCGATTTTCTTCATATTTAAAAATGTTTTTCAAGTTTTTATTTTCGCGTTTGGTAGTACTTTAAGTGCACAGAACATTATTACGGATAGACCTGATCAAACTGAAAGTTCTTCGACTATTCCAAAAATGAGCGTGCAAATTGAAAGTGGAACACTATTAGGATTTACTGAAAATAATGCTGATTTGTTTCGTCAATTATTAGCTCCAACTACCTTGTTTCGAATAGGCATTACTCATGGCGTAGAGCTGAGAATTTTAAATCAATTAGAAAGCATTAAGAATCAATCCAATGCAGAAAAGTTCAATGGATTTAGTGATCTTGAAGTTGGAACAAAAATACAACTATATAAACCTCAAGATAAAAATATCGAAATTGCATTTTTAACTCATTTAGTTTTCCCTACGGGATCAAAGAAATTATCCAACACCAAATTAGCAACAATAAATAAATTGTCTATTTCTCATGAATTGAATGACAATATAGGTATCGGTTACAATTTAGGATATAATAATTTTGGAACGGGAATAGGAGATCTAACTTATTCATTGGCTCTGGGATTAAATATTACTGAGAAGGTTTCTATTTTTGTCGAACCTTATGGAGAATACACAGATTTTGAAACCTATGTTTCGAATATTGATGCTGGAATCACTTATTTGGTAAAGGAAAATTTTCAATTGGATTTTTCATTTGGCACTGGAGTAACTCATACGATGAATTATATTTCATTTGGATTCAGCTGGAACATTAAAAAATGAAACTATTTTTAATTCCAATAAATCCTATTGTTTTCCATAGAATTATTAATTATCATTAATATCACAGATGTGTTAAATAAATATAAATTGAAGTAAAAAACTGACAAGAAATAATCGTTCATTTAGATTAATTATTTACATGAAAAATAAAAGAACAAAAAACCTTTTGATAATTGTGATTTTTTTTCACTTGGCATTTCTGCTTAATGCACAAAAAGATAATTTTAGTACTGCTGCTTTCTCAGGATTATCTACTCCCATTTTAGATAATGGTATTGGTTTGCATTTGGGAATAAACCCAAGTTATTCTTTATTTTCCCACCTTTCTATCGAGGGACAAATTTCATATGTTTATACCAATATAACTGGATCATTTATTTCAGGGAATGAGGCTAAAACCAATGCTTTTAATACCTTGCTTGGAGGAAGATTATATTTCAATTCGGAAAGCCGTAAAACCAGGTTTTATATTAATTTGCTTATGGGTGGAAATTACAATGTCACTTACCGATCTTCAGAAAAGATGACGGAGTATATTATTGGATTATCTGGAGGTGGATACGTTGAAAGAGAACATTTACTGTTTGGAATATCTTTTGATACGCCACAAAACTTAATATTAAAAATTGGTTATGTATTTTAACCAAAATATTTTTAATTAAGTGTTATGATTATTAAAAAAGAAAATAAAGTATTCATTGCTACAAGTATAGATGGATATATAGCAGACATTAATGGAGGAATAGATTGGTTGCATTCGATTCCAAATCCAGAAAATACAGATATGGGTTATAATGCATTCATTGAAAATTTGGATGCTCTAGTAATGGGTAGAACAACATTCGAAACAGTTTGTGGTTTTGATATGGAATGGCCTTATTTAAAACCTGTTTTTGTATTAAGCAATACTTTAGAACAAATACCAGAAGAATACCTTGGAAAAGCATTCTTAATGAATGGACCTTTGAATAAAATATTAGATCAAATCCATCAAAGAGGATATTTTAAACTATACATAGATGGTGGAACCACGATCCAACATTTTCTTTCAGAAGATTTAATCGATGAAATGATAATCACCATCATCCCTATTCTACTAGGATCGGGTACTTCATTATTTGGAGAACTCCCAAACAGACTTGAATATAAATGTGTAAGTTCAAAAATATTTCTAGGATCTGTTGTCCAAAATCATTTCGTGAGAAGCAAAATTAAAGGCCAATAATTTCTCAAGAATGTTAAGAATTTAAAAGGCTCCATTTCTGCTTATCCAAATTTTTTCAAATTATACCTAACCTAGATTCAAATGCTCATTATTTTCTAAATTAGTGCATTCAATAATTCTATCCTAAAATACAATATTTAGAAATTGAACTAATTTTTATGGAAAATTCAAATCAACTTTCAACTCGTTTCAAAGAAGTTTTATTAGATGGAACATGGATTGCCAATACTAATTTCAGGGATCAATTGACATCCATAAACTGGAAACAAGCATCCCGTCAAATCGGCACATTGAATACCATTGGAGCATTGACCAATCACATCAATTATTATATCAAAGGCATTTTAAATGTTTTTGAAGGAGGAACACTTGATATTCGAGATAAATTTAGCTTTGATTTTCCTCCAGTTCGTTCCCAAAAAGAATGGGAACAAATTTTAATTGAAATATTTTCTAATGCTGAAAAATTTGCAAGTCACATTGAACAGATGTCTGATGAAAAATTAGAATCCAATTTTGTGAAAAAAGAATATGGAAATTATCAACGAAACATTGAAGGAATGATCGAGCATTGTTATTATCATTTAGGTCAAATTTCCCTGCTCAAAAAAATGATTCTTGAATTAGAAAAGTCAAATTAGAGCTAAAATTTTCTATTCTGACACTAAAAACTTTGTAGTTTCAGAAATGTTCAAAATTCCTTTTTGGACAGTTAGTCTATAAATGGAAATGTTTTCACCTCCAGGAACAATTACAACATCACTTCCTAAATCCAAATTAATAATGGCATGTTCACAACTATTAGCAATATGACCAAGACTCCATCTTTCTGCCATAAACCAATCACCTGAATTCCCTGAATATGTATTTATTTCGCCTGGATTACTACAACTTTCAAAACAAATTTGGAGTGACCAAGAGTCAAGAGACCCACCATCCTCTGTTTCAGCATCTTCTACAATTAATGACCAAAGGCCATTAATATTTTCACCATAAAATACTGAAAGTGGTTCAAGGCTTTGGTAACATTCACCGCCTATTGGAGGACACGGTATGGCCTCATAAATATTGGAACTTTCATTATCGAAATCAATGATCATATTATCCAATTCTGTGCAATTTCTGGACATTAATAGAACTTCAGTACCAGAAGGACTTCGCAACTTGATATCCAAATCACTTAAATAGGAATGGGTAATTTTTAAATTGTATATATTTATATCCGTTATGCTACCACTCTCAGACACTTCAATATTTGATACTATTGCATTAGGCGCTGCAAAATCAATAACCTTTGGTACATCGTTACTTATATATAATGGGCAGTCTCCTAACGTAGGTCCGTCATAACAATCCAAATTATTGGTTACATAACCTGATTCAGGAGGATTGCATGTTTGAATGGATTTATTGGGATCTCCATACCCATCTCCATCAGCATCTTTATAAAAAGTTATGAATCCATTTAAATCATCGCTAATGCAAAAAAAAGCATCTGTTTCATCAGATATGATATTTGGATAATTACAATCTTCGACTCTAAAAGTAAACAATTGAGACCCTCTCCAATCCACATCTTTTATTTCAATTTCTACATTTCCTAAAGAATCAATGAGGGGAACAATTGGTGCAAAATCCATTAGATAAGGATTATCTGTTTCACCCAGGATATCATAAAGTCCATAAAAAATTGGCTCTTTTAATTCGAAGATTTTTTGAAGTGCACCACTGTAAAAATAAATTTTCAGTGGTGCTACTTCTCCAATTCCGCTGACGCTGAGGTAATAAATAATATTACCATTTACCAAGACCGGCACTCCAATTCCTCTGATTTCATCATTGATTTTTGCCATTAGTAAATCGTCAGGGTGATTAAATGCATAATTTGGGGTGTATGCAGGTTGACAAACAATGCTCATTGTCTGCTTATATATATTTTGAATTTGCCAAAAAGGTTGGGAATCAGGATTTTCAGAAACTTTAATTTCAGGATAATAATCATAGGTTTTACAAGGGCCATCATAGGTATACTCAAATTCATCTAAGTCAAATATGTTAAACTGGTTACCAGCCTGAATTCCTTCTCCGGGAATGGTATTCCATGATGGATTGTTATATGCGGGCTCTACATTAAAATTGATTTGAGTAGCAGCACTTTTAAAATTGCCATTTTGCTCCACAACATTTATTGTCAAACTTTCTAATCCCAAAAATCCTGGAATTGCTTCTACCTGCAGCATACTTCCAAAAATATTCACATTCAAATTTGGATTATTCTCAAAAAACCATTCAACAGGATCATTATCCAATTGAATTAAATAATCATTTAAATCAATTGGTGTAAATGGGATATTCTCTCTAGAAAATTGATCGGGAATTGGAAGAATATTTGGAGGCGCATCACCATCCGTATAAATTACAATTTCAAAAGGTTCATCTACACTTCCTGTAATACTTTGAGTTTGAAAATTAAAAGTTGAAAATCCATCATATATTGTATTGGTGGCATTATGGTAGACTTTTATTACAAATGACTCTTCGCTAAGGTTCGAGTACAATGTTACAAAATGAATAACATTTGAGCCATTTATTAATTGAGGTTCACTCAAACCACGGATTTCATTTCCAACAAAAAAAGCTATTTGATCAGAGGTGCTAATTGATATTTGTTCATCAATATTTAACCTGGTAATCAAATTAGAAGTAAAAGCAAAATCATTAGCATTTGGTTGAGTCCATCCTGAACTTTGACTGAATAATCTAATGCTAACATATACAGTCAAACAAAAAACGCAAAATGTTCTTTGATTAATTAGCATGCCTTAATATATTGCGTACTGGGCTAAATTGCTTAATCATCATCTTATAACTTCTACCTTTCTTGATATTATTTGTTTTCCATCATTTAGGAAAATGAAATAATATCCGTTAGAAATATCAGCATCTAGCTTCCAGATTATTTCATTTAGTCCTTCGTGCACGTTCATTTCTATTTGTTTTATAGTTCTTCCTAAAACATCACTTATCAAAAAATTTACCTTACCAAATTTTTCTGAAATAAGATTGAGATGAACAACATTAACAGCAGGATTTGGAAAAACAAAAAAGCTAAATTCTCTGTTTAAATCATCATTAATTCCTGTACTAGATTCAAGATGAAAGGGAGTTGGATCATCAATTTCTCCCCAAATATTATTGATCTTGAAATTCGTTTGTTCAATCAAGTTCCATTCCGTATTTGCGGAAAAATCAAACATCTTAAATGTTATTTGTTCATTTATTGTATTCGCATAAACAGTCATAAACAAATAATATGAATCAGTACCCTCAACATATATTGCTGTGCCAATTCCTCTTACTTCATCACCAACAAAAGCAGCTACTTTATCTCCTTCTTCTAATATATTATCACCATCATTCTCAGCAACTATACCTATAATATTCATTGAATATTCGAATTCTTGCGGTGTGACTTCCCATTCGTTCGTTCGTAATTTCGTCTTATTTTCTTCTCGCTTATTAGATAATTTAGATAAAAGACCACCATCGTAATTTTTGAGATTAATGGAAGATGGTGGATAAATTAAAGTATCGATCTCATTCAAATATATCATATAGCCATTTGGAGAATTCATTGATGCCATGTTTCCAATCCAACCTAATCCATTTACATATTGAGCAAAACCGTCTTGGCTTTTAATCACATCTCCATTGGTTGGGCTGAGCGTTTCCAGTGCTTCTGATATTGGAAGACCGTTTTGTGGTAAATAACCAATCCAGTTCCAGCCTGAAGGTATGATAATAGGTGTGTTTACATCAATTGGAGGTCCAACCATTGATAAAGAATCATAGTCTGAAACATTCATTTGATACATCGTGCTGTTGGTTAGATTGGTCAAATTACCTGCCCACGTATCTAGATTATTTGAGTAAGAACTCAATGCAATTTGACTTTTGATAAGGCCACCCGAAGGTTGAGTTAATGAAGATAATGCAGAATTTACATCTGGATTAGCTAAAACAATATTGTAAGAAATCCAATTCCAACCCGGATGCAAATAAATTTTTCTTAATATTTGACTGTTTGTATGTATGATCTGTGGTAAATTCGGTGCACCTACTAAATCATCAGCAATAAAGGGGAAAGTTTCCACTGTAGTCCCAAAAGTAGTACAGGTTGAAGCATCCCACACTTGAAAAGTCAAAGTTTCACCTATTGCTAGATTGCTATATGCCGTAAGAAAAACGACATACTTATTGATATCAGAATTGAATTTAACACTCCCAACACCACAAAGCTGGCCGCCAATAAAAGCACCCACTATATCTAGTTTGTCATCAGATAATTCACCTTCGATTTCAATTTGCAAGGTTAGATTCATAGAATAGCTATAATCGGCTGGATTAACTTTCCAAGCTGGCGGTCGGCATACAACTCTCACCCCAATTGGCAGTGGTTCGTCACCTCCCATAAAAAAAGTGTTCTCTCCTTGAACGGTTCTTAAAATAACTGTGTCTGACCAGGTTCCAAAGGTAAGAGAGGAATCTACATCAAAATTAATTGGCCTTATCTCATTCGCAACTAAAGTTCCTTTATCTGGATAAACCCTTAACCAATCAGGGGTATTTAATATTTCAAAAGGCACTGGATAACCACCTCTATTGTGAATGGAAGTTGTAACAGATCTTGAATCATCAAGAAATTTGTCCACACCTATACTATCTGTTAACCAAGCCAATTCATTTCTATCCACATAGAAATCCCAACTTAAATTTGAATTTACGTTTCCTGCCAAATCTTCTATATCATGCAATTGTAGATTTAATATTTTATTCTCATAAAAGTTATTCATATTGACAGGATCTACAATAATTTTATTCTCAAAACAAGTCACTTCAATATCAATTGGCTGAGAAGAATTCAATTCATATAAGCCAACATTATTTGGATTTATCATATCAGCTTCAATTAATTCAGAACAATTGATAAGTTTATTAAAACTGAATGAAATCTCATCTCCTACATTTAACACACCATCTGATGGTTGAGGTGTTCCGATCAATTGAGGAGGTTGTCTATTTATTTTACCCTTTATGATTTGCGAATACCCAGGAAAGTCAATTGCATCACCTGTACATACTGCCCAAGCATGTATTTCATAATCTCCATCCTCAAGATCTTCGGTGTCCCATTTAAATTGGGTAAAACCTGGTTCTAGCAAATTGGTTTCATTGGTTAAACCCGACCAATTTGGGTTATATCTCTCATAAATGTCATTTTCAGCATTTATATTTTTCCAGGTACCATTGCCACCAGATTTTCTATATTGTACTCTAATCAATTGAAAATCTGAAGCGTTCAAATTATAATTTGAAACTGTAATATTTCTAATTGTTCCTGGTTGAAGAGGGTCATTTTGTAGAACTACAAAATTTTGTTCAGGGACATTAATGCTAACTTCACTGCATGGCCTTATAAAATCAACACCAAGAAATAGGGTGGAAAAGAATTTCGGATCATTGTCCAAAGGTGTGGATGAGGCAAGATTGTATTCGTATTCACATTCAGAATAAAGCGCAATCAATAAACTATCATATTCATAGGCTATAGGTCCTCGTTCTACGGTTAACGTCACAGGTATAGATTCTCCATAAGGCACAATAAATCTTTGGGTTTTGTTCAAAACACCACCATTCAACCTAATAATAGCACCATTTGGATTATTGGCTTCAATTGCAGAAAATCCGTATGTCCAGTCTTCATTTGTTGCACTAAGGTTTCCTAAAGTCAGGTTGAATACTGCTGCTTCATGGGAAGGCACATTTATTGCTGTAAACTGTGAACCTGGAGAAAGTTGGAGATTTGGCCCTTCTCTGTTGGCAGTGTTTTTTTCCCACGGGCAAGAAGATTGGCCTGCAACCAAATCAAAAACAGGTGTGCTATATACAGTATCCATTTTCACATCTACCGTAAATGCATCTCCTCTATCGTCATCTGACAAGACATACCCAGTTTTAATACCGACTTTTTCGGTTTCTTCCGTAAGATTTGTACCAATTGACTTAGAAACGGTAAAAAATAGGTCTGCTTTTACACCTACATCATCAATACCTCCTCCATAGAAAGTTCTAGTTTTACCATTTGAATCTACGTATTCGCTAACATTATTTTGATTTGTTGTATCGCTGGTTTCACTAAAAGAATATTCTGCACCTGCATCGAATGAGTAATTTTTAAGGAAACTTGCATTGTTTTTTTGAACCTCATTATCTTGAATAAAACTTTGCCATAAAGTTTTAGATAATTCGTAATCAGCTATTTCTTCACTACTCAATTGAAGATTTGAACTATTTAGAATATCTTCAATATATCTGATTACATTATTCTGGATAAAGTGTTGAGAATACATAAAAGTTGTAGCACTCAATGGCTCTACAGTAGTGAGTGTATCTAATTCTGCCATACAATTAGCAACATTGAATTTTACTTCATCGGCAAACCCAATTTCAATATTTGTTCCCAAACCAACATATACGTCGCCTTCTTCTCCAATAAATCTGTCCGATGCACTAGTAGAAATTTTTTCATCTGAACTGTAACATAATTCGAAAGAATCGTCACTAACTTTCTTATAACTTACAGAACCAGATGTCTCTACCCCAAAAAGTGAATTTACTTTTATTATTTTTCCAACACCAAGGGGGGCAGCAACAATTCTGACTGTTGGACTATTGTTTAATTCTATATTTGTACCTCCACCTGTAGTCTCTTCCACATGAGCTTTTACTACTGAACAAACTTTACTGTCTTTCTCCCAGTAGGAGTAACTTTTATCTCCTGGAGGGTCTCTTAGAATAAGCAATGGAATTTCAGGTAATTTTGTTGTAAATGTATTTTCTTTATTAAATATTCCTGTAACAACCCCTTGAATCGTGGTACTTCCTTGTCTCCCAGCTATTGATTTTCCAATGATTTGCATTGATTTTAAAAAGGGTGGAGTAGGATTTGGTAAACCTACCTTAAATTCATACTGCAAATTTGTACTACTAAGGACGGTATCTTTTGTTTCATCAGAAAATCCGTTGATTATTTGAACGATTCCTGTATCCAATTCACAAATTCCATCATCACCCAGAATTGAAATATTCGGAATATATGATTCAAACAAGCGAATTCCCGCAATAATTTGATCCCCCTGATCCAAAACTATAGTTTCACATGAAGGTGAAATCTGATCTAATCCACTTACAACTTCAACTTGAGGAGAAGCAAAATAAATAAAATCCAAATTGGTTGAATCACTTTTCGATAAATCCAGGTTTGTACCCCCTTTAACGTCAAATGCAGCTTTAATTGCAGGGTCAGAATGCTGGGTTACAGCTATGATATAATTTTCAAGCGGAGGAAGATTTTGAAATTCATAATCTCCCTCTTGGTTATCTAAAGTAATTGTTCGCTCTAAACATCCATTTAAAGTCGATATGGTTATTTGAGCAATAGTTCCTTGTGGGTCATTTGGATCTTTTATAATCGATTTCTTGCAAAGCCCACCAGCGATTTGCCCGCTCACAACTCTGGTCGTAACCCCACTGAAAAGGATTCCAGAAATTGGGCTATTGACATTAATCAATTCCCACGATACGGGTAAAAATTGTTGATCAGCATACTTGGGGCTTAAGGTTCCAGACATTCCTGGATCCATTTCGATGGAAAATTTTCCTGTCGAATCTGAAAAAATAGCAGGGCTATATGAACTTCCATTGAATAAAATTTCAACATTAGGTGCAAAGCAATCAGTATTGGCGTATCTTACATAACCAGAAACAGGAATGGTGGATCGATCGACAAAATCTACTTGATCTACAGATGTTATACTCGGGTTGAGGGTTACTTGCCTGGTAGTTGGAGTAAATACATGTGGTGTTGTTTCCTGAAGCGGTGCCATTGGAGTCCATTCAGCCCCAAAAACCTCACCAGCAGGAATAGAATATGAACCCAAATTATTGATTTTGATACCGCTTCCTTCATTAAAAGGATAATAAATTCTAAGGTTGGCTTCCTGGGGATCACGTTTATTGTTTTTATGTAAATTGATTTTATCCAAAGGAAGAATTACATCATATTGAGCAAATTCTGCAACCAATCCATCAAAATGATTTGGAAAACCTCCGCTTGCATGTCCTCCAATATACCAGTTAGTCGTGGTGTCTGATAAATTGTCAAATACTCCAGAAAAAATAAAGCTGCCCAATAAATTGCCATCGGAATATACAGAAACGTCTCTGTTACTTCCTGAACTATCTATGGTAATGGCCAAATGGCTATATCCCATATCTGGTATATTTCCAAAAGAATGCACATTACCATTAAATGCAACATTTATTTCTGGTAAAGCTCCTGATGTTGTTAAACTCACTTCAAAAGTGGAATTTTGGGTAACTTTTGAAAGTAAAGTATTAGCTGCATTTATTCCAGAGGAATTCACCCATAATTCTAGGGAAGATTGCGGACTTAAAGCAAAGTCTGGAAGAGCAATATGATCCATTTCCGAAGAAGTAAACTTTAAAGCCCTTTGCAAATAAAAATTTTTACTTGCTTTTGCAATAAATGTCGTTCCTGTTCCATAACTAGCGGATTCAATCCTGTAATATCCTTCATCATTTGTTTTGCCCGCTGTACTGACTGGAGGACGATCAGCATCAAATATTGCTCCACAAAAAAACATCTTACTTCTTTTAATTAAATCAAAAGATTTGTTCCCTTGTTCTTCATCAAATTTCCAATAAAATTCAAGATCCTTTGTCAAGGTTGAAGCAGTTCCTTGAATGATTTCGTCAAAATCAAGTTCATTCAATATGCGATGATATATTCTCAACTCGTCCAATCGCCCTTCCCAAGTATTAGCTCCGACAATTTGAGATCCAATATTTAATCTCGTAATATCTGGCAAAATTATTCCAGTTTCAAAATCCCCAAGCACCCCATCTAAATATAAACGATACATAGATTGTTGTGGATCATAGGTTAAAACAATATTATGCCACTGTTTTCTTAAAGAATCTGGAAAATTAACCCTCAGGTTAGCAGCTCCTCCGATATCAACAACAATTCCATCTTCTCCATTATCACTTCTTAAAGGCCTTACAATTACTCCTGATGGTTCAAGTTTTAATAAACCAGCTAATTCCTCCGCAGAATCCGTTTTAACCCAAAAAGTGAGACTCCATGGGTTATTCCCAATGGGAAAAAAACTTTGAATCCCTAATCCAAATGTGTCCACCCAGGCTCCGTCTAAAGGTCCAAACTTACCAGAGAAGCCTTGAAGCGGTAAAAGACTCACCGTTGCATCATTAACTGGGTTACCATTTGGACTTTGTATCCATCCTGTAACTACACCATTAGGAACTTGAAATCCTATTGCTTTTCCATCAGGTCCCTCGCCAAATGAATTGATTCCTCTTATTGAATAATTGTAAGCTTTACCCGCAATGACATTAAAATCATTAAATGTTCTAATTTCCTTTGTAACTGATTGCAGAAAAATACCATCTCGATAAATATTAAATCCACCCGATACAGTTGGACTTAAAGCGTCAATTTCCCAATTCAATTGAATTCTATCTAACAAATCGCCCTGAGTTGCAGTAACAATTGGTGGGAATGGAGGAAGTAAAAATTTTCCATAGAAACCGGCAAATGTTTGATATTCTTGCCCAAAACTATTTCCAGTAAATGCTTCTCCTAGAGAGCCAGAAGTAGAATATTTACCATTTACAGTGTTTGAAACAGTGCCATAATTATAAAAAATAGATCCCGTAAATTCTTCAGTCACAACTGTATTTGGGTCACAATCATTGGCTTGACTTAGAAGTTGGGAACTAAAGAAAAATAAAACAAAAAATGTCGGAAATATTCGGAAAATGCTCATAAATATTAATTTTGACTTTGGAGATAATTCTTTGTTTGGATTATCGAATCCAAACTTTTACACTTCCAAT
>JAHEAQ010000142.1 GCA_024642705.1 Bacteroidota bacterium | reverse complement strand
TTGTTTAGTAGTTTTATTTTTGGATTGGAAAAGTAAAAAACTCCCTTATTTATAAACAACACAAAAGGATGCAAATGTAGAAAGCCTTTTTCAGTTGATTTTATGTTAATATTTAACTAGTTTCTTTATATGCTATCCTAGCATTGAAAAGTTAGAATACGCTTTGTTATTTACAAATTTCTAAAAGAAGACAAATTTTCCTAAAATTTTAAAGTTTATGTACATATAATTGTACATTATTGTGTAAAGTAAATTTCAAATTATGATTACAACAACCTTGTCTGATTTCAGAAAAGATATAAAGCTTTATTTGAATAAAGTAACTGAAAATTTTGAAACATTAATTATTAATAGGGGAAAAAACTCTGGTGTTGTGATTATCTCATTGGATGAATACAACTCACTTTTGACAACTCAGCATGAAATGTCATCAGATAAAAATAAAGCGAGATTGGATTCAGCAATTGAAAAATTCAAAGATGGAAATTCATTTAGCAAAGATCTTATAGAATAATGAATTACATATTTGTTGAAGAATCATGGGAAGGTTATTTGTATTGGCGGAAAATTGACAAAAAAATGCTAAAACGAATAAATTTACTTTTAAAAGATTTAGCTCGGCAACCATATGAAGGCTTGGGAAAACCAGAGCCTTTAAAACATAATTATCGAGGATTTTGGTCTTGAAGAATAAATGACGCACTTTGGTTAATTTATCAAGTGTATGAAAATGAAACTAGAATTATAAAATGTCGATTTCATTATGATTAAAATTCCACGTGGAAACCAATCTCTATAGAAATTGAAGTGAAAAATGCTAATCCGAAATGATAATAGAATTCAAATGATTAATCTTTATATTTTCCAGTTCTTTTTTGCATATTGGCCATCATTGCTTCCGTAAGATCTTCTGACATGAGCATTCCGGCATTCCAACTAGCCATATATTGCATGGAATCTTGCACAGAATGGTCTCTTTTGTACAACAACATTTCTTTAATGCCTCTAATCACCAATGGAGATTTGGAAGCAATATTTTCTGCTAAATGCTGAACTTTGGCCATTAACTCATCTTGTGTAGCATAAGAAGCATTTACCAAGTTAATTTTTGCAGCTTCTTTGCCATCAAAATTTCTACCAGTAAATGCTAATTCCGCCATAAGACCAGGATTAACAATTTCTGGCATTCTTTGCAATACACCAATATCTGCAACCAAACCCAAGTCAACTTCCTTAATTGAAAAATAAGCATCATCACTACAATATCTCATGTCACAAGCTGTTATAATGTTTAATCCTCCACCAATGCACGCCCCATGCACTGCAGCTATGACAGGTTTTCTGCAATTTTCAATAGCGCTAATTATTTCTTGAATCTTAACTATAAATTTTCGAAGCGTTGTCCTTTGTTGAGCAGGGCAATCCGAATCAAAATTGCTTGGAATGGACATCAATGTTTCTAAATCCATTCCTGCGCAAAAATGCTTTCCTACTCCTTTTAAAATGATAACCCTCACATTTTTGTTCTCACTTAGATCATCAAAAACTGCCTTCATTTCCTCCCATGCCTGAATATCCAAAGAGTTGGCTTTTTCAGGTCTGTTAAAAGCTACTGTAGCTATCTTATTTTCAATATTTACTTTGTAATTAGTGATTGACATTTGAAAGTGGTTTGTGGTTCTGAAAACAGAAGATCCTTGTATTATTTATTTTATTTTAGTCTTTTTAAATAATTCTTCAAAGAAATTTTCCATAGACTGCCATGCTCTGCTATTCGAATCAGCTTGAAAAAATAAGCCTGTTTCTCGGGATTTGGCAGAAGGATTGGTAAATGCATGCCCAGTATTTCCGTAAACAACAATTTGCCAATCAGCATTTCTAGCAGTTAATTCATTTCCCAATGCAGCGACACTTTCTGGATTTGCAAGTGGATCTTCCCAGCCATGCAAAACTAAAATGGAAGCCTTTATTGCCGTATTATTTTCCATTTTTGGAGCGTCATATAATCCATGAAAACTCGCGACTCCATCAATTTCAGCTCCAGATCTAGCCAAATCCAAAACACATTTACCTCCAAAACAGAATCCTATTGCTCCTATTCTTGATGGATCAACTTCTTCATGCATTTTCAAATTTTCTAGCGCTAATAGTATTCTCCGCAGCAATAAAGGTCTATTGGTATCCAAATTGTCCATTAACATTTGAGCTTCTTCAGGTGATGATGCCCGAATACCTTTCCCATACATATCGATAGCAAAGCCGACATAACCTAGTTGTGCAAGTTGCTTTGTTTTTAATAGCTCTAAAGCTCCTTGACCTCTATATGCGTGTGCAACTAATATACCCGGTTTTTTTCCTTTGATTCGAGAATTCCATGAAATAACACCTTCAAAAAGCTCATTGGTAATAGGATCCGAATATTGAAAATCATAGGTTTTTATCACAGGAGTCTAACTTTTGAAGTTTTTTACTAAAAATAGAATTTACAGTTTGCTCATAAAATCCATGTTATGTTTCATGCTTTCTAAAGGCCCTACAGCATATTCTTCTTGCTCAATAAATATGTATTTAAGGCCAGATTTTTCTTTATTAGCAAGCATTTTGACAATGTCTAATCCACCTTTTCCAAATTCTGTGCTTTCTTTTTTAACCATGTCCATATCTTTCAAATGCCACAATGGAAAGCGTCCTTCATATCTGGTGAAATAATCAATTGGATCTTTCCCTCCAACAATTACCCAGCCTAAATCCAATTCCATATGAACTAAATCTGCATCCGTATTGTCCATTAATATATCGTACAAAACATGTCCTTGTTCTTCTTCAAATTCATATTCATGATTATGGTACCCAAATTTCAACCCTAATTTTTGGCAATCTTCCCCAGCTTTATTAAATGCTTCGGCAACAATTTTATAATTTTCTACAGTTTGCCCATTTGTTGGCATGGTAGAACAAATAAGGTATTCTTGACCTGATTCACCTGCTTCTTCCAAAGTTTGTTGCCAATTTTTATCCAAATGAACATGACCACTTCGAAGATTCATGCCTAAATCTGCACAAATTGTTTTCATCTCTTTTGGCTTTAGACCATAATAATGGCCAGCACCGCTTTTTGCTGTTTCTATTTGTTTGATTCCAATTGATGCAATTTTTTTTAATGTACCAATGGGGTCTGCAGCCATATCCTTCCTGAAAGTATACAATTGAACACCTAAGTTTTCTTCTTTTGTAGTTTTAAATGTTATGGATGGAATGATTAATGTTCCAGCTGCTGCATATCCTGTGTTAATTAAAAAATTTCTACGATTTGTCATATTTTGAATATTTTATTGATCTTTTTACATGATAAAAATAACATTTAATTGTGGACCATTTTATAAAACTATAAACAAGCAATTGCTAAGATTCAATGAATTTATTTCTCAATATTCTGGCCCTCTATATTTGATTTGCATTCCATGGATAAAGTTTCTTAAAAATTGATCTAGACATTTTCGATATTGCTTTTGGCCAGGTTTCCGGAAAAAAGCATTTATTTCATGAGGGCTGACTCTCATTCCAACAAAACGGAAAATTTCAACCATGTCATCTATTTGCAGATTTAATGCAATTTTTAATTTTCGAAGGATGATATTATTGTTTAGCTCTTTTTCGGGGGGAATTTGTGGACCTTCTTTTCGTCCTCTCTTTAGATTTATAAATCCGTTTAGGAAAGTCGCCAATTGTTCATCAGTGATAACCACCATTTCAGGATCTTCATCTTTTTTCAACCATGCACTTATTTCTGTTCTTGAACATTCTTTGTCTGCTAATGCAAATAGCTTGATCATTTTGTCATCATTGAAATCGAAAATATATCTGATGTTGCGGATGACGTCATTATTATTCATAAGTATTCTTTTATTCTGATTCAAGAATCCAAAATTAATCTTGCTGGATGATTTTTCTTCCTTTTAAATCATATTTATCACCTTTTTTTAAAAAGTAAAATTGATTTTCTTTTGTGGGCAAATTTTTTAATTCTGAACCTTCTCTAGACCAAAAATTACCATCATACATCAAGACATAACTTGAACCTATTACTTCAAAAACATCCTTTTGAACTATGATTGCGGTGTTTTCATCAATCCCAATTCCTAATAATTCAGGTTTTTCTTTCAAAATTGTAAACATGTCAAATTGACGATTTCTTGCAAGCACATGTTGATCAATGGCAATATTTTTTATAAAACCAAACCCTTTTTGATGGTCTCCAAGCATGATCTGATTATTCTTAGTATCTCCTCTTGCTAGAAATGAGCCTTGAATTGTAGCCCCAGCAGAAGTTCCTCCAATTACACCTCCATTTCTTAATATTTCCCAAAAAGCTTTTTCGGTTTTTGTATTTGCATAAGAATCGACCAAGCGCCATTGGCGTCCTCCCGAAAACCAAACGCCTTTTGCATTTATTAGGGGTTGGATAAATTGATCAGTGTCTGCTTCTTTTGAATCATATGTATGCAAAACGGTTACATTTTTTGCCCCATGGGATCTCAAAAAATCTCCTGATTCACTTGTATATTTTTTTTCGCCACCTGCTGTGGGAATAATTACTAGTGGAACTTCTGGCCCGCCAGCAAGTTCAATAAATTTGGAGATAATATCCTCCGAAAGTCGACCACCTCCGACTATCAATAAACTTCCTGAAGAAGGACCTATTGTATTTTTTTCTTCATCGAATTGCGAAAAAAGTGGTGTGGAAATTAAACTTGTTAACATAATCAAGGCAAGGCTAATTTTTGTGTTGAATTTCATAGTTCAGCTCTATTTTATTAGGAAAGGTTTGGATTTTATTTAATTTATTTCTTCTAAACAAAAAGCTCCGATTTGGAGCTTTTATTTCTTAAGAAATTAAAAAATCTTATTTCTTTTTCCCTTTTTTCTTTCCTTTCTTCTTGTCTTTTTTGTCCTTCTTTTTATTTTTTTTCTTATCCTTCTTATCCTTCTTATCCTTCTTATCCTTCTTTCCTTTTTTATCTTTTTTGTCTTTCTTCTTTTTCTTATCTTTTTTGTCTTTTAAAGGATCTTGAGTTTTTTCATCTATTACTTCTTCTAAATCTTCTATTTTTTCTTTTTTCATTATATTATATTTATGGATGTGAAATTTTCAATCATGAAAACTCATAATAATGTCTAAATTAAGATTTAGAAATGCCATTAGCAATTAATTAAATAGAAATCTGATTATTTGACGGAAAAAAATGACTTTCAGGTCATTTAAAAATTTGCAATAAACATTTTACAATTTGGAAATTTGAAGCACTCATAAAAAAGTTGGAGATTAAAAAGAGGAGAAATGTTAAAGTTTGAAAATACACAAAAAAAAGGTAACGAAATAGAGCTTTAGAAGGTCAAAAATTTAAAGTATTAATAGTGATAGCACAACATGTTTTTGAAGGTGGCATTTACTTGCTCAACAATATCTGAGTTGCCGCTCTCCCATCCGGCTGGTATGCAGCCGGTTCCCTCATTATTTTAGCTTTGCTAAAATTGCTTTGCAACATTCGCTTATAATTGATCAAACAATAGGGTCGGGGCCTTATTTTATAGAAGATATCAAAAAGAATTGATTACTTCTGAAGCTGAATTGGTTTCAACATTGGAAAGATTGAAAATGCAAGACCTTATAATCCTCATAAAGGAGAATGGTCGATTCGAAAAAGAGAAAAATTAACAAGTGAAATAGGAATGAGGTGGGGATTAAATCATGAAAAACTAGTGGAGTTGGGATCTCAGGTACTATGGAATGGGAGCCAAGTCAAAAAAATTGACCTTGAAGCTCACTTCAGAAATCTCCCTCCACTGAAAATTGAAATGCCAGATTACAGATATTTTAGACTCCTTTTCAAAATTTTATCCTATTTCAAAGTCCCAATCCGGTAAATAGCAAGAAATTTTAATTCCAATACATTCTTTTATCTCTTAAATTCAATTTAAGGAAGGAATCCTATACTCTTACTTTTCCAATTTTTAAGAATTTATCTTCTTAAACTTTAATTCAATGCTACTATTGCTTATTTGGTATTCAAACAATATTTTATCCTAAACATTTATAAATTTCTAGCTTTCTTTTTTTTAGTATTTTCTCAACGATTTACATTGACAAAATTTATTACCCAAACGGGAAAGTGCATTCGGGAATAGATATGCAAAAAATGAATTAAAAATCTATGTGCTTCCAATTTAATAGGACTATTGCAATTATAATTGACTAAAAAATATCTGTTGATTTGTTAAGTTGCCATTGCCAAATTTTTCCATCATCCGGATCTAACATTTCTTTGATGAACTGAAACCCTTTCTTTCTTAGAATTTTAACGGAGGGATTTTCTTCGGCAAGCGTATG
>JAHEAQ010000080.1:8267-25145 GCA_024642705.1 Bacteroidota bacterium | reverse complement strand
TTAAATCAACTATTTCATTAGCACAAGAACAGAGTCTAAGTTATAAAAGAATGAAAATTTATGTAGATGAGTTTGCAGATAAAATTAGAAAAATTCAAAAATGATTTCCAAATAAATAAAAGCCTATTATTTATAAAAGATTAATGAACTTTTAATTGAAGAAATAAATTGACCTTTTATGGTTCAAAAGGGGACCTTAAAATTATCGCAGAAAAGCACTATGAATAGGCAATTAACTGGATGCAAGAAATGGTGAATGCACTTATAATTAATTGAAAGATTAACACGTAAAAAAAGAATTCATATCAATTAGAAAACACCTTAAATTTTATTTTTATTTATTGGTCTTTGGATTTTCATCATCGGAAAGCCCTAGCCATAACAATCTCATACCTAATCTTGCAAAGAGGTAAATTGTAATGAACATTATTATATTGATGCTTCCCATCTTTTGATTAATTTCTTTATTATAATAACGCAGTTCATTCAACATAGGTTCTTGGTTATGTCGTATAATATTAATCTTTGGACGAATAAAGCATCCTGAAATATTTAATATAAAATTATATTTACTCAACAAATAAAATTTGATACCATGTTTACCCATGAAATAATTGACGAAGCATTAAATAGAGTAAAAAGCGGAGCCGATTTCCCAAAATATGTTCAAGAATTAAAATCTTTTGGAGTAACACACTATGATCATTATGTGTCTGATGGGAATAATATTTATTATGGGCTCGATGAATTCGAACTTAAAGGAAAAAGTAAGTATCCACATATTCCAATTAATGATATTGGTTCTTCTGATAAACTTAAACACACAATTGCAATACATCAACAAGGTGGAACTGATTATTTGACTTTTTGTGAACAAGCTGCGGAGGCTGGAGTTCATAAATGGACAACCAGTATGCTGAAAATGACTGTGGAATATTTAGACAAAAATGGAAATGCTATGGTTTTAGAAGCTATTCGGAATCCAGATTAAAAGTTTTTTTGTTTCAAGTTCAACGATTTTGAACACCAGTTGTTAACCAAAATATGACTAAACAAAAAATTTCTCTATTCTGGTTCAGAAGGGATTTGCGATTAGAAGACAACCATGGTTTGTCTGTAGCCCTGAATGGTAGCTTTCCAGTGTTACCGATTTTTATTTTTGATACAGAAATCACCGATGAATTGCCTGAAAATGATCCTCGTATTAGTTTCATTTACAAAATTTTGGGCGAAATTTCTAATTCACTTCATGATTTTTCTAGTAGTTTGATAATAAAAAAAGGGCAGCCAAAAGATGTCTGGAATAATCTTACAAATGAATACGATATTCATGCCGTTTATGCCAATGAAGATTATGAACCCTATGCAATTCAAAGGGACAAGAAAGTCAAAGAACTGCTTTTCAGCAAAGGAATTCAATTTAATTTGTTTAAAGATCAAGTGATATTTGCTAAAAATGAAGTTCTAAAAAGCGATCAAACTCCATATACTGTTTTCACACCTTACAAAAATAAATGGTTGGAAACATTAGAAGGTCAAAATCTGCCAAATTATGAAATGACCAAAGGAAATAATTTCGCTAAAATTCAATCCTCTTTTCCAAGCATTTCATCATTGGGATTCAAGATTTCAGATGTACAAGTTTTAAAATATAATATTAATCATTTAGAAAGTTATGCTGAAACGCGCAATTTTCCCGCAATGAATCAAACTAGTAATCTGGCTCCTCATTTAAGGTTTGGAACAGTCAGTGTACGTAAAATATTAAACGAAACAAAAAGATTTCCCATCTTCACTAGTGAGCTGATCTGGCGTGAATTTTTTATGCAAATATTGTATCATTTCCCGCATGTTGTAAATGGCAATTTTAGAAGCAAATATGATTTGATAAATTGGAGAAATGATATGGGTGAATTTGAAAAATGGAAAAAGGGACAGACTGGATTTCCAATGGTTGATGCAGGAATGCGGCAATTAAACGCGACAGGATACATGCACAACAGAGTGAGGATGGTAGTTGCGAGTTTTTTATGCAAACATTTGCTTGTTGATTGGAGGTGGGGTGAAAATTACTTTGCATCTAAACTATTGGATTATGAGCTTTCTTCCAATAATGGCAATTGGCAATGGTCTGCAGGTACAGGTTGTGATGCAGCGCCATATTTTAGAGTTTTTAATCCTACAGAACAAATCAAAAAATTTGATCCAGAGATGAAGTATATTAAACAATGGGTTCCTGAATTAAACTCTTTTAACTATCCCTCGCCTATGGTTGATCATAAAATGGCAAGAGAAAGAGCTATTGAAACATATAAAGAAGGAATACAACGATCTTTGACTTAATATTTAATTAATTTAAGGCAAACCCACTAGAAATTATTAATACTCATTGCTACTGAAATGAAAAATAAGTTGAATTAATATTTCTTTATTTTTGATAAGATCTTTTTTAATAAGTTCATAATTTTAGGAACTTAGTTGGTTATATATTTTAGTAATTTGGAAACTACGATGCCCTCAATATTTGGTTTTTCTGAATAAAAAAGTCCCGATTTTTTTTATAATTAATCATAATGGTATAACTTTAAAAATATGATTGTTTGAAAATTGACTATTTTCAATTGGTGTATAATTGAATTTTAAAGTAGTAATTTTTATGAAAGAAGAGACTATAATCAAACTGATTCCTGTAATAGTTCTTATCATTTTAGGAATCATAGAATCAATTGGTGGCTTATATTTTGATGATAAACGGTCAAAAAACGATTTCAAAATTGAAGTTATAAGTCTTGTATTTTTACCCACATTAATACAACCTGGCATATTTTTATTTGTCTTATGGTTTTTTGGTACAACTTTGCCTGATCTTGAAGATTATTTTATTAAAACTTCAATTTGGCTGAAAATTCTTGCATTTATTATTTTTGACGATTTTACTCAATATTGGTGGCACAGATTTTCACATTCAAATAAGAAAATGTGGAAATTTCATCGACCACACCATCTTGTCGAAGAGATGGGTGTATTAGTGACCTGTAGAAATTCTTTTTGGTACTTTTTGTTTATGCCTGGAATTTGGCTTTCAGCGATTTTGGTTTATTTGGGAATGACGTATGTTTTTTTGTTGTATTATATGACAAAAACAATTATAATTTTATTAGCTCACAGTAATACCAAATGGGATAGCTATCTATATAAGTTTAAAATTCTTCATCCTTTTGCATGGATTATTGAAAGAACTTTTTCAACGCCAAGCACTCATTTTGCTCATCATGGTTTAACAGCTGAGGATGGTGTGTCGAATCCAAATGGTAATTATGGAAATTTCCTCTTTTTATGGGATGTGATTTTTGGAACTGCAAAAATCACGAGAAAATACCCAACTAGGTTCGGGGCATGGAATCAAATAAAAGAACCATGGTATATCCAACTTTTTTTCCCAATAATTAGAGCTGAAGATGCCAATAGCGAATTACATTCTATAGTTACAAAAAATGATTACGATCCATCAGTTGATTTTAAAGAGTTCAACCGATGAACTAAATCCAATTTTCTGGTCTAATCTTAAATATTTTTCAAGCGTTATTTACTGACTTAAAATTTGCGATCTTGCCTGTTAATGATGGCATCGTCGATATAATGAGCTTTATTTTCATATAAATGGGAAAAAGTAGAATAATAACATAATTAGAAACTCAAAAAGTTTATTGAAGGCTAAAAATTAAATATTGATCTAATTCTTTAGAATTATCATTTAAAATCCAAATATTTACACTGTAACTTATTTGATTTAAAATATTTAAATGGAAACCAAAACAATTATATACCTCGTAGCTGCTGCATTAATTTTTCGAGTTATTGTAAAATTAATCGCACGTTTCTTAAAAGAGCAAAAAGAAAATAAGCATGACGATACGGAATCGTCTGACTTAAATTAAATCAATCCTATCATGAAGAGTGAGGCAAAAAATGTGGATGAATATTTCGAGAATGTTCCTAAAAATAGACTTTTAGCGCTCGAAAAAATTAAAGAACTTTGCTTTGCTCATCTACCTGATCATGAAGAAAGTATGAGATACAAAATGCCTTCTTACACCAGGAATGGGCAAGTTGAAGTAGCATTTGCAAGCCAAAAACAACATATTTGTATTTATTTTTTAATTCACGAGGTTATGTCGAATAATGAGGAGAAATTGAAGGGTGTCAATCATGGCAAAGGGTGTATCAGATATTCAAACCCTTTAAAAATTGATTATGCTTTATTGGAATTCCTTTTGAAACAGACCAATGAATCTAACAATCGTATTTGCTAAATATTTTCATAATTAAAGTAATGAAACTAAGTTTTGTAGTTCAACAACCGATTAATAAGGTGTTTGAAACCTTAACAGATATGAGAAAATTTGCTTCAGTACACCCAGTTATTAGCAAAATTGATCTTATTGATGGGAACAAATACATTGTACATGAGACACTTAAATTAGGTTTAATTCCAGTTTCTTTTACTTATCCAATAACCATTCATCAAAACTTTGACGACAAAAAAGTGACTTTTAAAGCAACGGTAATGAAATTGACCAAAATTGAAATGCACTTTGAACTTAGTATTGATCACGACTCCACCATTATTAATGAAACTATTTCCATTCAATCTTTCCTGCCTATTCATTCTATAATGAGAAATGTTTTTAGAAAGCAACATACCCTCTTATTTGAAAATATAAATGCTATAAAAAAAACTGAATAAAAGGAGTCCATAATAATTCACTCCATATCTGCTGATTTTAAAAGGTGTTTCTTAGATTCCTAGTCAAAAGAATAAAGAAATAAAAACAAGTCGAAGTATTGTCCGTAAATTTATTTTGGGATAACCTTTGAAACGCAAATTTTAATTAATTTAGGCTGTTTATCAAAACAATAGAATTCTTTTCATATTTTATTTTCTTTCTGTATCAAATTTAAAATTATGATTAATAAAAAATCAATTTCAATTCCAAACATTCTATTAATTGCCTTTATAGGATTTCTGTTTTTAAATTGTCAAGGTACCTCTCCAGATGATTCAAAATTAAAATCAGAATTTTTAAATCCACCAAATAGCGCAAAACCTCGAGTTTGGTGGCATTGGATGAATGGCAACATTACTAAAGATGGTATCCAAAAAGATCTGGAATGGATGGATAGAATAGGGATTGGAGGATTCCAAAATTTTGATGCAAATTTATTTACGCCTGTCATAGTCTCAGAACCTTTGGTTTTTATGACGCCCGAATGGAAGGATGCTTTCAAGTTTACAGCTAATTTGGCAAATGAAAAGGGATTAGAGATGGCAATAGCAGGTTCGCCCGGGTGGAGTGTTACAGGTGGCCCTTGGGTGGAGCCTAAGGATGCAATGAAAAAATTTGTTTGGACTGAAACTAGAATAAAAGGGGGGAAAACCTTTTCAGGAATTTTGCCTCAACCTTCAGATAATCTTGGAAAATATCAAAACGCCCAGCTTGCAAGTGCAGGCATTACTGGAGGATTTATCGGAGATCAACCAAAATATTATGCGGATGCAATGGTAGTAGCTTATAAGTTGCCAGAAAAAGACATGTTTTTCACTGAACTTAACCCAAAAGTATCGTCTAGTGGAGGAAATTTCACTTTAAGTCAACTCACTGATTTGGATTTGAATAATGCCGTTTTTCTGCCGCCAGTGGAGGTAGGAAAAGATATGTGGATTCAATATGAATTTACAACCCCTCAAACATTTAAAGCTTTTAGTATTTCAGGATCCATTGAAAATATGCTCGCTGAATTCAATGGAGGTCCTGAAAATCGTTCCCTTAAGGTAAGTGATGATGGAAAAAATTTTCGAGTGGTAGCAAAAGTATCTGGAAGTACAGTGCCTTTTAATACGGTTTCTATTGAACCAACAACTTCTAAATATTGGAGAATTTGTTTTGAAACTTTGCCAAGCGAACCTAATATGTTTGCTGCAATGGCAGGATTACCTTCTGAAAGCAAACCAGATGGTGTTAATGTATCAGAGTTTTTACTATACAATACGGATAGGATCGATCAAATCGAAGATAAGGCGGGTTTTTCCCCTTGGAAAGAGAATTATTCAACGAGTCTGACTAATTCAAGTGATGTGATTGCTGAAAGTGAGATTGTTGACTTAACTACAAAAATGTCTGCTGACGGCACCTTGAATTGGGAAGTTCCTGAAGGCAATTGGATGGTTATGCGTCTTGGGTCTTCATTGACAGGAAGACAAAATCACCCTGCCTCTCCAGCAGCAACAGGACTTGAAGTGGATAAATTGGATAAAGCGGCAGTAGGAAGATATATAAATACATATCTGGATATGTATAAAGATGCGACAGGTGGATTGATGGGAGAAAAAGGATTGGGATTTATGATTTTAGACAGTTATGAAGCAGGTCATATGAATTGGACAAATACGCTTCCTACGGAATTTAAAAATAGGCGTGGATATGATTTGGTTTCATGGATACCAGTGTTGTCAGGAAGGATTATTAAAGATGTTGCATCAAGTGAAAAATTTCTTTGGGATTTTAGAAAAACCATTGGAGAACTGATTAGCGAAAATCATTATGATGTAATTGGAGATGAGTTGCATAAGAGAAAGATGAAACGGTATACTGAATCACATGAAGGTGGCAGGATTTACTTAGCTGACGGCATGGATGTAAAACGCAATGCAGACATTCCTATGTCTGCAATGTGGACCCCTGGAAGTCTTGCAGGTGGAAGCGATGAAGAGGTTAGGAGTGAGGCAGATATCAGGGAGTCAGCATCCGTTGCAAACATATATGGTAAACCTTTTGTTGCAGCGGAATCCATGACTTCTATTCAAAATGCATTTAGTTTTCACCCAGAGAAATTAAAACGAACAGCTGACTTGGAATTGGCTTCTGGTTTGAATCGTTTTGTAATTCATACGTCTGTTCATCAGCCTTTGGACGATAAAAAACCAGGATTCTCATTGGGCCCTTTTGGGCAATATTTTACACGACATGAAACATGGGCAGAATATGCTAAGCCATGGATGGATTACTTAGCTAGAAGCAGTTACATGCTTCAGCAAGGTAGCAATATTGCTGATGTATTATACTATTATGGAGAAAATACGAACATAACATGGATCTGTAGAGAAAAATTGCCAGAGATTCCTCAAGGACATGAATTTGATTTTGTAAATGCTACCGCTTTGCTTAATGCTTTTCATGTTAAGGATGGGAAACTGGTTGCAAAAAGTGGGAATAAGTACGAATTGTTAATGTTAGATGAAAGCGCCCAATATATGACGCTACCTGTTTTACAGCAGATAAAAACTTATGTTGAAGCTGGAATAAAATTAGTGGGAAATAGACCTGTAAGATCGCCAAGTCTTAGCGACAATGATGAAGAATTTCAAAAAATCGCGGATGAATTGTGGCAAAATGAAAATATCATAAGATTTGAGAATGCAAATCTTCATCCTGACGTAATCATCACTAAAACCAAGAGTAAAATTCTTTTTCGTCACAGACAAACAGCATCTCAAGACATTTATTGGTTGAACAATAGAAATGAGCTCGCAACGGATGCAGAAATTAGCTTCAGAATCTCTGGGAAAGTGCCAGAACTTTTCGACCCTCAAACGGGAAAAACTAATAAAATTAGTTATCGAAAGGAGGAAGGAAGAACTATAATACCTCTAAAGTTTGAATCATGGGGAGCATTTTTTATAGTTTTTAATGGTAAAACAAATTCAGATCATTTTGACACGCCCGAGAAAGTTGAGACTCATGTTTTAGAAGTTGGACCAGAATGGAGAGTCAAAATAGGAGGGAAGCAAATTCAAATGGATAATTTAAGTTCATGGTCAGAAAATGATGATCCAGCTATTAAATATTTCTCAGGAACAGCTTCCTATTCAAATAATATTGAATTGAGTGAAAAAGAAGAAGGAGCAGAGTATATTTTGAAATTAGGCAGCGTCAATAACCTGGTTGAAGTAATCGTCAATGGCAAGAATATGGGAATATTATGGAAAAAACCATTTAAAATGGACATAACAGAAGCATTACAAAAAGGGCAGAATGGATTGGAATTCAATGTTACAAATCTTTGGGTTAATAGATTAATTGGGGATGCGCAACCCAATGCAGAAAAAACAACTTTTACAACAATGCCTTTTTACCAAGCAGAAGGAACATTGCTTTCATCTGGTTTATTGGGGCCAGTAATTCTTACAAAGAATACTAAATAGATTATAAAAGTGTAGTAGTTCGAAAAAAATGATTTTTATAAAATTAGAATATGAATTGCCTAGAGACTCCTATAAATACTGGTCTCCAACGTGAAAAATAAAGAACAATGATTAAACTATTTCGAAACCTCAGAAAATCGCTTCTTTTTGATAGCAAAACTGCTAAATATATCAAATATGGTATTGGAGAAGTTGTTTTAGTGGTGATTGGAATACTTATCGCAGTTCAAATTAATACTTGGAACCAAAAAAGAGAACGTTTAAAGCTCGAAACCATCTTACTAAGCCAATTAAAAGATGAAATGCTGCACATATATGACGATGTTTATGCTGATTTCAATCTGATAAATCTGGGGAATAAAAGCCATTTTAAAGTTTTAGATTATTTAGACCAAAACTTGACCTATGGTGATAGCATGTGTTTTGATTTTGCAATTATAAAAAGAGATGAATACATTTATCCAGCTAATGCTGTGTATAGCCGAATAAAAGATGTAGGTCTTGACATCATCCGAAATGACAGCATTAGAGATATAGCCCAAGGTCTCTATGAAACCTTATTTCCTAGATTAAGCAAATCAAATAGCTTTAATCCTGATATTTCTGAAGTTTTTGATGATTATTACTTTGAACATTTCAGAATAAATACTGACTATTCCTTAAAATTTAATCATGTTTTTGATAATGATACAATCAGTGGAGAAATTTATAGTGACAATTTTTATTACCCTTATAAGACAAAAATTAATGGAGAGGAACGATCTAAAACAATAGGTTTTGTGCCTCTTGATTTTGAATCACTTAAAAAAGACCCTAAATTTAGAATATTGTTAGAAAAAACAGAAGGTTACCGAATTTACAAAGAAAGAGTGTATAGATTCACAAAAGAAGATATTAAACAATTAATTGGATTAATAGACCAAGAACTTAAATTATAGTTTGAAAAAACTCAGCTTTTTTTATAGATAATAATCTAAGCAATGCCTCTAACCTTAAGTAAGCATGATATGAACCCTTTTTTTAAGCAATACCTGGAATTAAAATCCATATTAAAGAATATTTTAAAAATCCATCCAAACAAATATTTGCATAATTTTATGAAATTGATTTTTCTAACTAATTTGAAATTTAAATGAATAAAAAAGAAATCGCGATCAGTTTCTTGAATTGTGCAAGTTCTGGTGCAGTAGAAGAAGGTTACTCTAAGTACATTTCAAATGATTTTATTCATCACAACCAATATTTTAAGGGTGATCGACAATCGTTGCTTGAAGCAATGGTAGAATCTCACCAATCAAATCCAAATAAATCAATTGAAATAAAAAACATATACCTTGACGGAGATGCAGTAATCTCACATTCTCTTGTTTCTAAAGAGGAAATGCAAATTGCTGTCGTTCACATATTCAGAATTAAAGATGATAAAATTGTAGAACTTTGGGATTTGGGACAACTTGTTGATCCTAATTCACCAAATCAAAATGGACTTTTCTAAAATTACAAATGGCCGAAATGAATAGATTTTTTCCGATACTTTTAATCATTTTTCTAAGTTCCAACCTCTCATTTTCAAGGCAGCAAAAACAAATCGGAACCATAGACTCTATTGTACATGACCATATGAAAATCAAGCATATTCCTGGACTTTCGATTGCCATCATCAAAAATAATGAGGTCGTGAAAAAAGGGTATTATGGAAATGATAATTTAGAGGAAAGAACACGAGTGAGTAGACAGACAACTTTCGAAATTGCCTCTATGACAAAGCAGATTACTGCTGCTGCTATTTTGTTATTGCAAGAAGATGGCAAATTATCAGTCAAAGACAAATTATCGAAATATTTGAATGATATTCCAGAAACTTGGAAAGATATAACCATTGAAAATCTTATGAATCATACTTCGGGATTACGAGACGATTGGAATGAACCTACTGATTATTTTATTCAAAATGATTCTTATGAAAAAATGGCTATCGCTCAACAAAAAATGCCACTCCTTTTTAATCCCGGCGAAGGTTTTAATTATAGCAGTGGTCCTTTTTTTTTGGGTTTGGTCATTAAAAATATTACAGGGAAGCATTATTCCTATTTTTTACGAAATAGGATCTTTTTGCCTTTAGAAATGAATTCTACATTTGTCTATTCAACTGATTCAACTAATAATTTGGCAATTGGCTACAAATGGAACTCTAGTGGATACTTGAAAGGAACGTATATCCCGCCTTCAGCAGAATCTAGGGCTGATGTTGGCGTGGTCACAACATTAGATGATATGATTAAATGGAATGCTGCATTGAAAGGTCCTCAATTGTTGAATTCTCAGAGCCTTAATCAAATGTTTTCAACAGGAAAGCTAAAAAGTGGACAAAGCATTCCGTATGGTTATGGGTGGTACAATTATTATTATAGGAACAAATTAATGTATGTGCATGGCGGAGCCTTTAGGACAGGATTTAACTCGAGAATTACAATTTTTCCAGATGAGAAATTAGAAATCATCATTTTGTGTAATTTATGGGACGCAAATCTATCTGCATTGACTGCTGAAATTGCTGCTAAGTATATTTCAGAATATGGCAAAGTTTCGCTTTTGTCAACCAAACCAGATAAAGATAAATTCAGAACCCAAGAATTTGAATTGTTGTTTACCGATTTAGCTACCAAAAAATATAACATTGGAGAATTGTATCAAAAAATCAATTGTTCAGGGTTTGATATTGATGAATTGGAAGAAATACTAAAAGGATTTAGAAAGTTAGAATATATCGATATGATTAGTTTTGGGTCCAATCCAAAGACCATATATGACACAAAAATTGCTAAGATATTATATTACAAAGCAATAGGTGATGAAATTACTTATTGGTCATTCGCTATTTCAAGTTCCAATAAATTAATATTCATTACCATTGAAGATTAAAATATCCTAAAATTGCTTTAAAATCAATCAGAAATTGAACAAGAATTTGGTTCTATACTTAGCATTTCAGATTTAGGATTGTTAAGAAAAATAAAGGATGGAGTTTTGGGAAGGCCCAAGCAAATTATGTTTATCCAACAATAAAATTAATTTTGTGAAACAAATTTTTTTTCACTGTGTGATTTGAAACTAGCTTTTCTTTTCAAACAAAAACAGCTGCAAGTATTTAGAAGCAATATTAAATTTATAGAAATTTTATATTTTACTTTTTTACTGTTGAATTCAAAGATTATTATCGTATGACAAAAAAATTATTTAGTTAAAACTATGTATTTTCGTATTCGGTGATTGTAATTTTAAAAAGCTCAAAATTTAAATATTTAATTTTAAATCGCCGTTAAAACCTGAAAAAATCAATAAAAGCTTGTAAGTGCAAAAATTAATTTCGCTATTCATTTTTGGTTTTTTATTATGCTGCGCAGAAACATCTTTAAGCCAGAGCAATATTTCTATAGATCATTATACGACAGATTATGGAATAAGCTATCGTTGGATTTATGATATTACCCAGGATGATTACGGATTTATGTGGTTTGCAACGCATACCGGACTTAGAAGGTATGATGGAAATAATTATGTTAATTTTCAACATTCGGATAAAAATGTTAATACTTTAAGCAACAATACAATCCTGAAAGTTGCAAAACCTAATAATGAAATAATTTGGGCTTTTAGTGTCGATAAAGTTTTTAACAGATTGAATTTGAAAACTGGAAATGTTGAGAGAATTTCTACTTTTATTAAAAATGAAATTATTCAAACGGATTTTGTCCCAGAATTAAATCATTTTGGAACATTGAAAAATGGAGACTTCTTTGCCTTGCTTGATGAAAGCAAAGAAACCATAAAAGGGAATAAGTTTTCTCTGTGGAAATTTGTTGAAAATAAAAATGCATTTGTTCATATTGTTGATATTAGTACTCAAAAAGTCCCATTAAATTATTTTACTGAAAGAGAAGATGGGAAATTATGGTTGTGGGGATTAGGAGTTGAATATTATTTATTGGACCTAGCAAACAATGATGTAACTGTTTTTATTCCAAATGACACCAACAGTGGTGAACCTACCAATAATATTATTCTTGTAGACAAAAATAAAAATTTCTGGTACCCACCAGCATCTACAAGCCCAAATGGCATGGAAACATTGAAAAGTTTTAAATTTCCTGATGATGTAGATGTTGAAAAAGTTGGAAGAATGAGCTTGGATAATTTCAATAATATTTGGTTCTACAATGGGGAAAAAGATCTCTATTATTTTAACACAAAAGCTGAAAAATTAGAAAAATTTGAAGATCCAATATTTCAAAAGTCAAGAGGAATACAACTAATGTATCATTTTTTTGAAGATAAAGATGGTGGCTATTGGAATGGACATTTTTTTGGGGCGATTAGATTTCGGAAAAACAAAGCATTATTTAATAAATATTTAAATATTTCCTCTACAGAAGTTACTGCAAATAGCAATCCATTAAGAATTAAAGAAATGCTCGAATTGAGCCCAACAACTTTGCTAATTAAAGAAAATGAAAATGAATTTTTAATTCTTAATCTTGAAACACACAAAGTAAGAAAATTAGAATTCGAGAAAGAGCAGATAGCAGGCACCAGTTTAAATAAAGAATTTTATTCAATGGTGTTAAGAAAAGATGGTTATTTATGGACCAATCAATTGGATAAATTACTAAAAATTGATATTAATTCAGGGTCAGTAAAAAAATATAATATTCCAATTTCTCGATTGGCCAAAGATGCTGTTGAAGATCCATTTAAAAAATATTTTCCCAGAATATTTGAAGATAGGGATGCAAATTTGTGGTACTGTGATCTGGAACGAATCAGTACTTTTAATGAATTAAATCAAAAACTAATTCCAGTCGAAGTTCAAAATCAACCTACTTCTGTGAATACTGACTTTAAATTTGGCTCATATGATTCAGAGACTAATTCTATTTACGGAACATATAATCAAGGAGTCTACATTATAGATTGTACAAATAAATCTTCTTCATTGGTTGAAATATTTTCAAAAGAGGAAGGCTATGACATATTGATTACTGCAATTTTGAAATGGAAGAATGAATTTTGGTTATCCACAAATAAGGGATTAATCCGATTCGATCCTAGAAACAAACAGAAATTCATTTACACCACAAATGATGGGCTTCCTTCTAATGTGGTGTACGACGTGTTGGGATCTAATGAAACTTTATGGATAGCAACGCATAAAGGTTTGTGTCAATTTGAACCAAATAATGCCAAAATATCTAATTATTATAAAGAACAAGGGTTGCCAGATAATGAATTTAACAGATGGTCTTACCTTGAAACTTCAAACGGACTATTTTATTTTGGAGGAATGAATGGAATTGTTGGATTTAATCCTAAAGACTTCAAAATGTCCAATAAAGAAGGTGGTCGACTCAATCTTATTGGAGTTACTAAATTCAATCAAAAAAAAGATAAATTCAATGATGTCCCAAATCTACCTTTCAATAATCCAGAGAAAATTATTGTAGAATCTGGAGAAAGAACCATTACTTTTAATTATAGTTTAACAGAGTATGATGCAGTCAATAAAAATCGATATATGCATTTTATGGAGGGACTTGATAATGGTTGGATTCAAGACGGAACGCAAAATGAAGTCAGGTATGTTCAAATCCCACCAGGTAGTTATACTTTCAAAGTTGCAGCATTAGGGCCAAATAAGACTGCTGCAATTAATGAAATCCAAATACCAATCGTAGTTGAACAATATTGGTATTTAAGATGGTGGGCAATTGGAATTTATGTCTTGGTGTTTGTATTTGTAATAACCCATGCCTATAAGTATCAACTAAAACGAACATTAGATATAAAAGAAGCAATAAGAATAAAGGAACTTGATAGTGTAAAAACTAGGATGTATACCAATATAACTCATGAGTTTAGAACACCATTAACAGTGATCCTTGGAATGAATGATGCAATAATAAATTATGCGGAAGAGGGCGAAACAGAAAAGATTGACCATGCCCATAAAATGATAAATCGAAACGGGAGAAATTTATTGGGTTTAATTAATCAGATGTTAGAATTGTCAAAAATAGAATCTGGTCAACTTAAAATAAATTATCTACAAGGAAATATTATTGATTATTTAAAATATAGATTGGAATCTTTTCAATCTTACGCTGAAGAAAAAAATATTCGAATACATTATAATCCCCAAGAAGATAAAATTTTAATGGATTTTGATGTTGACAAAATTTCATACATAGTTGGAAATCTAGTCTCAAATGCAATTAAATTTTCTTCTAATAATTCTGATATATATTTTAGTTCCAACAAAGTCGTTGGAAAAGCTAATCAACATAGTTTAGAAATAATTGTCAAAGATTCTGGAATTGGCATTTCATCTGACCATCTTGATAAAATTTTTGATCGGTTTTATCAAGCAGACGATTCAAGTATTCGTTCTGAAGAAGGAACCGGAATTGGCTTATCCTTGGTTAAGGAGTTGGTTAAGTTATTGAATGGGACTATAGATGTGAAAAGTAAAATAAATGAGGGGAGTGAATTTACAGTTCATTTGCCTATAACCAACGATGCGTTGCTTTTTGAAGCTGCAATTACAACCCCATCGGACGAATGGTCAGGAAGCTTAAATAGGTTGGATGAAATCATTAAAGAAAACAACGAAGAAGATCAAAGCATTCCTTTGGTTTTAATAGTTGAAGACAATGCAGATGTATCGCATTACATTGCCGTTAGCATAAAAGACAATTATCGAATTGTTTTTGCTAATAACGGGAATATAGGAATTGATAAAGCAATAGAGCAAATTCCTGACATTATTATTAGTGATGTAATGATGCCTGAAAAAAATGGCTTTGAATTATGTAAAACTTTAAAAAGTGACGAAAGAACTAGCCATATTCCTATTATTTTGTTAACAGGCAAAGCTGATTTGAATTCAAAAATAGAAGGACTTGAGCATGGAGCTGATGTTTATTTAGCAAAACCTTTTAATAGAAAAGAGCTGTTAATTAGACTGAAAAATTTGTTGAACTTAAGGGCTGAGATACAAAAAAGATATTCAGAATCTGATTTCACTCAATCGATAAGCAGTTTACCTCAAAAAGAGAACTCTTTTTTGGTTAAAATTAAAGATATAATGTTAGAGCATTTAGATGAAGAAGAATTTGGAATATCTCAATTATGTGAACAAATCCATGTTAGCCGCGCTCAATTGCATCGTAAATTAATTGCACTTACAGGTGAATCCACTTCCCAAATTATTCGTAAAATTAGATTAGAAAAGGCCAAAGAATTACTCAATTTAGGTGAATATAATGTGAGCGAAGTAGCTTACATGGTAGGCTTTAAAACTCAAGCTCACTTTAGTAGAGTTTTTATTGAATTTTACGGTGAAGCACCAAGCAATTTCAAGAAGAAATAATAAAATTGGTTTAATTTTCTGTAGAAATATATTTCTATTTAAATGTTTTTGGCAACTAATTTTGCTTTAATACTTATCAAAAAGCCTTTAAATTCAGGCTTTTCATGCAAATGAAACAAATAGACATAGCTTTGAAACACACAGACATGACTAATTATTTAGAAGAGTAGATATTTGGATTATCATTTAACCAGATAAGTTGAAATTTTCAATTATCACAAAAAATAAAATTATGAAATCTTTAAAATTTTTATTCTTAAGCTTATTAATTTTAGCGTTCAGTTGCACAAAAGAGGAAAAAGATCCTGATGCAGAAACACAATTGACAGTTGCAGAATTAGTAGGTTCTTGGACAGCATCTTCTGCAATTCATACCAATAATGCAAATTCTGCCCAAACATTGGATTTTATTGGAGTAGGAGGAAATATTAGTATAACCATACTTAATGGAGGAGGAACCAGAACTTGGGTTTCCTATCAAGAAACTTCCATTGACGAGTGGGATTCAAAAATTGAAATTGGACCTAATAAAACTATAACTTCTACGCCTGTAGAATCAGCGAGAGGTGTTAATACTTTCACCTATGAGTATGAAACTGATAAGCTAACATTAACAAATAAAAGCGACAAATTTGATTTTACAAATTCTGGAGCCGAATTAGTTTCTACTACATCAGTCATAACTTTTGTGCCTAATTAAATTTGATTTGAACATAATTGAGTTCAATTTATCCTGCATAATTCCAAAATATAATTTCAAGAAATTCAGAATGTGAGTCTGAATTTCTTGAAATTATATTTTTTAAATAAGCAAACTAAGTAAAAAATAAAAAGTTGCTCCCAATGGTTTTTAGACAGTTTTTTACTAAAGATTAATTTTTTTAATTACTTTGAAAATGCAATAGTTTTGAAATAATTAAAAAGAAATTAATATGTCTTTTTATAAGTCATTGATTTATCCAAAGAGTTTAAAATTTAAAATAACGTTGGCAATTAGTTGCAGCCTTTTTATTTATCTTTTTTTAATTTTTTTTCAGCCTTTCGGAGTCAACAATTACAATCCTACTGAACATATTTCTTTAGAATTAGCAAGTGGCTTACTCATAATTATCCCAACCTTATTTATTACGATTTGCTTTAATGAATTTATCATTAGACCAAGATTTATATTGAACAATACATCCTGGGT
>JAHEAQ010000080.1:0-8167 GCA_024642705.1 Bacteroidota bacterium | reverse complement strand
ATCCTGGGTATTTTATTTTTTTATTTCTGTTGGAACTGCAAGTTTTCTATTGTATAATATTTTAGGAAATTTTCATGATTTTAGTTTTTCTAGCTATTTCAGTCACGTTATAGAAATAAGTTCGGTTTTAGTCTTTCCTTTTTTTATAACTATTTTGTTCTTCAGCTATCAAAATATGATCAAAAATTATGCTGAATCTCTTACCATTTCAAATAGTTTAATCAATCCTAACGATGTTATTTTAATAAAGGGCGATTATAAAAACAATCAAATAGCTTTACCGCAAAATGCAATCATTTGCATGCAGTCAGAAGATAATTATTTGGAATTGACATATTTGGAAAATGAAAAAGTCAAAAAATACTTGATTAGATCTACATTAGGCAAAATGGATGAAATTCTAAATTCAGAATTATTTATCAGATGCAACCGTTCCATAATTATTAATCTCTTCCATCTAGAATCCATAAAAAAAGTTTCTTCAGGTCTATTTGTCAAATTGAAATCTATTGATAATCCGATAAAAGTTTCAAAGGCAAATACTCAAAAACTGTTGATGTCAACAGAGAAATATGTGGATACCTCATTAGATTAAATTGCTTCATCCCTAAATTAAATTGGTTCATCCCTAAAAGAGTAAATACCCTAAAATCCTTGCAACCATTAGCAATTGATGTTTTCATTATAGGTATTAAATCATTATAAATATCAAAAAAATGAAATCACAGTTATTAGAATTCACAAACAAAAAAAGATTGTTTTTAATTAAAGCTTTTTTGGCAACACTTTTTATTTGCCAAATATCAATTTCCAACGCTCAGGATGAGGTGATCAAAAATATTTTGGAAAGATTTTCAGTCGATTATCAAAAAGATCCTATGTTCACCTCTGATCATTCATTTGGTGTTGAAGTTGACAAACAAATGTGGGCAGTTGAAGTTAAAATGCCTTTAGATAATAATCCTTCTACATTTGCTATCAGAAAAGGATCTCCTTCATCACCTACATTTTATTTTGTAACAAACATTAGAACCTTAAATCAATTAGATAAAGGCGAAATAAATGCGCTTACGGCTGCTGTGAAGGCATTTTCAACAGATTATGCTCCTTTAGATATTGAGGTTATGGAAAGTTTTCAACCTAATGAAGAATTTGTGAGTGATGTTTTAACATTTACTTTTCATTTCTGGACCAAAGGAATGCCTGAAATTATTCCATTTGGTCAACATTTTACACGTGGCACGCATGGTGCCCAAGCATCTATTTTTTATTATGACACAGGGCTTAGAACTGGATATGGATATTTGCACCCTGGTCAGCATGCCAATGAACACCCTCAATCAAAATCGAATCCTTTTTCTTCAATGATAATCTTAATAAAAGGTAAGGTAACTGCTCGTCTTAATGATGTGGATTATGAAATAACGGCTGGTAATGCTTTTTTTATACCACCTGGCATGACACATGAAGTGCTTAATCCTTATGACGAACCAGCAGAATTTATTCTTCTGATGTTTGGCGAAGGTGCATAGCATATCGCTCAATTAGATAAAGAAACAATATTTTAATATTTCAATTATGAATAAAATTCTTTGTCGAAGAATTAAGTACGTCTATCTGAAATTTAATTATTTATAGGCACGTGATGAAACCTTTTTATTTCAAGTCTCGTCGGAATGATGAACTAAAAATTAAATGAAATAAAAAAATGGAAAAAAAATTGAATTATTTAACAGCATATGCTGTGATTAGCTCATGCTTAATATGTTTTGTTTTATTATCTGGTTTTCTTCAGAAAAACAATAATGAAAATTTTGATGAAATCACTGTCAAAAGAATAAATATTGTTGCTGAAGATGGCAATTTGCGCATGGTATTAAGCAATGAAAACAGACAACATTCTGGAAGAATGAATGGAATAGATATTGAAAAGAGAGAAAGACCTGCAGGAATTATATTTTTTAACGAAGAAAGCGATGAATGCGGCGGCTTAAGTTATTACGGCAATACTGAAGATGGGCAAACCTATTCAGGAATGTCATTTTCTATGGATCAATACAAAGAAGATCAAGTCATTCAAATTTTAAATGAAGAGGTTTATGCTGACGGAAAAGAGAGAATTAGACGCGGCATTTCTATTATGGATATCCCTACTGGTTCTGATTTATTTACTAGGATGGATAAAATAAAAGAAATTCAGACTAGATTAGAAAGTATGAATGAAGAAGATCAAAAAAAGCTTATTGCAGAAATTGGCAATAGTTTGGGTACAAAACAACGACTTTTCATTGGGCGCACTGGAGCCAATAACTCAGGAATGTTTTTGGCTGGCCCGGACGGCAGACAAAAGATTCGAATCTATGTAGATGAAAATGGTACTCCTATCTTTGAAGTTATTGACAATGAAGGGAATTCAAGAAATATTTTGAAAACGAATTAATTTTCTTTTTTTTTTTTGAGAAATAAGTTGCACTTGAATTTTTAATCAAATTCAAGTGCAATTATCGTTTTATGTAAATACCAATTTAGAGACAGATCATTTATTTCAAAATGATTATTAATTGAATAGGATCTTTGGAAAAGTATTGAAAATTCATTAATCAAAAATTTGTGCTATTACGTTCTTCAAAATTGCTGCTAACGTTAGAAAAAATGAATTTTTATATATAGTTATTGAATAAGTGTTTATTTTGGAATCTAAGAACCAACCATAAAATAAATGCAGTTTCGAATTTCGAATATTATCATCATTCTAATCTTAAGTTTCCAATGTTTAATATCTCAGAATACAAAATCTGATGTTGCAAAAGCTTGGGAGTCATTTTCTGAAAACAAGGAAAATTCACTTTTTGCAGGGATGTCATGGAATGCCATAGGACCTGTTATCAATTCAGGAAGAATTGAATCATTTGATGTGGTGCCAGGTCATCCAGAAATTATTTATGCAGGATTCGGTTCTGGAAATTTGTGGAAAACAACCAATCATGGTTTGACTTGGGATCCAATTTTTGAAAATCAATCAGGCTATAGTATTGGTGATGTAAAAATAGCTCCTAGTAATCCAGATATTGTGTATGTCGCAACCGGTGAAAGTCTACGCGCAAAAAGGGGGCACACCATTCCAGGAGCTGGGGTCTATCGTTCTAATGATGCCGGTCAAACATGGGAATCAGTAGGATTGGAATTAACTCAACATATTGGAAGAGTTATTGTCCATCCAGAAAATCCTGATATCGTATTTGTTGCTGCTCTTGGTAATTTTTATTCTCCAAGTCAAGACAGAGGACTTTACAAATCTATTAATGGAGGACAAACATGGAAAAGAGTCTTATATTATGATGAAAGGACTGGTGCGAATGACGTAATTATATCTCCTTCTAATCCTAATATAATGTATGCTTCTACTTGGTATTGTAGCGAAGATAAAGCAGGACCTGGCGGAACAATATACAAAAGTGTGGACGGAGGAGATAATTGGAATAAGGCCAACAACGGATTCCCAGATGGTTCGATGAATGGTCGAACTGGTCTAGCCATTTCACATCAATCCAGTGATATAGTTTATGCATTTACAGATAATGCCAATGCTGGCTATGAAAATGGATCTGGAGAAGTATATAAAACTTTAGATGGCGGAGAAAATTGGCAGAAAACGCATAAAGAGAATTTGAAAATTTTGGGAACGTATGGAGAAGTTTTTACGGATTGTTTTGTGAATCCAATGAATGATAATGAATTGTTTGTGCTTGGAGCAACTGTTTTGAAAAGTGATAACGGAGGCAAGGATTTTGAACCATTGAGAGGAAATGTCCAACATATTCAGCCTTCTCCTGCTGATTTTTTTCATTTGGATCATCATCATTTATGGATTAATCCTACCAACCCAAATCACCTTATTTCTGGAAATGATGGAGGCATTTATATCAGTTACGATCAAGGGTTAAATTGGATGCATTATAATAATATTCCAGTCGGTGAATTTTATTTTGTGCGAACCGATGAGGATAATCCTTATAATATTTATTCTGGAACACAAGATGATTCTGCTGTTCGTGGCCCAGCAAAGACCTTAAAACCATTGGGAATAGATGCTTGGGAATATGTATGGATCGATCCATGGTCTGGAGGAGATGGAATTGTTGTAACTCCAGATAGAGATGATTCTGATATTGTATATTATGAATCTCAAAATGGAGCAATAAGACGAAAATCAATGTCTTCAGGAGTTTCCAAAAATATCAAACCGAAATTGCCAAAAGATTTTTCAACAGAAATTTACAATGAATGGCTTACTCCTTTTTTTGCATCATTTCACCAAGCTCAAACTTTGTATTACGGAGCAAATTATATGTTTAAGACAAGTGACGGTGGTGATAATTGGGAAGTTATTAGTCCTGATCTAAGTTTATCAGTAGATGAGGTTCGGAGTGGAAATGGAATTTCAGCTATGGAAGAATCACCGATTAAAAAAGGTATTTTATATGCAGGAACTTCTAAAGGTGCAGCTTGGGTTTCAAAAGATGATGGGCTTAATTGGAATGAAATATCATTAGGATTGCCTGCTAAATATATAAAAAGTTTTGCTCCATCCAGACATAAAGAATCTAGGGTTTATTGCACTTTGAGTGGAATAGGAGAGGATGACATGAAGAAATACATATTTCGATCTGAAGATTTTGGTACCACTTGGGAATCGATTGGTTCAAATTTACCAGAAGCGCCTATAAATGTAATATTAGAAGATCCAATTAATGAAAAGCTTTTGTATTGTGGCACGTTTAACGGAGTATTCCTATCCATTGATGGTGGGCGAAGTTGGGATGTTTTAGGTAATACGATTCCCAATAGCTTTGTTGCAGATATGACAATTCAAGAAAGAGAAAAAGATCTAATTGCAGTTACCCATGGAAGAGGAATATATAAAATAGATTTAGAGCCAATCTATCAATATATGAAATCAGCATCCAAAGGAACACAATATCTTTACACTTCGGATGCAATGCTTCCTCCAAGAGATGCCTCAGGTGCAAAGCCAGATCTTAATAATTATGAAAATGTGTATTTCAACTTTTATTCAGAGTTTGACGAAACCATGGAATTGCAGATTTTAACTTCAGACGAAGATCCAATATTTTCAAAAAATGTAGACGCAATAAAAGGATTGAATACATATTCGTGGGATTTTGTGATTGGTCCAAATGAGGATAAAAATCCATTTTTGTTCAATTTTTGGGTATTGGCTAAACCAGGAAAATATACCATTCATTTGAAAGGAAATAATGTGGATATTGAGAGTGAGTTTGAAATTTTAGAAGCTGAAAGATAATAAAATCTTAAGGATGTTATAAAAATTGGAATATAAATTAAATCCAAAATTATAAGTAGAATTAAATAATTAAAAACCTCGATTTAACTAATGTTGCGATCATACCTTTGTTTTTATGGTTTTCGATAAATATAGCAATTAATTACCCGCCAAATTATCTATACGAATGTCCATCAAGCTTTGTAAATGCTATTAACACGCTTCACAAAATCCATTTTAAAATTTGGCTTATCTTTTTAAAATAATTACTAACTTTAAACAAACATCGATCGAATTCTGATCTGTGTTCAGAACTCATTTAACCTAACCAATCAATCTTCTGTATTATGAAGCAATTAATTACGTGTTGTATTCTTCTATTATTAGCAATTACTTTTGGCTATTCTCAAAATATTCTCAATCCAGCTCCCGATAGAAGAGCAGACGAAGGAGAAGGCCCTTTTGAAAGATTAATTATTCGTGGAGCAACCGTCATCGATGGTTCGGGCGCTCCTCCTATGGGACCAATGGACATTGTCATTGAAAAGAATAAAATTGTAAAAGTTATAAGTGTTGGAGTGCCTAATGTCCCGATAAATGAGGCTTCTCGTCCACAAGGAGCAACCAAAGAAATTGACGCATCAGGTTCTTACGTATTGCCAGGCTTTATCAATTTACATGCCCATGTGGGAGGTGCTGCGAAATCACCTAATGCAGAATATCCTTATAAATTGTGGATGGCTCATGGCATTACAACCATAAGAGGTGTACCTGCGGCTAATGTTGCTTGGACACAAAGTGAAAAGAAACGAAGTGCAGAAAATAAAATTGTCGCTCCAAGAATGGTTGCTTTTCATACCCTTGGATCAGGAGAAGATTGGAAAGGTGGAGATGTATACACCCCTGAAAAAGCAGTCGAATGGGTGCAATGGGCTTCCAAGCAAGGTGTTGAAGGATTAAAATTTTTCAACCATGATCCAGATGTTCTAAAAGCAGCAATCGATGAGGCACACAAATTAAAAATGGGTACGGTAGCCCATATTTCACAGCCAATGGTGGCTCAAACCAATGCATTGGATGCAGCAAGACTAGGCTTGGATAATATGACGCACTATTATGGTTTATTTGAAGCTTTGTATAAAAATGAAGACATTCAGCATTGGCCTGCAAATTTTAATTATAATGATGAGCAACAACGTTTCAGTCAAGTGGCTTATCAATGGGATAAAATTCATCCTAGAGGCAGCAAAGAATGGAAAGCATTAATTGATGAATTTCTTGAGTTGGACTTCATCATTGATCCTACAATGACTGCTTATCTGGCGGGAAGAGATGTAATGAGGGAACGTGACGCTGAATGGCACAAGGAATATACCTTGCCTACTTTATGGGATTTCTATACACCAAACAGAGAAAATCATGGTTCATATTTCTTCAATTGGACTACGTGGGACGAAGTAGCGTGGAAGAACTTTTATCATGTTTGGATGTCATTCTTAAATGATTATAAAAACGCTGGAGGAAGAGTAACGGTAAGCGATGATGCGTCTTTTATCTACAATCTGTGGGGATTTGGATACATTGAAGAGATGGAATTACTTCAAGAAGCGGGTTTTCATCCTTTGGAAGTCATCAGAGGTGCCACCATGCATGCAGCACAAGCTATATTTGAACCAAAAGGGAAACCTATTGAGTTTGGCGTAATTCGTCCTGGACTTTTGGCTGACCTAGTTATTGTGGATGAAAATCCAATTGAAAATCTAAAGGTTTTATATGGCACTGGATTCTTAAAACTAAATGATGAAACTGGCGAAATGGAGAGAGTTGGAGGTGTGAAGTACACTATAAAAGATGGAATCATTTACGATGCAGTGAAACTTAGAGAAGATATCCGAGCTATGGTAAAAAACCAAGAGTAGCGCAAGTTAAAGTCTAGTGATAAAGCTTTTCAGAAATACAAGATATAAGATCCTGGGACAAAACCTCTTTGCTGGACATGCTGGTAAGACAGGTCAATATTTTAAATATGCCATAGGTGAAATCGTTCTATAGTCGTTGGTATTTTAATTGCATTAAGTTTCAACGATTGGAATGAAAAGCGAAAAGATAGGATTTAAAGGCATTTTATTACTGCAAATTCCTTGAAGATGTTAACCAAGATCAGAATTTGATGCTCGATCAAGTAGATCAAGCCAAAAAAAGCCTCCATCACGCCAATAAATTTTTACAGAACTTACTCGAGGAGCATACAAATATTAGAAGATCCGATTAGTGAAAAGCTTTTGTATTGTGGCACATTTAACGGAGTATTCCTATCCATTGATGGTGGGCGAAGTTGGGATGTTTTTGGTAATACGATTCCCAATAGCTTTGTTGCAGATATGACAATTCAAGAAAGAGAAAAAGATCTAATTGCAGTTACACATGGAAGAGGAATATATAAAATAGATTTAGAGCCAATCTATCGATATATGAAATCAGCATCTAAAGGAACACAATATCTTTACACTTCGGATGCAATGCTTCCTCCAAGAGATGCCTCAGGTGCAAAGCCAAATCTTAATAATTATGAAAATGTGTATTTTAACTTTTATTCAGAGTTTGACGAAACGATGGAATTGCAGATTTTATCTTCAGACCAAGATCCAATATTTTCAAAAAATGTAGACCCAATAAAAGGATTGAATACATATTCGTGGGATTTTGTGATTGGTCCAAATGAGGATAAAAATCCATTTTTGTTCAATTTTTGGGTATTGGCAAAACCAGGAAAATATACGATTCATTTGAAAGGAAAGAATGTGGATATTGAGAGTGAGTTTGATATTTTGGAAGCAGAGAAGTAATAATATTTTAAAGTAA
>JAHEAQ010000011.1 GCA_024642705.1 Bacteroidota bacterium | reverse complement strand
CTAAATAATAGGATGATTCTGACTGTTTTGGATGTGTTTTATTTTATAAAGGAACATTTCTGCCATCTTTTCTGCTCGCCATTTAGCTTCGACGACTTTTTCGCCTTCAAAATTTTCGTCAATGGTTTCAAAAAACAGTTTTTTCCAACGCTCGAAATGTTCTGCATCAACCGGAAGATGGGCGTGGGGTGGGAAAGGGGTTCCAAAATAAGTATGTTCCCTCAGAAGAATAGTTTGCCAGAAACGGTACATTTTGTCTAAATGTAAAGGCCATCTGTCGGCTATTTTATTTTCAAAAATATGGCCTAAAATATCATCTTGCCTTACTTTTGTATAGAAAGCATCAACTAAAATTTTAATGTCTGAAAGTGCAAGAATATCTTTTTTTTCTATCATTATAAATTTTGATTTTATATTTAAAATGCATTCGGAGTGACTTTAAAATTGCTTGCAAAATTTTTCACCTTTGTTGTCTCGTGCATTTTTTGGAGACCATGCTGAAATTGTTTGTAGTCAGATTGTATCAAACATGAATTTGAATCTTTACATGATTTAAGTCCAAGGCAACAACTTGCATAAATTTCTTCCCCATCGATTGCTTTAACGACACAACATATGGAAATGTTATCTAATTTACTTTGATCAATTTCGTAACCACCAGTTGGTCCTTTGGTAGATTTTATGATATCTTTTTTGGCTAAAACTTTAAGGATCTTTGAAGTTTCTGAAATCGGTGCTTTTATCGCTTCAGCAATTTCTTTTTGGTTTTGTTTTACTCCCTTTTGAGTCTGAGCAACAAGATGAATAGTCGTTTTTAAACCTAATTCACAATCTTTTGAAAACATAATTTTAATATTCTAAAGTGTAATTGTAATATTTTAAATTAAATGAATCCAAGCCTTAACAATGTTTGAAGGCTTGGATTCTGAAATTTTATTGTTTCCGCAAGTGGAGGCAATTAAAAGTATTTTTATTAAATAAAAATCACATGAGTACCTTCACCTGAAGCTCGAGCATAAAAATCACCAACTGTCAATACGCCATCTAAGTCTTCAATCAAATCACTTTCTTTGATGTCGAACATATCCATTGCCAATTTGCAAGCCCAAATTTTTGTTCCAGATGCTGTCAAAATTTCTAGAAATTCATCTACAGGAGGTATATCTAATTTTTCGATTTTAGACTTCATCATTTTTGTAGCCACTGCTTCCATTCCTGGAAGCCCACCTAACATGGTTGGCATATGCATTGCTGGATTTCCAACTGTTGCTACGTGTAAATGTTTTAATTTCTCTTTTTGAATGGCTTCTAATCCGAAAAATGTGAAAAATATTTCTGATTCAATTCCTTCCATTCTTGCTCCATTAGCTAGAATGAAACATGCATACACATTATCCAAAGTGGCTTTAGATAAAATAAGCATCATTTTTTTTACTTTATGATTCGTTGTCATTTTTTTTGATTTAATTTTTAAAAATAAACCTGGATCTGAATATTTTTAAATACAGCTAACAGGTTTAGGGATTCCAGCAATTCTACTTGCTTTTTTCAATGGACCTTCTGGAAATAGTTCATAAAATTCTTTGATGGAAACGACTCCACTTTTGCCGATTGATCTAATGGTCAATGCGGTTCCTTTTTTGTTTTGGTCCTGCAAATAGGAAATAACTTCCCAATGTTTAGGAGTCATATCAATACTTTCTTCTTTGGCTATTTCGGTTCCAATTGATTTGTTCCATTGAGCTAATTCTTGAAGGTAACCTTCATCTGTGCACGCAACTGCGGTTCCAGCATATGTTTTTTCGATCATTGTAATTTATTTTTATTTTATTAATTCGGGTTCATTTTTAACTTCAATATCCTTTCCGGATTTTGACATATGTGACGATACAAAAGGAATATGTCGTCCTTTAATGAGCATGTTCCAATAAATCCATTTGAAAGCAAGCTTACCCATGTGGTTCATATGGGATTCTTTCAATAAGCTCAAAGGGCCTACATTTGGCAATGGGAATACTCCAGTTACAGGTTCTTGAGTATAATTAAAGTCTATAAGCAAAGCTTTTCCATGTCCAGTTTCGATAAAACAATTTGCGTGTCCGTCGAAAGTTTCATTCAAAGTTTCGCCTTTAATATAACGCATGATATTTTCAGTTAATATTTCTGCTTCAAAGTGTGCTACTGAACCTGCTTTAGAAGCTGGAATATTGGTAGCATCACCAATTGCAAAAATATTATCTTTTACAGTCGTTTGAAGCGTTCCTTTATTGGTTGGTACAAAATTAAGGTCATCGCCAAATCCTGATCTTGCAACCATTTCGTCACCTTTGTTGGTAGGGACAGTAACCAATAAATCATATTCAACTTCTTGACCACCATAATCTATAATGGTTTTGTTTTCAGTATCCACTCTTTCAATGTTAAAGTTTGGCACCAATTTGATGTTCTTATCTTCGAGCAAATAACCAAGTTCTTTAGAAGCTTTTGGTTTTGTAAATGCACCGTCCATCGGCGTTACAAAAGTAATTTCTACTTGGTCCCTCATTTTTTTATTGATAAAAAATGAATCTGCTAGGAAGGCAAATTCTAATGGAGCGACAGGACATTTAATAGGCATTTCACAAATATGCACAACCAATTTACCTCCTTTCCAATTCGCCAATTTGTTTCTTAAATTTTTAGCACCTTCATAGGTATAAAAATCAAAAATATCTTTCTGCCATTTATCTCCTAACATTCCTTCAATCTCATCAGGTGCAATGTCTGTTCCTGTAGCAATGATCAATACGTCATAATTTAGTTCTAATCCATTTTGAAGAAAAACTTTATTCTGATCTTTATCGATTTTGTTTATTTTTTCTCTGATTAAGCTTACATTATTTGGGATAAACTTATCAATAGATTTTTTAACCTGTTTTGGTTTGTAAATGTCAAAAGGAATAAATAAAAAACCAGGCTGATAGTAATGGGTTTCTTCTTTATCTACCAAAGTAATATTCCATTCATCATGGGACAATCTATTGTTTAAATGGTTAGCCATCATTGTACCTGAAGTACCCGCACCAAGAATCAACATATTTTTCATTGTAATAATTTTTATTATAAAACAAAGGTAGAAACGAAGCAAACTGAGAAGGATGATTCAAATCAATATAATAGATGACGTGTATCAAGAAAAGATGCTGATTAATCGTATTTGATAATCAAAAGACCTAGGAATCAATGGTTTGAAGAATAATTCTAAATTTAAAGATTAGATAAAAATGAATTTGGAAACCCCCTTTCTGTAATCAACATCACATTAGAAATTAAGAATTAGTCCAGAAAACGGAAATTCTAAAATTGGCATATGAATACTAACGGAATTCACAGCTAACGTACGATTATCTCATAAACAAAATATTGTATTAATTTTGACCGCTCCTTCAAAAAATACTTTCAATTAACTTTTCAAAAAGGAATAGTCATAATATTATACACTAATTTGTTTTTTCTGGAAAAGCTTACTTAACCATAAGTAAAGGATTCCGCACATTAACCAAGCAGGTAGCGTTAAAAAAGACAAAAACACATCAAATTGTAAGGAAATAAAATAAAATATACCAAAACTCAATGCCCACGCATAAAGTACAGCTCGATTGATGTTAATGTTAGCTTTTTCAGCATAATTGCGCAAGATTCCAGCTTTTTCTGCAAAGAAATGCTCGAAAACAATAATTGCCCCAAATGGTGCTAAAATAAATCCGTAAAGTGCAACAAACCCTAATAATTTCATTGCAAATGCAGGGAAGATGCCCGCGATGGTGGCAATCGTTCCTGCAATAATGGTCACCCAAAAAGTGGATACTTTGGGAATTATTGCTTGAAATGCTAAACCAGCTCTGTAAATGGTGGGATTTGCAGTTGTCCATCCAGCTAACACCACAGCAATTATTCCGAAAAAGCCAATCGCATTATATGCCAAAGGTCCAGGTGCAACTGGAGGGGCAACACCTTCAGCTAAGAAACCTACAGCCTCAGGAGATTTTAAATAAACAGCGTATAAAAGAGCAGCAGCGATCCATGCCATGTAATGACCAACATACATTCCTGCTGCAGTAGTCCATCCTGAACTTGGATTTTTTGCAAATCTGAATACGGATAAATCTGACATTCCTATGTGCATTGCAGCATTTGCAAACCACGACCAAATTACCACATGCCAAAAAGTATATTTTATCTGCCCTGGAAAAGGATCGCTTCCTTCACCCCAAATATTCCAAAAATCTGAAAAATTGCTCACTTCCAATTGTGTTAGAGCAACGATTCCACACGCCAAAAATCCCAAAACAATGACTGGAGACATCCAATTGGCTGCTTTGGAAACCATATCATAACCTTTAGAAGCAACTAGTGAAATCACGGCGCCTATAGCAATAACTATGATTATCCAAGTCATTCCATTAGGCATGGTATCGGTTAATTTTGGCATTTCCATATTAAAAGGAATTCCTACAGCTGTCGCTGAAACGGTGATCATTGCTCCTGCAAGAAAACAAAATAGAATTCCATTGGCCAAATTATAACCGATAACCAGTTTTTTGCCGCAGATTTTTTCTAGCTGATAATACAATGTTAACCTATGCTTTACAGCTATTTCTGCAGTCAAAAACCTCCAACTTAAGACAGCTAAAAGATTTCCCAATAATAGTCCTATAATTAAATCAAAAGCACTAACTCCAGCGGTTAAAAATAATGGGCCAATAACAAATTCAGTTCCGGCAGCGTGTTCACCTGCATACATCCCCAAAAAACTTTTCCAGCTTTTTAGTTTGGATTCCGGGACTGGTGTTCTTTCAAATTCACCACCTGCTATTTCTTCAATTTCTTCTTCAATGTTGTATTGGCTCATTTTTCTTTTGTTTTACTATTTAATTAAATGATTTTTGAGATCTATTACTTTTTCACAGCATACTTGCTCCATAACTTGTTGTAATTCCCGTTTTAATATGGAAATACTTTGATTGCCACCATTTTGCCCCATTGCCCCAACTCCGTACATAAATGCTCGTCCTAAAAAAGCAAAATCTGCACCTGAAGCTAAAGTTGAAGCGATGTCAGGACCTGAACGCATTCCACTGTCCATCATGATCTTAATCTTTCCTCTGAATTCTTCAATTATATCATGAAGTACAGCAATGGTAGATTGTCCAGCATCCAATTGTCTGCCACCATGATTAGAAATGATGACCCCATCAATTCCAATTTTGATGGCTTTATTCATGTCTTCAGCTGAAGCAACTCCTTTTAATACTATTTTACCTTTCCACTGATCTCTTATCTTATTAATTCTTTCTTCATTCAATCTTCCAGAGAAAGTTTTATTCATGAAAAGTCCTAAATGTTTTAAATTAAGACCTTTTGGCAAATAAGGTTTTAATGTTTTGAATTGTGGTTGTCCTGCTATCAATGTACTCAATGCCCAATTTGGATTGGCCATTATTTGCATCATATTATTAAAGGTCAATTTTGGTGGAATAGCTAATCCATTTTTAATTTCTTTTGGTCTGTAGCCGAAAGTAGGTACATCGGAAAGTATAACCAATACGGGATATCCAGCATCATGAGCTCGCTTTAACAATTTGTCCCTTAATTCTTCTTCTGCCGGATGATACAATTGAAACCAAGCTTTTTGGTCTGTTATTTTGGCTACTGTTTCTATATCCGCAGTTCCAACCGTGCTCAAGATATAAGGAATATTATGCTCTTTGGCTGCTTGTGCCAATATTTCGGTTGCTCTTGGCCATATTAATCCCTGGAGTCCAATGGGAGCAATGCCAAAGGGAGCATCATAAGTTTGACCAAACAATTCAGTCTTCATATCAATTCCTCCGTAATCCCTCAAATAATATGGTTTTAGTTCGATTTTACGGATATCACTGGTATTTTTTCTCAAATTCACTTCATTATTGCAGCCACCATCTAAATATTCAAAGGCAAATCGAGGGATTCTTTTTTTTGCTTTATCTCGCAAATGTGGAATAGATGGATATTTTGGATCTATAATTATTTCTGCCATATTACAGTTAATTGAGTTTTATGGATTTAATTTTTTCCAAGTTATAATTTTTCTTCAGAAATTTGTTGCCAATTTTATTTTCAGAAATAACCATTGCTGCACCAAGAGCAGATCCCAATGCAGATTCTGTAGTTCTGATTTTATAATTCTTAAAATGATAGCTTAATATTTTAACAAAAACATCATTGTTTGAAAATCCTCCATCAATGTAAATTTTCTCTATTTTAGTTTTGCCAATACAAGATTTTAATGCTTCGACTTGAATATCAATGAGTTCTACCATTAATTGGTGATACCCAGTTTTGAAATCATTAAAAAGAGAAAAATTATTCTTAGTTGGTTCATCTTTTCTTGGGTGCAAACTTTCAAATTTGAATTTTAACAATGGATCAACCAGTAATTTTTGATAGATTTTTTTTGAAAATTTAATTTGCTTATCAGCGTCTTTTTGTACTCCAAAGTATTCAACTAAATTGTCAACTTGAATTTTATATTCATTCCCTAGAAAAACTTTTTCAGCATTTACGGTTTTTCCATTAATTCTCATGTAATTTAATACCTTAGTTTGAATAAGTTTTTTTGATTTAATATTCGAAAAGAAAGGATTGAGTGCCACACTCCAAGTACCCGTTGAAATCAATACGAACTTTTTATTATCGCTTTTCAAATAGGGTAGCAGTGCTGCTGAGGAATCATGAATTCCAACCCCAAACTTAATATTGTGGTCATTAATTACGGTGTCAATTTTCTTTTTTGAGCTTGTGATAGGCGCAAATTTGAGATCTAATTTTTCTTTATATACCCATTTGTGGTAGTCCTTTTTGGAATGATCCCAAAGCATGGTATGGCAACCAATACTTGTGTAATCAGTGATTGGAGTTTTAGTAAAAATGTAACTAAGGTAATTGGGAAGATGAAGGGAATATTTAATCTTTTTAAAAAGATCGGGCTTGCTATATTTAATCCAATACAGCTGAAGACCGCTACTAAGCATATTTATTTCTGGAGATGCTGTTTCATTGCATATTTTAACTTCCGGGCCATAATTTTCTAAAAATTGATCAGTATATTTCTGAGGCAATGGCTTTAAATAATTATATAAAGGCAAAATAGGATCCCCATTTTTATCAATATGAACAAAACTAGCACCATATGTGCTAAAATTTACAGCCTCTATTTGGTATTTATTTGAATGGATTACTTTCAGAAGAGTGGATTTTATCCAATTTTCGATAGCAGTTAAATCATCACAAGGAAATCCATCTTCGTCCGCTATTTCTTCAATAATTTGATATTCTTTATGAGCTTCTTTATAATCCAGATCGAAAAGAAAGAATTTTTTATTTGTTTTACCTATGTCAAAAATTGCCGTAACTTTTTTATTCATGTCCACTATTTAAAGACCTGTTGCAACAGTATTTTTGCCTCTTTCATGGATCAATTCTTCTCTAACTTTTAAAGTTCTAAAGACTTCAAGTGGGTGTAATGCGCCATTGGATTTTAATCTGGATTGCTGAATTAATGGTCTGACATCAGTTCGAAATGCCTCTTGAAGCATTTCTTGACATTTTGTTACATCGTTGTTTTCTTGTGCTTTTCTAAGTGCATCCTGATCTATCAAAAGTGCTTTTGCATAAGCTTCTTGAATGGCTTCAAGCGATTGGATCAGATCTTCAAGTGGATCCTTGATATTGTGGCTAGCATCAATCATCCAAGCCAAATCAGGATTTTGTGGGTTGTTTTCCATCCCATAGACGAGTTCATTAAAAATTAAAAACAATGCATATGGTTTGATGCTACCAACTGTTATGTCATCGTCCCCATATTTGCTATCATTGAAATGAAAACCACCTAATTTGCCTTTATACATAAGTGTTGAGACGATTTGCTCAATATTAGTATTTGGTAAATGATGACCTAAATCTACCAAAGTATATGCTTTTTCGCCACATTCATTTGCTAGCATAAAACTAGTTCCCCAGTCCTGAATTACAGTACTATAGAAATTTGGTTCGTAAGGTTTGTATTCAATAAACATTTTCCAATCTTCAGGCAAAGCTCTATAAATTTGCTTCAAACTATCCTGAGTGTGCTGAAGTGCCGTTTGAAAATTGGATTGACCAGGAAAATTTGCTCCATCTGCCAACCAAACGGTAAGACTTTTGGAGCCCAACTTTTCGCCTATTTTTATAACATCAATATTGTGGTCAATCGCTTGTTGCCTGACATTTTTGCTTGTGTTGCTTAATGAACCATACTTGTAACTTTCTTTTGCGTTTTTTTGATCTTGAAAGGTATTAGAATTCACAGCATCAAAAGAGATTCCAAGAGACGAAGCATGTTGTTTAATCTGCGTATAATCAGACGGAATGTCCCAAGGAATATGCAGCGAAATTGCTCCTGCAGTTTGAGTCAATGCATGAATCAAACCCACATCGTCGATTTTTTGTTCCAATGAACTTGGTTCTCCATGAAAAGAAAACCTTCCAAATCTCGTTCCTCCAGCACCCAAAGCCCAACTTGGAATTGCTACTTGAAAATTAGAAAGTTTTTGGACTATCTGTTCTACATCACACCCTTTTTCGGATAGATTTTGCGTAAGAAAATCAAAATTTCTTTGATGAACTTTCAGGTGTTTTTCATTTTGAGCGGATATACTAGAGGCTTCTATTCTCATTTAATACAACTTTATTAATTCAATTAAAAATAGTCAATGAAAGGCAATAAATCTAAAATAAATTACCTATCTCACAAAAGCGGTGGCCATTCCGCCATCTACATTGACAATATTGCCTGTAGATTTATCTAAAACAGCGACCAATGCAAAAACTGCATTTGCAATATCTTGAGGATAAATGATTTCATTTAGTAAATTCCTTTTTGCATAATGTGCAGGTAACTCTTCCACGGTTATTCCATAAGCTTTTGCTCGCCCTTCAGCCCATGCTCCTTCCCAAATTTTACTTCCAACAATAACACCATCAGGATTTACCGTATTAACACGAATTTTATCAGGCGCAAGTTCTGCAGCCATCAATCTTGACATGTGTAATTGAGCAGCTTTTGCAGTGCCATAAGCAACATTATTAGGTCCTGCCACCAAACCATTTTTGCTTGCAATACTCACAATATTACCTCCAAGATTTTGTTTTCTCATGATGGACGCACCAACTTTAGATAGATTAAATTGACCTTTTACCAAGACGTCTTGAAGGATATTCCAATCTTTTTCTGTAGTATCTTCGATTGGTTTTGAAATTGCCAAACCAGCACTATGAACAATGATATCCACACCGCCAAAGTCTAGACATGCTTTTTCGATTGCTTGCTCAACAGATTGATGATCAGTGACATCGCTGATTGCATAAGTTGCGGTATCATTTTTAAATGTTTTGATCGCTTCAATCAATCTTTCTTCTACAATATCAGATAACACGACATTTGCACCTTCTTCTGCAAGTTTATCCGCAATAGCTTTACCAATTCCTCCCCCAGCGCCCGTGATAAATGCCACTTTACCAGTTAGAGGTTTTTCTTTAGGCATTCGCTGTAGTTTAGCTTCTTCCAACAGCCAATATTCAATATCGAAAGCTTCTTGTCTTGGAAGAGAAGTGTATGCAGTAATTGCTTCAGCCCCTCTCATTACGTTAATTGCATTGATATAAAATTCACTGGCAACTCGAGCTGTTTGTTTGTTTTTAGCAAAACTAAACATGCCAACGCTTGGAACTAAAATGATAACTGGATTTGGATCTCGAATAGCAGGACTATTGTCCTTTTTACAATTGGTATAATAATCGGAATATTCCTGTCTGTATTGAGCAAATGCAGGTTCTAATTTTTTTATAATAGATTGATTATCAGAAATATTATCATTTTGACCTAAACTTATTACTAAGGGCTGAATTTTGGTTCTTAAAAAGTGATCTGGGCATGAAGTACCCATTGGTGCTAATCTTTCCAAATCATGACTATTGATATATTCCAAAACTACTTCGTGGTCTGTGAAATGTCCAATCATAGAACGGTCAGAAGAACATAGTCCTCTAAATAATGGAATCAATTGGGTCGCTTTTTCTATTCTTTCTTGTTTTGGTAGACTATTGATTTTCTGACCGCCAAAAACGTTTCCTTTCGCTTTTATTTTATTTTCAATGAATTCAGATGCCTTTTCTATCACTTCTAAACTATTGATATAACAATCATAAGAAGTGTCACCCCAAGTAAACAAACCATGGCTTCCAAGTACAATACCTCTTATCCCTGGATTGTTATTTAGACATTGTTCCAATTGAATTCCCAGGTCAAATCCTGGGCGTTGCCAAGGTACCCAACCCATCGTATCTCCCCATATTTCTTTAGTTACCTTTTCACTATCTTTAGCTGCAGCAACAGCAATTAAGGCATCAGGATGTAAATGATCAATATGTTTGAATGGAAGTAATCCATGTAATGCTGTATCAATTGAAGGAGCTTTACTATCTAAGTCGTACAAGCAATGATAAAAAAGGCCAACCATTCTATCTTCATCATCCAATCCTTTGTACACATTTTTCAAGTTTCTCAATCTGCTGGTGTAGAGACCGGCTATTCCTGATCTAGACAGCGTACCAATATCACCCCCAGAACCTTTGATCCACATGACTTCAACATCTTCAGAGGTTAATGGATCTTTTTCGATGGTCTTGCAACTGGTGTTTCCACCTCCATAATTTGTTATTCGAAGGTCTGCTCCAAGGATATTGGAACGATAGAGAAAAAGAGCTACTTGATCGTCTTTCAAAGACGCTGCTTTTTTATCATCCCATAAATAATCTACGTATTGGTATTTATTTTGTACGTGCATTTTATACTTTTATTTTTGATTGATTGTGTAAATATAAATAAGTGGATTGAGAATGGTATCCTGCACTATGTGGTCGGACTTAAAATTTATCTCTATTCAAAAAATAATGAATACGAATATAAATACTAAGGATCCAATAATTTAAAAACTGCATAATTTATGCAATTATTTATTTTGGAAAATGTAGGTTAGTTTAAGTAAATTTGAAATTTTGCAACTAAAATTTGACTGCTTAATTTAAAAATGGAACAAGATTAATACTCGTAATTCCATATCAATGCTCAATAAAATATGCTCAAAATATCTGTTAATGTTGATTCGAGAATTCCAAAATACAGACAAATTGTAGATTCAATTTTACAGAATATTAAGAATGGCACTTTAGCCTTAGGAGACAAGATTCCATCCATTAATCAATTAAGTGAAACATATCAACTGTCAAGAGACACAGTTGAAAAAGCGTATGTTTTTTTAAAAGAACAAAATATCATTGTTGCAGTAAAAGGAAAAGGATATTATGTCTCAAAAACTGACCTTTCCATAAAGTTAAATGTCTTTTTTTTAATTAATAAGTTGAGTACATACAAGATGAGAATCTACAATTCTTTTGTTCAAACCTTAGGAGCAAATGTGAATGTTGATTTGGATATTTATCATTGCGATCCGATTGTTTTTGCAGAAACGCTGAAAAAAAAGAAACATTTATATGACTTTTTCATCATTATGCCTCATTTTAGAAATGAAAAAATGCAGCATATAAAAAGTACAGCTGTAGTTCAAAAATCAATTGAAACACTAGACTATTCAAAATTAATTTTTCTGGACAGAAATGTTGATTTTGATACAATTGGCGCAGGAAAGGTTGTTCAAGATTTCAAGCATGATATATATTCGGCACTTGAAACAAGTTTCAATAAATTGAAAAAATATAAGAAAATCATATTGGTTTACCCCAGTAAAGCTATTTATCCATATCCACAAGGGATTGTTCTCGGGTTTAAGCATTTTTGTGTTCAACATAAATTTAATTATGAAATATTGGACGAAATATATGACGGGATGGAGTTTGAGTTAAAAGACTTATTTATAATTATTGAGGAATCTGATTTGGTAAATTTAGTTACACAAGCAAGAGAAAGACATTACAAATTGGGTGAGGATATAGGAATAATTTCATACAATGACACACCTTTAAAGAAATTGCTTGACATTAGTGTTTTTAGTACAGATTTTGTTAAAATGGGTAAAGAGGCTGCAAATATGATTTTGAATGGAAGTAATTTAGTCATCAAAAATGATTTCAATTTTATTGATAGACATTCGCATTAAATTAATGGGAGGAAAAATCACTAGATAGTTTGAAATATAATATATTATTAATTCAAGAATATCTTTTACAAGTAATAATTAAGTTATGAGCAGTATTTTCAAGATGTTTTGCGGAATTCTATTTGCAGCAATGATTTTTAATTCATCATGTCAAAAGGAGATGAAATATAAAACTTTACTTTTTATTGGCTCATACACAGAGGGTGTTCCAGACACAGGAATATATGTTTACAACTTCAATGATGAAAATGGTTCATTAGAATTGGTAAATCAAGTTACAGAAATCATCAACCCTTCTTTTCTCACGGTATCTCCTGATGGCAAATATCTTTATTCAGTGACTGAAAGTAAATTGGATAGACACGGAAGTTTGACTTCATTCGCAATTGATTCAACTATTGGTAATTTGACTCAAATTAGCAATCAATCAGTAGGTGGTAGAAATCCAGTGCACTTGTCAATTGATGATGGCAACAATTACCTTGTTGACTGCAATTTTAGTGACGCAGGAGTTGCCATTTTCAAATTGCAACCTGATGGAAGTTTGAATCCATACTCCCAACTTTTGGAATTTAAGGATAGCAGTATTGTTAAAGGACGCCAAGATGAAGCACATATACATTCATCTAATTTCTCTCCAGATGGAAAATATCTTTTTGTTCAAGATTTAGGAGCGGACAAAATTAGGGCATTCAAAGTGAATCAAGATACTGCAAATATTTTAGAAGTGGATAGTTCTAAAACACTGATAACCAAAGCTGGATCAGGCCCTAGACATTTCACTTTTCATAAAAATGGCGAATTTGCTTATGGATTGGAAGAAATTAGCGGCACAATAAGCAGTTATAGCTATAAGGATGGAATATTAACGCCTTTTCAGAATATTTCTTCATATGGAACCAAAGAAGAAGAATACCGATCTGCTGACATCCATATTTCACCTGATGGAAAATTTCTTTATACTTCGAACCGCGGTCCCACTGAAAATTCGATCGGTATTTTTTCTATAGATATGAAAACAGGCTCTTTAAATTTGGTAGATCATATCTCTACATTTGGAGACCACCCAAGAAATTTTGCGATAGATCCTTCGGGAAAATATTTATTGGTTGCCAATCAATTGACCAACGATGTAATCGTTTTCAAGAGAGATTTGGTAACTGGCAAATTAACAAAAACTGACATTCAAATAGCTGTTCCCAACGCGTCTTGTTTGAGTATGCGAGCATATGCTATTGATTAATTTCTTTGATTTATCAATTGTGGTTGGGTAGTTCAAAGATTGGTAATGTTTTAGAAAATGGAAAACTTTTGACCAAAATATTGAATTTGATTTTACGGAAATTTTTATTTTTTTTTAATAAATTGGATGATGAAAAATAGTAAAATAATTTTTTTAGGGTTGATAATTCCAATGATTGCCGGATTCTACTTCAAAAATTTGCCTGTAAAATCGACAATTATAAATTCAGAATTTATTCAAGAAACAACAATAAATAAAGCGGCAATGAATGATAAAAGTATGAAATTAGGTGCTTTTTCAATGAGCCTAAGCGTAAAAGATCTTAAAATTTCCAAAGCATTTTATGAAAATTTAGGGTTTACAGTTTTAGGAGGCGACATGGAAAAGAATTACCTTATTATGAAAAATGAAAATGCGTTGATTGGTTTGTTTCAAGGCATGTTTGAAGGAAATATTCTGACTTTCAACCCTGGTTGGGATGAAAATGGTCAAAACATAGAAAGCTTTGATGACATCAGAACCATCCAAAAAAATCTACAATCTTCTGGAATAAAGATTGATAATGAAATCAAAGAAGAAACTTCAGGGCCTGCAAGTATAGTGATTTCAGATCCTGATGGCAATATGATCTTGTTAGATCAGCATAGGTAAAAATAAACAAATATTGAACGAGTGATCTCAGCTTAATAAATAATACTTAAAAGCTATTAACTACTAATTCTATTTTATTATTTCCTGGATTCAATCGAATATTTCCAAAAGCAGTACTCACTTTTTCACCATTTAATTTGATTGAACTGCTATCTAAATTAGAAAGTTCAAATTCTGCAACCATATTTGCAGGTATTTCAATATTGTAAATCTGCAATCTATCATTCACAAATGAATAGTTCGCTTTTATTTTTCCCTTAATAGTAGGAACTACGACTGAACTATTTCGCAATCCACTCATTTGAGGTTTAATAGTTGCAATTTCATATCCTGCAATTTTGGGCTGAATGCCCCATAAATAGTTAGGAATTATATTTGCAGGAGTTGCTCCCCATGCATGATTCCAGTCAGCGTTGGGTTTATATTTCATATCCCAAGCTTCGAGTGTTACAGTTGAACCAATTTTGATCATATTATACCAACTCCTATCATGGGTTGCAGTCATTAATTCCAGGGCATAATCTGGTTCATTTGCGTTATAAAGTCCTTCTAATAAATATTGAGATCCATACACACTGCATGCCATACCTCTGGATTTAATAAAATCGACCACAGATTTCTTATTGATTTCTGGTACAAGATCAAAGGCAAGAGCAAACATATTTGCATGCAATGACGAATGATTAGTACCTTCTCCATCAATATAAGCGCCGGTATTCTTATCAAATAATTTGCTGTTGATGCTCATTTTTGCTAATTCCGCTAAATAATTAAATTCTGAACTTTCTTCAGTTTTTCCAAGCAGCTCAGCAAATTCTGCCATAATTCTCATGTTTCTATAATACAAACAATTAATCACTGTATTTATTGGCTGGAAGACAAAGCCATCTCTTTCCCCCTCTTCATTTGCCAATTTCCAGCCAGTATCCTTTTGAGCTGGAGGCCAATCCACGTTATCTTTTAGGACAATTTTTGGATTTTTGAAACCTAATTTTTGCATAAATTCTGGAGTAGACAAGGAAGAGCTAATTAAACCATCCTCTCGCCTCAATTCCATTAATGTTTTGTGCTTCAACGGCTCATAATATTTTTGAATCAATTCGATGTTACCCGTATGCATATAATCTGCATAAAACATCAATGCGACATGCAATTGCCAATCAGTTGGCCATGTAGGATGTTCCATAAAATACTCAATAGTTTTTCTGGCTATTGCATATTCTTGATCAGTAGCATAATGACTGAGCTGATTCAAGTATGCATCAGCTTCATAGGGAATACGTTCTCTATCTCCATCAATATAAGTACCTGCAAATGAAGTTGCCTTAATAGAGTATTTACAAATTTCCCAGACTTTATTAAGAATAGAATCTGAACATTCAAAATTACTTTGATCATTTTCCCAATAATTAAAATAGGCCAATTGAACTAAATCTTCTTTATTTATTTTGGCTTTTGTTTGCTCTATTTCTACATACCTAAAAGGCATTAAGACTGGAATAGAATCTGGCAGTTGAATTGCTTCAGGTTTTGTATTTTTTTCATCTGGTTTGAATTTTAATACATATTTTTTTTGTTGGGGCGTGATTTGAAGTTCAACTTTTTGATATCTTATATAGCCTTTTGGTTGCCTATTGATTCTTCCATTAATTAATTCTTCTCCGAAATGAAAGGTCAAAGTTTCCGTTTTTTTGACTTGATGATCAAATTCTAAAGTTGCAAATGCATCTTTTCCAAAATCAATAAAGTAACCCTCTTCATTTTTCTCAAAAGTTATGGGAGCAATTTTTTCCTGGATTATTTTGTTAGAAGTGGTGATTGTATTTGTGGCAAGTCCAACCACGAAGGTTTGAAAATCCGAATAATCTAAAAGCCGATTATCTTCATCCCATATTCTAACTTTCCAATAGTATTTCATACCTTGTTTTAATGAATCCCCAACATGTTCAATATTAGTAGATTTATTACTCCTAATTTGACCACTATTCCATACATCGCCAATATTATTGTGGATGTTTTGCTCTGTGGAAGCCACAATAATTTGATAAGCAGATTGATAAACAGCAGCTTCAGGAACCAACCAACTGTATTCTGGTTTTTGATCAATAATTATCAAACCAGTTGGATTTCGAATTAATTCAACGGTTAAGCCATCAGGCCCTTTCCTGAAATTATTACTGTTTTGTTTGATTAATTCGTTGCATTTTGATCTTAATTTAGTCAGGTTTTCTTGATAAGTTGGGTCACTTACTAGATTGTTTGTTTCTTTAGGATCAATTGCTAGGTTGTAGAGTTCTTCTATAGATTGGTCATTAACATATCTAAAATATTTCCATTCTTTTGTTCTTACTCCTTCACTTGGAGGAATATTGTCAAATTCCCATATATGTTCTATCAAAAGGGTGTCTCGATTAAGGGATTTAGTTTTTTGATTTACAAGATCCATCAGACTTTTGCCTTGCCATTGCTCTGGTTGTTTGACACCAGCAAGATCTAAAATAGTAGAAGGCACATCAATGTTTAAAACCATTTCATCTATATCTTGATGTTTTTTTACTCTAGGATCATATACAATTAAAGGAACTCTTACAGAATTATCATACATCAACCATTTGCCAGCCAATTGTCTTTCTCCAAGAAAATAGCCATTATCACCAATTAAAATAATAACAGTGTTCTTATCTAAACCTTTGTCAATTAATTTGTTTCTAATTTTCTCAATTTCTAAATCAATTCCAGCAATCATTCTATAATAACCTTTTACAGAATGCTGATATTTTTGTGGAGTGTCATATCTCCACGTCCAACGCAGCCTGTTAAAACCAGCTTTAACGATTTCTGGCAGCATATTGAAATATTTATCTTCTCCTAAATCTGGGCTTGGCGCATCGGTATTTTGTAACCAATAGTCCGTTTCTTCCTGCCAAAAATATTGATCTTCAGCTGAATCGTGAGCATGAGGAGCACTGAAACTCAACGAAAGACAGAACGGCTTGTCTGAATTAGTGTTTTCAATAAAATCCAAGGCCTGTTGTCCAGTATATCTAGTTAAATGAACGGTATCCCCAGCAATTGTTTTATAAAAATAACCACGTTTATCCGAGAAATTTCCATTCCTATCATAAGACTCATATTGATCAAATAATAAATTAAGTTGATCGTATCTTACTCCAAATTTTCCGTAAAAAGCCGTAGTATATCCTTCTTGTTTTAAAATTCTAGGGTAGGCTTTTTCCATGTATTCCTCCCTAACATTTCCAGTTTGAAAGTTGAAATTATGCGCTCTTTCATACAATCCAGTAAGAATACTTGCCCTACTTGCAGCACAAATAGGTGTAGTTGACATTGCATGTGTAAAATAGGTACCTTCTTTGGCTAATTTATCCATTTCTGGAGTGTGGGCTAATTGGTTGCCAGCATACCCAATTGCATCATATCTTTGATCGTCGGTAAGGATAAAAATGATATTCGGTTTTTCAATGGTTTGACCAAAAAGAGGAAAGATAAAGCCTGGAAAAAAAAATAATAATAGGAAAAAGTCTCATAATTTGAAAATATGGTTTGAAAGTGGAATTTAATAAACTTAGTTATCTATATAAATTTAATGACACTTTAATTTTCAATTATGTATCTGGCGATTTATAAATAAATTTATGCTTTTAAAAATAAAATTGAAATTTTTAGAGTTATAAAAATTAAAGTAAATACTCAAGTCGATTGTAGTTTTTGTACTGACGATGAATGTCGGTATCTCGTAAATGCCATAACCATTAGAAATTCAGCGCATTGTGAATGTTAGTACCATATAAATGGGAGGCTTCCCCTTAGGGTCAGGGCGTGCGAGGCTTTATTTCCCAAATATTAAAAGCATCTAAATTAGATTTTCTGCAATATGTTTTACATACGAGTTGACAAAGCCTGTAGGGTTTTATCTCTGTAGCCCTAGATGCAACTTGAGTCTAGGAATTAACCAGAAATCTAGTTTTGGCGGTATTTTTGACCAAAAATGAAAACAAAATTATTCATTTCATGTCCCCTAATCATCTACCTGAATAGTCTTGAAATCTTTTCATTTTTTGATTGAGCAAAAAACGAAACAAAAAACTCCCTTTTCAAAGGCATTTTTCCTTTGTAAATTTGAATTCGAGATTATTTTTTCATGCTCGAATTCCTTCTTTCTAGCAAAAATCCTTTCTCAAGGAAAACCAGCAATAAAAATCGGAAAATCGGTCCAAGGTTCCCCGATTTTCTTCGATTTTCATTGCTTATGCTGTTGAAAAACACAATTTAAATGGATATTTCTTATAATAGATAGAATTGTAATTCCTCTAGTTGGCTATAGTTACTATTCTTATAAGCCATCAGCGCTTCAATATGTGTAGATTAATAGTCAATCTGAGTAGTTAAAACTTAAAAATCAAAATTAGCCCATAGCGCAGGATGGTTGTCTTTTAAATATGTGTTAAATTGAGAAAAATTTTGATTCTGCGGAGAATTAGAATGAATTTGTGACTTACTTAAATCAATGTTTGATTTTTGAGTAAATTAATCCAATTTGTAAATCAATCAATAAAGTTTCATGAGATTACTGAAGACAATTTTTATTAAAAGCCGATTCCTTGTTGCACTATTTTTATTATTATTTTCTTTTTTGGAAGCACAGACCAATGTGTCAAATCTATTATGTGAATACCACACCAATCCAATAGGAATCGATATAGTAAAACCAAGACTTAGTTGGCAGTTAAGTTCCAATCAACAAAACTTAAAACAAATTGCTTACGAAGTTAGAGTCGCCAATTCCATTGAAAATTTGAACAAGCCTAAAAAGGTGGGATGGTCATCTGGTAAAATAGTTAGCGATAAAAGTGTAAATGTGGAATACAATGGGCCCGCATTAAGTTCTAATCAACGAGTATATTGGCAAGTAAAGATTTGGGATAACAAAGGGGTGGAGAGTGAATGGAGCCAGCCAGCATACTGGGAAATGGGCATTTTATCGAAGAACGAATGGGAAGCTTCATGGATTGCAATGGAAGATCAATTAAGAGTTGATAAATTATCATTGCCCGCCCAATTTTACAGATCAGAATTTACAACTACAAAGAAAATTAGCAAAGCAAGAGCCTACGTAACTTCATTAGGAATCTATGAGTTTTATCTAAACGACAAGAAGGTAGGTGATGAATTGTTTACTCCTGGTTGGACAAGTTATAATAAGCGATTGCAATATCAAGTTTATGATGTTACCAATTTAATAGAAAAAAGCAATGGATTAGGAGCAATTGTTGCAGACGGTTGGTATCGTGGGAATATGGGTTGGTCATCATCTTTTGGATATTATGGAAATCAATTGGCATTTTTTGTTCAGATAAAAATTGATTACACAGATGGAAGCAGTGAAATTATTAAAAGTACCAACAAATGGAAAGTTACTACGGGACCATTTATTTCTTCAGATATTTATAATGGAGAAAGGTATGATGCGAGATTGGAAATGGCTGGTTGGTCAAAATATGGATTTGATGATAACAAATGGAATAATGTAGTAGAGGTCGACCATAAAGACAAAAATCTTATAGCATCGCAAGGTGTCCCAGTCACAAGAATTCAAGAATTAATGCCAATCAAGTCATTTACTACACCAAAAGGCGAAAAGGTATTAGATTTTGGTCAAAATATGGTTGGTAATATAAGAATGAAGGTGAAAGGCCAAAAAGGAGATAAAGTAACCATTAAATATGCAGAAGTTTTGGACAAAGAAGGAAACTTCTATACGGATAATTTAAGGTCTGCAGAAGCAACGGATACCTATGTTTTAAAAGGAGAAAGTGAAGAAATTTATGAGCCACATTTTACCTTTCATGGTTTTAGATATGTCAAATTGATGGATTACCCTGGAGAAATGGATCCCAAAAATTTTACTGGAGTTGTAATTCATTCCGAAATGAAACCGACTGGAACTTTTGTTTGCTCTGATAGTATGATTAATCAATTGCAGCACAATATTCAATGGGGACAGAAAGGTAACTTTTTAGATGTTCCAACAGATTGCCCGCAAAGGGATGAACGATTGGGTTGGACTGGTGATGCTCAAGTCTTTAGTCCTACTGCAGCTTTCAATTTTGATGTAGCCGCATTTTATACAAAATGGATGAAAGATGTAGCTGCAGACCAGTTGCCTAATGGAAGTGTAACACATGTAGTGCCAGATGTGTTAAAAGGCGGAAGTGGAGCAACAGCATGGGCGGATGTATCAGTTATCATTCCATGGAATGTTTACAGATTATATGGTGATAAAAGAATATTGGTGGAACAATATGCAAGCATGAAAGCTTGGGTGGATTTTATGGCTGATCGTGCTGGAGATGACTACTTATGGAACAATGAAGATTTTCATTTTGGTGATTGGCTAGCATATGCTACAGAAAAATCTGATTATCCAGGTGCGACGACTGAGAAAGATTTGATTGCATCAGCATACTTTTCCTATTCTTCAGGAATCTTAAGTAAGGCTGCCGAGATTATTGGAAAGAAAGAGGATGCAATTAAATATAAACAAATGTCAGAAAAAGTTAAAAAAGCTTTTGCAGCCGAGTATTCAACGAACAGTGGACGTTTGGTTTCACATACACAAACTGCTTATGCACTTGCACTTGCTTTTGACTTAGTACCTCAAGAGTTGAGATCTAAAACGGCTGAATATTTTGCAAAGGATGTAGAAAAATTTGGGCATTTGACCACAGGTTTTGTTGGAACACCTATTTTGTGTAGCACACTATCATCGATAGGACGTGATGATTTGGCATTTATGTTATTGAACAGAAAAAAATACCCATCGTGGTTGTATCCCGTTACCCAAGGAGCAACCACAATTTGGGAGAGATGGGATGGTCAAAAAACAGATGGAACCTTCCAATCCACGGGAATGAATAGTTTTAACCATTATGCCTATGGAGCTATTGGTGATTGGTTGTACAATCATGTAGCAGGAATTTCAATAGATGAAACAAATCCTGGTTACAAACATACAATTTTATATCCTCATCCTGGGGGAGGCTTAACCTCAGCAAAAGCTGAATTTTTATCTTTATACGGCAAAATAACCTCTGATTGGCAAATTAAAGATGGCAAATTTGAGTATGTAGTAGAAATTCCAGCGAATACGACAGCAACTGTAATTTTGCCGAATGCTAAGAGAGAATTAATAATGTTAAATTCTACCACCTTGAATTCCGATGCCCAACAAACTAGTAATGAAGTTACCCTAGATTTAGGTTCGGGTAAATATGTTTTTTCTTATCCTTATGAAGTAAAATAAAGCAAAGAAATCAGAAAAAATAAATAGAAATGATTATTATTAAAAGCAATATTGAATTATAAAATTAGTAAAAGGAAAGATGAAAAGAGTTGCTTTTAAAATGCAATTAAATGAGGGACAATTGTCTGAGTATATTAAGAGACATAAAGAAATTTGGCCTGAGTTAAAAGCTTTATTGAAAGAGGCTGGAATTAGTGAGTATTCTATTTTTATTGACCAAGAAACCAATACGCTTTTTGCTTTTCAAAAGCAAAAAGGAAATAGAAGTTCTCAGGAATTGAAAGACAACCCTATTGTCCAAAAATGGTGGGACTATATGGCAGATATTATGAAAGTAAACAAGGATAATTCTCCTGTTTCTATGGAATTGGATGAAATTTTTTATTTAGAATAAAAAGAGAATGTCCTGAATTACCTAGTTATTTAGGTTAAATGAGAAATGGCAAAAACAATAAGTTATGAAAAAAGTGGCAAAAGATAATTTAACTCGTAGGAATTTTATAAGGACCTCAACTATTATTTTGGGTGGTATAACGATTGTACCTAGAAGTGTTTTGGGAAGAGGTTTTATCGCTCCTAGTGATAAAATTAACCTTGGCGTGATTGGTTTAGGGAAACAAGGTAGTGGTTTGGCCAAAGGTTTTATTTCAGAAACTCAAGCACAGATAGTTGCAGGTAGCGACGTATGGACTCAGAAGATGGTTGCATTTCAGAACAACGTGGAGACTTGGTATGCTGAAAAAAGGGATGTCAATGAATTTAAAGGAGTTAAAACTTATTTGGATTATAAAGAATTAATTGCACGTGCTGATATAGATGCTGTAATTGTTGCCACTCCAGACCATTGGCACGCCATTAATGCTATTGATGCTATGGAAGCAGGAAAAGATATTTTTTGTGAGAAGCCAATGACAAATACAATTTCTGAAGGTATTGCTATGGTTAAATCTGTCAAAAAGAATAACATTGTTTTTCAAACTGGAAGCATGCAAAGGTCGTGGGAAATATTTAGGATAGCCCAAGAGATCGTTAGTTCTGGAAAACTAGGTGAAATAACAAAAGTTTTGGTTAATGTTGGAGATCCTGCAAGGAAATACGATTTGCCAGGAGAACCGATGCCAGATGGATTGGATTGGAATCGATGGTGCGGTCCAGCACCCTTATTGGCATACAATAATCGAATAGCTCCAGAAATTGTTGATTTCTATCCAGATTGGAGATTTTTCAAAGAAACTGGAGGAGGAATTCTTTCAGATTGGGGTGCTCATATGTTTGACATAGTCCAATGGGCATTAGGGATGGATCATTCTGGACCTGTTGAATATGTTCCACCAAAAGAAAAAGGTGCAGTAAGGGGAATAAAAATGTATTATGATAATGGTGTTGAAATGGTTCATGAAGATTTTGGTAGAGATTTTGCCGTCAGATTTATTGGCTCTGAGGGAAATTTAGATGTAAGTAGAAGTTTTCTTGAAACTGATCCAATTTCAATTCTTGCATCCATTCCAGGTGCTAGCGAAGAAAAACCATTTAATGATAGAGGAAATCATTACGAAAATTGGCTTTCAGCAATTAGAAACAGGTCGGAAACGATATGTCCAGTTACAACAGGCCATCGAACTGCAACAATTTGCAATATTGCAAATATGGCTTATGAGTTGGGGCGACCTCTGAAGTGGGACCCTGTTAAAGAAAAATTTGTTGGAGATAAAGAAGCCAATAAAATGAAAAAACGTAAGAGAAGAAAGTATTAATTTCTATAATATTATTACAGCGCCATAAAAGAAGGATTTTAATTTTTTCAATTTACCATGCACAAAAAGTTATTGCTATTTTTTAATGAATAGATATAATATTTTGAGATTTTGGTTGCAATTCGACTGAAATAACAGAATATAGAACACCTTGATCCGTTATTTGGAGACATTTAGTTTTTACGCCATTTACGAAAAGATGTTCAGTAACCTCTTCGAATCTAGCTTCCCAAATTAATGGATGATCCCCTTTTTGATAATCCAATTTTGAAGTGTGATTTCCAATATGCTGAATTGTCAAAATGGTCTTTCCTATGGATAAGTTTTGAACCTTTAGATCTTCAATTTCATGGGGTAAGTGAGAACAAGTCGAGATTGAATTTTCAGCTATATTTGGAGAAATGCCTCCCAAATCTTTTATGATATTTTGGATTAAAACATAAGAAACTTCCGGATAGTCGCCATTGCTTCCAGTTGCTGATTGGTAAGAATGATCATTGTTTAGATTGACAATAATGTGCTTCATCCATTTCCAAGCAATTTCATTTTGATGATGAGCGAAAAATGTTTCCGGAATATAACTCAAGGCTTCAATATTATCTGGAATATCATCTTTTGATTTTAATTTTTCATTAATAAAAGACAAATAAGATAAGGTCCTTTGTGAGCCTCCGTTTGTAATTCCCTTCATTGGTAAAAACCAAGAATTTTCTTTTCCCCAGCCGTCAACATTTTTACCATTTAACAAATACCCACGATTATATAAAGAGGTATTTGTAACACCCCAATTCTGATTGAAAAAGTTCTTTAAGGCTTCTGCTTTATTTTCGAATGTTGATGCAATCGTATTTTCGCCTCTTATTTTAGCGATTTTGGAATACGCAAGGAATGCCTGATATTGTGATGCAATTCCATCTCCAGATTCTATTAATGGAAAATCTTTTTGTTCGTTATAAGTTGAAGTACCTTGAAAAATGCCTTCACCAGTTCCTTCTGCTATACCATTTGGAATTTGAAGGTCATGTAACTCTATGAATTCTGTTACTGTTTTAGTATAAAAATTCCAAAGTGTTTCATCTTGAATATATCTCTTATCACCAGTCCACATATAAATTTCTAGTGCTTTTTGCACAAGCTCAAAAGATGCCGGAATTTCTCGCACAAAGTTGTTATCATTTTTATAATCAATTACAAAAGGCGAACCATCGAAATTAATTGCCCAAAGAGGAAACCATTTTTTACTTTCACTAGCTGAAGATGAAAATGCCTTTATCATAGCAAAATTTTCTTCGTGAAGTCCTAAAATGCTTGCACCAATTGCTTGATGACAAAAATCTCTAGAATAAAAAGCGCTTCTACCTGGATAACCTGCCCAATAGCTAGGAATATAATTTTGCTGGCCACTTCCTTTACCATTTTCCCAAACGTTTATTGGGCCCTTTTTTCCAGTTTGAACATAAGATTTTGCCTTCATTTTTGCCCAATTAAATGCCTCAACTAAATCTTCGTTTGACGAGCTTATTCCCAATTCATATTCAACATATTCTTTTATTGGGTTTTGATTTTTATAAATTCCACAACTTAAAAAAAACAATATACAGGCAGGATAAGTCACACAGAAACATATTTTTCTAAAATAAACTTTCATTGGTCAGATTGAATCTTGAAAATATGAAAATAACGCTGACGATTTTATAATCAAAATATATTTGGAAATAGATTGACTGAGGAATGACTTGCAATTTTTAAAATATTAATTGACGACAAGTAGCATATAACATTGTTCGATATATATTGAAAGTATAGTTTTTTAGTTATTTTTAATTTATTAGAAGAACCAAATTTTTTAAAATCAACACTTACAAAAGATAAAAGGATGAAAAAATTAATGCTGCTTATTTGTTTTTCATTAATAGGAATCACAAGTTATTCTCAAAAAACGGAAGTTCAAGTTTTGGATCAACCAAAGCCAATGGAGAAAATTGATCAAAGTGTTTTTGGAGGAATTGGTTTGAGAAATATAGCTGCTGCAAAAATTTCAGGAAGGGTAGTAGATGTCGCAATTGACCCAAGAAATAGAAGTAGGAGATTTGCTGCAGTTGCTTCAGGAAATGTTTGGAGAACAATAAATGCTGGGACAACTTGGGAACCAGTTTTCGATAATTATGGGTCATATTCTATAGGAACAGTCGAGATAGATCCCAATAATTCAAATGTTGTATGGGTAGGAACTGGTGAAAATAATAGTCAACGATCTGTTGGATTAGGTGATGGTGTTTATAAAAGCGTAAATGGTGGAGAAACATGGACAAATATGGGGCTAAAAACATCAGAGCATATCGGAAAAATTGTTATTGATCCAAGAAACTCTGATATAGTTTATGTTGCTGCTCAAGGACCATTATGGGCACCAGGAGGAGAAAGGGGATTTTATAAAACTACAGATGGAGGAAAAAACTGGGAGCGAAAATTACATATTAGCGAAAATACGGGAATTTCTGATATCATCTATGATCCAAGGAATCCAGATATTATTTTGGTTTCTTCCTATCAAAGAAGGAGACATTTTGGTATGTTGGTTGCTGGTGGACCTGAAGGAGGAATTTGGAAATCGTTTGATAGCGGCGAAACCTGGAATAAATTGAGTAATGGTCTTCCAAAAGGAGATCTTGGAAGAATTGGGTTAGCCATATCGCCTCAGCAACCAGATGTTGTATATGCCCTAATTGCTGGGACTGATGACACTCAAGGATTTTATAGATCGTCCAATTTGGGAGAAGATTGGATAAAAATGAGCGATTATATGGTCAATGACGCACAATATTACATGGAATTGTTTCCTGATCCCCATCAATTTGATAAAGTATATTCCGTTCAAACTTTTATTGAGTTTACAGAAAATGGGGGAAAGAGTTTTGAAAGATTAGGCGAACCCAACAAACATGTAGATAATCATGAAATTGAATTTGATCCAAATGACCCAAATTATCTTTTAGCTGGGTGTGACGGAGGAATTTATGAAACATGGGATAAAGGAAAAACTTGGCGCTTCACTGAAAATCTTCCAGTTTCACAATTTTATAAAGTTACTACGGATAATTCATTCCCTTTTTATAATATTTATGGAGGTACTCAAGACAATGCTTCATTAGGTGTTCCCTCAAGAACTGTCAATAATAATGGAATAAGAGAAGGGGATTGGTTTGTTACTACTGGAGGCGATGGTTTTCAATCTCGAGTTGATCCAAACGACCCCAATATTGTATATAGCGAGTCTCAATATGGGGTATTGGTAAGATTTGATAAAAGAAGTGGGGAAAGTATTAATATTCAACCACAGCCAGGAGCTAGGGAACCTGCTTTAAAATGGCATTGGAATGCACCATTGATCATTAGTCCATTTCAAGGGCAGAGGTTATATTTTGCTGCTGAGAAACTTTTCAGATCTGATGACCGGGGTAATACCTGGAAAGCAATTAGCGGGGACCTTTCTCGAAATCTAGACCGGAATAAAATGGAAGTGATGGAAAGAGTTTGGGGCATAGATGCAATATTCAAAAATGTATGGACATCGCCTTTTGGGACTATCGTATCGTTAGACGAATCTCCTAAAAAAGAAGGTTTAATTTATGTAGGTACTGATGATGGACTTGTCCAAGTCACAGAAGATAGTGGAAAAAATTGGCGAATTATTGATAATATTCCAGGAATACCAAAATATGCTTTTGTCAGTGATATCCATACATCCAGACACGATCCTAATACTGTATTTGTAGTTTTTAATAATTTTAAATATGGAGATTTCAAGCCATATATTGTAAAAAGTACAGATAAGGGAAAAACATGGGCACACATTTCAAATAATTTGCCAGAAAGAGATTTTTGTTGGAGCATATTTCAAGATCATGTTGATCCTAATTTGTTATTTGCTGGAACGGAATATGGTCTATATTTCAGCGTAGATGCTGGCGCGCAATGGATTAAATTAAAGAAAGGAATGCCAACTATAGCAATAAGAGATTTGGAAATTCAAACTAGAGAAAATGATTTAGTGGCGGCTTCATTTGGCCGTGGTTTTTTTGTTTTGGATGATTATTCTTTTCTTAGAAAGTTAACCCCGGAAATTTTAGCTAAAAGCGCTGTGCTTTTTCCTGTAAAAGCGCCATATATTTTCCAAGAAGCTGATCCAGATGGTGATGCGTTGGGTCATACTTATTTCACCTCTCCAAATCCAGAACAAGGTGCAGTTTTTACTTATTATTTAAAAGAATCCCTAACTACACTAAAAAAACAGAGATTAAAAGCAGAGGAAAGCAAAATAAGCAAGAATGAACCAGTCTATTATCCAAAGTGGGAGTCAATGCATGAGGAGATTAGAGAGGAAAATCCAATAATTTTATTTACCATTATGGATGAAAACAATGCATTTGTTAAAAGGATCACAGGTCCTGCAAGCAAAGGTTTGCATCGTGTTTCTTGGGATCTACGAGTATCTTCAGAAAGAGCTTCTAATAGAGGCCGAAATGCATCTGGTCCGTTTGTTTATCCTGGTAAATACAAAGTAAGTCTATCTCAACTAATAAATGGAAGTTGGATGGAAATTGGAGATCCTCAAAATTTTGAAGTGAAATCTTTAAATAATGTTACTTTACCTTCTTCGGATCCAATTGCGCTGTTCGCATTTAACAGTCTGGTAAACAATCTCAATGGTGATATTATGGAGACAAATCAGTTGCTGAATGAAAAGCTGGCGCTGATAGAAAGTATCAAACAAGGAATTTTGAATCAATCTCCGGATGGAATTGATTTGTACAAGAAGGCACATTTGATTCAAAGGCAATTGATGGATTTTGATATTTCTTTGAATGGAGACCGATATATGGTAAAAAAGATGGAATTGATACCTCCTTCGATTACCAGTAGAGTCAGACGTATTATGGGTAATTATTATTCTACAACCTCAGATCCAACAAATACTCAAAAAGATGGTTTTCAAATTGCAGAATTGGAATTTAAAACATTGCGAAATTCATTAAACTATTTAATTGAAAATGATCTCATGAGATTGGAACAGGAAATTGAAAGGCAAAAAATTAGATATTGAATGGATTAAAAGATAATTGATATAGTGAAAATTATGTCTTTACATTAGGGATTATAATAACATTCAATGAGTGTGATTTTTATATTTATTAAGGATTAGTTGGCATCTTTTAGTTGATGCGAAATTCCACTTTGTATTATTTTTAGGTAAGTCTACAAAAGTTTTCAAAATCAAAAATTACTTTGCTTTAATAAATTCGGACAAATAAGTTTAATGTTCACAAATCTCATTTTGTAAAGTGGTGAAAAAATGATTCAATACAAAGCGGAATATCATGAAAAATTGATAATTTTCAATTACCAAGGAGGGTTGTAATTGTTGATTTTTAGAAAATTAAGCCAAAAAGGGATTAAATTTTGCTTGCGGATGTTTGCAGGTGGCAAACTATTAAAACAACCTCGCAGATCTTCTATGTAATACAGCCAGAAATTGCTGAAAATGGTATGGAAATTATTTCTACCACATCTTTTATAAAATATTTTACTATTTTCTTCACCACTCGCATTATTCATCACAAAACTCTCTTTCACACTCCATTCTTTTTTAAATAAAACCAATTGTGCACCGGAATTTAACCTTTCTACCCAATTTATCATTTCTTGCTCCGATTCTACCAATATTTTGGTATATCTCGAACCAAATAACCCACCTGTTCTTTTGTATTTAAAATTGAAATATTTTGCATAACTGTTCAGCATGTTTGATATTTCTTGCGAAAATATTCTGTAAGTTTCTGGGTATTCTATTCCTGAATTGCCATTTTTTCTTGCCAATATCAATTGTGAAAATTTGGAGTTTGTTCCATTTTCATATTTTCTTTCAAAAAATGCTTCAATTAAATTTCTCCATTTGATCCTAATTAGAATTTGAAATTGATTGTGTTTGAAATGGTAGGCATGAATGACACAAAGTTTCCCTAAATATTTTTCTACATTGGAACGGAAAAACTCTACATCTAAAGAATCACAAAATATTGGATTTCTTGCTACTCCAAAATTTGAAATTAAGTACACGTGCCCGCCACATATATGGTCAGCTTTCATAGCTTATAAATTAGTATATTACCAAAAACAATTAAGATTTTGGAAACATTAAAACTAATGTTCAACTATTAGTGTTTTTTAGATGGATTTCGTTACCATTTTTTTCATTTATTATTAATAAATTTTAAAAATTGATCTAAAATGGCTTTGAATATGATACATTTTGCAAAAATGATATTATTTTTTATGCTTTTAATTTTAAATGAGCAGAATATTCAACGTTAAAATATAAAGGTTTCTTACGATTAAAAACAGAAATAATATATAAGGAATCTTAGTGCCCTGAATCCATGATATCAAAGACTTTTTTGCCACCTACATAAGTTTGCAATACTTTTGCGTCTTTTATTTTAGAAGGTTCTATCTTAATTAAATCTTGATTTAGCAATACAAAATCTGCTAATTTGCCTATTTCTAAAGTTCCTTTTATATTTTCTTCAAATGAAGCATAAGCTGCATTCTTTGTATAAGTTGTTAATGCCTGATCGACGGAAATTTTTTGCTCTGGAACCCAACCGCTCGGATTTTTTCCATCTAAAGTTTGTCTTGTTACTGCTGCATAAATTCCCATTATAGGGGATGCAGGTGCTACAGCCCAATCGCTTCCAAAAGACAAGATAGCGCCAGAATTTATTAATGAATTGAAAGCATAAGTTGTCTTTATTCTTTCAGGTCCAATCAGATTTTCTGCCCATCTTCCATCGTCTATTGCATGATATGGTTGCATACTAGCGATTACACCAAGTTCAGAAAATCTTTTGATATCATTTGGTGATATATGTTGAGCATGTTCTATTCGTAATCTTCGATCTTTCTTTCCATTTTCTGAAATTATTTGATCATAAATGTCTAATAATGTATGAATAGCGCTATCGCCAATCGCGTGAACCATTATTTGTAAATTGGCTTTATCTGCACCTGAAATCCATTCGTACAAATCCTCTTTGCTATTGACAAAAAATCCAGAATCATCTTTTTTATCCGTATAAGGTTCTTTGAATGCAGCAGTGTGTGAGCCCAATGACCCATCGACAAATCCTTTAAGACAGCCAATTTTTAACCATTTATTATTATCAAATTGCATTTTTGATAGTTTTTTCCATTCGCTCAGTGGATTCGCTGCATAAATACGAACAGTTAATTCATCAGCTTCCAATAACTTTTGTGCTTCTTCAAAACTTCCAATGCTGGTGCTCAATCCATCCACATCATGGACGGATGTAACTCCATTAGAAGCAAAATATTTAAGAGCTTCCTTTAATGATTTATTTTTTTGGCTTTTTGTCAAAGCTGGGATTTTGTCATATATCAAGCTCATGGCATTATCTTTGAAAACACCCGTCGGGTTGCCATCAGCATCTCGAATTATGTCTCCTCCAGAAATATTTGCAGTGTTTTTATTTATTCCAGCAAAATTTATAGCTGCTGAATTTGCTAAAGCCATGTGACCATCTAGTCTTGATATGAAAACAGGATTGTTCTTGCTTATGCTATCAATCCACTCTTTTTGCGGTAAATCACCACCCCAAAGCGTATGGTCCCAATTACCTTCCGTGATCCATTGTTGAGGTTCAAGTTTTTTTGCGTATTCAGCGATTCGTCTAATGAATTCATCTTTCGTATTTGCATCTCTTAATTCCACACTTAACAGACTATTGCCACCACTAATTAAATGGACATGGGAATCTATAAAACCAGGAACTATAAATCCACCATTCGCATCCATAATCTGAGTGGATTGACTTTTAAATTTTTGAATTTCTTCATTACCTCCAATTCCGACAATTGAATCTGAAAGGATTGCCATAGCACTGGCATGAGGTTGATTGATGTTTCCTGACCAAATATTGGCATTTAAGATGATGAGGTCAGCTTTTTGAATATTTTTCGAACATGAGGAAATGAAAAAAACGGCTATAAAAAGTAATGCTGTATATATTGATTTTTGCATTTTGTTAAAATATTTTTTCTGATTTGATTTGTACTTCTGATTTTGTGCTGAAATTAAACATGCTGTGTATCTGTTTCGCTTTAAAAAATGAAAAACAATCAAGAGTGAATCTTTAATTGCCAATGTAACAATTGATCTGATTCAGAAAAATTTACAAAACCATTATTTTCAAGGACTTTGTAGGATGCAATATTTGATTTTTCTGTAGATGCAGATACGCATAAAACTTTCGGTTGTTCTTTTGCCCATTTGATAATACCGCCTACTATTTCTGTCATATATCCATTATTTTGGAATTCTTTATAAGTTCCATATCCAATTTCAATTTCACCTTTTTGGTATAATTTATCTATCATACATAAATCTGCAACCATCTGTTTTTTGTCTAATAATATTGCTGTCCAAAGAGTAGAAAATAAGTAGTTTTCGTCTGCTGTCTTTACATTTGGGAGAATTGTTTTTTCAAATGCTTCTTTAAGCTCTGCAGATATTGTTCTTGAATAAGGTGCCACATTTAATTCTTTTTCAAGAGAACCATCTCCTTTAATATATTTTAATAATTGATCATAATTAAGTGGTGTTATTACCAATCGATTCGTATAGATCATTTAATCAGAATTACTTTTTTGCAATTTTCTTTTTCTTTGGTTTTGGTTCTGGAAGTGCTTCAATTGTTATTTTTGAAAGCTGACTGAGCCAATCTCCATTATCAATTTTGTCTTCTATAAGAAAACTATTTTTTGATCCAGGATAAGGTGGTGCTTCCACAACATTTCCTATAAATGCCCGTCCTTCTTCAGTTGGCTTAATAAATAACTTATCATCACAAATCAAAGCAAAAATTTTCTTATTGGCAAAAATGCCATATTCACCAAACATTTTTTTTGCCGTTAGTTCTTTATCTATTTTAATTTGATCCAATACAAAATCAACAAATTCTTTATTAGAAGCCATGGTTAGGATATTATTGGTTAAGGATAAATATTGAATTTAAACAAAAAAATAAATGCATTACTTTTTTATCATTAAGGTTTTACCGGTAGCTTTAATTTGAGTGCTGGATTGTCTAATTTGTTGTTAAATAAAATAATTTCTTTAGATACTAGCTCATTGAAAATATCTTGAATTTTTACCAATCGGTCATCTAAAATGACTGCAACTTCATTTTGTTGATTGGTTGGTTTGAAATCAATGCCGCTGCCATTTAGGTCGCTTGCCAAGGCACTTAATCGTCCATATAATTTCATTGGAGAGCGAAATGCATCTTCTCTAGCGCCAGTTAAATGAATGTCATATAGCCCAGAAGCAATATTATCTGCAATCGATTGCAGTCTTTTGGCCTCTTCCACAGAGGACTTTGAACTCAATTCTGGTAAGATTTTTTCTAGTTGAGCACGTATCATTTCTACATTATTAATCATACCAACAGCAGTATTCATTGCATCTCTCAATTCTAATGACAAAGCTACTTGTTCTTGGATATCCTCAACTGTTCCTTCCGCATTTGGGTCTTTTAATACAGTCAGATTTTTTTCAAATACTTCTTCACCAACTCTCATTCTAACAGTATAGTTTCCAGGTGCAACTCTTGGTCCAAATTGCCCCCTCATTAGATCTAAATCCCATGTTACAAGCGGCCTCCAACCTTCACCATTGAGTTCTACCCATGGTCTTCCAGGAGGTTGGGTCATTAGTCTCGGTTTGTCAGTGGGTTCATGTCTTAAATCCCAATTTATGCGATTAATTCCTTTTTCATTTTTCGCTTTTAATGTTCTAATCAGATTTTTATCCTTATCAAGTATTTGAATGGTCGCATCAGCAGTTAAAGTATCTTTTAGGTAATAGTCAATATTTGCTCCATATCTTGGATTAGTACCGGAATTAAAACTAGGTCCGTCAGTTTTAATGCTTTCTTTGTCATTGAATCTATAAGCTGCATCAAGATCAAATAAAGCAATCTCTTTTTCAAAACCTTGATCTTTATAATTTCTTAACACCCCAACGTCATCTAAAATATAAAAACCACGACCATAAGTTGCAACAACCAAATCGTCAAATTCTTCTTGAATCTCCATCCAATAAATAGGGGAGGGAGGAAGATTTGCTTTTAGTGGCATCCAATTTGTTCCATCATCGAAACTTACCATTATTCCATTATCTAAACCTAAATATAAGAGGCCTTCTTTTTTGGGGTCTTCCTTGACAACATGAGCAAAACTGTGCACATTTTTAGGGACGGAATTACTAATTCTTGTCCAAGATTTGCCATAGTCTAAAGTTTTATATACAAATGGATCAAAATTTCCCATTTGGTGAAGATCGACAGTGAGGTAAGCAGTTCCTTTTTTATACCTAGAAGGTTCAATATTTGCAACTGTTCCCCAAGAAGGCAGATCCGGAATATTTGCAGTTACATTTGACCAATTAATTCCTCCGTCTCTAGTTATATTTACTTGGCCATCATTACTGCCCACCCAAATTAAGCCTTTTTCAATTTTTGATTCTTCAATGGCAAAAATAACGGCACCATCAAAAGTCATTAAGTTGTCTATGGCGACTCCACCAGAATTCTGCTGGTGATCTTTTCTGTTCAGCGTTAAATCGGGACTTATTATTTGCCAACTTTGACCTCCATCGTCAGATTGGTGCACGAATTGACTGCCTACATAAACCCGATGTTTGACATGTTGTGAAAAGCTCAACGGAAAATTCCAATGCCAACGGTATTTAAGATCTGCAGGGGACCAACCATAGCCGGCTTCAGGCCATACTCTTACTTCGCGAGCATACCCAGTTCTTGCATCAAATCTTTCTAATCCTCCATCATAACAACCAGACCAAACTATGTTGTTATCATTTGGATCAGGTCTTGCAAAACCACTTTCGCAGCCGCCAACACCACTCCACAAACCAACAGGTATATATCCTTGACGACTATTGCTTGGGCCTTTGTATGACCAGCCATCTTGTCTATTACCATATACATTGTAAGGAACTTGTTGGTCCACAGATACATGATACATTTGAGCAATTGGCAATACTATTCTGTTGAATGATTTCCCCCTATTTAAGCTAATATTTGCGCATCCATCGTCAGCTACCATCATTCTATCAGGCATGAGAGGGTCAATCCACATGTCATGACAATCACCCCCTCCACGTGGAGGTCTTCGCATTAATGTAAGACCACCATCTTCTGATTTACTAAATCTAACGCTCATAAAATATATTTCATCTGGTTGATCAGGTGCTACAGCAATTCTAGTATAATAAGGTGCTCTTTCATTCATGGTATGATTTTGAGATCTTAATTCCCAAGTTTTACCTCCATCTGCAGTCCTCCATAATTCTGGACTGTTGATCTCAAATAATGCATACACAATATTTGGATTCGAAGGTGCAATTGCAACTGCAGTTTTTCCAACCGGTCGATTTTTACCTCCAGGTAATCCATTTTTAGCCATTGCTTCCCAAGTATCACCTCCATCAAGGGATCTGTATATTCCGCCACCTTCTCCACCACTATTTAAGCCCCAGGTGTTAATATGGATTGACCACATTGCTGCATAAAGAATATTTGGATTTTGAGGATCAATGGAGATATCTGCAGCACCAGTTCCTTCATCAACGAATAATACCAGTTCCCAAGTTGTACCACCATCTTTTGTTCTGTAAACTCCTCTTTCTTTTTGATTGCCATAAGTATGTCCTAAAGCAGCAGCATAAACAATTTCCTTATTGGTGGGATGAACAACAATCCTTCCTATTCTACCTGTTTTTTCGAGACCCATATTGTTCCAGGTCTTACCGGCATCCTCTGATTTGTATATGCCATCACCCATTGCATGAGCTGGCCTAATAACGAATGTCTCACCTGTACCTACCCAAAGTGTATTTGGATCAGATGCTGGAATTGCAATTGACCCAACAGAAGAAACGCTTTGTTTGTCAAAAATTGGATCCCAATTTAATCCCCCATCCGTGGTTTTCCATAATCCTCCTGAAGCTGCACCTATATAGTTTATCATTGGGTCGCCGGGCACACCTGCAATCGCAATCGCACGATTACCTTCAGGACCGATAAACCTAAAATCTAAATTTTCAAAAGTAGAAGGATCAACCTTTTGGGCGTTAGAAAATGTAAAAATTGAAATTAATAAAACTGTGGCTATGATAGCTTTCATTTTTGTCTTGTTTTTAATCTTTGCCAATATAACACAAAAACATAAACAAAACAGACCATTCCCACGCTTAAATTATCCAAATTTCACATTAAGGAGTTCAAGCAAGAATATGCTCGGAAATTGATTTTACTGGATTTTATAAAACAATGTTAAAATCAATATTTTGCAATATTTTTTTAAGGAAAAACGGTTAAATTTTAATGAATTTTAAAGTTTGTAATGATTTTCCTTCAGATAGAATGTTTAATACATAAATTCCCGAATTTTCTGGCGCTCTTAATGTAATGACTTCAAATGCGGAAGTATTTTCTATAAATTCTTTACTAACCAATTTGCCATTAATAGAAAAAATAGCAAATTGAACATTATTAAGATTTTCTGGATAACTTATATACATATCCTTTTGCACAGGATTAGGGAAAAATGACCATTTCAAATCTTGTTTTTCAAAATTTAAAGTTTTTGATACCTTGAAAACGTCAATTCCTGCCTCAACTAGGTGGGGGTCAGAAGCATCATCACTGGCTTCAAAAAATATTTGAACACTATTATTAAGGCTCAAAAATTCAGATAGATCAAACTTTAGTTCTTCTCCCCATCCATCTGTGTTTTGATGGATGGTTTTTAACAAAACTTTTTCGGTTCCATTAAATGCTAAAATATTGAAACTATCATTTGGGATCGTTCCTGAGCCCCCAGCGTTGAAGAACCAGGGTCTAAAAGTCAACCATGCATTGGTATATTCCGTTAGATCCATCATAGGTGAAATCAGGATCGAAGTGCCGTCATCCACATCAAATTGCCCTGTTCCGCCCATTCCGTTGCCAGTTAAGTAGCACTCATGACCAAAATCCCCCCAAACATCTGCATAAACATTCGAAGGATTTCCATCATAAAATGTTGGAATTGGTATTTCTCTTACCCATCTGCTTCTCTCATTTGGGGTGATTGTTTCCCATTGGTAGTCAAAAATAAAATCATCTTCATACCCTTTAAAAAGAACAATGGTATATGTATTGTCTGAAGTTATATATTTATTAAAAGAAGCATATTTATATCCCCAACTCCCAGCAACTATTTCATATTCTCCTTCAATTACGGATCCTACAATATTGCCATTTGAATCAGATTTGAAATCATAGGTTAATTCGCTATTTTCTATTTTAATATCTGCTTCAGAAATCGGCCTCCTTGTTATATTATCAATAACTCTAAAGTTTTGGGTGTAAAGTTTGCTTTTTTCAAGTTGAATGTTCAGCACTGTTTCCATTCCATTTTTAAGTTCTACAGTAGCTTTTTTTTGATTATATAGCGGGTGATCAAAAGAAATTTCAAATATGCCTGTGTTCAATTGGCCAATAGTATAATTACCTTGCGGATCACTTTTTTCACCATTCGGGTTATCTGATATAATTCTAATTTGAGCATTAAAAATTGGAGCCCCAGTCGCTTTGTCTGTAACTTTTCCGGATAAAAAGGATGCCCTTTTATAGGTTGGTTTTAAAACGAATAATCCATTTGTTATATCAGAAGCTATGATTAATCCAGAAGGTAAATAAGGATATACACCCCAACAACCAGGTCCTCCATCCAGTTCTGTATCGTAATGTCCAACTTCAATTATTTTGTTTGGGTTACTGACATCAGTAATGACTACACCATAAGAATACCAAGAAGTAACCAAGAAATCATTGATAAAATGAGTATTATGAACTACGGTGCCTTTGTTTTCTTCACTTTCTGGAATAAATGCATCCACACGTCTTGGATTTTTAAGGTCAGTAATGTCATAGGCATCTATAGTTCCATTGGAAACTTCATCAGTGGTATACACAAAAGTATTGTCTTCGTTTGCCCATGCATTGTGCGTGAAAAATCCAGTGGTCTGAACTGTTCCTAATGGTTTAGGATTTTGAATATCGGCAATGTCAAAAATAGCTAATTGCCCGTTGTTAATTTCTGACGAAAAAACAATTTCATCTTGAACAAAAACATCATGCGAATAATTTGAACTTATTTTATTGATAAAACTTGGGTTTTCAGGATCTGTTTTAAGGTCAAATGCTAGCACTGCGCCAGAAATATTGCATCCTGCAAAGAATAAAATACCACTTTTTTGATCAATATATAAATTATGGCACCTGGTAATTTGTCCTGTGGGTGTAGGCAAAATCATTTTTTTTGAGGTAATAGTTTCTGGGGCATTTTTCATGTCAATTACAAGAAGTCCATCTTCCCCTTGATCTGCTACAACATAAATATAGTTTTTATAACTTTTTAAATCTCTCCATATAGAACGAGCACCATTAATTGTGGCAATTAAAACCGGTTGACTTGGATTGGCAAGGTTAAAAATTAAAGTGTTTGAAACCGTTCCCACAATTGCATATTCCACTCCATTTTCATCGACATAACCCCAGATATCATTTGCATCATTTTCCAATTTTACATTTGCCATTAATTCTAAATTGAAATTGGACTGGCTATTTAAATAAAAGCTCAAAAACAAAAGGCAAACTATGGTATAAAGTTTCATCTATGATTGTTTATCAATAATCATTGTTGTTAATCTTGAAATACAAATTAAATCTTCGTCCTCATTTCTAATCTCTATGTTCCAAACATGCAAGTTTCTACCAATTCTAACAGGTCGAGCAGTTGCTGTTACCATACCTTGACTTACACTTTTTAAATGACTTGCATTAATTTCAATTCCTACGGGAACCCTGTTTAGATTTTCCGGTATACATAACAACGAAGCAACTGAACCAATTGTTTCAGCAAGACTGGCGGATGCGCCACCATGCAAAATACCATAAGGTTGAATGGTTCGATGGTCCACAGGCATTGTGGCTTTTATGAAGTCGTCCCCAAAATCAGAAAATTTGATCCCTAAATTGGTATTTAAGCAATTTGGTTCCCTATTATTTAAATTATTGATTGTAAATTTACGTTTCCAAATCATTTTATGGATTAATTAAAATTAAAAATGCAAATATATCATAATCCTAGATGTGCTAAAAGTAGAGAAACACTTGAGCTACTAAAAAGTCACGGAAAAACCCCCGAAATAATATTATATCTAGATCAAATACCTAGTAAAAATGAACTAAAATCTATTTTGAAAAAGTTAAATATTTCTGCTGAACAATTAGTCAGAAAGGGAGAAAAAATATATAAGGAACAATTTTCTTCAAAACAATATTCTGAAGCAGAATGGATTGAAATAATGGTTAATAATCCAAAATTAATTGAAAGACCAATTGTAATTGAGAATGAAAAAGCAATAATAGGGAGACCACCGGAAAATGTATTAAGTCTAATCTAAATGAATATTATTACATATTTACTCTAATTTGCATCGATCATCTTTTTCAATTCATTCAACTTCATCATGCAATCTATAGGTGTCATTCTATGAATGTCAACTTCATTTAGGGCTGCTTTAATTTTGCCTGCTGTCGGATCAACAGTTTCAAAAATGGACAACTGCATAGCATTGCTAACTTGGTCTAATTTGGCAGAAAGATCTCCAGAATCTTTAGTTGTTTCAAATGATTTTTGTTCCAATTCATGCAATATTTCCTGAGCGCGAATTACAATTGATTTCGGCATCCCTGCCATTTGGGCAACATGGATACCAAAACTGTGATTGCTTCCCCCAGCAATTAATTTTCTAAGAAAAATGACTTTATTGGAGACTTCTTTAGTTGCCACGTTAAAGTTTTTTATGCGATCGTAACGATCTGCTAATTTATTCAATTCGTGGTAATGGGTAGCGAAAAGTGTTTTTGGCTGAAACTTAGCTGAATTATGTAGAAATTCTGCCAATGACCATGCTATTGAAATACCATCATAGGTGCTTGTTCCTCTGCCTATTTCATCCAACAATATAAGGCTTCGTTCAGAAAGATTATTCATAATAGATGCAGTTTCATTCATTTCTACCATGAATGTCGATTCACCTGAACTTATATTATCCGAAGCACCAACCCTTGTAAACAGTTTGTCAATAAAACCAATTTCAGCATGACTTGCAGGGACGAAAGAACCCATTTGAGCCATAAGGCAGATTAATGCTGTCTGCCTTAAAATCGCAGATTTTCCGGACATATTCGGCCCAGTTATCATCATTATTTGGGAATCCTCAGTATTCAAATGAATATCATTTGGAACATAAGATTCATCAACAGCCATATGTCTTTCGATAACTGGATGTCGGGAATCTTTTATATCAATGACTAAAGATTCATTGATAATAGGCTTGCAATAATTGTTTAGTTCAGCAATTTTTGCTAAACTTTGAAGACAATCTAATCTTGCAATAATTTGAGCATTGTGTTGAATTATAGGAATAAAATCCATAATTGATTCCACCAATTCATTATAAATCATTTCCTCGATGCTTAGAATCTTTTCTTCAGCACCTAAAATCTTGGTTTCTAATTTTTTAAGCTCATCAGTGATATACCTTTCAGCACCTGTTAATGTCTGTTTTCTGACCCAATGATCGGGAATTAAGCCTTGATTTTTATATTTGTTTGTTACTTCTAAATAATATCCAAATACATTATTAAAACCTATTTTCAGGTTAGTTATCCCTGTTTTTTCAGCTTCCGTTTGTTGGATTTCAATTAAAAGACTTTTACTATTGCTTACAATATATCTTAGATCATCCAGTTCCTCATGGATTCCATCCATAATTACTTCTCCTTTAGAAATCATGGATGGTGGATCAACTTTTATTGTTTTTGCTATCTTATTTTTTATTTTTTCACAAGGGTTCAGCCCAGAGCTAATAAATTTTAAGGAATCTAAATTAGTTTTTTCAGTTATTTCCTGAATTTTTGGAATTTGGTTCAGCGCATTTTCAAGTTGCTTTAATTCTCGGGGTGCAATTTTTCCTGTACTTATTTTTGAAACTAATCTTTCTAAATCTCCAATTTGTTTCAGGCAAGCAATTATTTCTTCACCAAAAGAAGGACTACTTTTAATAAATTCAACTATTTGTAAACGCTCATTTATTTTTGTAACAGAAAGCAAAGGTAACAATACCCAATTTCGCATCATTCTTGATCCCATTGGAGAGATTGTCTTATCAAGTATTTCGATTAACGGTATTCCTGTGGCATGATTGCTCTGAATGAGTTCAAGATTTCGAATGGTAAATTTATCTAACCACACATAATCATCTAGCTGAATTCGATGAATCGTGTTGATGTGTTGTAATTTTGTGTTTTGAGTTGTAGCTAAATAATGTAAAATAGCACCAGCTGCAATTTGCCCTTCATGTACTTCTTCAATTCCAAAGCCCTTTAAACTTTGAACTTTGAAATGTTCGAGAAGTTTTTCAGTTGCAAAGTCTTCAACAAATATCCATTCATCCAAATAATATATATAATATTCAGAGCCAATGAATTTTTCAATTTTCTCTTTGTTGGACTTTGAATAAATTATTTCAGATGGTTGAAAACTTTGAATCAACTTTTCAATTCGTAATTGATCTCCCTGGCTAATAAAAAATTCTCCAGTTGAATGATCTAAAAAGGCAATTCCATATTTTTTATTGACTACATGCAATGCACAAAGAAAATTATTGCTTTTGTGGTTGAGCAATTTGTCGTCTATTGTCAAACCAGGTGTTATCACTTCTGTCACACCTCTTTTTACAATTTTCTTTTCTTTGCTAGGTTTTTCTAATTGCTCACAAATGGCTACACGAAAGCCATTTTTTATTAGTCTCGGAAGATATAAATCCAACGAATGGTATGGAAATCCAGCTAATGGAACATCGGTTCCTCCATTATTCCGTTTGGTAAGGACAATTCCCAAAACTTCTGATACTTTGATGGCATCATCCCCAAAAGTTTCATAAAAATCCCCAACTCTAAATAATAATATAGCATCCGGATACTTCGATTTTGTTTTGAAGTATTGTTGCATTAACGGAGTCAGCTTATTCTCTTTTGATTTTAATGTTTTTCCCATAATCTAAGCAGCGAAAATAAATATATAATAATGATATATATAATATTTCGATGTGTTTATGGAATTTTGCAAAACTTTTAGACGTTTTCAGTTATAGAAATTGAATAAATATGATAAGATTTATAGCAACCATTTTCATAAAAAAATTATTTTTGTGAAAAATTTAGATTTTATAAAAACTTATGCGAATAAGTTTCGTTGAACATTATTAAACAAACACGATTCTACATGACCAAATATTTTGAAGGAATATCGATAAATGAATATGGTAATTTGAAGGAAGCTATTCCATTAATTACTATTTTAATAGCGGGAGCAGATGGTGTTATTGATGCCAAAGAAAAAGAATGGGTCACAAAATTGTCAAAAATTAGAACTTATCAAGGTCCCGAAATTTTAAATCATTTTTACCACGAAGTAGAAGCAACTTTTGAAGAAAGTATGAATAGACTTCTCGGACAATTACCTACTGACACAGAATCTAGGAGTTTGATCATTTCAGAAAGATTGGGAAGAATCAATGAGGTGCTTGCTAAATTAAATCAAACTGTTGGAGCTACCTATTATGCAAGTATTTTAAGCTTAGCGGAACACGTTGCAAAAGCCTCTGGAGGATTCCTTAGAATGTGGAGTATCAGCAAAGAAGAAGCAAGATGGGTTAAATTGCCAATGATCAAACCTATCGAATTTCCATTAATTGATGAAGAAATAGAATAAAAAATAATCTAAATTAATATGGATTGCATAGATTTGGAAGATGCGAATCATATTTAAGACGATTTTATTTTTATTTGTTTTCAGTGGTCTATATAGCCAACAAACAATTATTCAAGGACGTATTATCGAAAGTGGTTCCTCTGTTCCACTTATCGGAGCAACAATTGTGTCCTCAGTCGATACCGTAATTACCGATGTACTTGGAGATTTTAAAATCAATGTTTTAATTCTTGATCCAGTAATTAACGCAAGCTACATTGGTTTTGAAACACAAAAGGTTGATATAGTAAATTTTCAAGAATTAATAACCATCAAACTTTTTCCTTCCAACAATATTTTGGAAACAGCTGTTATTTCAGCTAGTATGATTGAACAGAATCTTGGTGTAAGCACAGTTTCTATTGAGGTACTCAAGCCCAATATCATCAAGAGTATCAACAGTACTTCTTTAGAGAAAAGTCTAAATTTATTACCTGGTGTTGAAATAATTGATGGCCAACCAAATATTCGAGGGGGTTCTGGTTATTCTTACGGAGCAGGATCTCGGGTTTTGCTCTTAATTGATAATATTCCTGCTCTTCAACCTGATGCTGGATTCCCAAATTGGAACGACATTGCTTTAGAAAATATAGCTCAAGTTGAAGTTGTCAAAGGAGCGGCGTCAGCTCTGTACGGTTCTTCTGCTTTGAATGGAGTGATTAATGTAAGATATGCACAACCAGGTTCAGAACCTGAAACCAATGCTTCCTTGCAATATACCTATTATAATGACCCAAAAGATTTAAGACAAAAGTGGTGGGATAAAACACCATATAGCTTTGGTGCAAATTTATTACATAAACAGAAATTTAGAAAATATGATTTAGTAGCAGGATTTCAATATTTGCAATTAGAAAGTTTTAGAGCAGATACTTATCAAAAGAGAGGTAGAATTATTCTGAATAATCGTTACAGATTAAGCGATAGAACAACGATTGGAGCAAATATAACAGGTAATATTTCAGATAATGGAAGTTTTATTTTTTGGAATAATGCAATACGTGGAGCATATCAGGCTTTCCCAGGAACTGAAGTGAAATCATTAAATAATCGATGGGTGATTGATCCTTACATTAATCATTTTGATAAGTACGGAAATAAGCACCGATTTCAAGGAAGAAGTTTTTACATTGACAATGGAACTGCGAATGGTTTAGACAATTTTAGCCAACTTTTGTATGGAGAATATCAATTTCAAAAGCAATTTGAACAACATGATTTAAGTTTAACTTCAGGCATTTCTGGATCCACCACTTTTGTAAATGCAGGTCTTTATGGTGGAGCTAAATATCGGTCTGTTAATTCGGGGTTATATATACAGGCAGATAAAAAGCTTTTTGGAAAACTTTCGTTATCAGCTGGTATTCGATATGAATACAATAGTTTGAAAAACGATGAATTTACAGTCATCGATGGGACATATACGGAGTTTGTGGAAGAAAATTACATCAATGAGCAAAAACCAGTTTTTAGATTTGGTTTAAATTATCAATTGGCAAAGACTTCTTTTTTACGAGCATCTTTTGGCCAAGGGTATCGGTTCCCTACCATAGCAGAAAAATTTACCACAGTTGGACTAGCAGATTTTAGGATATTTACAAATGCAAATCTTAATTCAGAAACAGGATGGTCCACGGAATTGGGATTTAAGCAAGGAGTTAAAATAGGACAATTGTATGCTTTCATTGACATAGCTGGATTTTGGTCAGAATACAATAGTATGATGGAATTCTTGTTAACAGGAAAATCGGGAATTTTTGGCTTTCAATCAACGAACATCGGAGATACTCGCATCAGAGGATTGGATATGAATATTATGGGGCAAATGGGTTCAAAAAAGTTACCCATAAATATAATTGCTGGTTATACATTTCTTGATCCAAGATATAAAGATTTTACTCCATTGGTGGAAAGTTCTTCTTCAGTAGATTACAATGTTTTAAAATATAGATCATTACATACAGCAAAGCTTGATGTTGAAGCTTCTTTTAAAGATTTTAGTTTGGCTTTGAACAGCAGCTACACCAGCCATATGCTTGCAATAGATGAAGAATTTAATTTGTTCATTCCAGGTCTCAGAAATTTTAGATCTGCTAATGATTCAGGATATTTTTTACTGAATTCAAGATTAAGTTACACTTACAAACAATATAAATTAAGTTTATTAGCTAATAACATTTTAAATAGCGCTTATACAGTCAGACCCGCTTTATTAGAAGCTCCAAGGAATTTTTCTTTCAGAATAGATTTTAATTTTTAATGTTTCAAAATGTCTTTTGCGAAACTTTTATATTATAAAAATTGAAGGAAATAAACTAAATGAAGAAAATAGCCATTTATTAATGGAATACTTTAAAATGAAAATAAAAATGATATTGATTTTTATACTTTTTGGTTTAATTAATTCTTCCTGTAAATCTGAACTGAACGACAATTTGACTGTCAATCAAAATGGAGGGAATAATATTGAAATTTTAGATTCAAATCAAAACAATCTTGACACAGATTTTATTAACACTCACTTAAAAATTGAAAATATTCATCAATCCAAAGAATCGGAAATTTCAATCCCAGCAGAACCAAGCGCACCCTCTTCAGAAAGAGAGGTTTCATTAAATGTAAATATTGAAAAGGTGAAAATAGAATCTAATTCAGAAGAGGATCTAGAAAGTAATGTTTTAGGGATTCCAGTTGAAGAAACCGGTTCAGAAGCAATATTAGTAGAACCATTTCAAGAAAATTCAAAAGAAGAATCTTTAAATGAAGCATTGTCACACGAAAAATTTAATGCTTTGTTGTTGAAACATGTTGATGCTGCAGGTAATGTGAATTATAAAGCATTTAAAAAAGACGAAACAGAATTGAATATTTATCTCAATCTATTAGCTGAAAATTCACCTTCGAATAATTGGTCAAAAGAAGCAAAATTGGCTTATTGGATCAATACCTATAATGCATATACCATTAAGCTAATACTCAAAAATTATCCGACAAATTCTATTCTTGATATATCTAATGGGAAACCATGGGATCAGAAATGGATAAAAGTTGGCACGAATACTTTTAGTTTAAATCAAATTGAAAATGAAATTATCCGCCCACAATTCAAAGAGCCAAGAATTCATTTTGCTTTGAATTGTGCTGCAAAATCTTGTCCACCTCTAGCAAATAAAGCTTTTTCTGAAAGCAATTTGATTCAGTTACTTGAAGATAGAACCAAGGCATTTGTACAAAATGAAAAATTCAATCAAATTAATAAATCCAATATTACAGTGTCCAAAATTTTTGAATGGTATGCGGAAGATTTTGGAAATTTAGTTGAGTTTCTGAATAAGTATTCTAAAGTGACCATAAATTCAAATCCTAAAATCCTTTTTTTAGATTATGATTGGCGTCTGAATCAGAAATAATTATTTCACTTAATGGGCTTTTTTTATATTTCTAATTAAATTCGTTGCTTGTTTACGCTGTTTTTGGACTTCTTATAAATTAGAAATGTTATGAATATAGTTGTGTTGGACGGATATCATTTGAATCCTGGAGATCTGAAATGGGATAGATTAGAAGCATTGGGAAATGTCAAAATATATGACAGAACAACACCAGAAAATATAATTACAAGGTCATTAAATGCTGATATTCTTCTTAGTAATAAGGTAATAATTGATGAATTTATTATTTCACAATTGCCTAAATTGAAAGGTATATTTGTAATGGCGACAGGATATAATAATATTGACGTAATAGCTGCCCAAAAAAAAGGAATTCCTGTTTGCAATGTTTCAAATTATAGCACAGATTCAGTAGCACAGCATGTATTTTCATGTCTTTTGGCCATATTGAATAGGGTGGAAAATTATGCATTGGAATGTCGAAATGGTGTGTGGAATGAACTAAATGATTGGAGCTACACCAATGAACCTATTATAAATCTTTCTGGACGAAAGATGGGAATTATTGGTTTTGGAAAGATTGGACAAAAAGTAGCTGAAATTGCATTAGCTTTTGGAATGCATGTTTTGGTTAGCCATAGATACCCTATCATAGATAAAAGATTGAATATTGAATTTGTAACTTTACCAGAAGTGTTTCAACAAGCAGATTTTCTTTCATTGCATGTGCCATTGAACGATTCCACTTTTGAAATTATAAACAAAAATTCACTTGGATTCATGAAACAATCATCAATCTTGATTAATACTGGACGTGGCGCTTTAATAAATGAAAACGACTTGGCCCTTGCACTTTTGTCTGGAACTATAAGGGCAGCAGCTTTAGATGTAATGGTTCAAGAACCACCACTTTTGGACAACCCATTGTTAAATCTAAAGAATTGTTATATCACGCCACACATGGCATGGACTGGAGATAAGTCCAGAGAAAAGATGATGGATATATTGGTAAATAATATAAAGGGTTTTTTATCTGGAAATATACAGAATAAAGTCAATTAGACTGACTGATATTGAATTTGAGTATTCTTATTTTACAAGGTTACACTATTTGATAAATATAAATGGCAATACTTTTATACCATCGCTTGAGCTAATTTTAAGAAAATATTGACCACTTGAAATAAGTTTGTCTAAATCTATTCTCATACGATCAACACCATTTGTATTTACGGTTTCATGATTGAATATTTTTCCGTCAATAGAAATAATTTCTAGTATCATTTCTTGAATTGTTGGTTCATAACCCACAATGGTTAAGTAATTGTTTGTCGGGTTTTCAACTATACGAACATTTTCGTAAGGGGAGTCGATTGTTTTAGACGGTAATTCTCTCGAAATCATATCTCTTTCAAATGCTCCGTTGCCATGTGTTGCCGCAAATATTTTTCTAGTTGCTGGATTTATCTTAAGGTCCATAATTAAAGCAGCATCTGTAATTCCTTGACTAAAATTAAACCAGTTTTCACCATCATCTTCTGAATAAAAAATTCCAAAATCATTACCTAAGTAAAGCAGGTTGTCATCCAAAGGGTCAATTAGTATAGCTGAGGTGGGAATTTTAGGCAACTCGCCCGTAATATCAATCCATTCTTGACCACTATCGGTTGTTTTGAAAACTTGAGCATCGCCAAATCCGCCAAGAGTCACATATACTTTATTTGGGTCATTTTCATTTATAATAATATCATTTATGTATTGATTTGGTAATCCTAAGGTGATATCCGAAAATGTATTTGCTCCATCTGTAGTAACATAAATTCGAGGTCTATCATCGCCTGCTGCAGTGGCTACATACATAATATCTGGATTTTGTGAATAAACATCCATCGACAGAGCAAAGTCCGTATTCAAAGGACTTTTGTTCCATGAAGTACCTCCATTTAGGGACTTGAAAATAGCACTTCTACCAGCATAAATTGTTTCTGGATCAGATTGAGAAACAACAAATGGAGCAATGAAAGCAGTTGCTAAGTCCGCACCTGGGATAAATATTCTGTTGTATGATATTCCATTATTAGTTTTATAAACTGTTAAATTTTGCAAAGATCCATATCTTATTTTAGAGTCCGTTGGGTGAATTGCAGACCATGATCCGTCACCTCCAATTACTCTTTTCCACGCTTTAGATCCAGTAAATTCTACTGTACTATTATCTTGCAGACCTCCCATTGCGAGTGAAATATTTTCACTATTGAAAACAGAGAAACCATTGTAAAACTGGGTAGTTTGATATCCACCATTCAAACTTTGCCATTTTTCACCTCCATCAAAAGTGCCATAAACCCCTCCATCAGTGGCAACATAAATGGTGTTTTCATCGGATGGATCATAAATAACATCATGGTGATCAGAATGCGTAAAATTGGATGGGCCATCTGGTTGTCCAATTGGTGGTGTACCAAAAGCAACTCCGCCATTTGTTATTTGTGTTGCAGTTTTGCCACTATTTTGGGATTGGAATATTTCAATTCCAACCATTGTAAGAAATTGTGAATTATATGGATGTATTGCAATATCATGGGCAAACCAACCTTGCCATTGAGAATAATCTGTAGTGCCTTGAAGATCCCAATTCAATGCTCTATTACTAGTTTTATAAATCCATGTTGCCCCATCATCGAATCCGAAACCATTCCCAATACTTGCATAAACTATTTCTGGTTTGGGGTCATATTGTGCCAATTGAATTTTGCCTTGAAAATTTGAAGGTTCGAAAAAATCCCAATTTTCGCCACCATCTTGGGTGTGGTAAATACCTTTGCCTGGCGATCCAAAATTACCACAAGCGATAATAAGATCATTTGGATTATTTGGGTGGACCACCAAATCATTACATAAAGGAGTATCATGAATCAATTCCCAGGAATTACCAGCATTTTTGCTGACATATGTTCCATGAGTTGTTCCAGCATATATTATATTTGGATTAGATGGTGCGACTTTTATTACATGTATAGCTCTTTGTAATTCGTAGGTCCAATCTAGAGATTTTCTCCATGTTGATCCGCCATCCGAAGATTTTAATATTCCCATTCCATAAGTCCCCCTCGTACTTCTATAGGCAGCACCATGGCCTGATAAATTGATATTGTACACTTCTCCTGTTCCAATATAAATTGTTAAGGAGTCATTTGGTGCAAAAGCAATACTAGAAACACCAAGAACTGGGAATCCTAAAGGAATTTGTTGCCAAGATGTATCTAATCCTTTATTATAACTTCTCCAAAGTCCACCACTTGCAGAACCTGCATAAATTGTTTTGTTATTTTGGGGATTTATTGCCAAACATAATGTTCTGCCTGCGATGTTATGCGGGCCAATGGATTGCCATGGTTCTGGTAATTCCTCCCTGTTTTCAATTGTATGGTTTATTTGCCACTTTTTTATCTCATCAAAATAATTTGCACCTTTAAGATCTTCGTTTGGATAGGTTTTTTGAGAAGACAAAAGCTGCAATGCTTCCAGAGCACCATTCATTTTTGGTTTTTGGTAGCTTTCTTTACATGCATTAAAAAATAGGATGATGAAAAATAGTTGAATGAAATTTACTTTAAGCATATAAATTTTTGATGTTTCGAATGGATCTTTATATAAATAGGAATTAATTTTATTATCCTTATAACGTATTCAATAGTATGCATTGTGATTGAATTGAAAACTTCAATTTTGATTTAACTGGTTAATGGTAATCTCCTGATCTACATTTAATTTTAAAAATAATTCTTTAGGGAGAAATTCCAAATTAAGAATTTCCATTTCATGAGTCTTGGAAGTTAATTTTAATTCATAAAGCAATTTAGTCTTATTCATTTCCACATCAATAAATGGCATTAATTTTTGGAGATGCGTGTGCAACGGGTTATCTGCAAATTCTGAAATTTTTTTCTCAATTATGCTTTTTCCTATATTTAAAAGGCCTTTGAATAGAATGTTTCTGGAATTAAAACTTATTTGAATATTGGTCATATTGACTTTATAAGCTGATTTATTAAATTCCACAAAACAAGATAAGGTGAAATGAGCACTCCATTTGGAAATAATATCCCCAAAAATAAAGAATTGTTGATCTGTTTTTTTTTCTATTGTTAAATTTTGAATTGAAATAGGATAGGACCTGAATTCTATTTTTTGCTTGTTAAATTCTTGAGCAAATATTTGGGCAATTGTGATGTAGCTTAGATTAACATTAATAATAGACATAAATTTTTTTTAAATAAAAAAGGTGCTTTTTAAGCACCTTGTAAAAATATTTTAATTTAATCCAAAGGCGGAATTCTAAGTACTTGACCTGGATAGATTTTATTTGGATCTTTTAAAAGTGGCTTGTTTGCTTCAAATATTTCCATATATTTATTTGCATCAGAATAATGAGCTTTTGCTATTTTTGACAAAGAATCACCACTTTTTACTTCATAAAAAACCGCTGCAGGTTCAATTATTTCCACCGAAATTCTGTCATCTACAGCTGAAACGCCCTCTACATTTCCTAATGATAAAACAATTTTTTCTTTATCAGATTGTGAATGAGCAACACCTGAAACAATCACCACATCATCAATCAAGTTAACACTCAAATCTTTGATAGAAATCCCTAAGCTTTTCACGATATCAGCTAATAAATCGTTTTTGTATGCTTTTGAAGCTTCGTCAGCTGCGGCCTTAGCTGCGGCTTCTTTCTCTTTTAAAGCACCAGAACCTGCTTTTTTGAGGAATGAAAATAAACCCATTTTGTAAATTTTTAATTTGTTAGTAAATTGCAATGCTCTAATATAATTACTTTTTTATATGAAAAAAGAAAATAGTTTTTTATAATTATGTCTTTATAAATATCTAATATATAAGGATTTGGTAATGCTTTGATTAACTATTTGGTAAGAATAAATAAAGATAAATTTCATGATTTTTATTTTTGTGATGATAAGTTGTCTAAAACCTTTATATTTGCGCAGTTTTTTCAAATTATTATAATAATAAAGAATAGATAGATGCAAGGGAAAGGCTTAATTAAGTTTTTTTTGGTTTTAATGATATTGGTTAGTTTATTCCAATACTTTTTTATAATTCCAACAAATAGAATAGAAAAAAGTGCAACCGAATATGCAGAGCAGATAGGTTCACAATTTAGCGATGAAGTTCAAAGAAACGCAGCTACCAAAGCTGCAAGGATCCAATATTTGGATTCAGTTTCTAGTGAAGTGGTATTTCAAATACCATTAGTCAAAACTTATACTTATGATGATCTAAAAAAGCAACAATTGGCTTTAGGTCTAGATCTTAAGGGTGGTATGAGTTCTGTTCTTCAGGTAGATCTAAATGAATTAATTATTTCGCTTTCGAATGATTCTAATGATCCTGCTTTTAGAACTGCTTTGGATGCTGCAAATGAAGCGATGAAAAGTTCACAAAGTGATTTTATTTCATTGTTTGCATCTGAATACCAAAAAATAACTGACGCAAAACCATTAGCGAGAATCTTTCTAAGAAATGAAAGTATGCGAGATGACATCAATACAGAGTCTTCTAATGGAGAAGTAGTTCGTGTATTGCGTCAGAAAGCAGATCAAACCGTTAAATTAACTTTTGATCGTCTAAAAAAGAGAATTGATAAATTGGGTGTTTCCCAACCAAATGTATTTTTGGACCAAGCTAGGGATTTGATTATTGTGGAAATGCCGGGACTAGAAAATCCTGCAAGAGCAAGAAAATTCTTACAAGCTAGTGCCAAATTAGAATTTTGGGATACTTATTGGATTTCTGATCCAGGAGTAGCAGAAAGTTTTGTAGCTGCCAATAATAGGTTGAAAGATTTAATGGGAGATACGACTGTTGCGCAGGTTCAATATGACACCACGTATACCTATGATAATTATGATGATTTAGGTAATCCGACAGATTCTACCATGCAATTAACGCCAAAAGCAAATTCAGTAAATGCAAATGCGGGACCTTTGTTCAGCATGTTCACTTTGAATGGATCTGGTGGTCAACAATTTTCTTTTAGCCCTACGACAATGGGTACAGCACAAAAGAATAAGAGGGATGCGATTTCAAGATTGTTAGAAAAACCTGAAGTTAAAGCTGTTTTTCCAAAAGATATGGAATTCAGATGGTCTGCGTCTCCTTACCAGGATATCGATGGAGTTCCAACTCAAGAGTATGAACTTTATGCAATTAAAGTAAAAAGTAATGGGAAAGCACCCTTAGAAGGCGATGTAATTACAACAGCTTCCCAAAGTCCGGACCCAACAACTGGGGAACCTCAAGTTTCACTACAGATGAATTCAAATGGTGCAAAAATTTGGGCTGATCTTACAACTAAAGCTGCTCAAAATGGAAACCGTCAAATTGCAATTGTCTTAGACTCTACTGTTGTTTCTGCACCACGTGTAAATGGACCAATCACGCAAGGAAGTTCTTCGATTTCTGGCGGATTTTCTGTACAAGAAGCGAGCGATTTAGCAAATATCCTTCAGATTGGAAAATTACCTGCAAAAACTAGGATTATTCAAGAAGCTACTGTTGGACCTTCTTTAGGAAAAGACAACATCAATAAGAGTTTGAAATCATTGGTATTAGGTGTTTTAATAGTGATGTTATTTATGATCTTCTATTATGGAGGTGGCGGTATTGTAGCAATATTAGCTTTGATACTTAACTTATTCTTCATATTTGGTGTGCTGGCATCTATTAATACCGTTTTGACTTTACCAGGAATGGCGGGTATCGTATTGACCATTGGTATGGCCGTCGATGCCAACGTAATTATATTTGAAAGAATTAGAGAAGAAATCAGAGCGGGAAAAACAACATTAGCTTCAATTGCAGATGGTTTCAAAAACTCCTATTCAGCAATTATTGATGCTAACGTAACAACCATTATTACTGCACTAGTCTTGAATTATTTTGGTCTTGGACCAATTAAAGGATTCGCAATTGTTTTAATAATTGGTGTGATTTCATCTGTATTCACAGCGGTATTGGTAGGTAAGCTCATTATCGATTGGAGGGTTTCAAAAACTGGAAATATGACTTTTTGGACTAAGCCTTCAAAAAATATGTTTTCAGATCTTAATATTGATTGGATCGGAAAGCGAAAAATTGCGTATGTGGTGTCTGGAATATTACTAACTGCAGGGATCATATCTATCTTTACTAAAGGTTTAGATTTAGGTGTAGACTTTCAAGGAGGTTACTCATACAATATCCATTTTGAAAAGGGAGTTGATGTAAATGTAGCATCCTTAAAACAAGGTTTAACTTCTTACTTAGAATCTGAGCCAAATGTTAAATCAATAGATACCGATAATACTTTTAATATTGTTACTAAGTATGAAATCAATAACAATGCAGATAATGCAATCGATCTTGTTACTGCAAAACTTGCAGAAGGATTGAATAGCATTGTTGGTGGTATAGATATTGATAAATTCAAAGATTCAGAAACTGAAAATGAAACCCATATTATAAGCTCATCTAAAGTAGGTCCTACCATTGCAGATGACATTAAAAAGAGTTCATTCTTGGCTGGAATAATAGCATTGATTTTGATTTTTGCTTACATCTTTATAAGATTTAACAAGTGGCAATTTTCATTGGGTGCGGTACTTGCATTATTCCACGATAGTATCATTTTATTAGGAATGTATTCCATTCTTTGGAATGTGGTACCTTTCTCATTAGAAGTTGATCAGGCATTTATTGGTGCGTTACTTACTGTAATTGGGTATTCTATAAATGATACAGTGATCGTATTTGATAGGATCAGAGAATATCTTGGAATTTATACTTCCAAGTCAACTGATGATGTATTAAATATGGCAATAAACAGTACTTTTTCAAGAACTATAATTACTTCAGCAACAACCATGGTTGTGGTATTAGTTTTGTTATTGTTTGGAGGAGATAGTATCAAAGGATTTGCGTTTGCAATATTCTTAGGTATTTTAGTTGGAACATATTCATCCATATTTGTTGCAACTCCAATAGTTCGTGACTTAACAAAAGATTTAAAAATGAAAGCCTCTGCAACATCTTCAGAAAACAAAGGGTTTTCTAAAGCTGCTGCAAAAGCAAAATAAAATTTCAAAAATTAACATAAAAGGCTTCGAATTTTTCGAAGCCTTTTTTTTTAAGATTTTTTTTATTTCTCCTAAATCAAATCGACCTTTGAGCGTGATTTTTTTCACACTCTTTTCCAAAAGAATTTCATCCTTATTAAATATCAAATAACAATAAGAAATAAACTTAAAGGGAATGTTTTTTGTATCGTTTTTTGACCAATTAAATAATGAAAACGAGTTAAATAGTATTCCTATTCTTATTTTGTTGAAGGTTTTCATAACTATTCGTATCTTTTATCGTTATTACATTAAAGAGCAAATTAAGTCTATGCGAGCCATATTTCTTGTACTAATTTTCACTGTCACTTCTTGCACATTTACTCAGAAAATTAAGGATGGTGAAATGGCATATGACAGAAAGCAGTTTGCTGTAGCAATTAATATGTTAAGCGATGAATTTGATCGAATCGATTATCCAGAAATAAAAGCTAGAAAAGCATATTTAATTGCAGAATCCTATAATGAAATAAATAATATTCCTTCTGCTATAGAATGGTATAAAAATGCTTTTGATTTAAATTTTGGAGATAAAGCACTTGAGAAATTGGGATATGCGTTGAAAAAAAATGAGCAATACAATGAAGCAGTTCGAGTTTTTCGTGCAGTCCAAGAAAGAAACGGAAATACTGCTGCAGTTTCTAGAGAAATTTCTGAGTGTATTCTTGCTATAGAATGGAATGAACAAGTCGGTAAATCTCCTATTAGTGTTCAGAAAATTGATCAGAACTCTCCTTATTCAGATTATGCCCCTACAATTTTTGAGGGCAACCAATTGGTTTTTACTTCAGATAGAAACAATGCAAAGAATGAAGGTATTTACAATTGGACTGGCCATTGGTTTTCAGATTTATACATTGTTAATCCATATAGTAAGGAAGCTGTGCCATTTGATTCAAATATCAACAGCACAAACAATGATGGGACTGCTTGTTTTAATTCTGATTTTTCAGAAATATTTTTTACGAGGTGTAAAAGTGAAATCGATGATGATTATTGTAAATTAATGCACAGTAAAAGAACTAATAATGGATGGTCAGAACCTGATTACTTGAATTTTGTGCAAGAAAGAGTGAATTATGGGCACCCAAGTCTCCATTCAAATGATAGTATTTTGTTTTTTGCAGCTCAACTTGAAAGTGGTTTTGGTGGTTATGATTTATATTACAGCACAAAAAATGAAAAAGGGTGGGATGAACCACTATTATTAGGCAATAAAGTAAATAGCATTGGAAATGAAAAATTTCCTTTTATTTATGAAGACACTCTTTATTTTTCTTCTGATGGATGGCCTGGAATGGGAGGCCTTGATATTTTCAAAGTGTACTTAACAGAAGATGGTTCTTGGTCTGATATTGAAAATTTGAAGCCACCCATTAATTCTGGAGCGGATGATTTTTGTTATATAGTGGATATCAATAAAAGAAAAACTACTGGCGAATTTGCAGGTTATTTTTCATCCTCGCGAAAAGGAAGCGATGAAGATGATATTTATGCTTTCAAGTCTAGCATAATTGATGTTCCAATAGAAGAAGTTGTTACAGTAGAAAAAGATAAAGGAGAACTCAAACTTTATTTGGCTATTAAATCATATGAAAACAAATATCTCGTTGATGATGATCCATTGAGTGGTGTTGTAGGAAAACAAAACTTACCTTCCGTTGAAATTGAAGTCGAATCAAAGTCAGGGATTAGTAAAATAACAAGTGGAAATAAAGCTTTTATCGTAATAGATATTGAAGCAGGCCAAACTTATACAGTGCGGGCTTCCAAAAATGGGTATTTGACAGAAATTAAAAATTTTGTTCCAAAGGATGTTCCATTAAATGGTGAAAAAACTTATAATCTCGATTTATTACTTGAAAAGATTTATACAGACCGTGAAATCATTTTAGAGAATATCTATTATGATTATAATGAATCATTTATCAGGAATGACGCAAAGCCTTCCTTGAACAATTTGGGAAGCATGCTCAATAACAATCCTAATGTAAAGATTCAATTGTTTTCTCATACGGACTGCAGAGGTAAAGACGATTTTAACATGACACTATCTCAGGCTAGAGCTCAGGCGGCAGTTAACTACTTAGTATCTATAGGTATAAATAAGGATAGAATGATTGCCATTGGATTAGGTGAATCCAGACCAGCAATTAATTGTTATTGTGAAACCTGCTCAGAAGATGAACACCAGGAAAATAGACGAACGAGTTTTAAGATAATGGAGCATTAGATAATGCTCTTATTTCACACGGTATTGAAACTTCAAAACTTGATACCTTGCTGTCTAATTTCCTTTATCCTACCACAATATTAATCATTCTACCTGGTACTACAATTATTTTTCGAACGGTAACTCCTTCTGAATATTTTTTGAATACATCAAGCTTTTTTAATTCTTCGGTGATTTCGTTATTGCTGGATGAAGCTGAAAAAGAAGCTTCTCCTCTCTTTTTTCCATTAAAACAAATCGGATACAAAATACTTGACTCAACCAAATATTTTGGATTGTGAACAGGATACTTAGAGGTATGAATCGAAGAGTCATATCCTAAAATTTCATTGATCTCTTCCGTTATAAATGGAGCAAAAGGTGCCAATAATTTATTTAATTCATTGAGGATAGCTCTTTTGTGGCATCCGATCTTTCTGAGTTCATTTACAGCCACCATAAAAGCTGAAATTGAAGTGTTAAATGAAAATCTTACCACATCCTCATTTACTTTTTTGATTGCGGTATGCAGAATCTTTAATTCTTTTTCATCTGGGGCAATGTCTGAAATTATATTTTTCCCATTTTCATCAAAAAATAAGCTCCAATATTTTCTCAAAAACTTTGATATTCCATCAATCCCATTAGTGTCCCATGGTTTGGATTGTTCTATTGGACCTAAGAACATTTCATACATTCTAAAACAGTCTGCACCATAAGTGGCAACTACATCGTCTGGATTCACTACATTAAAATATCGTTTGGACATCTTACCGACTTCAGATTTAGTAAACAAAATACTATCCAAACCATTTGTGATAGAGGTGAATTTACCATTTTGAAAGATTCCTTGTCCACATTCAAAAATTGCATTTTGATATTCTGGACGCCAATCTAGAAATTTTTTGATCGATGAAATATTCATGAAAGAATCTGGAGAACCATATTTTTGAACAAAATCGACATATACTGGAATTTTAGCAAAATCTTCTTCATTGTATTTTTGCTCGACAAGTTTGGAGCATACAAATTTGCTATTACCATTAACTTTTTCCTTACTCAAATAAATGTATTCAATAACACCCTGAATCATTCCTTGATTAATCAATTTTTTAAACGGCTCTTCTGTTGGAACGAAACCAAGATCATAAAGGAATTTGTGCCAAAACCTGGAATACATTAGATGGCCAACAGCATGCTCCGTGCCTCCAATGTACAAATCCACATCTTGCCAATAATTTAATGCTTCTTTACTCGCAAAAGAATTTTCATTTTTGGCATCCATATATCTCAAAAAATACCATGAAGAACCTGCATATCCAGGCATAGTGTCTGTTTCTCTCAGCATTCCATCTGCAGTTTTCATCCAAGAATCCAATCTTGCCAAAGGTGATTTTCCATCTGAAGTAGGTTTGAAATCCTCAAGCTCTGGCAATTCAAGTGGTAATTCTGAAATTTTTAGTGGAATAGCGATATCATCAGCATCAAACTTTATAGGAAAGGGTTCTCCCCAATATCTTTGTCTGCTGAAATTTGCGTCTCTTAATTTATAATTTACTTTCCGCGCACCAATACCTCGCTCTTGAATTTTCTGAAACATTTTCTCTATGGCAATTGGTACCTCCAATCCATTTAAAAAATCTGAATTGATAATTTTTCCCAATTTATCATGCAGACTAGCTCCCGGATATTCACTTTTATCCACGACATCTATAATTTTTAAACCGAATTTTGTTGCAAAAGCTTTGTCTCTATCATCATCGCTTGGAACAGCCATTATTGCACCTGTTCCATAATCTTTTAGCACATATTCACCTATCCAAATTGGAATTTCTTCATTTGTAAATGGATTAATGGCAAATGCACCAGTAAATTCTCCAGTAACTTCTTTTGTTTCAGACATCCGATCTACTTCAGACCTTCGCTTAACATAATCAATGTAAGTCTCAACAGCATTTTTTTGATCTGTAGTTGTTATCAAATCAACTAAGTCATGTTCTGGAGCTAAAACCATATAGGTTGCCCCAAAAATTGTATCTGCTCTTGTCGTAAATACCTCTAACTTTTCATCACTATCTTTTATTTCAAAAAAGATTTGGGCACCTTCGGATTTTCCAATCCAATTGTTTTGCATGGCTACAAGCGCTGAAGACCAATCCACTTTTGACAACCCATTTAATAGTCGCTCTGCATAAGCAGTGATTCTTAAAGACCATTGCATCATTGCTCTTTGTTCAACTGGATGACCACCTCTTTCGGAATACCCATCTTTAACTTCATCATTAGCCAGAACTGTTCCTAATGCTTCACACCAATTAACATATCCTGTCTTTCGATAAGCAAGACGATAATTCATCAAAATATCATTCTTTTGTTTTTTCGAATATGCTTTCCATTGTGCACTGGTGAATGATTCTTCATGATTATGAAATGCATTAATCGATGTGCTTCCATTTTCTTCAAATGAGGTTACCAGCTGGTCAATAGGTACTGCTTTATTTTGATCCAGATCGTAATAATGATGAAAAAGTTCGAGGAAAATCCATTGCGTCCATTTGTAATAGTGAGGATCTGAGGTTTTTACTTGTCGGTCCCAATCAAAACTGAAACCTATATTGTCTAGTTGGGCTCTATATCTTTCTATATTTTCGTCTGTTGACTTTGCTGGATGTACACCCGATTGAATGGCATATTGCTCTGCTGGAAGTCCGAATGCATCATATCCCATAGGATGGAGAACATTGAAACCATTCATTCTTTTGTATCTTGAATAGATATCTGAAGCAATATATCCTAATGGATGGCCAACATGTAAGCCTGATCCAGATGGATAAGGAAACATATCCAAAACATAATATTTTGGCTTGGTTGTATCAATGTCTACTTTGTAAACTTGATGTTTTTCCCAATATTTTTTCCATTTTGATTCTATCTGTGCTGAATTGTAATCCATTAAGAACTGTTTTTTAAATTAGAGGGCGAAATTACGAATATTTTTTCTAGAAATTAGGTTTTAAACCATCAAAACGGATTCGATCGGTGACTATTTAGATATCCTATTTTAATATGTTAAATAAAATTAATGAAGAGATCCTTTAACTAATTTCAAAGGTTTAGGAGTGAAAAATTATTTATGGTCAATTAAAAACAGTAGGTTGGAAATAAATAAAAATAGAATAAGATTGTTCGTTTGAGTTTTATAAACGAAGCATTTCAAAAAGTTAGCACTTATGGATTCTTTACATTATATAGATAAAAAACATTCATCTATCGAAAATCTAATTTTAAAATGAATGAAATTTAATTCCGTATTGTTGCTTGAATTGAAAACAAATTTATTAAATTAATCACAGCTATAACAAAACAAAAATGAAGTCTTTAATCAAAATTGCAATTTTAGCCCTTTTACTTATCCTTGGGTACAATTATTTTCTAGGAAATGATCAAGAAAAGGAGCAAGCTGAAAAAATTGTCGATAAAGTAAAAGCTCTTGGATCTGAAATTAAAACATTGGTAGTATCAGAAAAGAACAAATTCGATGAGGGTAAGTATGACAACACAATTAATAAATTTACCGAATTGATTGCTTCAGTTAAAGAAAAAATTTCTAATATTGATTATGACAACTTGGAATCCAAAAAAACTGAGTTAGAAAAATCCATTCAGAAGTTGAAAGAAAAAGGACAAGAATTGAATCAGGAGGATACTTCCAAATTAGAAAATGAAATGGAGAGTTTATTCAAAGAGTTGGAGCAAGTGATTGAAAAAATTGATAAAAAATAAATATTTATGAAGACTGTCCTATTTCTTTTTCTGGTTCTTAATTTTAATTTACTTTCAGCTCAAGAATACAAAATTAATGGATTAGAAAAAGAGGTCGAGATATTTGTGGACAGTTGGGGTGTTTCACATATTTATGCGCAAACTGAAAGGGATTTATTCTATGCTCAAGGGTGGAACGCTGCAAGAGACAGGCTGTTTCAGTTTGAAATTTGGCGAAGACAATCTTCAGGTACTGTTGCCGAGATTCTAGGTCCTTCGGCTCTTAAAAGAGATATTGGAACTAGGTTGTTTAAATTTAGAGGTGACATTGAAGCAGAATTAAATCATTACCATAACAATGGGTCCTCGATTATTAAAGCTTTTACAGAAGGTGTAAATACATATATAGATTATGTGTTGGCACATAAAGAAGAATTACCGATAGAATTTAATCTATTAGGAATATTGCCTCAAAAGTGGACGCCTGAAATCGTTATTTCAAGACACCAAGGATTGCTTGGTAATATTGGTGATGAATTATTAACTGCCAGACAAGTTGCTGCTATTGGAGTTGAAGGAACCAAAGAATTCAATTATTTTCACCCCAAAGATCCTAATTTAAATTTTGATGCATCGATTAATCCAAAATGGTTTGATGATGACATACTAGAGCTTTATAATGCATACAGAAGGCCTGTTAGATTTAGAGCAGAAGATCTAGTCGCGGGTATTGATTCTAGATCTAATTATTCGGATTGGGCATTAGAAGATAATTCGAATGAATTGATAGATAATAAGGATTTTAGTATTGGTTCAAATAATTGGATTGTTTCAGGTGATTATTCTGCCAGTGGGTATCCAATAATGGCTAATGATCCGCACAGAACCCAATCCACTCCTTCATTAAGATATATGGCCCATTTGGTGGGGCCAGGCTGGAATGTTATTGGTGGTGGGGAACCTGAAATACCTGGCATTTCTATTGGGCATAATGAATACGGTGCATGGGGACTTACTGTATTTAGCACTGATGCCGAAGATTTGTACGTCTATAAAATAAATCCAAAAAATAAAAATCAATATTGGTACAATGATAAATGGGTGGACTTTAAAGTCATTTCTGAAACAATAAAAGTCAAAGGACAAGAAGATCATGAAGTCAAATTGGAATACACAGTTCATGGTCCAGTAACATTTCGAAATGAAAAAGAAAATGTTGCATTTGCTGTAAAATGTGGGTGGCTAGAAATTGGAGGGGCTCCATATTTAGCAAGTCTAAGAATTGACCAAGCAAAAAACTTTGACGATTTTAGAGTTGCTTGCAATTATTCTAATATCCCTGGAGAGAATATGATTTGGGCTGATAAATCTGGTAATATTGGGTGGCAAGCGGTAGGAATCGCTCCAATTAGACCAAATTTTAGTGGATTGATTCCTGTACTTGGTGATGGAACTATGGAATGGGATGGGTATTTGCCAATCATCAATAAACCACATATTTTAAATCCTAAAAAAGGATATTTTTCAACTGCTAATCAAAATGTAACGCCTTTAACGTATGATCAATGGAATGCGATTGGCTATGAATGGTCAGATCCTTACCGAGGTTTGCGTTTGGAAGAGGTATTAAGTTCAGGTAAGAAATTTACAGTTAATGATTTGGCTGCCTTGCAAACAGATTATGTATCAATTCCTGCAAGAACACTTGTTCCATTACTAGAAAACTTAAGCTCGAATATTTCATCAACTAATCATGCCCTAGAAAAACTAAATAAATGGAAAGATTATGAATTAAATGTGCGCTCTATTGAAGCAGCAATTTATGTAGAATGGGAAAATACATTGTCAAGGAAAATTGTGGAGAAATTAGTGCCCACAGAAGGGCAGAAATTGATAAGCATGCAAATTTACAAAGTTATTGAAAGATTAAACTTCCCAGATGGTAATTTTGGGGTAGATCCAATAAAAGGGAGAGATGATTTTTTAATGGATTGTTTGGATATTGCTGTAACAAATCTTGAAAGCAGACTAGGTGTCGACCAATCTAAGTGGCAATACGGCCAAATTGCAAACAAACATATTGAGTTGTTTCATCCTTTAGGAAATATAGTAAATGCCGATTTACAAAAAAAATTAAATGTTGGTCCTTATCCACGAGGGGGGAATTCTTATACAGTAGGAAGTACAGGCGGCAATTACAATCAATCCAGTGGTGCTTCTTTCAAAGTAGTTATTGACACTGGGAATTGGGATCACGCATTATTTACCAATAGCCCAGGACAATCTGGAAATCCAGATTCCCCATTTTACAAAAATCTTTTCGAACATTGGGCTCAGGATAAATACTTTCCTATGTTTTATAGTAAAAATAAAATTATGAGCGTCACTGCTCAAAAAATAAGTTTGAAACCATCCAACAATTAAACTCAAATGCAAATTTAGAATTCATTATCACTTATTAGTTTTTAATTTTTACTATTTCAAGAATCTAAGGTCGTTTAATTTTTGGAACGTAAATCATTGGTAATTCATGACTTAATAAAATCTTATTGAAAGCTTCAATATTCACATTTTTTAGTTGATCAAGTTCTTTAGAGTAACCATTCCAAATTTCTAAATAATCTTTTGTCACATCTCTGGTTCCTTGTGTAACTGGAATGTTGCCATCTCCAATTTCATTTAAGAAGTCTTTAAACTTAACCAATAATCTAGCTTCAAATTGATAATTATTTTGACTAGTTCGTAAGTCTTTTTGGAGTATTTTTGCAATCCAATCATCAATTTCGTTAATTAATGTGGTGGTCTGTTTTTTTAAATCTTCTGAAGTTGCCACTTGCAGAATAAAATCAAGTTGTTTTTTTACATTGCGCATATCTCGAATACCTTCTGACATTTCATTTGCACTTTCATAAATAGATTTTGAAAGCTTCTCTCTTTCCACGTATGCCAAAGCGGCACCTGAAATGCTATTCTCAATTCTTGGATCAATTTTAATTTCAAAATCTTGGCTTTGCGAAAAATCACCGATATTTAAGACAATTTGATATTTGCCAGGAGATGCATCATAGGCGCTCAAATCACTGTTGGTCATTGTTAATTCTTTAATGCAATCGAACATTCCAACTTTCATATTCCATTGAATTGCATGGGCACCAGCTCCTCTGTTTATTTGTTTCCTTATAAACTGATCACAATCAGAACCAGTTTGATTGGTTTCCTCTGAATAAACAAGCTCCCCTTCACTGTTAATTATTTTTATTGACATCGGAATATTTTCAGCTACTTGTTTTTTCAAAGTATAATTGAACATCATTCCGCTAGGAGGATTCTCTCCTTGATCACCATTCAAGCTAAATGCACTTGCCGTTGCAGCATATGAATCTCGAGGTTTGAAAAGAAAATAATCAGACTGCGCAACCTTATCTGTAATTTGGTGAAGCGGAGTGAGGTCATCCAAAATCCAAATTGCCCTTCCTTGAGTTGTGACAATTAGGTCTTGACGTTTTACTCTTAAGTCAGTAATTGGGACCTCTGGAAGATTGTTTTGCATAGGTTGCCAAAATGCTCCATCATCAAATGAAACAAAAACTCCTGTTTCTGTTCCTGCATATAAAAGTCCTTTTCGGTCAGGATCTTCTCTAACACTTCGAGCAAATGTGTTTGTTGGAATTCCTTTTACTATTTTCTCCCATGATTTTCCATAATTGTTGGTTTTGTAAATATATGGGGTGAAATCGTTCATTTTATATCCAGCAGCAGCGATATATGCAGTGGCGGCATCATGAGGTGAAGGTTCTACGACATTAATTATACTTTCTTTTAGTCCACTTGGAGTTACATTTGTCCAAGTTTTTCCATTATCTTGGGAAACGTGAACGAGGCCGTCATCTGAACCAACCCAAATCACTCCTTCTCTCAACAAAGATTCTTCAATATTGAAAATATTGTTGTAACTCTCAGCAGTAATTTGTTCATTGGATATTGGAATACCTCCTAAACCCTGATGTTCCTTATCATTTCGGGTCAAATCATTGCTCATTGTTTCCCATGTTACACCTCTGTCAATTGATTTCATAATATATTGAGATCCATAATAAATTACATTTGGATTGTGCGGAGAAACCAAAACTGGACCATTCCAATTGGCTCTATATTTTAAATTTTTTGGTTGCTCACCACTTATTCTTTCAGGGTATGGGCGGACCATTCTTGTATTATCTATTTTACTGTCCCATTCGATGAAATTACTTGCAAAAAATGTCGAATAAATGTATCTGGGATTATTTGCATCGAAAGCGACTGTGGAAGACTCACCTGCTCTCAATTCGTTCCAATGCATTCTACCTATGCCTCCATCAGCAGTTCTGCTATCAATTGCAATGGTTGTATTATCTTGTTGACCGGAATAAATTCGATATGGATATTGATTATCGGTAATAGCCCTGTAAAATTGACCTGTTGGTTGATTCATTAAAGTTGACCAAGTTTTTCCTCCATTATAGGTAACAGAACCTCCACCATCATTCCCATTAATCATAATGTCACTATTTTTTGGATTAATCCATAAAGCATGATGGTCTGGATGGCTCCCTCTATTACCTGTAAAAGTTTTTCCACCATCAATGGATTTCATAGCAGAACTATTCAATACCCATAATTCGTCTTCATCGGAAGGATCTGCAATGATGTGCATATAATACCATGCTCGAGCATAAGTAGTAGGATCATTCGTTGTTTGATGAAAACTTTCTCCTGAATCATCAGACCGATAAACTCCTCCTTCTTCACCTATCGCTTCTATAGCTAAATAGACAATATTTGGATTTGAAGGAGAAATAGATACTCCCATTTTACCTCTAAGATTAGGTAGGCCTTGTTTGATTTCTTTCCAAGTTATGCCGCCATCTGTCGTCTTGTAAACACGACTTCCGGGTCCTCCACTTTTCACCACCCAAGGCTTTCTTTCAAATTCCCAAGATGTAACCATCATAAAATTTGGGTCGGAGGGGTCAACACTTAGATCAGCAATCCCAGACCCATTATTGACAAAAAGTATTTTTGTCCAGATCTTTCCACCATCTTCTGTTAAATATATTCCTCTTTCGTCATTAGGGCCCCATGGATTCCCTTGTGCAGCGACATATACTTTGTTAGGATTGTCTGGATGAATGAAAACTTTACTTATATGTCTGGATGCTTCAAGCCCAATATGAGACCATGTTTTGCCCGCATCAATAGACTTATACATCCCATCTCCATGCGAAGTTTTGACTCCCCGCACTGGTCCTTCGCCAGTTCCTACATAAACAATATTTGAATTTGAAGGTGCAACGGCTATATCTCCTATTCCAGTGGTATTGAAAAATCCATCTGAAACATTATTCCAAGTAGTCCCTCCATCGGTAGTTTTCCAAACACCTCCACCTGTTGTGCCCATATAATAAGTGAATATTTCATTAGGAATGCCAATTACTGTAGTTGACCTTCCTCCTCTGAAAGGTCCAATATTCCTATATTTTAAGGATTGATAAAGAGATTCATCAACTTGAGCAATTGCAATGGAAGACAAGAAAATGAGTGAAAACAGGAAGAAACGACGCATATTCGGTATTTTAAATTGTGTTTCCAAAAATAATATTTTTATTTGATTTTTGAACAGCAACTTAATATAGAAATCAGGAACGAATTATGCGATTTTTATTAGTTATAAACCACGGTTCTTTTTTTAATATTGAATGGCTCGCCATTTCTAAGGCTATAATTTTCTAACCACATGTTTTCAGTGTTATATTTTGTAATGGTAATTTCTTCAACAACTCTTATGTTCCCATCAAAATCTTTTGCAATATTCTTTATTTCATTGCCAAATTCATCATATTCATATTCGTAAGTCCTTTGCAAATTGTTTTGGCCATCAAGAATTTCTTTTTTTACCATGTTTGAGTGGTCATCATAGTAATAATTTTCTGTTCTCAATTTTTCATTTGTTTTGGCATCATAAGCAGTTTTACTAGTTTTTTGGTCCTTATCATTATACACTAAATTGTAATAAGTAATCAATACATCATCTGCTGATAAATATTGAATACGATTAGGTAATTTGTTTGCGCCATCAATTTCTGAAATTTCCTTGCCTGCGAGATTACCATCTCCATCATATATAAAGTGTCTGATTTCAATTCCTTTTCTATTGTAATCAAATGCTTCTAACAAGACCATTTCCTTTTTCGATATTTCTCCATTTATTTCTTGTGCAGACCAAACTTCATTTTTTATAAATTTGACATTTGGTTTATTTTGGCAGGAAACCAAAAACAAACAAAATATTCCGAATAGAATTCTCAAAGTATAGATTTTTATAAGTTCGAAAAAAAATATGAAATTAATTGAACATGAGTTAAATTAGACCTTTGAACATGGAATCAATGCAGTGATATTATCCAATAAAATATTGCCCATTCTATTTATAATTCCGTCAGTATAATAGGCTTCAATCAATATATATTTTGCACTTATTTTAGGAGTGAAATCAATTTTGAATGTTTCCCATTCAGCACTTGTAATAAATTTGGATTCAAATATCATTTGCTCTTTTTTACATTTTTTATTACTTATCCATATTCTAATTTTCAGAGGTTCGTTGTATCCAGCATAAGATTTGGATTGCGCTAAATCAATATTGAAACTGTAACAATTTTCTTTATCAAGAACCTCACTGAATCGTTGACCTATACTTTCATAAGAGCCGTCGAATCGTGTGATCAACCCAACATAGGTTTCTCCTTCTGAAGGTTCTGTGTAAACACCCCAAAATCCAGGTAGGATATCAGGGGTGGTTTCAGGTGCACATGGAAACCAACCCATTGGCACAGTTGCGTCAGAAGGTTCGTCTTCAAATGATGGATTGTTCAAGGTGATTTGAGCATTCAAACTAAAACTTAGTTGAAGAAAAAATAATATTATTATTAAAAAGAGTTGTTTCATAGAAATTAATTGTTAATTGAAGATTTTAAGGGGTTTGAGCCAAATAATTATAAAAATATTCAAAAAATTAAAGTGAAAAACATATTTAACAAAGCTTTATGATTCACTAACGTCATAAAATTCGAATTTCGTTATATTTTAACAGATAATTTTTAAGAAACTTATTTCTCTGATTAATTTCGCATTCTAAAATTTATTTGAATTAATGATCAAAGTTATTAAATATTTGTTTTCAAGTAGGAGCATTCCAATCATAATCTGTACCAGTCTGATGTTGTTTTTTTTAGGCTTATATTTCCTGATTGCCTTTAAAAGTAATGCTTTTGTTAATTCATTAAAAAATGAATCGAATTTACTTATTGAGTTGAAGCCCCAATCTACAAAAGAACAGAAAGCTGAATTAAAATCTAAGCTAACTCTGGAAACAGGAATATTAATTACAAGCATAGAATTCATTTCTAGCGAAGAAGCTAAGAAAATAATGGCAAAAGAGCTTGGATCGGGCTTTATTGATCTTGCAGATGAAAATCCTTTTTTGGATGTTTTTCAATTAAAAGTGGATAACTCAAAAACCGAGGTAGATAAATTATTGCTAAAAATAAAAGAAGAAACAATTGTACAAAACGCCTATGCACAGAATTCGTATGTGGAAGAAATTGCTGTGAATGTTAGAAAGTTTTCACGCCTAGCCTTAATTGTAGGTATTTTCTTTTCAATTCTTGCAATTACCTTAATATTCAATGCCATTAAATTGAGTTTGGTAGAATCTAAGAGTTCTTTCTATACATTGAAAATGTTAGGATCGGATTGGAATTTTATAAAAAGACCATTTCTTCAAAGAGCATTTTATTCTGGACTTTTATCTGGTGGAATTTCCATCTTATTATTTGTAATTACCATAACATTCGTGATTTTGAGTAACAATATTTTCAGATCTATAATTGGAATTGGGACTTTTGTTCTTGTTGCACTATTTATGCTTCTGGTTGGTTTTTTCGTGAATTTGATAAGTACAAACATAATATTGAATAAATACTTGGCAATGCAAGAAGAAGATTTGTACAATTAGGATTTTTCTTTTCGAATTTCTAAATGAATGAATAGGATCTCGGTTTTCATTGTGTTTTTAAATACTAAAATTTAGATATACACTGTTTAATTTATACATTTGCATAAATTTAATATAAATGTCGAAAGCTAATGCTAAGAAGAAGGTCGTAGTTACCACTTCAAAAACAATAAACCCTACTCAGTCAAGTATAGGAAAAGATGATAATTCTTCATTTGTTTCAACTTTAAGTTTTGGCAGAAAAAATTATACATTAATGCTAATTGGAGTTGGATTGATTGCATTGGGATTTTTGCTAATGGCGGGAGGACATATGCCTTCTCCTGATGTTTGGGACGAAAATATAATTTACAGTACTAGGAGAACTCTAATTGCTCCAATTGTAATTTTGGCAGGTTTGATTGTCGAAATTTTTGCCATTTTCAAATAGTCTTTATTAATGGAATTGTTAAAAGCTGCGATTCTTGGAATAATTCAAGGACTTACTGAATTTTTACCTGTCAGTAGTAGTGGACATCTTGAAATATTCAAGTATTTCATGAATGACGCTGCAATAGGAGAGGATAGCCTCATGATGACTGTTTTTTTACATTTTGCCACGGCACTTAGTACAGTAATTGTTTTTAGAGAAACAATATTAAATTTACTCAAAGGTTTGTTCAAGTTTGAATGGAATAAAGAAACTAAATTTATAGTTTATGTTATCGTTTCTATGATTCCCGCAGCTCTTGTCGGGGTTTTTTTGGAAAATCAAATGGAACTTCTTTTTAATAAAAATATTCCTCTAGTTTCAATCATGCTTTTATTGACGGGCTTATTACTTTTTATTGCAGATAAAGCAAAAGAAACTAACAAAGAGGTTAATTTTAGCAATTCATTTATTGTAGGAATAGCTCAAGCAATAGCCATATTACCTGGAATATCAAGATCTGGGGCGACGATTTCCACATCAGTTTTATTAGGTATCGACCGGGAAGAAGCCGCAAAATTTTCATTTATCATGGTTTTGCCATTGATTTTCGGAAAAATTGCAAAAGACCTTTTGGATGGAAGTTTTACACACACGCATCTTAATTTTGGGGCTTTAGGGATTGGCTTTTTAGCTGCTTTTGTCACTGGTTTATTTGCATGTACTTTAATGATAAAAATTGTTAAAAACAGCAAATTGAAATACTTCGCTTTTTATTGTTTTGCAATTTCTATTGTGAGCATCATTTATTATTATAGTTGATGGTTCCATTTTTACGCCATATTGAGGAAGCAAATTTTCAGGAGGGAGCTTTATTACTCGTAGATAAACCGCTAGAATGGACTTCTTTTGACGTGGTGAATAAAGTTAGATATGCGATTAAGCATCATTTGCAAGTAAAAAAAATTAAAGTCGGCCATGCAGGCACGTTGGATCCTTTAGCTTCAGGTCTGCTGTTAATATGCACAGGTAAGTTCACAAAAAAAATAAATGAGCTTACTGAATTGAATAAAGTATATACTGGAACTTTTAAGTTAGGTGCTACCACAAAGTCTTTTGATGCCGAGATGGAAGAAGATGAGTTTTACGATATTAGCTCCATTACTGATGAAGGTATTATGAATTGTGCTACTGATTTTATAGGCACCATTGAACAATTTCCGCCTATTTATTCTGCCGTAAAAATCAATGGAGTTGCTAGCTACAAAAGAGCTAGGAGTGGTGAGGATGTGGTGATGAAATCTAGAAAAGTGCAAATTTTAAGTTTTAAAATATTAAAAATTGAAATGCCTTTTGTTGATTTTGAAGTCGAATGTTCAAAAGGAACCTATATTCGTACTTTGGCAGATGATTTTGGGAAAAAATTAAATAGTGGAGCATATCTTACTAGATTGCGAAGAACAATGACCGCTGGGTACAACATTGAAAATGCCTGGCCGTTATCTACCTTAATTGAAGCTATTCAACAAAAAGAAAAATTGAATCCATAACATGTCAATTGAAATTAAAAATATTTGCAAAAAATTTGGGGATCAAAAAGCAGTTGATGATATCAGTTTTTCTATTCAAAAAGGAGAAATTGTTGGTTTTTTAGGCCCCAATGGTGCTGGAAAAACAACTACCATGAAAATTTTGACCTCTTATATTCCTGCTACCTCAGGGGATGCTATAGTTTGTGGATATGATGTTAGTGAACATGCATCTGAAGTTAGACAAAGAATAGGTTATTTGCCTGAACATAATCCATTGTATAAAGACATGTATGTCAAGGAATATTTGGGTTTTATTGCTGGTTTGCATAAAATTAAGGATGTTAGATCAAAAGTTGCTGAATTAATTGAGTTGACAGGATTAACGAATGAATCCCATAAGAAAATTGGTTCGCTTTCGAAAGGATATAGGCAAAGAGTAGGCCTTGCCCAAGCAATGATACATGATCCTGAAGTTTTAATTCTAGATGAACCTACCACAGGATTAGACCCTAATCAACTATTAGAAATAAGAAATCTAATAAAAAATATAGGTAAAGAAAAAACTGTCTTGTTCTCTAGCCATATTATGCAAGAAGTTCAGGCACTTTGTGATCGTGTAATTATCATCAATAATGGAAAAATTGTTGCAGATGATTCCATTGATATGTTGACTACTTTCCAGCAATTAGAAACATTGATTCATGTTCAGTTTGACCAAGAATGTGAAGATGAAAAGTTGTTAAAAATTGAAGGGGTAAATAGAATAAAAACAAAATCTAAGAATAAGTTTCAGCTAATTTGTGATAAAAAAAGTGAAGTAAGAACAGCTATTTTTAAATTTGCAGTGAAAGAAGGCTTGGTTTTACTTGAAATGAGAATGGATGATTATAGTATTGAAGATGTATTTCAAAAATTAACGAAAAAGGAATGATTAATATCATATTAAGAGAAGTGGCTTCTTTTTTTAGTTCTTTAATAGCCTATATCATTATAGGGGTGTTTCTCCTTTTTTTAGGCTTGTTTATGTGGGTGTTTCAGGAAACTAGTGTACTTAACTTTAATTACGCCACTCTTGATCAATTATTCACAATAGCTCCAATGGTATTTGTTTTTCTTATCCCTGCAATTTCAATGAGAAGTTTTGCCGAAGAACACCAAAATGGAACTCTAGAATTGCTGTTAACAAAACCAATTTCAAGTTTACAATTGATTTTAGGGAAATATTTTTCAGTTTTAATATTGGTTTTATTTGCGCTTATACCCACGTTAATATATTATTATTCAGTGCACCAATTAGGTTCTCCAAAAGGAAATATAGATTCTGGCGCTGTACTTGGGTCTTACCTTGGATTAATATTGCTTTCAGGAGTGTTTTCAGCTATTGGCATATTCTCTTCATCAATCAGCAAAAATCAAATAGTTTCTTTTGTAATTGGAGCTTTTATATGTTTCATTTTTCATTGGGGCTTTCAATATTTGTCAAATTTGTCCATATTTTATGGAGGATTAGATGATATAATTCAAAAATTAGGAATCGAATTACATTACAATTCTATTAGCAGAGGAGTCATAGATACACGGGATGTGTTGTATTTCTTTTCCATTATCTTCATTTTCATTCTAGCTACAAAAGTTGCTATAGACAAAAAAAATTGGTAGAAATGAAGAATCAAGCGAGCAAAGATTTTCTAAATTTTGGATTGATAATAGCAATTGTTGTTGCAGTGAACATAGTTGGAAATTATGTTTATAAAACTTGGGATTTTACGGAAGAAAAAAGATTCACCCTCACAGATGCCACAAAATCTATGCTTGGCGAAGTTGAGGATGTGGTTTATGTGAAAGTGCTTCTAGATGGAAAACTTCCTGCTGGTTTCAAAAGACTTCGTCAATCTACTTTAGAAATTCTCAAAGATTTTAATTCAATAAATAAAACCATTGAGTTTGACTTTGAAGATCCCACAGCAGGTTCAATAGAAAAGGCAAATGCTCGCAAAGAAGAATTGTCCAACATAGGTATTTACCCTACTAATTTGCGCGTTGCTGAAGGAAGTGAAACAACGGAGAAATTGATTTATCCATATGCCTTAATCAATATTGGTGATAGATCAATGGCCGTAAACTTGCTCGAAGCTCAAGGTATTGGGATTTCTGACGAACTGGCACTCAATAATTCTGTTAGTCTATTGGAATATAAATTTGCAGATGCCATTCAAAAATTATTATCCTCTAGAAAACCAAACATACTTCTTACCACTGGAAATGGTGAACTTCGCCCAGAACAGACTGCAGCTATAGAAAATTTATTAAAATCGAATTTCAATACAGGGAGAATAGATTTAGATAGTATTTATAATTTAGGAGAAGATTTGGACTTGTTGATTGTTGCTGGGCCATCTAAACCGATATCTCAAAGGAGTCAATTTATAATTGATCAATATGTAATGAACGGCGGAAAAGTGCTTTGGATGATAGATTATCTTACAGCATCTTTAGATAGTATAAGTAAATATGAAAATTATGTACCTGAAGTTTACCCTTTAGGTATTGAAGATATGTTTTTCAAATATGGTTTTCGCATTCAGCCTAATTTAATTTTAGATTTAGAATGCACGAGAATTCCACAAGTAATTGGTTCAGCAGGGGGGAAACCACAGCAGGAAATGTTCCAATTTTATTATCACCCTCTCATTGCCTCTAATTCGGAACACCCAATAGTGAAAAATATCGATAGGGTAAATATGTTTTTTCCAAGTACTATCGATACAGTTAGAACAAAATCAAGAATTAAGAAAGAGATTTTGTTAGCTAGTTCTAATTATTCTAGATTTCAGTTAACGCCAGTGAGATTAAGTTTCGATATTTTAAGATTTGATGCAGATGAATCCAAATTTGATAAGGGACAACAAAATGTTGCAGTTTTACTTGATGGTGAATTCGAATCTCTATTCAAAAATAGGGTTTCTGAAAATATGAATGGCATGTTACAGGATATTGGCAAATCTTTCAAAGAAACTAGCATAAAGACTAAGATGATAGTAATTTCTGATTCAGATTTTGCAAAAAATTTATATAGTCCAAAGACCAATCGAATTTCTCCAATTGGGTTCAATCAATGGGAACAATTTACATTTAAAGGAAACCAACAATTTTTTTACAATGCTGTCGAATATTTATTGGACAATCGAGGTTTGGTCGAAGCGAGAGGTAAAGATGTCAAACTTAGATTGTTGGATAAAGTCAAAATTCAAAATGAAAGAAGCTATTGGCAATTTCTTAATTTAATATTCCCAATCATTTTCCTTGTACTAATTGGCATTTTTTATACAATAATTAGGCGCAGAAGATTTGGAAATAGAAACATTAAGATTTAAATTTTACTTTTGAAAAAATCAAAAAGCACAATAATATTGTCCATTGTACTAATTATACTTGGTGCAATAGGGTATTATCTGGTATCATCTTATAGCAATAGTTCATCAAAAATAGATATTAGAGATCGTCAATTTGCTATTAAAAATCCAACAGACATATATAAAATATTTATTTCCCAAAGGAATGGAAGGAAAATTCTATTAGAGAAAAAAGAATCCAATTGGATGGTTCAAGATTCCTATATTGTCCATCCAAATGTTATTGGAAATATGCTTGATCTCTTAGGTGGTTTGCGAATGAAATACATTCCTCCTAGATCTGCTAATGAGAATATAATGAAGGCGTTTGCCAACATTGGAATCAATGTAAAATTGTATGATCAAGAGAACAATTTATTAAAAGCATATCAAGTTGGTGGAACAACTGCAGGGGAATTAGGTACTGTATTCTTAATGGATGGATTCAATCAACCTTATGTAATGGAACTTCCTAATTTTGAGGGCAGCTTAAGAGGTAGATTTTTATTTGACAATATTGACCAGCTAAGAGATCGAACAGTTTTTGCATATGCTGAGAACAACATAAAGAACGTTACAATTAATTATCCTAAGGACAAATTAAGTTCTTTTAAGCTTTCAATTGACCCTAAAAACTACCAAATATTTCCTCTCGACAAAGGCAGGAACATAGATTCCAAAACAATAAAAAAAGGAGCTGTAGAAAGGTTTCTTAGATCATTCCAAGATTTAGATGCTGAAGCATTTGAAAATTTCCACGTACTCAAAGATTCCATCAAATCTCTTATTCCAATTGCCGAAATTTCGGTAGAAGACACGAACGGATTTATAAAAGAAATAAAATTATTTCCTCTATTAGACGTATTTAATCCAGAAATCAATACAAGGTCAGTAAATATTGATCCTAGAGTTGAAAGATATTTTGTAGATTGTAGCTGGGGAGATTTTATGTTGAGCCAACAATTGTTATTTGGAAAAATTTTGTGGAAATATGATGAATTTTTTGAAAATTAGTATTTCAAAAACAAGGTTATTAATTGTATATACATCAATATGTTTCCTGATATTGAGTAGTTTTGGCTACGCGTGGGGGTTTTATGGACATAGAAAGATTAATGAAATGGCTGTGTATTGTTTGCCAGGAGAAATGATAAATCTCTTTAAAAAAAACATTGAGTATATTTCTCAGCATGCTGTTGATCCAGATAAAAGAAGATATGCAACACCATTTGAAGCCGTCAGACATTATATTGACATTGACCATTGGGGAGATAATCCATTTGAAGATGTACCGAGGAATTATGCGGAAGCTGTGACGAAGTACGGTATTTGTTATCTTGTGAATGGGGTCGATAGTACAATATTAGATTTTGATCAATCTTTAGAGAGCAAGTCGTTTCAAGAAAGGAAAAAGTTTATAATAAACAATTGGTTACCTCAACGATATGAGGAGATGCCAATTTATTTGTGCGATAGTTTAATTAAATATTTTGATTTCAAGTCCAATCAATGTTCTCAGTTTTTGTTCGAAGATGTATTTTCTACTTTTGGTATACTACCTTATGAATTAGAATCCCAACAAAGGAAACTAACGGATGCTTTTTTGAATAAAGATGCAGAAAAAATTATAAGAGTTGCAACAGATATAGGACATTACATAGCTGATGCTCATGTTCCACTTCATACCACAGAAAATTATAACGGTCAGATGACAAACCAAGATGGTATTCATGCCTTTTGGGAAAGCAGATTACCTGAACTTTTTGCAGATTCAGAATACGATTTTTTTGTAGGACAAGCGGATTATGTTTTAGATAAAAAATCATTTTTTTGGAATATTGTTGAAGAAAGCAATCGAAATCTTCAAAAAGTTTTAGATGTAGAAATGAAAATTCGCAATGAATATGATCAAGATAAGCAGTATTGCTATGAAGAAAGATTGGATGCCACCATCCGGTTGGAATGTTCTGAATATGCGAAAGAATATCATGAATTATTAGGAGGTATGGTAGAAGATAGAATGAGAGGAAGTATAAAGTCAATTGCAGATTGCTGGTACACTGCTTGGGTAGATGCAGGGCAACCAGATTTTGACAAAGTAGAAATTATTTCTGAAGAGGACGAAATCGTCAATAAGGCATTTGATTTGGGTAAAATTTTTGGAAGAAAACATTGAAATGAAAAATATATCGACATTAAGATTGGGTTTATTCTTGAAAGGATTAGCAATGGGCATTGCGGAAATAATTCCTGGCGTTTCAGGTGGAACAATTGCCTTTATTACAGGAATTTATGAAGAATTACTTAATACAATCAAAGGTTTCAATTTTTCTTTGATTAAGACATTAAGAAAAGAAGGTATTGGTTCATTTTGGAAAGCAATAAATGGCAATTTCCTGGTGATGCTGCTTGGAGGAATGTTTATTGGGATAGTAGTAGGAATTTTTCTGATAGGATATTTGATAGAATATTATCAAGCTCCGCTTTGGGCTTTTTTCTTTGGGTTGATTATTTCTTCTGCAATTTATATCGGACGACAAATTACCAATTGGAATTCATGGAGTATTGCATTTGCATTATTTGGATTTATAATAGCATTTGGAATCACGTTATTAAGTCCTTCTGAAGGAACCAATAATTATGTCGTTTTATTATTTTCAGGAATGCTAGCCATTTGCGCTATGATTCTGCCTGGCATTTCTGGTAGTTTTATTTTATTACTGTTAGGAATGTACACCATAGTTCGAGGAGAAGCAGAAAATGCATTGAAAACTTTTGAAGTAGATAGCTTATTATCAATTGGTTTTTTTGCAATAGGCTGTATATTAGGTCTTGCGCTGTTTTCTAGGCTACTATCATTTACTTTTAAGAATTATAAAAACCAAACACTTTCTGTTTTATTAGGGTTTATGTTGGGTTCTTTGAATAAAATATGGCCGTGGAGGAATCCAGTAAGTTGGTTAAACAAAGAAACTGGTATAATCGAAAATGATGTAACATCTCTAACCAAAGAAGTTTTACTCGGCGATAATATCCAACTTATCCGTGAAGTGAAAGTTATGCCTAAGGACTATCTCTTTTTCGAATCACAATTTTGGATTTGTATCCTTACTTTTTTGATTGGTCTAGCAATTGTTTTATATCTAGATCATATAGATAGATCTTCAAAAAAAGGTTGAAATTTAACACTTCCACGACATTATTTGAATTAAAATCTTAGCTTTTGCACCTCTAAGTTTGTAAGATTATTGTTTTTATATATAATTGTTAAATATTAATTATAACTCCAGCAAATTTATAATTAATAAAATTATCACCCGCCACCTTAGAATCTAATTTTAGAATTGTAAAATATTGAAACTCTAATTGGGATTTCAATCATATGTTCATTAATAAAGTAATTAATTATGAAGTATTTGGTATTAACAATATCCTTGCTGTTAATGTACAACATCGTTTCAAGTCAGGATATTATGGTTCTTAAGACAAGCGGAAAAGTTGTAATTGGAAATCCGACTTTAATGACGACGCCGGGCCCATATAATCTTTATGTGCAGAACGGAATGATGACGGAAAAAGTCAAAGTAGCCGTAAAGAATGCATTAGATTGGTCAGATCATGCTTTCGAACTTACTCCCTCATTGGAACAGGTTCAAAAAAGCATCCATGAAAATTCGCATTTGATAAATATGCCTTCAGCAAACCAATTGGTTAAAGAAGGATATGAGTTACAAGCAATGGATGCTAAAATATTAGAACAAGTAGAATGGTTATGGCAATATACTTTGAAGTTATCCGAAGAGAATAAAACGATGAAAACTGAGCTTGCCGAGCTTAAAAAAATGATTGAAGAAATCCAAAAGAAGTAAAATTTATAGTCAAATCAAATAAATCATTTGATCTGAAATTACTTTTCTAAAAACATGGATAAAATGAAAATACGGCAAACTATAAATATATTTAACTTAGCTACTTTGCTTTCCATAGCTTCATACATAACAGCACAACCAGACACCATTGTTATTGGATTTGGTGAATTCGAAAGTGTTTCTGTTTTAAATAGTGACCCTAATAGCAATCCAGAAAAAACTTTAAATCAAACTGGATTTTTGCCAAATGAAAATGCAGCTTCGAGATTTTTGAGTCAGGCAACATTAGGATACAATCTTTCAGATATTCAATCTGTTACTCAAACTGGAATAGAAGATTGGATTGATAATCAATTGAATACACCAATGCCATACACTCTTGTGGACAAAGTAAATGAATATTATCAGTATGTCACCAGCAAATTGGGAACAACTGAGGGTGCATCAGATTATTTGTTGTGGGAATATGCTTGGTGGCAATATCATATGACTTCAAGTGATGCTTTAAGACAAAGGGTTGCTTTAGCTTTGAGTGAAATATTAGTGATTTCTGAAAAATCGCAGATTGGAGGAACCCCTTATGCATTGGCTGGATATTATGATATTTTATTGCAAAATGCATTTGGAAATTATAGAAATATATTGCAAAAGGTTACCTATCATCCTTCGATGGGCATTTATTTAACTTATGCTGGAAATCCAAAAACAGATGTAGCTTCTAACAGATATCCTGATGAAAATTATGCGCGAGAAATTATGCAACTTTTTACCATTGGCTTGTTTGAATTAAACAATGATGGTAGCCAAAAATTAGATAATGAAAACAATGCAATACCAACATACGACAATACCGATATTGCTGAATTTTCAAAAATATTTACTGGATTAACTTTTGGTGATGGTACTTATTTTTTTAGTGGACCTAGATCTAGAACTAGTTATTTACTAGATTTAAATATGTGGGAGAATTATCATGAGCCCGGTATTAAGTCGCTTCTCAATAATTTTGTCGTTCCCGATAGAGACCCTATTGATGGGAATGCTGACATCTCAGATGCCCTCGATAATTTATTCAATCATCCTAATGTAGGGCCGTTCCTTAGCAAAAATTTAATTCAACGTTTGGTGACATCCAATCCATCACCAGCTTATATTGACAGAGTAGCAAAGGTTTTCAATAACAATGGACAAGGAATAAGAGGGGACATGGGAGCAGTAGTTAAAGCCATATTGTTAGACCCAATTGCTAATAGTTGCGATTCTGGAGAGGATGTTACTTTCGGAAAGTTACGAGAGCCTTTTATCCGATATTTTCAAATAAATAAAGCTTTTAATGTAAGTACAGTGAGTGGTAATTATCGCAACGTGATGTATCAAATTGATGAAAGGGTTGGGCAAAAGCCCTTAAATTCAAACAGTGTTTTTAATTTTTTCCAAAACGATTATCAGCCATTAGGGCCTATTGAGCAACAAAACTTGGTTGCTCCAGAGTTTCAGATCACTGATTCTCAAACTTTATCTGGATGGATTAATGGTATTTATGACTGGATAATTGATGAAAATATTGCAGATGAATGGGATATGTATAGTGGGGAACCAGATGCAGATTATGAAGAGGATAAATCAATATTAGATTTTACGGATGAAGTAGTTTTGACGACTAATGATAATCTCCACATTTTGCTGGATAGGTTGAATTTACTTCTTGCTCAGGGAAGGCTAAGCGATAATACTTTAAATATTATTAAAGAAACAGTATTGAAGTTTTCTGGATATACAGCAGAAGACAGAGAGAATAGAGCAAAATTGGCAATTTATCTTGTGTTGTCATCACCAGAATACCTAATAAATAGATAAACTTATGAGCAAACGAATGATATCAAGAAGAAATTTTCTTGGAGAAGCAAGTTGTGCCGCATTAGGTTCAACAGCTTTTTTATCTTCAGTTTTAAACCTGGGAATGATTAATGCAATTTCTGCAAGACCTCATATTATTGGAAGTTCAGGCGATTATAAAGCAATGGTTTGCATCTTATTAGCAGGGGGCGCAGATACCCATAATTTTTTAGTGCCCACAGAAGCTAGTGAATACCTATCTTATCAAAATACAAGAGGCGCTTTGGCTTTGGACAAAAATAATCCAAATCACTTAACGGATCTTGGTGTTAATATTAATGGAAAATCCTATGCTGTGCATGCTGGAATGAGCAGAGTTAAAGATTTGTTTTCAGCTAACAAACTTTCATTCGTTTCAAATATCGGTACATTAATCGAACCAATCGCCAACAAAACGGAATACGAAAATGGTCTTAAAAAATTACCACTTGGATTATATTCACACAATGATCAGATCATGCAATGGCAAACATCGGTCCCTCAAAGTAGATCTGCTGTAGGCTTTGGAGGCAGAATTTCGGATATCCTCCATGACATGAATACCATTCCAAATATTTCTATGAACATTTCATTAGATGGCAAAAACAGATTTCAAACAGGTAACCAATTCAATGAATATTCTATTAGCAATTCCACTGACGAAAGTAATATCGGCTTTAAAGGTTTGCCTTCATGGTGGAGCAATTCCGGATATTCCAACGATTTAAAAAACGGTGCTATAAATAATATAGTCGAGCAGCAATATTCCAATATTTTTCATCAGACAATGGGAACACTTACTTCTCAAACAGCCGAAAGTATTGAAATATTTAGAAATGCATTTGCAAATGTTGTTCCATTGACGACCTCTTTTTCCGATACTACATTGTCAAAAGATCTTAAAAAGATGGCGGAGGTGATTAGTGTTCGATCCAAATTAGGTGCAAATCGACAAATATTTTTCACCACGTTCGGGGGGTGGGATCACCACGATAATGTATTAGGAAATCAAAATAATATGTTACCTGTTTTGAGCAATGCATTAGCTGAATTTAATGACGCACTGAATGAAATTGGAATGGCGGACGATGTGGTTACATTTACCATTTCCGATTTTGCAAGGACGCTAACTTCAAATGGAAATGGGTCAGATCATGCTTGGGGAGGAAATCAAATTGTAATGGGAAATCCAATACAAGGTGGTCAGATTTTTGGTTCATATCCTTCTTTAGCGTTAACCAATAATGATTTGAATGTTTCTGATCGAGGGAGGATGATTCCAACGACTTCCGTGGATGAATTTTATGCTGAACTAGCATTATGGTACGGAGCATCTCCAAATGATTTGGCATACATACTTCCTAATATTTGCAATTTTTATTCTCCTTCTGGCTGCCCAGCGGATGTGCCGAGTAATTATATGCCTATTGGGATGTTTTCTTAATAACCTTTATTTGAATTGTATGAAAAGGATTTTAATTGTGGTTAGTTTTTTAGTTTTGTTTTTCAAAACAATTGACGCACAAGTTTGCGTTGGTACATTTGGTGAATTGGAATGGCATGCATGGAACGATTTATTTGAAGGCGAATTTTCCGATCTTTCTGCAATGCCTAATTTTCCAAAAAGTCCTGAAGTCGTTAAACCATTATTTAAATTAAAAAGTCCAACCAATTATAACAACTATTTTGGAAGTAGGGTAGAGGGGTTTATTAGTGTGCCTACCAATACCTCAGTTCAATTTAATGTAACTGGCGATAGACAAGTAAAATTTTATTTAAGCACAAATGAAACCGTTGAAAATAAAAGTTTGGTCGCATCAGTTCCAGAAAATGTAGATGAAGAGGCTCATGGAGATTATCCAGAACAGACTTCAACAATAATCAATCTGGTAGCAGGACAGTTTTATTATTTTGAAATACTTCATATCGACAATTGGAGTGGTGATCGTTTTTCAATATGGTGGAAGACTGATCTAGTGGATCCAAATGTATGGAATGTAATTACTGCAGGCTATATATATGGAGTTGACTGTAAAGATCCATTATGTCCTGAGCCAAAAACGCCTTGTGATGATGGAGATCCAACAACAACAGATGATATTGAAGATGGATTTTGCAATTGTTTTGGGACAAAAACTACTTCGGACATTTGCATAGGTGAGCGTGGAATGATAACTGGTTATAGGTATGATAACATTCCGGGTGGAGGATTGAATGATTTGTACATGGCAGAGAATTTTCCTGGAATGCCTGTATATAGCGAAAATTATGATTTTTTTAGCAAGAAATCTGTAAATAATCAAGATCAAACTGGCTATGCAGCTCAAGCTTATCTGACAGTTCCAGTTTCTGGAAATTACAAATTTAACGTAACGGGAGATGATAATACCATTCTATTTCTGAGCTCAGATGCCAATATTGAAAATAGACAATCACATCAAATGTTGGTGACTAGTTACACTTATATGACGCAGCATGACAAATTTATTTATCAAAGTTCCTCAAATATATATTTAGAAAAAGGGATGTATTACTACATTGAAATAAATGAAAAAGACAGCGGTGGAAGTGAACATTTTTCTGCATATTGGCAAACTCCTTATACAGAGCCTGGCGTTTGGAAACGTATTCCAGCATTATATTTTTATGATTATAAATGTGAGCTAGCCTGTATTCCGGCAGGTACATTGTGTGACGATGGAAATCCATTTACTAATAATGATAGGTACGATGACAATTGCAATTGTACTGGAACACCATGCACTGGCCCGGATTGTGATAGTGCTTTAGCAAACTATATTCCATATGAAAAATGCAGTTTAACAGATCAATTGGATGATAGACCAGACAACAATTGGATATCATGTGAAATTTCAACAAATCCCAATAATGCGAGAAGTTCAGGTCATTGGATTATGTATGATTTGGGTAAGCGGCATGAATTGCATAAAAGCCAAATATGGAATTATAATGTTCCAGGTAGCTTGCAAAATGGAATGACAGCGGTAGCAGTCGATTATTCATTGGATGGAATAACATGGCAAGAATATGGAAGTTATAATTGGGCACTTGCTACTGGTGATTCAGGATATGGAGGGTTTGCTGGTCCTAATTTTAATGGATTGTATGCCCAATATATTTTGATAACTTCACTTGAAGTCAACGCACCATGTAAAGGACTCGGAAAAGTTGCTTTCTCAGCAGTCGTTTGTCCATTGGCAGGAACTGCTTGCGACGATCAGGATGATTATACATTTGGTGATATATTTAATGAAAATTGTGAGTGCGCGGGTAGCTTAATAGATGAAAACGATTGCGGAGAAAGCGTAGTGATATTAGGCGATAGCACTTTGTATACTAATAAATTTAGTGCAATTGACGAAGTGAGTTCTATTAGCCATATTGCAGCAAATAATAAAGTTTCTTTTGTGGGTGGGAAATCAATTATCCTGGACCCGGGATTTGAAACTTATGGTCAGACTTTATTTCTCGCTTCTATCGATCCTTGTGATACTCCAGTTTTTAGATCAGCAATTAAATCTAGAGCGGATAAATTGAAGGAGGCTGCTGCGAAAAGAGAAGTAGAAAAATTAAATGAATTGACAGTTACTCTTATAGAAAAAGATGAAATTTTGGTGAGTTATTTTATAGAAAAGCCTGGACAAGCTTCTATATACATCACGGACCAAATGGGTGAAAAAATTCAAACATTAGTTGATTTTAAGTTTGAAAATCAAGGTCTTTATTCTAAAAGATTTAGGACTAAAAAATTAGGAAAAGGAAGCATTAGTGTAAGTTTTCAATCGGAAGAAAAAGTGATTAGCAAAAGAATCACATTAATTGAATAGATTATTAATTCGATCCAAGGATTCTTTCATTGAATAGTTCAAAAGGAATAAATTCATATATTTTTATAACGGTTGGTTTCTCTTTTTTCCACATTTTTCTATTTGCAACGATAGGTATATTAAAGAACCATTTAGAATTTTTATTATGCTGGAGCTTTTATTTACTGCGAAAGAGTCGGAAACTTACATTCAATAAACAAATTACGATAGTTTGATATTCAGTCTACATAAAATGATTTTGAAAACTATTTTTTAGAAAATTTTCATTGCTAAATAGGATGGATTTTTCAAGTAACGCCAAAATCCAATAAAAAAAACCCTAGGAAAATAGACCTCCTAGGGTTTTTATTTTATGAATGATCTTCGAATTAATTTCTAAGTTTTATCACTTTTTTACTGTATTCGTAATGATCTGATTGAATTCTAATGAAGTAAATACCTCCATTCCAACTTGTAGATTCTGGAATACTTAATTCTCTTTCACCAATTTGCAACTTATATGTCGTTGAGAATATTCTACGTCCCTCAATATTATAAATCTCTAAATTTGCAGTTGCTGAAATTTCACTTTTGATTTTTAAATTTACGATATCAACGAATGGATTTGGATAAGGAACAATTTCAATTAATGGCAGATCATTTAAGTCAATTGTAGCTACCATGCATCCTGTTCCTGATGTATTGAAAGTATCTGATACCGCTGCAAACCCAGAAGTATCGACAGGACAAACTGCGCGGACTTGAACCACATATTGAGAACATTCCTCTAGTGGTGAGATGGATGCACTAGTATCAATTACGCTTATTGTATTCCATTCATCGTCTCCTTCATCCACTAATTTATATCTTAAATTATAAGCAATAGAAGTGTCAACCATGGAATAAGTGACCATTGCAGAAGTGTTTGTTGCAACAATCTCTATAAATTCTAAACCTACATCACATGGTTCTTCATAATATAAATTAACACAATAATCCTCATATTCACCAAAAGAAGCAATTGATGTTTCTTCACATGCAGATGGCTCTACGGCAAATGTCATTCCTATCCTCATTTTTGTGAGTCCAGGAACAAATATTCTATCTAGATACAAAGTGGTGTCAATATCATCCAAAGTGCCTTCACCTTCATTAAAAATCACTTCATCCTCATCAAACACACCATCAGCATTAAAGTCAATCCAAACCTTCACCCATTCTTGAAATGCAGCTTGGTCAAATCCTTTGTCTAATTTAAAATCAAAAGTTCTTTTAATTGGTATATTGACATCAAAAAAGCCTGCATTGTTAATATATCCATCATTATCACCTGTAACAATTTTATTTTCGTCAATTGTAATACTTTCAATCCATTCATCATCAGTAAAAACATCTGGAACAATACAATAATCTAAGGAAGTGCAAGTGCCACAGCCTGAATATGCAGTTGTTATTTCAGAAGTGCTGGTTGTAGCACCTGTAATACATATTGCAGACAATCTAGTTTCTACCAAGTTGCAAAAACCAACTCCTTCCAATAACAATGAATTTTCATTGGTTTCTTCACTTATCCATTCTTCAGAATCTTGAAATTTATATTCAATGATGTAGCTTTCATAATCTGCACTATTTTCCCAAGTTAATAAAATTGCGCCTTCAGGAACCATATCAGGATCATTTGAAAAGGAAGGGGGATTTGGATCATTACAGCAACCCAAAGTTTCAAATACTTGAACAAAGGTGAACTCACTAAATGAATCGACATCGCAAAAACTTTGGACTTGAACTTCATATTCGGTGCATGGTAGCAACCCATTTAATATTGCAGGAGATTCTGCGTTTGAAAAGCTTATCCATTCTTCTGATCCAGTTGATTTATATTGCAGTTTGAAGCTATCAACCCCATCAGGATTTACCCAATTCACTATTGCAGAATCAATATATAAGTCGTCAATGGATACATTTAAAGGTAATGGACATTCGCTACAATTGTTTGCAACAGAAGTAACCATATTATTTAAATTCAAAATGCCCCCTGAGCTAAACAAATCAGTAAATTCTGGAGATTTTTTAGAGGATTTTAATATTATTGATTTTATATACAGTGCTGCAGCAGAAGGATCCTGTCTGTAAAAATCCACAAAATTCGAACATGAAACAGCATATGCAAGGGCTACTGCGCCTGCAGCATGAGGTGAGGCTGCAGAAGTGCCACCAAATTCATTGTAATTATTTCCAATAGAAGTGGTATAAACATCTTCACCGAAAGCGCCTATATCTATAGTATTTATTCCATACCCAGCTCCTTGCTCTTTTTGACCATTTCTGTTAATATTGCTCACTGATAATATATAATCACTAGAACATGCCGTTGGAAGATCACCCACTTCATCAATATTACTATCATTATTAGAAGTAGCTGCGCAATTAATAATTCCGACTTGTCCTAAAGAATCATAAAAATTGCACCAAATTGGAGCATCATCAGGTTGTCCCAAATCGACCCCCCAAGAAGAATTTGTAGCAACAACAAAAGCGCCTTTTGCGCCGTTGGTTTCATTGTATAATTTGCGCATAATATATGGATAAGCAAAACCTGCTAATGCTATTGACTCATCACCAACTCCCTGTAAAATCATTAATTTGACATCCCAATTAACACCAGTAACTCCAAGATTATTATTCCCTTTGGCACCAACAATTCCTGCAACGCTCGTTCCATGACCATCACCATTTGATGGATGGATGTCATCGGTTTCAGAAAAAAGATTCCAACCTTTATAATCATCTATATATCCGTTCCCATCGTCATCAATACCATTATTTGGAATTTCGCCACGATTAACCCAACGGTTACTCCCAAAATCTTGATGGTTCATATCTAGTCCTCCATCAATTATGCAGACTACAATGGTATCTCCAGCAGCTGTTATGCCGCCTGTAGTTACATCCCATGCAAGATCTGCGTCTAAATCTGCACCTAATAAACCACCATTTAATCCCAAATTGATGTACTGCCACTGATCATTAAAATTGGAATCATTCGGAGTTTTTCTGTAAGATGTCAGATGGTTGTATTGAGCATTTATTACATCCGAATTACTTTTTACAAATCTTAAAACCTCAATTTCACTTATTTTCGAAAAGTCAAACGAAATTTTCCAAATATTCATTGGCGCTTCAATTACTTGCGAAAATGAAAACCCATTTTGCATGCGGAAATTACTATTTAATGGAGCTTCAAGTATGTTAGCGTTTTTGCCATGTTCTATTTGTATAAGCACTTCACCTTGCCTAGTTGTTAGTATTTGGCAATTGGTTTCTGCAACATAAATTAATGAACAGAACAAAAAAACAAACACTTTTATATTTATATCTAATAATATTTTCATACGTATGGATTAATTAAGCCTACAATATAATTATTTATCAATTATTAAATAAGATCAATTTTC
>JAHEAQ010000079.1 GCA_024642705.1 Bacteroidota bacterium | reverse complement strand
GGTATAAGCTTTGGTGTGTTTTGAGTATAAGCTTTGTATTCGCTGTTTTGTGAATACACTTTATCTCGTTTTTGTTCTACAAGCGGAATTCCTGAGATATATCGAAGCAATATAAAAATCCACAAAGGAGAAATTATTCCTAGCCATTCTGCACCCTCGTATATATTTACCCCAAAAACAAAAATTCCAACCCACACCATAATCTCTCCCAAATAGTTAGGATATTGAACCCAAGAATACAATCCTTTTGTGAAAAGCTTGTCTGGATGAATTAATTTAAATTTTGATTTTTGAAAATCAGAAATACTTTCTATTAAAAAACCAATTCCAAAAATTAATATTCCAAACCACTGAAAAATTCCAATTTGAAAATCGGATTTTTCAATAATAAACAGGACAGGCAATATCAAAATGCTAATAGAAATAGCCTGTAACAGCCAAAAACCTCCAAATTTTAAAAATGAATTTCGCATGGAATCAAATCGTTTATCGGTTTTCATTTTATGAATTCTGGAAAATAAGAATGCACCTAATCGCACTGCCCACAAAATGACCATTCCTGATAAAATTAGATGCGGAAGAAAAATATTTTGAAAAAATATTAGACCTGCAATTACTGCACAAACAAATGATAGTGAATAGATTATATCAGTAAATCGATCTGTCTTGAGAAAATACCCAAAAAGAAATCCTGAAAAATTAAGGACAAAAACGATAAAAAAAACACTAATGAATAAATACATAATATTTATTAATCAAAAAACAAACGAATATGTTCACATTTCAAGAAGATTTATTGCACTATGTCTGGAAACTTCAGTATTTCAATTTCACAAATCTGCACACAACCGACGGTCAAAAATTAATTATTGTTAAACAAGGTATTCACAATTATGATTCGGGGCCTGATTTTAGTGCAGCCAAAATACAACTCGAAAATTTAGTATGGGTTGGAAATGTTGAAATTCATATCAAGTCTTCCGATTGGGTAAAACACGCCCATTACAATGACCCTGCATTTGACAATATAATTTTACATGTCGTATACGAAGAAGACGAAAAACTATTACGAAAAAATGGATCCATCATTCCTTGTTTAGAGTTAAAAGGATTAATTCATGAAGAAATTTTTTCCAGATATCTTCGCTTGAAAACAAATGAAAAATGGGTTCCATGTGAAAATATGATTTCAAATATTGAAGAATTAAATAAGAAAATGTGGTTAGAAACAATTCTTGTCTCAAGATTAGAGCAAAAGAATACTGCCATTCTAGAAATATTGAACTATACAAATTTTAATTGGGAATTCAGTTTCTTAATTTATTTGGGGAAATATTTTGGAGCAAATATAAACTCTGCAGCATTTGAGCAATTGTGTAAAAGCATAAGTCTCGATAAATTTTATAAAAACATTAATGATCCATTCGTTATTGAAGCAATTCTTTTTGGACAAGCTGGTTTTCTTAATCATGAAAGTACTGATCAATATCCAAAGCTTCTTAAAAAGGAATATGAATATCAAAAACATAAATATAGTTTAAATGCAATTCCACAAAAATTATGGAAGTTCTTTCGATTGCGTCCTTCAAATTTTCCGACTATTAGAATTGCCCAATTTGCTTCGCTCATTTGTGCCCACACTAATTTGTTTAGAAAAGTTCTCGAAATTGAAACAATTAAAGACTTCGATCAATTTTTTGACAATCCAATAAATGAATATTGGGATGATCGATTCTTATTTGATATCCCCTCAACTCACATTCCTAAAACAATAGGGGAAGATTTCAAGCATACTCTATTAATAAATGCATTAATCCCTTTTATTTTTGCATATGGCAAATACAAGAATGAAATCAGCCAAGTTGAAAAAGCAATTAATCTATTGCAAAATATTCCTTCTGAAAATAATAAAATAATAAGAAAATGGATTTCATTTGATATGAAAAGCGAAAATGCTGGGGATTCGCAAGCTTTAATTTATTTGAAAAAAGAATATTGTGACAAAAACAGATGTTTAGAATGTGCCATTGGGCATCAAGTTTTAAAAGAAGATTATGTCGAATATGCTTAGAATCATTTTAAAAAATCCTATTTTTGAAAACAAATTTTTTGTTCACTAAACCATAATAAGTTATGAAAAAAATATTCCTAATTTCATTTTTCTCTATTATTGGATTCCAAGCATTTAGCCAAAGAGGATTAGAGGCTGGTGCTTTGATTCAACCTCAGATTTATGGTCAATTGTACACTGAAGCTATTCCAGATAGAGCAACAAAAATTCCATATTCTTTTGCAATTGGAATTAATGTGGGGTATAATTTTTCAGATTATTTTGGATTGCGAAGTGGGTTTATTTATTCCCCTCAAGGAGAAAAATATACTGTTACTTCTGTCGATCCAGAAGTAGCATATGAATTGAATCTTGATTATATTCAGCTTCCACTTTACTTAAAATTAAACTCCTCAACAGATAACAAACTATCTTTTTTATTGCTTGTTGGCCCGCATATTTCTTTTCTTAATAATGCCACTTTAACACAAGATTCAGATAAACCTGAAAGTGTGTTGGGTGATTACAATAGGATTGGATACGGAGCTTCCGTAGCACTAGGATTCCAATTTAATTTAGATCAGGGAGGAAATATTAACTTTTTGTGGAGGACAGCAGCATCTTTGGACCCTATTCAAGCGACTGAAACTCTTCTTTCAAGAAATATTAGTACAGGGTTTCAATTGGCTTACCATTACTTTATTAATTTCTAAGAAATTTTTAATAAATCACTTTTTCAATTGAGAAGTCTGGTAAAAGAAATAGCTTAGTTTTTTAATGTTGAAATTTATATTTCATCCTGATTTTCTGTTGGCTGATCTATTAATAAGTTTGTCAAAAGGATTAATATGAACCATTGGCTGCCAAGAGCCGTTTAGATTGTTCTACAATAAGACTTTAATATGGTCCAAAATATATTGGTAAAAATTTTACTTTCTCCATTTTCTCTGCTTTATGGCATTGTTATTAGTGCAAGAAACTTTTTTTTCTTGATTGGCTTGATAAAAAGATCGAGTTTCAATTTGCCCATCATAAATATTGGAAATTTGAGCATTGGTGGAGCTGGTAAAACTCCTCATGTAGAATATCTGGTAAAATTACTTCAACCTTATATCAATGTTTCCGTTTTGAGTCGAGGCTATGGAAGGAACACCAAAGGATTCCAGTTTGTTGAAGCCCAAGGTGATGCATTGCAATTTGGTGATGAACCTCTGCAATATAAGAGAAAATTCAGAGACCTAGTTGTTGCAGTTTCTGAAAGCAGAGCTCTGGGAATTCCAGAAATTCTAAAATACAATCCTCATATAAACACCATTGTTTTAGATGATGCTTTCCAACATTTAGCTGTCGATCCAAGTTTGAATATCTTATTAACCGAACAAACTAATTTGTTTACTGATGACTATTTGCTTCCTTCTGGTAGACTTAGAGAATGGAAATCAGCGTATAAAAGAGCAGACATTATTATTGTCACAAAATGCTTAGAGGGGTTTGATGAAAATCAAAAAAATGCAATAATTGCTAAAATAAACCCGCTTGAAAATCAAAAAATATTTTTTACTCATTATCTATATGGTAATCCCTATAATATTTATGATCCAAAGAAAAAGGCAGAATTAAATGAAAATTTAAATATTCTACTAGTAAGTGCCATTGCAAATACAACTTATCTGAATTCCTACATAGAAACAACTGGCTGTAATGTTGAACACATTCAATTTGAAGACCACCATTATTTTTCTGAGCATGAAATGTCCGTCATAAATTCTGCATTTCAGCAAATTAGCAATCCAAATAAAATCCTATTAAGTTCTGAAAAAGACGCTATGAGACTTGATATGCATCGAAAGTTTATTATTTCAAATCAACTTCCTATTTTCGCGCTTCCAATAAAAGTTGAGTTTTTGTTTGGAGAAGGCAAGATTTTTGATGATATCATTAAAAACCATCTTTTGGATTTTAAAATATAATACTTGAAAAATATTCATCCTATTTTCGATCGACTAGTAAGTCGAGAAGAAAAAGAACGATTTCTAAATCAGAAGTCAAAAGCTTTTTGGTTGACCGGATTGTCAGGCTCAGGCAAAAGTACTATTGGTGAAAGAGTTGAGAGAATGCTTTTTGACCAAGGCTTTTTTGTACAACTCATAGATGGTGATAATATAAGAACGGGAATATGCAATAATTTAGGTTTTAGCATCGAGGACAGAGATGAAAATATTAGAAGAATTGCTGAAGTCACCAAATTATTTCTTAACAATGGAACCATATGTATCAATAGTTTTGTAAGTCCTACAAAAGAAATAAGAAAAAATGCTGCAAACATTATAGGTGCAAACGACTTTTTTGAAATCTATATTAATACACCTCTTGTTGAATGTGAAAAAAGAGATGTGAAAGGCCTATACGCTAAAGCCAGATCTGGAAAATTATTAGGTTTCACTGGAATAGATTCCCCTTATGAAGCCCCTGAAAATCCTTCTTTGACCATTCATACTGAAAATAAAACAATTGAAGAATCAGCTTCTAAATTGTTTGCATTTATAATAGAAAAAATAGCTGTGAAATGAGTATCTATAAAGATCTTAAAGATAGAAAAAAGAAAATTTGCGTTGTTGGTTTAGGTTATGTTGGCCTTCCCATCGCATTGGAATTCGCTAAATATTTTGATGTTATTGGATTTGACATCAAAGAAGATCGAATAGAATTGATGAGAAGTGGAAATGATCCATCTAAAGAACTTGAAGCGTCTGCATTTGATAATAAGTCCATCGTTTTTACTTCAAATGCTGAGGAAATCAAGGAAGCTTCTTTTTATGTAGTCGCCGTACCAACAGATATTGATGAACATAGAGTTCCAAATTTAAAACCTATTTTAGGTGCTTCAACTACTGTAGGTAATGCATTGAGTAAAGGAGATTACGTCGTTTTTGAATCAACAGTTTATCCTGGTTGCACAGAAGAAGATTGTCTTCCTATTATTGAAAAATTATCAGGATTAAAAGTAAATATTGATTTCAAACTGGGATATTCTCCAGAGAGAATTGTTCCAGGAGATAAAACAAGAACACTTACTAAAATAACTAAAATTGTTTCTGGTTCGGACAGTGAGTCTCTTGAAGAAATAGCTCAAATCTACGATCATATCTTAGAAGAGGGTGTTCATAAAGCATCGTCAATAAAAGTTGCAGAAGCTGCAAAAGTTATAGAAAATACGCAAAGAGACTTAAATATATCATTGATGAATGAACTTTCAATGATTTTTGATAAGTTGGATATAGATACAAATGAAGTCTTGGAAGCTGCCGGTACCAAATGGAATTTCCTAAAATTTTATCCTGGTCTTGTCGGAGGGCATTGCATTTCAGTAGATCCTTATTATTTGTTGCATAAATCCAAGCAACTTGGTATTGACCCTCAAGTTATTGCAGCTGGGAGAAGAATTAACGACGGGATGCCAGCCTTTGTAGCAAAAAAAATTGTTCAGATGCTCATTGAAAAAGGAAAAAACCCAGGCCAAAGTAAATTGCTAATGATGGGAGTAACTTTTAAGGAGGATGTTGCAGACATTAGAAATTCGAAAGTGATAAATCTGATGCGGGAATTGATGTCTTTTTCAATCCATGTACATCTTACTGATCATCATGCCTCTCCTAATGAGCTGGCCCATGAATATGGTGCATCTATGGTTGATACCATTTCTAGCGATTATGACGTGGTCTTGGTAGCTGTAGGACATAAAAGATATAAAGAATTAGACATTGAATATTATCAATCCATAACAAAGGAAAATCCAATTCTTATTGATTTAAAAGGAATTTATAATAAAGCAATTATGGAAAAAGCTTTGACTTATTGGAGGTTATAGTATTTTTGTGATTCAAAAATTAATACATGAGCTACCATATCAATCATTTAAAGGAGCTTGAGTCTGAATCAATTTTTATTCTCAGAGAGGTTGCAGCCAAATTTGAGAATCCAGTTCTGATGTTTTCAGGGGGAAAAGATTCAATACTTATGGTCCACTTAGCCTACAAGGCTTTTTTTCCTGCAAAGATCCCTTTTCAATTACTACATGTCGATACTGGTCATAATTTTCCAGAAACCATTCAATATCGGGATGAAATGGTTAAAAAATTAGGATTAAAATTAATTGTTGGATCCGTTGAAAATGCATTAAAATCTGGCTTGGTTACTGAAGAAAAAGGATTTAATGCTAGTCGAAATGGACTGCAGACTGCTGTTCTTCTTGATGAACTAGAGAAAGGAAAATTTGATGCTGCCTTAGGTGGTGCAAGAAGAGATGAAGAAAAAGCAAGAGCAAAAGAAAGATTTTTTTCTCATAGAGATGAATTTGGTCAATGGGATCCAAAAAACCAAAGACCAGAACTGTGGAATTTATTCAACAATAAATATAACATTGGTGAACATTTTAGGGTATTTCCAATAAGCAATTGGACAGAATTAGACGTTTGGCAATATTTGTCAATTGAAAAAGTTGATTTGCCTTCTCTATATTTTTCGCATACCAGAGAAGTTTTTTTCAGGGATGGTGTGTTATTAGCAGATTGCGAATATATTAACAAACGTCCTGAAGAAAAAGTCTTTAAAGAAATTATTCGATGCAGAACTATTGGAGACATGACTTGTACTGGAGTATGGAAATCAAATGCCAATACCGTTGAAGAAATTATTGAAGAAATTTCTACAACCCGCTTGACTGAAAGAGGAGGAAGAACAGACGATAAAAGAAGTGAAACGAGCATGGAGGATAGGAAAAAGCATGGATACTTCTAAAACAATTCTTCACATTTCAAATTAGCTTATTATGGAAACCAATACATATAAAAACACAGAATTATTACGATTTACTACTGCTGGAAGCGTAGACGATGGAAAATCTACCCTAATTGGTCGATTGCTTTACGACAGCAAATCTATCTTTCAAGATCAATACGATGCCATTAAAATTGCAAGTGAAAAAAGAGGTGAAGAAAACGTAAATCTCGCATTATTAACAGATGGTCTTAAGTCAGAAAGGGAACAAGGAATAACAATTGACGTTGCTTATAGGTACTTTTCTACACCAAAAAGAAAATTTATCATCGCAGATACACCTGGACACATTCAATACACAAGAAATATGGTAACAGGTGCGTCAACTGCAAATGTAGCTTTGGTTATTGTAGATGCAAGAACAGGAGTCGTAGAACAAACTAAAAGACATGCCATCATTGCTTCTCTATTACAAATTCCACATCTAGTGGTTTGTATTAATAAAATGGATCTTGTAGATTATAGTCAGGAAGTGTATGATAAAGTTCATGACGAATTTGAGGATTTCGCTTCAAAATTAGATATAAATGACATTACTTTTATTCCGATTTCTGCATTATTGGGCGATAATATAGTAAATCGATCCAGCAATATGGATTGGTATGAGGGATCAACTTTAATTTACTACTTAGAAAATGTACACATTTCAAGTGATCACAATTTTATTGACGTAAGGTATCCGGTTCAAACTGTAATAAGGCCTTATAATGATGATTTTCATGATTATAGAGGTTATGCTGGAAGAGTGGCTGGAGGAATTTTGAAAAAAGGTGATGAAGTGATGTTACTTCCTTCTGGTTTCACATCGAAAATTTCTAAAATTCAAGGTCCTGATGGTGAACTGACTGAAGCTTTTCCTCCACAATCAGTTACCATTCTAATTGAAGACGACATTGATATTTCAAGAGGAGATATGATTGTAAGACCAAACAATTCACCAACCGTTACCCAAGATATTGAGCTAATGATTTGCTGGTTTAGTTCAGACAAAGAATTAAGAGAAAGAGGAAAATATACCATCCTTCATACAAGCCAAGAAGTAAGATGCATAGTCAAAGAAATTAGATACAAATTAGACATTAATACTTTGCATAGAGATCTTGAATCGAAAGAAATCAAAATGAATGATATTGCCAGAATCTCTATAAGAACAACAAAAGCACTTTTTATAGATCCATATCGCAAGAATAGAATAACTGGAAGCGTTATCATAATTGATGAAGCCACCAACAATACTGTTGCCGCTGGAATGATAATTTGATAAAATGAGTAAAAATGTACTAATCACAGGTGGTGCCGGTTTTATTGGTTCACATCTTGTTAAACTTTTTGTAAGAAAATATCCAGATTATAAAATTTATAATCTTGACGCACTGACTTATGCTGGTAATTTAGAAAGTCTCAAAGAAATTGAGCAAAGTAAAAATTATGAATTCGTTCATGGCGATATTCTCGATTTGCCTTTTTTGGAAAATTTATTGGTTGAAAAAAATATAACTCATATTATTCATCTGGCTGCTGAATCTCATGTAGACAGATCGATAAGTGATCCGCTTATTTTTATAAAAACAAATGTCCTTGGCACAGCTAGTTTATTGCAAGCTGCGAGAAAATTCTGGAAGAATCAAAAAGACCATTTGTTTTATCATGTTTCAACAGATGAAGTTTATGGGTCCTTAGGCGAAGAGGGATATTTTTATGAAAACACTCCTTATGATCCAAGAAGCCCATATTCAGCTTCAAAAGCAAGTTCAGACCATTTCGTTCGAGCATTTCATCACACCTATGGATTACCCGTAGTATTGTCAAATTGTTCCAACAATTATGGTCCTTATCAATTTCCAGAAAAACTAATTCCTCTTTTCATCAACAACATTTTGGAAATGAAACCTTTACCCGTTTATGGCAAAGGAATAAATATCAGAGATTGGATGTATGTTAAAGACCATGCTGTTGCTATTGATGTGATTTTTCATGGAGGCAAAATTGGGGATACTTATAACATTGGAGGCCATAATGAATGGAAAAATATTGACTTAATCAAATTGCTTTGCCAACAAATGGACCAAAAATTAAATCGTCCAAAAGGTACTTCAGAAAAGCTAATAACTTACGTCACTGACAGGGCTGGTCATGACATGAGATATGCAATAGATGCTTCAAAAATTAAAAATGAATTGAATTGGGTCCCTTCATTGCAATTTGAGGAAGGATTATCAGAAACCATTGATTGGTACTTAGCCAATAAGGAATGGCTAGCAAATGTAACCTCTGGCGAGTACCAAAATTATTATGATCAACAGTATCTTAAAAGATAAATCAATTCTTGGTTTTATTTTTGCATACTTATTATTATAAATTTCAACTTTTATGAAAGGAATTATTCTGGCAGGCGGATCTGGAACTAGACTTTATCCAATAACAAAAGCTATAAGTAAGCAATTAATGCCTATATATGATAAGCCAATGATATACTATCCGTTGTCAATTCTCATGTTGTCCGGAATAAATGAAATACTAATTATTACTACTCCAGAAGATCAAAATCAATTTCAAAGATTATTGGGTGATGGCCATGAATTAGGCTGCAAATTCGATTATGCTGCTCAAGAAGTTCCAAATGGTTTGGCACAAGCATTTGTTATAGGTGCAGATTTTATTGGAAATGATTCGGTGGCTTTAATTTTAGGTGACAATTTATTTTATGGTGCTGGTTTGTCTAGTTTGTTGCAAGAAAGCGCGAAACTTGAAAAAGGAGCCAAAGTATTTGCATTTCCAGTCCATGATCCTGAAAGATATGGAGTTGTAGAATTTGACAAAAACAATAAAGCAATTTCCATCGAAGAAAAGCCCTTAAATCCAAAATCCAATTATGCAGTACCTGGCTTGTATTATTATGACAATGATGTGGTTGAAATTGCCAAAAATCTAAAACCTTCCTTGCGAGGAGAATATGAAATTACTTCCGTTAACCATCATTATCTCGAAAAAGGGCTTTTAAAAGTCGGTATAATGCACCGTGGAACTGCATGGTTAGATACTGGCACTTTTCAATCTTTGGCTGATGCCTCAGAATTTGTAAGAGTAATTGAGCAAAGGCAAGATTACAAAATTGGATGCATTGAAGAAGTTGCTTATAGAATGGGTTATATAAATGCAGATCAATTGAAAAATCTTGCTAGCCCATTATTGAAAAGCGGATATGGCGATTATCTAATGAAACTTATCCAATAGTCATGCAAGACATTGTAAAAAATAGAATTTTCGAGAATACTTTATTGAGTTCAACACTTTTAAATGATGATGCCTTCTGTGAAAATTTATCTTCAATAGCTCAAGTAGCAATTAAAACATTGAATAAAAAGAATACCATATTCTTTGCAGGAAATGGAGGAAGCGCTTCCCAAGCCCAACATATCGCCGCTGAATTGTCTGGCAGGTTTTTATTGGATAGAGATCCTTTGGACGCAGTTCATTTGTCTGATAATATTTCATATATAACCGCAGTTTCCAATGATTATGACTTCAGCAAAATATTTGAAAGGGCACTTCAAGCACATGGTAAAAAAGGTGATTTGCTTTTTCTTCTTAGTACTTCTGGAGCTTCAGATAATATAATTAAAGCAAGACTGATGGCAGATGAAATTGGAATTCGCACTGTCGCTGTTACTGGATTGAAAGGCATTGACTTTGCTGCTTCGTGCTTCAAGCATATCACAATTCCTTCTTTTGATACGGCTAGAATTCAAGAAATGCATTTGCTTTGTGGACATATTATATGCGAAATCATCGAAAATGAAATTTTTGGTGAAAACTAAAAATGGATTTGTTCTATATTTGAAGAATATGAAATATTTCCTTTTTATTTTATTTCCATTTTGTTTACTAGCTCAGAATACCAGCATTGAGCTTAATTCTGATTTGCATAATTTATTGGAGAGGCAAGAAATATTAGGAAACTCTAATTTACATGCTGCTTTGAATGATTTTTCATCCCGAACAGCATTTCTTGAAATAAAAAATCAATATGATAGCTTAAAAAATATTGACCAATATTTAGCTTCCAAATTGCTTCTAAAGTTTCCGGAATACTGGGATGTTATAATAAAATCTGACACAATTCGAAATCAAAAAGAATTTATAGATAGTTCCCAAACATTTTATTCTATTTCTAATTCTACTTCAAACGAAAACTTAGTTCAACTCATTTCTCCAAAAAAAGGTGTCCTAAAATATTTCTATAAAAATCCTGCTTATTTTGCCCAAATTTCTACAGATGGTTTTTTGTTCAAAATAAATCCAATTATATATTTTGGAGTTGGAAAAGACTTTGAGAATAATTCAACGACATTTAATAATAGCAGAGGAATTGCATTAAGCGGACAAATCAATGATAAGATTTATTTCTATTCTGATATATTAGAAAGTCAAGCTGCTTTTCCATCATTCGTTAATAATTTCATTAAAGAATTCAATGCGCTTCCCGGAAATGGCTTGTACAAAAATTATAATTCTTCGATTCTAGGCAAAAATGCAGGTTATGATTATTTGAATGCAAAGGCATACATTAATGCAAAAATTACAAAAAACATTGGTGCAGAATTCGGAAATGGAAGTAATTTTATTGGTAATGGCATCCGTTCACTATTGCTTTCAGACTTTTCCAACAATTACCTTTACCTGAAATTTAATACCAACATTTGGAAAATTCATTATCAAAATCTTTTTTCAGAGCTGATTCCTGTTTCGGTAATTGACAATCCTGGAAATAGTTTGATTCCTAGAAAATACAACGCTACCCATTTTTTAAATTTCAAACATAAAAACATTGAAATTGGACTTTTTGAATCCGTTATTTTTGAAAGAGAAAATGGATTCGATATTCAATATTTAAACCCTGTAATTCTTTACCGTCTCGTTGAATATAATTTAGATAGCTCAGATAATATTTTGGTGGGGTTAAATGGAAAATGGAATATTTACAAAAAATTTCAAGTTTACGGCCAATTGTTATTGGATGAATTTTTATTGAAGGAGCTAATTATAGAACGAAATGGTTGGTGGGGAAATAAATATGGATTCCAAATTGGCGGAAAATACATAAATGCATTTAATATAGATCATTTAGATCTCAATATCGAGTTCAATAAAGTCCGTCCATATACTTATGGTCATCGATCCTATGCCAATTATGCACATGCCAATCAATCGCTTGCTCATCCCTTAGGAGCAAATTTTAAAGAATTCATTCTTAATGTGGAATATTATATAAATAAAAAAATTAGAATCAATTCTCGCAATTATATAATCCACCAAGGACTTGATAACGATGAAAACTATTATGGTGCTAATATTTTAAAACCTTCTTCAGAAAGAATTGATCAATATGGTATTTTTTTCCTTCAAGGAGAAGCATCCCAGACCATTCTTTCTGCAAATAAAATATCTTACGAAATCTACCATAATTATTTTATTGATGCAAATCTTCTTTACAGACAGCAGATTTCTGACATTGAATCCTTAAATTTTAAAACTTTCATCCTTTCATTGGGCTTAAGAATTAACTTTTGGGAACAAAACGTTCACATTTAAACTTATTCATAATCAATTTTACTTTCCTATTCATTAGCTTTGCACACTTATGATAAAACAATCCTCCATATATAATGCTGTTTCAGAAAGAATTTTAGTTCTAGATGGTGCAATGGGCACTATGATTCAACGGTATAAGCTTTCTGAAGAACAATTTCGTGGAGAAAGATTCAAAGATTTTCATAGAGATATAAAAGGAAACAATGACCTTCTTTCAATAACCCAACCTCAAATAATCAAAGAAATTCACAAAGCTTATTTAGAGGTAGGTTCAGACATCATTGAAACCAATACATTCAATAGTAACGCTATATCCATGGCAGACTATGAAATGGAGGATTTGGTTTATGAAATAAACTTGAAAGCAGCACAAATTGCAAAAGCTGCGTGTAGTGAATTTAATGACAAACCAAGATTTGTTGCTGGAGCATTGGGGCCCACTACCAGGTCAGCTTCTATTTCCCCCGATGTTAATAATCCAGGCCATAGAGGAGTTTTTTTTGACGATTTAGTAGCAGCTTATCATGAACAAGCTCGAGGTCTTGCCGATGGTGGTGTTGATCTTTTTTTAGTTGAAACTGCTTTTGACACTTTGAATTGTAAGGCTGCTCTTTATGCCATTGATCTTTTACTTGAAGAAAGGAATATTGATATCCCAATTATGGTTTCAGGGACAATTACAGATTCTAGCGGAAGAACACTTTCAGGTCAAACTATTGAAGCATTTTGGATTTCCATCAATCATATAAAATTGTTCAGTGTAGGACTTAACTGTGCGTTAGGCGCAAAAGAATTACGACCTTATATTGAGACATTATCGAAAATTGCTGACTGTAATATAAGTGCTTATCCTAATGCTGGACTGCCCAATGAGTTTGGAGAATATGATCAGACAGCTCAAGAAATGCAAGCATATATTCGAGATTTTGCTTCTAGCGGATTTGTAAATATAATAGGTGGTTGTTGTGGAACTACACCAGAACATATCAAAGCAATGGTTGAAGCCGTTAAAGAAATACCACCAAGAAAAATTCCACATCCTGAAAAGTTGTCCATGTATTCTGGGTTAGAGCCATTAATTGTTAGGCCAGATTTAAATTTTATCAATATTGGCGAGCGAACGAATGTGACTGGTTCAAAAATGTTTGCTAGACTCATTAAAAATGAAAATTATGAGGAAGCTCTGTCTGTTGCCAAACAACAAGTAGAAGGTGGAGCTCAAATTATTGATATCAATATGGATGAAGGAATGCTTGATTCCATATCGGCCATGAAAAAATTTCTTTTTATGGTAATGTCTGAACCAGATATTGCCAAATTGCCTATCATGATAGATTCTTCTAAATTTTCAGTCATTCAAGAAGGTCTGAAATGTGTTCAAGGAAAGTGCATCGTGAATTCAATTTCAATGAAAGAAGGGGTTGAAGAATTTAAAAGGCAAGCTAAAATAGTTAGAAGATTTGGCGCAGCGACAGTAGTTATGGCCTTTGATGAAGATGGGCAAGCAGATACTATAGAAAGAAAAGTTTCCATCTGTAAAAGAGCATATGATATTTTAACAAATGAAATACATTTCCCTCCAGAAGATATCATTTTCGACCCTAATATATTTGCGATAGCAACAGGAATAGAAGAACACAATGAATATGCTATCAATTATATCGAAGCTTGCAAAAAAATAAAAAAACTATGTCCTGGGGCTAAAATATCAGGAGGAGTAAGTAATATTTCTTTTTCATATCGAGGCAATGATGTAGTCAGAGAAGCTATGCATTCCGCCTTTTTATATCATGCTGTTCATGCTGGTATGGATATGGGTATAGTCAATGCTGGAATGATTGAGGTTTATGCTGACATCGCTCCTGCCCTTTTAACAAAAGTCGAAGATGTAATTTTCAACAGATCATCAGAAGCTACAGATGCTTTGACGGCTTACGCTGAAGAAGTTAGGGGAGCTGGCAAGAAAAGAGAAGTTGACTTAGGCTGGAGAAAGAATACTGTTCAAGAAAGATTATCTTATGCATTAGTAAAAGGGATTACCGATTTTATTGACGAGGATACTGAGGAAGCAAGACTTCAATATGAACAACCATTAAGTGTAATAGAGGGACCATTAATGGATGGTATGAATAGGGTTGGTGATTTATTTGGTGCAGGTAAAATGTTTCTACCTCAAGTAGTGAAAAGTGCCAGAGTGATGAAAAAAGCTGTTGCAATATTGACTCCATACATTGAAGCAGCTAAACTATCAAGTGTTCAATCCAATAAAGGTCGAATATTGATGGCCACTGTAAAAGGTGATGTTCATGATATTGGTAAAAATATAGTAGGTGTCGTTTTAGGTTGTAACAACTATGAGATCATTGATCTTGGAGTAATGGTTCCTGCCAATAAAATTTTAGAAGAAGCTATAAATCAAAATGTTGATATAATAGGCTTAAGCGGATTAATTACACCATCCCTTGATGAAATGGTCTATGTTGCTTCTGAAATGGAAAGAAGAGGAATTAAAATTCCCTTAATGATAGGTGGGGCAACTACCTCTAAAATCCATACTGCTGTTAAAATAGATCCCATGAGCAAGGGACCAATCATTCATGTTTTGGATGCTTCCCGAGCTGTTGGTGTGGCAGGAGCATTGTTGAATCAAAATGAAAATGATAGAAATAATTTCTTCCTTGACACTAAAAAAGAATATGAGGAACTAAGAGAAAAAAGAGCAGCAAAAATTGATTTCAAACAATATGTAAGTTTAAAGGAAGCTCAGTCTAACAAAGTAAAAATTGATTGGAGTAAATTTATACCTTCAAAACCAAAACAATTAGGAATTACCACTTTTAAAAATTTCAATCTTGAAAAATTAATCCCTTTTATTGATTGGACTCCTTTTTTTATCAGTTGGCAGCTTCACGGAAAATACCCTGCTATTTTTGAAGATGAGGTAATTGGCAAAGAAGCCAAAAAACTTCACCATGATGCTTTAAAAATGTTGGATCAAATTATTGAGGAAAAATGGTTGGATGCTAATGGCGTCGTTGGTCTTTTTCCTGCCAAAAGTAGTGGGGACGATGTTATGATTTTTCATCCAAAAACAGGAGAAAAACTCTATACTTCTCACCATCTTCGACAACAAAGAAAAAAAGCAGAAGGAAAACCAAATTATTGCTTAGCCGATTTTATAGCAACTGAAGAATCAAATTTGTCCGATTTCATTGGTGCATTTGCAGTAACTGCAGGTGGAAATATTGAAAATAAAGTCAAAGAGTTTGAAAAAAATCATGATGATTACAATGCCATTTTACTAAAATCTTTGGCTGATCGATTGGCAGAAGCTTTTGCTGAGTATTTGCATGCATATGTAAGAAAAGATTTGTGGGGATATGCAGAAAATGAAAATTTAGAAAATAATGATTTGATACAGGAGAAATATCAAGGTATTAGGCCAGCTCCAGGATATCCAGCTTGCCCAGATCATACTGAAAAAAAGATGCTTTTTGAATTATTGGATGCAGAAAAAAACACAGGAATAACATTAACGGAATCATTCGCCATGTATCCTGCAGCGTCAGTAAGTGGTTGGTATTTTAGTCACCCACAAAGCACTTATTTTGGATTGGGAAATATCCTTGAAGATCAAATTGAAGACTATTCAGAACGAAAAGGAATGTTGAAAAGAGATGTTGAAAAATGGTTGGGTCCAATATTAAATTATAAATAATTCTAACTTTACTGTTTAACTTGGAATAAATGTCCGAACAAACCATAATACAAGAAGATGAAATCACACTAAAAGAACTTATCCTCAAGGTTAAGGAGTTTTGGAAGGAATTGTGGAAATATTGGTGGCTAATTGCAATAATTGCCCTACCGTTTGTAATTTATATGGGATACAAAGCTTACAAAAGCGAAATAATTTATCCTGCTAATCTTACTTTTATGGTAAATAAAGATGAGGGAGGGGCATTAAGTTCATTTTCAGGGATATTGGGCTCTTTTGGTCTTGGTGCAGGGACTGCAAGTGGCGATTTTAATTTGGATAAAATGCTTCAGTTGTTAAAATCAAGAAAAATAACCGAAGAAGTCATTTTTACCAAAGCAACCATTGATGGAACAACAGATTATCTGGCCAATCATTTGATAAATCATTTTGATACTTTAAAGCTTTGGTCAAAAGAACCTTCCATTCTCAACAGAAAAGAAGATAAACTTAAGGGATTCAAATTCACCAATGTTTCTGTTCAAGATTTTACCATATTAGAAAATGCAGCAACTAAAAGAATTCATGGCAAATTGATTGGAACTGAAAAAACTAAAGGTTTATTATCAAGTAGTTATGATGAAAATAGTGGTATTTTAAGTATAAATGTAAATTCGCAACATGAAGATTTGTCCATATTACTAACTCAGAATTACTTCGAAAAACTTTCAAAATTTTATACGGATAAAACAATTGAAAAACAAAAAGTTACTTATGATTTGGTAAAGTCTAAAAGTGATTCTATTTACAACTTGCTTTCTTCTTCAGAATATCAACTCGCTGTGCTTAATGAATCTAGCAGGGGTGTTTTTGGTGAAAAAGAACAACTAAAAACTCAAAGACTTAATAGGGAAATTCAAAAATTAACATTGATGTATGGTGAAACAGCAAAAAATGTTGAAATTGCCGATTTCTCTTTAAAAAGTAAGACCCCTTTTGTTCAAATCATTGATACTCCAATAAGTCCAATCAAACCAGAAAAAAAATCAACATTGCTTTCTCTGATTATTGGCGGTGTTTTGGGTGTCTTTGTAGGTACATTTTTCATCATTGCCCGAAAAATCTATCGGGATACTATGGCATAAAGTCAATTTTAACTATTTTTAATCTTAGTTTGAGTAAAATAATTACTCGTTTATGATTGAAACACTAATTTCTTCCAAAACACGCATCAAATTATTGCTGAAGTTCTTTTTGAACAGCAGCACAAAAGCATATTTACGTGGACTATCCTCAGAATTTGGCGAATCTTCGAATGCCATTCGTGTTGAACTAAACAGGTTAGAAGATGCAGGAATGTTAAATTCTTCTTCAGAAGGCAATAAAAAATATTTTACCGCAAACACAAAGCATCCTTTATTTGAGGAAGTTCATAATATTCTGATGAAACACATTGGATTTGACCAGATCATTGAAAAGGTAATCAACAGACTTGGTGAAGTAGATCATGTATACGTAACTGGTGATTTGTCCAAAGGACTTAACAGTGATATTGTTGATCTCTTATTTATTGGCAATATTGACAAAACATACCTCATAGAATTAATCGAAAAAGCTGAAACGCTTATTTCCAAAAAAATCAGATACATTACTTATTCAAGGGAAGAAGCATTAGGTATCAATTGGGAGAGCTTCACAAATAAACCACTATTGCTTTGGGCCAATGAGTCATGAGTAGTATAACTTCAACATATAAAAACAAAGAAAATCGGTTGCATCCCGATATTGCAAGGTGGTTTGTTGTATATACAAAATACAAGACTGAAAAATTCGTTTGCGAAAAACTTAGTAAGAAAGGTATTGAAGCCTATGTTCCATTATTAAAATACTCAAAAAGATACGATCGTAAAATTAAACATTACGAAGTGCCGCTCATCAATTGTTACGTGTTTGTGAGGATAACTAAAGACCAATACATTAAAACACTAGAAACTGAGTATGTGTCCACTTTTCTGAAAAACAGAGGAAATCTCACAGATGTGAAGAATGAAGAAATAGACATATTGAAAAGAATAGTTGGTGAAAATGAATCAATCCTTACAGAAGAATTAACTTTTGAAGAAGGGAGGAAGGTTGAAATTATTTCAGGGAATTTAACAGGATTAAAAGGAAAATTAATTGAAAAACAAGGCAAAAATGAATTCATTGTTGAACTTGAATCTATTGGATATCAATTCAGGATGAATATTAATATTACGCATTTGAGCCCTATTTTATAAGCATTTGCTAAAGTTGATATTGACTTTAGCACTCTATTCAAAAAATAAAATGCCAGTTGAGTTGTTGCGACTCTTCAATGGCGAAGCCCTTGAAAATACTCAACTTTTTACAATTTTTTTATTCTTTTTCGATAGCAGAAAACTGAACTTATTATTGAGAAATATTAAACATTCGTCTAAATGAACATTACCGTTATTGGAACAGGATATGTAGGATTGGTTTCTGGAACATGCTTTGCTGATTCTGGAAATGATGTGATTTGTGTGGATATTGACAAAGACAAAATTGACAAGCTTAAAAGTGGCAAAATAACTATTTACGAACCCGGGCTTGACGTGCTTTTTGAGAGAAATACCAAACAAAAAAGACTTTCTTTTTCGACCTCTCTTGAAGAAAGTATTAAAGATGCAGAAGTTATATTTTTAGCTTTGCCAACACCACCCGGAGAGGACGGCAGTGCTGATTTAAGTTATATACTTGGAGTTGCAAAAGAACTGAGCAAGTTAATTACCAGTTACAAAGTTATTGTAGACAAAAGTACTGTCCCAGTTGGAACTTCTGAAAAAGTACATCAGGTTTTAGCACAAAATTTAGATGAAACATTATTCGATGTTGTTTCGAATCCAGAATTTTTAAGAGAAGGAGTCGCAGTTGAAGATTTTTTGAAACCAGATAGAGTAGTTATTGGGACAAATTCAGAAAAGGCTCAAAAAATTATGTCCCGATTATATGGTCCTTTTTTAAGAACTGGCAATCCTTTAATTTTTATGGATGAGCGTTCTGCTGAGATGACCAAGTATGCAGCTAACTCCTATTTGGCTGCAAGAATTAGTTTTATGAATGAAATAGCTAATTTATGCGAAATAGTTGGTGCCGATGTAGATAGTGTAAGAAGAGGAATGGGCAGTGATTCCAGAATAGGGAAGCGATTTCTGTTTCCAGGTGTTGGTTTTGGCGGATCCTGCTTTCCAAAGGATGTCCTTGCATTAGGAAAGACAGCAAATGATCATGATTACGATTTCAAAATATTGAATGCAGTTTTAAATGTTAACTCTGTTCAAAGAGAAAGAATAGCTAATAAAATTATTTCATATTTCGATGATCTTAATGGTAAAACAATTGCTATTTGGGGTCTTGCATTCAAGCCAAATACAGATGATATTAGAGAAGCGCCAGCAATTTATACCATCAATAAATTAATAGAGAGAGGGGCAAAAATAAAAGCTTTTGATCCTGAAGCAATGGAAAATATTTCCAAAATTTATGGCAATAAAATAGAATTGGTATCAGATCAATATGAAGCTCTAATTGATGCAGATGCTCTGGCTATAATGACGGAATGGAGTGTTTTCCGAACACCCAGTTTTAAAACAATTAAAAAATTAATGAAATCAGCGCGTATCTTCGATGGAAGAAACTTGTACGATCTTAATACAATGAAAGAGGAGGAAATTTATTACGAAAGTATTGGAAGATCAAAAATTGAAAAATGACCAAACACATTTACGAAGAAGAATCGCATATTCGCAGTATAGTGAAAGGAATTACTTGGAGGATTTTTGCCTCAACAGCAATTTTATTAATCACGTATTTTACTACAGGAGAAATGGATACTGCGATAACAATTGCATCCATTGAATTTTTTATTAAACTTATCATGTATTATTTGCATGAAAGGGCATGGCTTATGATTCCTCGAGGAACATTGCGTCAATTAATTGGTATCAAAAAGAAAAAAGACTAACATTTATAAAAATCAATGAATATTTTTATTCATAGCACGGCAATTGTAGATAAAGGAGCCCAAATTGGAGAAGAAACCAAAATTTGGCATTTTACACACATTATGCCTGGAGCAGTCATTGGAAATAAATGTAATCTTGGACAAAATGTATTTGTTGCTGATGCTGTGCAGTTGGGCAACAATGTAAAAGTGCAGAATAATGTTAGCATTTATGGTGGAGTAATCTGTGAAGACGATGTTTTTCTAGGTCCTTCTATGGTTTTTACAAATGTGATTAATCCAAGAAGTGCCATCAATAGAAAGTCAGAATATCAGCAAACCATCGTCAAAAAAGGTGCTACCATCGGAGCAAATGCTACTATTTTATGTGGCATAACCATAGGGTCCTATGCTTTTATAGGTGCGGGAGCCGTTATAACGAAAAATGTTCCTGATTTTGCTTTAATACTTGGAAATCCAGGTAATCAAAATGGGTGGATGAGTAAATTTGGCGATAGATTGGTTTTTGACAATAAAGGACTTGCTATCTGCGAAAATTCTGGTGAAATCTATAAATTAAATGGAGAAACGGTTGAATGTTTATCCGCAAAATAATTTATGGAAATTGAAAAACAATAAATTTAATTCTTGAATAATTTTGCAATAATAGGAGTAGCTGGATATATCGCTCCCAAACATCTGGAAGCAATAAAAAATATTGGGGGAAATTTGCTTGCAGCTCTCGATCCTTCTGATTCTGTAGGCATCTTAGATCAATATTTTTCTAAAGCAGCTTTTTTTACTGAATTTGAACGATTCGACAGACATTTGGAAAAACTGCAACGTAGCGGTATTAAAATAGATTATTTGGTTGTTTGTTCACCGAATTACCTTCATGATGCCCATTCCAGATATGGTTTAAGAATGGGAATAAATGTGATTTGCGAAAAACCATTGGCGCTAAATCCGTGGAATGTTGATCAATTGGCAGAATTGGAAAAAGAAACAGGAAAGAAAATTAATAACATTCTCCAGTTAAGGCTTCACCCTGAATTGATTTCATTGAAACAAAGAGTGTTAAGAAATGAAAATCATAGTATTTATAAAATCAATTTAACCTACATTACTTCAAGAGGTTCATGGTACTATGCAAGTTGGAAAGCCAATGAGGAAAAATCAGGTGGAATTGTAACCAATATAGGTATTCACTTTTTTGATGTATTGATCTCCATTTTTGGCAATGTCAAGTCATTAGAAATCCACAGATATCATCATGACAGTGCTGCTGGTATATTATTCTTAGAAAAAGCGGAAGTCAAATGGTTTCTGAGTATAAATGCTGATCATCTTGAAGGGGATCAAAAAGTTTTTAGAGGTATAGAGATTGAAAATGAAAAACTTGACTTTACTACAGGTTTTAACAACTTACACATCGAAAGTTACAAACAGATTATTGCCGAAAAGGGGTTTTATACAAGTGAAGTGAAAGAGTCCATTGACCTTATCCATAAAATCAGAAAAGCAAAAATTTGTTACAATAAAGAAAATGCCCATAATTTGGCTAATTTACCATTATCCAAACATCCTTTTGAATAAATTAGCCATTCCATTTTTTAATCTTTTTTCTAATTAATCTTATCGCATGAAACTCCAAATGGTCAATCTAAAAGATCAATACTCAAAAATCAAAACCGAAATTGATCAAGCTGTCTTGGATGTAATAGATTCAACTCAATTTATAAAAGGACCAGTAGTAAAAAGTTTTGAAGATAATCTTGCTGCTTATCTGAATGTAAAACATGTGATTGGGTGTGCCAATGGAACTGATGCGCTTCAAGTTGCTATGATGGCTCTGGGTTTGAAACCTGGAGATGAAATTATAGTGCCCGCTTTTACCTATGTTGCTACAGCAGAAGTAATAGGGTTGTTGGGTTTGACTCCTGTAATGGTAGATGTTAACATAGATGATTTTAACATCAATATAGAAATCTTAGAAAAAGCAATTACAAATAAAACAAAAGCAATTGTTCCAGTGCACTTATTTGGACAAAATGCCAATATGGAAGCAATTCTAGAAATCGCCTCGAACCACAATTTATTTGTTATTGAAGATGCTGCTCAATCAATTGGTTCAGATTATATTTTTAAAGATGGCACAATAAAAAAATCAGGTACTATTGGACATATTGGATGTACTTCATTTTTTCCAAGTAAAAATCTAGGCTGTATGGGAGATGGAGGCGCAATATTTACAAATAGCGATCATCTGGCAGAAAGGATTAAAATGATTGCCAATCATGGTCAATCGAAACAATATTATCATGATGAAATTGGCGTTAATTCAAGATTAGATGCAATTCAGGCAGCTATATTAGATGTGAAATTGAAGTATTTGGACGAATATTCTACTGCCAGGAAAAAAGCGGCAGATACATACGATGAATTAATTTCTTCAAACGAAAATTTAGTTTCACCTTATAGAAATAATTTTAGCTCACATGTTTTTCATCAATACACGATAATTGCAAAAAACAATTCGAGGTCAATTTTTCTTGAAAAGCTAAAGCAGAACGAAATCCCTCACAATATTTATTATCCAGTTCCATTGTACAAACAAAAAGCCTTTGGCATGGAAAAGATTAAAATGAATTTGAAGCATACTGAATATTTATGTAATTCAGTTTTTTCAATCCCAATGCATACAGAATTGACTTTCAGTCAACAAAATTATATAATTGATAAATTATTATCCTAAATTTGCATCAAACAAAATCGAATTAAGCCATCAATACGAATATTAATATACAATTAAAAGAACAGCTAGAATTGCTTCAATATGAAGAATTGTTGAGCGCTGGTGGAGATGAGAGAATTGAAATTCTGGAAGAAGGGAGAAACAAATACAATTTAAATCCAACCAACAATCTTGGTTTGTTCACAAGAGGCTCATGCACGTGTTCCAGTTTGAACCCGCAGACATTTCCAAGGCTTAAAGAATTTGGAGATTTTGTTAGTAGAGGGGATTTTGAAAAAATAAGGAAAAAACAAAGTAATCGGTTAAAAAATCTATTGAATTATAAAGGCAAAAATGCCTTTGACGTTGTCTTTGCCCCATCTGGGAGCGATTTGGCATATTTGCCAATCATTTTTTCAGAAATTATAAATCCCGGCAAGAAAAAGTTGGTTTTTTTAACCTGTCCTGAAGAATTAGGATCTGGATCTCAAATGGCTTTTTTAGGTAAATATTTTGGAGACAAAAATCAATTTGGGGAATATGTTGAGAAAGGGGAAGATATTAATCCTAGATATGATATAAGCTTGTCAAGGTTTTCAGCAAGATCTAATGATGGTTTAATTATTAATCACGCTCAAAATATCAAATCTGAAATAAGTCGCCACCCTGATATGGCCAAAATTGGTGCTTTGGTCATTGGAAGCAAATCAGGAATTGAGGATGATATAAGTCTGATTCCGAAAATTGACAAAAATGTGCTTTGGGTGGTAGATTTATGCCAATTTAGAAACTCAAAAAAACTAGTTAATCAACTTATAAAAATGGGTTGTTTGGTTATGGTTACTGGATCTAAATTCTATATGTCACCGCCTTTTTGTGGTGCTATGTTAGTTCCGAAGAAAATAAGTAATAAAATAAAAAATGCTGAAATTAAACCTTCTTTTCTTAGTGGTTATAACCATATATTTTCAGCTTATGATTTCCCTGAAGAATATGACGGCATAAGAAAATTCCTGCCATTTAGAAAAAACCTAGGTCTTACCTTAAGGTGGGAAATTGCAATTGACGAAATGGAACGGTTCAATAAAATCCCCGTTGCAAAAGTTAATTCACTGCTCAAAAAATGGAATAATTTTGTCAATCAAGAAATCAAGAAAAGCAAGCATTTTGAATTAATGCCTCACCAAGAAAAAACCAATTCAACGATCATTTCATTCAAGATAAAAAATGATGACAATAGTTATTTGGAATATGATCAATTGAAAAGATTTTTCAAATACGTTGTGATTGATGAGCACAATTGTTTTGATAGATTCAACAAAGTATTTTTTGGGCAGCCTGTAAGATATGGATATGGTGCTTTCATTAGATTGGCTTTAGGAAGTAATAATATATTCAATTTATTAAAAAGAGATCCCAAAACTCAATTTGATAATGACCAAATACTTGTAGAATTATTAGACCGGAAAGTTGATGAATTTTTAAAAATTGAACAATCTTGATTTTTAAACCTTTAACTCTATAAAATCCGCCTAAACAAGATGAGTGTTACCAATTTTGCCAATACCTTAATTGCCCCCTTAAGCAGATATTCAGAAGCGGATTACCAGTCCATTACCAGAAATCTTTTATTATCTGAAAAAATTAATTCAGAGACTAAGTCAATCTATGTCTATTGTCCAGAAATTCTTAAGAATAGATTAGATCACATAAAGTATGTATTTCCAGAAGGAACCTTGCACGCTGTTGCCATAAAATCAAATTCACATTTAGAAGTTTTAAGAGAAATAGTTAGAAACAATTGTGGATTAGAGGCAGCATCATTTGAAGAAGTATTATTAGCAAAACAAGCTGGCTGTCCCAATGAAAAAATAGTTTTTGATTCTCCAGTAAAAACTGTTCAGGAAATAGAAGAATGCAATGTGCAGTTTCCCGGAACGATAATAAACGCCAATTGCTTTCAGGAGCTTGACAGATTAAAGGGAAAAAATAATATAAAAGTAGGAATTAGAATTAATCCATTATTAGATCTTGACAATCCAGGAATGTATGACGTCAGCGGCAATCATTCCAAATTTGGTATTCCGATAACTCAGAAAGAAAAAATTATTAGATATGTGTTGGAGATGGACAATTGTATTGGTCTTCATATACACGCAGGGTCTGAAATTGGAGATCAAAAAAACCATATTATTGCCATTGCTTCGATTGTTGAAATCGCTGAAGAAATAAAATCAATGGGTAAAAAGCTTGATTTTATTGATATTGGAGGGGGCATTTCATCACGAATGACTGCTGGAGAGCAAATAGGTCTTGAAGATTTCTTTAGTCAACTTATTCTGCAGGCACCACAATTGGAACAATACCATATAATCACAGAATATGGTCGTTTTGTGCAAGCACATTCGGCATTTGTTCTCAGCAAAGTAGAATATATATTGGAACATTGCAATCCTCATATTGCATTGATTCATGTAGGTGCAGATTTATTTCCTAGAGAAATATATAGCAGCCACCCCCCGCATCATGATATTTTCGTCTTAGATCAGAACGGTGAACTAAAATCAGGAGAACAAAGAAGATATGATATTGGTGGACCGCTCTGCTTTTCAGGAGACTTTGTGGATAAAAATGTGTTGCTTCCAGAAATCAATCCGAATGATTTCATATGTATTGCGGATACAGGAGCCAATACCTTAAGCATGTGGAGCAGACATTGCGGAAGAGAAGAAGTGGAAGTAGTGATGTATAGGTAGGGAGGGAAAGATTTCTTTAACA
>JAHEAQ010000078.1 GCA_024642705.1 Bacteroidota bacterium | reverse complement strand
ACTAAAAAATATTTTTGAATTCTTAAAATATGAATAATGAAATAAAAACTTTTTTGGAAAGTGGTAAACTTGAGGGATACTTGATGGGGACTTGTTGCTCTGATGACAAGAAAAAGATTGAACATTATATCGAAACCAGCCCAGAAGTAAAAAAAGAGTATTTAGCCTTGCAAGAGAAAATAGACAACATGGCAGAAAAACTTTCAAACAATAGACCGAATGGATTAAAAGATGCAGTGATCTCATGTTTAGAAAATGATTCCGATTATAGAGTAAAAAGCATTTTAGTAAAAAAAAGAAAGAAAGAATTTTACAATTTTATACCTTGGGTAGCCGCTATGATTGCCACTATCATTACCATATCATATATTCAAACCAATCATACACTTTATAATCAAAACATGGAAGTTCATGCTCAAAAAGAAATGCTTGAACACCAATTCATCTCCCAAAATGAGGAAATCGAAGTTTTGAAAGAGGAATTAGCCATTTTAGGACATAATCTTTCATCACGTATTTTATTGGCCGGTAATCAATTATCCCCTAATTTTAATACTACAGCTTTCTGGAATAATTTAGCTGGAAAAGCTTACCTTTTAATCAACGAAATGGACCAATTGGATTCTAATAAATGTTATCAAATTTGGGCAGATATTGATGGAGAAATGGTTAATTTAGGTATCATTCCTAAATCGAAAAATTCAATTGAACTCAAATTTTTAAAAAATGCTAAAAGTTTGAATGTTACAATTGAACCTAAAGGAGGAAGTGAGCATCCAACAGTTAACAATATTGTCAGCAGCCAACCACTTATAGCCATTTAATTCTTTCTTCTCAATTTAAATCAAAATTTCTAAATCTTAGCTTGGATTTATATCATAATTTATAATGATTTAAATCACTTCAACCTGATCTAAAAGATAATATCTTGCCTTAAAATAATCATGATGGGCAATCAGAGTGGAAATTTTAAAGGCTTTATGCTAGCAGCAGCATGGTTTTTATTTGTACTTACTATATTTGCAATTGGTATACTTTTATTAGTGATGAATATCAATTGACCTTTTAAAATATGGTTGAAAATCAGATAAAAGCTTCAAAAAATGCTATAGGTTTGGAATGCACGCACTGCGGTGAAGATTGCACTGAATCTGCTATTTTGGATGAAAAAAATATTTTTTGTTGTCATGGATGTCAACAAATATTTTATTTATTAAAGGATAATAATTTAGAAAATTATTATAAAATCGCCTCCCAATCTGGAATTACAAAGAAAAACAAGGAAGACAAAAATTATGACTATTTAGATGATGAAGAAATAATTGCAAAGCTTCTTGATTTTCATACTGGGAACAAAGCAAGAGTTCAATTTACATTACCTGATATCCATTGTTCATCATGTATTTGGCTTTTAGAAAATATTCATAAACTTGATCCCGGAATACAGCATTCCAAAGTTAACTTTCTGGAAAAAAAAGCATATATAAACTTTGATACCGAAAAGACAAGTTTAAAAAGTATTGTGCTTTTACTTCAAAAAATTGGATATCATCCAGAACTTAATTTTTCAAAAATTGCTGAACCTCAAAAAAGTATTGTTAATCGATCTTTGATTTTAAAGATTGGAGTTGCTGGTTTTGCTTTTGGCAATATCATGCTCATTAGTTTTCCAGAATATTTAGGATTCGAAAAAGCTGCAAGCAGTTTTTATTTAGGATATATAAATTTATTTTTGGCGCTGCCTGTTTTGTTTTATTCCGGTTTTTCCTATCTAGAATCTGCATGGTACAATATTAAAGTTGGCAAATTAGGTATTCATGTTCCCGTAGCGATTGGTATGTTAACATTATTCGGAAGATCAGCCTATGAAATCTTAAATCAAATAGGTGAAGGATATCTTGACAGCTTTGCTGGATTTGTCCTTTTTTTATTAATAGGAAAATGGTTCCAGGATTATACCTTTCAATCCATCGCATTTGATAGAAATTATAAAAGTTATTTCCCGATTTCTGTTCAGAAATATGTTCTTGGAGAATGGCAAAATGTATCCATTAATACGATCAAAGCTTCTGATCAAATTCGAGTTCGAAATGGTGAAATAATTCCATGTGACGGCACTTTAATAAGCGATAAAGCAAAAATAGATTATAGCTTTGTAACTGGCGAATCTGAAATCATTCTTGTTTCTCAATTGGAACAAATTTTTGCTGGCGGAAAACAAATAGGTCCAACTATTGATATTAAAGTAACTAAACCAGTAGATCAAAGTTATCTTACACAACTTTGGAATGAAAAGGTTTTCAAACTAGAAGATGAATCAAAATCAACAATAATTTTAAATAAAGTAAGCGCCTATTTTACAATAACTATTTTAATTATTGCTGCAATTACCTTCCTATATTGGTTTTTCATTGATAAAGGAATTGCTTTCAGAAGCATTACTGCTGTACTGATTGTTGCATGTCCATGTGCATTAGCATTGTCTGTCCCTTTTATATTAGGAAATGCAACTAGAATTTTAGCAAAATTGAAATTTTATGTGCGAAATACTACAACACTTGAAAAGATATTGGATATAGATACTTATGTTTTTGATAAAACTGGAACAATTACCGACAGTAAATTGATGCAAGCTAATTACGATGGGCAACCTTTGTCAAGCAAAGAGATGCAACTTCTTTATAGTCTCGTTTCACATTCAAATCACCCATTAAGTCAAGCCATTTGCAAATTTGCACAAAACGCATCCATTATAAATCTAGATTATTTTGAAGAGTCAATAGGATTAGGCCTTATCGGTAAAAAAGGAGCCGATAATATTAAATTAGGTTCTATTTCATTCATTCTTGGAAAAACAGAAAACTTTTCTGAACAGACAGTTTTATTAGAAATAAACCACAAGGTGAAAGGACACTTTTCATTCCATAACCCAATTCGCCAAAACATTGATAAGGTATTAAATAAATTGTCAAATTTCAACATAGAATTGTTGTCAGGAGATAATGAAAAAGAAAAAGCAAGACTCCAAAAAATACTACCTAATAATACACGCTATTCTTTTAATCAAAATCCATCTGACAAACTAAAACATATTCAAAAACTACAAGATGGTGGCTATAATGTCATGATGATTGGTGATGGCTTAAATGATGCAGGTGCTTTACAACAAAGTAATGTCGGAATAGCCATTGCAGATGAAGGAAATAACTTCTCGCCTGGTTGCGATGTCATTATTTCAGGGAGTACGTTTAGTAATTTTATTGGGTACATTAATTATATAAAATCATTACGTTATGCATTATATGGGGCTTTTGTAATTGCGTTTATGTACAACTTAATTGGTTTAGGTTTTGCTGTAACAGGAAATTTATCGCCACTAGTTGCAGCAATATTAATGCCTACGAGCAGCATCACAATAATGATTTATGGATTGGGTATAAGTAAATTTTTATCCTTCAAATTAAATTCAGAAATTAACAATAATAAAAATGATCCATATTAATGATAAAAATGATTTTAATCATGCTTATAATTGGCATAGGATTTTAAATTGCACCGTCATAATATACTTTTTAATATGAAAATAATCTTGCTTTTATTAGTCGTTAGTTTAATTCTTGCAATAGGATTTTTAATTGCATTTTTTTGGGCTGTTAAAAGTGGACAATATGATGATGACTATACACCATCCATAAGGATGCTTTTCGAAGATGAAACAACAACGAAATCCAATAAATAATTTTAAAAACTTTTTAGGAATATGAGTAATTCTGAGACTTTCAAATATGATGACAAAATAGTAAGGAATTTTGCTATTGCCACAGCGATCTGGGGACTTGTGGGGATGGTCGTCGGTTTATACATAGCCCTTCAATTGATATTTCCTGCTTTAAATTTTACTGCAGAAACTTCTTTTGGAAGACTAAGACCTCTGCATACAAATGCAGTAATTTTTGCATTTGTAGGAAATGGTATTTTCATGGGTGTATATTATTCGCTTCAAAGGCTATTAAAAGCTCGGATGTTCAGCGATATTCTGTCCAAATTTAATTTTTGGGGTTGGCAAACTATTATTTTATTAGCAGCTATTACTTTGCCATTAGGTATAACTAGTTCGCATGAATATGCAGAATTAGAATGGCCGATAGATTTGCTTATTGCTTTAGTTTGGATTTCTTTCGGGATTAATATGTTTGGAACAATCTTAAAAAGAAGGGAAAATCACCTATATGTAGCAATTTGGTTTTATATAGCTACATGGGTCACGGTAACGGTTTTACACGTATTTAACAATCTTGTAATCCCTGTTTCACTAACCAATAGCATTCCTGTTTTTGCTGGTGTTCAAGACGCATTAATTCAATGGTGGTATGGGCATAATGCAGTAGCTTTCTTTTTGACTACTCCTTATTTAGGATTAATGTATTATTTCCTTCCTAAAGCAGCAAATAGACCAGTATATTCTTACAAATTGTCAATTATACATTTTTGGGGTTTAATTTTCATTTACATTTGGGCCGGACCCCACCATTTACTCTATACATCACTACCTGATTGGGCTCAATCTTTAGGAACTGCATTCTCAATTATGTTAATTGCTCCATCTTGGGGTGGTATGTTGAACGGACTTTTGACTTTAAGAGGAGCTTGGGATAGAGTTAGAACGGATCCTATTCTTAAATTTATGGTAGTCGCTATTTCTGCATATGGAATGGCAACTCTTGAAGGTCCATTATTGTCTATTAAATCTATTAACGCTATTAGCCATTTCACGGACTGGACAGTAGCTCACGTGCACGTAGGAACGCTTGGATGGAACGGAATGTTGACATTTGGAATACTTTATTGGATAATTCCTAAATTGTATCGTACGAAACTTCATTCCCTAAAATTAGCCAACACACATTTTTGGATTGCTACGTTAGGTACCTTGTTTTATACTATTCCATTGTATTGGGCAGGTTGGACTCAAAGTTTAATGTGGGCTCAATTCGAACCAGACGGCTTTTTAACTTATGGAAACTTTTTAGAAACAGTAACCCAAATTATCCCAATGTATTCTATGAGAGCAATTGGAGGTACTATATATGTAATTGGTGTATTTATCATGGCATATAACTTGTGGAAAACTGCAAAAACTGGCAAAGTTGAAAATACTGAAGTGAGCTTCCCTCCTCGAGTTGAAACCATTGCCCATAAAGGAGATTATTGGCACAAATGGATTGAAAGAAGGCCTATACAAATGTTATTAGTTGCTACAGTATTAGTATTAATTGGCGGAATTGTAGAAGTTTTTCCAATGTTGATGATTGACAAAAATGTGCCAAAAATTGCAAGCGTACAACCATATACTCCTCTAGAATTAGAAGGAAGAGACATCTATATTTCAGAAGGTTGCGTAGGGTGCCATTCTCAAATGATTAGGCCATTTAGATCTGAAACAGAACGATATGGAGATTTTTCTAAATCAGGCGAATTTATTTATGACCGCCCATTCCTTTGGGGATCCAAACGAACTGGCCCGGATCTTCACAGAATTGGCGCTAAATACCCTGATAGTTGGCATTACAATCACATGCTTGACCCAACTTCGATGTCTCCAGGCTCAATAATGCCTGCGTACCCATGGCTATTCAAACGTAAAATCAATACTGATTACACAGCAGCAAAAATCAGGGTTCTTCAAACGCTAAATACTCCATATGGTCAAAATTATGCTGATATAGCGGTTCAAGATCTAGAGAAGCAAGCAAAGAAAATCGCAGATGGATTAATCGCTGGAGGTGTTGATCAAGAAGAACTTGAAACAAAACAAATAATTGCATTAATAGCATATCTCCAAAGATTAGGAACTGATGCAAAAGCCAATGTAATAAAAGAATAAAAAAGAAAAATTATGTACAAATATATATTAGAAACTGCAGGTAATATAAATTGGATGGCTTTGTTTGCACTAATTACATTTATGATTGTCTTTGTTGTTAGCGTTGTTTTTGTAATTACAAAAAGTTCGAAACAAATAAAATACATGGCCGATCTTCCGCTGCTTTCAGATGACACTAACAACGATAATAACTAACAACCAATATTTTTAATGATGAAAATAACAAAATTTAAATCAACTGCTATATTGTTAGTGCTTTGCACTTTATTCATTCCCTTTTCACTATTTGCACAAAGCGCCAATAATGGAAGTTCAGTTTGGATTTGGGCATTAAACAATATTTTTCTGGTCCTAGCCATACTTGTTACTCTTGGCTTTCTTGGAACTATAATGAAGCTAATCTTTGACTTTATCGAACTTCAAAAGTTGAGATTGATGAAAGAATTAGGCGTGGAAAAAGAAATAGTTGTAGAAGAAATGAAAGCTCCTCTTTGGAAAAGAATTTATGAGGGTGCCTGGAATATTGTTCCTATAGGTGAAGAAAAAAATATAGATCTTGGACACGATTATGATGGAATAAGAGAATTAGACAACAAATTACCTCCTTGGTGGTTGGCATTGATGTATGGATCAATAGTATTTGCTGCGGTATATCTATATTATTACCATTGGAGTTCGAATGATTGGAGTTCTATACAAGAATATGAAATTGCCATGGAAGAAGCACAGGTGGAAAAAGAAAATTACCTGTTAAAACAAGCAGATGGCGTAAACGAAAACACAGTAACCGCAAAATTAGATGAAGCTTCTCTTCTTGCTGGCAAAGACATATATATGACCTTATGTTTACCGTGTCATGGAGCTGAAGGTCAAGGTGTTGTTGGTCCAAATCTAACCGATGATTATTGGATTCATGGTGGAAGTATGCCAGATATTTTTAAAATTATCAAATATGGAGCCCCTGAAAAAGGTATGATTTCTTGGAATAGCCAACTTAAACCTTCATCAATGCAAAATGTCGCAAGTTATATTTTCAGCTTAAAAGGCACAAATCCTGCAAATCCAAAAGCTCAAGAAGGCGAATTGTATGTTCCATCTGAAGTGACTGAAAACCCAACAAATTCTGAAGAACAAAAAGATAATATAAACTAATGTAAATGGAGTCTTTGGATGATGAATTTTTTGAGGATAAAGATGCTTATAGAGACGAATTAAGCACAGTAGACAAGGATGGTAAAAGAATTTGGGTATATCCAAAAAAGCCAAAAGGCAGATTTTATAATTATAGAAAATTAGTTTCTTATGTATTGCTAATTATATTATTCGCATTACCTTGGATTACATGGAAAGGGCAACCCTTCTTTTTATTCAATATTCTCGAACGTAAATTCATCCTATTCGGCATTTATTTTGCTCCACAGGATTTTCATTTGTTTGTTGTTGCAATGTTGATTTTTATGATTTTCATTGCTTTATTTACCGTTATTTTTGGAAGATTATTCTGCGGATGGGTTTGTCCTCAGACCATTTTTATGGAAATGGTTTATAGGCGAATTGAATATTGGATTGAAGGCGATTATACAGCTCAAAAAAAGCTAAATGCTGCACCTTGGACTACAGACAAGGTCATTCGAAAAACTATAAAACAAGCCATATTTTTTCTAATTGCCGTTTTGATTGCCAATACTTTTTTAGCATATATTATAGGTATTGATAATGTGTTAAAAATTGCTTCTGAACCTATTGCAGAACATTTTTCAGGTTTTGTAGCAATGATGGTCTTTTCAGTCGTATTTTACATGGTTTTCTCCATATTAAGAGAACAAGTATGCACTACAATTTGTCCATATGGCAGATTACAAGGTGTCTTGTTAGATAAGAATTCATTAGCCGTATACTATGATTTCGAAAGGGGCGAACCTCGAGGAAAAATTAAAAAGCAAGAAGTTAATCCAACAGAAAAAGGAGATTGTATAGATTGTAATTTATGTGTAAAAGTATGCCCTACTGGAATTGATATTAGAAATGGTATCCAGCTTGAATGCGTAAATTGTACAGCATGTATGGACGTCTGCGATGAAGTCATGGATAAAGTGCAAAGACCAAAAGGATTAATTAGAATTGATAGTTTTGAAGGAATTACCAATGCTACTCATAATTTAATCAATAAAAGATCAATTGCATATTCCATTGTGCTTATATTATTATTAGGTTTAGAATCGTTCTTTTTTATAAATAGATCTGAAGTAGAAGTTCTTTTGTTAAGGACTCCTGGCATGATGTATCATGAAAGAGTGGAAGGTATGATCAGTAATCTTTACAATTATCAACTTATTAATAAAACAAGCAATCAATTCGAAATGCAACTGAAATGCGAAAATATGGAAAATGTAACTTTTGAATGGGTTGGAGAAAAACCATCCACAAAATCAAATTCAAACTCTGAAGGAGCAGTTTTTATTAATATTCCAAAAGATCAACTCAAAAAACGAAAAACAAACCTTAAAATTTCTGCAATGCATGGCGATAAGACAATTGACCATGTAAACACTACTTTTTTAGGTCCAATAAAATAATTAATCATGAAACTCAATTGGGGGAATGCCTTACTAATATTTTTTATTTGCTATGTTTCTTTTCTAATTTTCATATTGGCGAAATCAACACAAGTTGATCACTCTTTAGTCGTTGAAAATTATTATAATCAAGATATCCATTATCAAGAAAAATATGACAAAGTCAATAATAGAAATTTATTAAAAGATGATGTCAAAATTACTTATCAACCAATAGGTCAAATAATAAACTTTGATTTTGGTTCTGTTCAAAATGTCGAAGAAATAGATGTCCAGATGTATAGAGCTTCAGACGTAAGCTCAGATTTCAAAAAAAACATAAAAGTTGATCAACTTAATTCCTATGACCTTAATTTACCAGAATTGAAAAATGGCAAATGGACACTTAAATTGGAATGGAAAGATAATATTCGAAGTTACTACAAAGAAGAGGACATATATATTTCGAAAGCATGATTTATGTAGCATTTACTCTAGGTTTATTTGGGAGCATACATTGCGTTGGAATGTGCGGTCCACTAGCATTTAGCCTTTTGCCTGGAATAAATGAAAGATCACTTCATGCTGTCAAGAAAGCTGTAGGCTATAATTTTGGAAGAGTGTTCAGCTATAGCACCCTCGGATTTATTACTGGGATGTTCGGCGGCGCTCTGAATTTTTCAGGACTACAAAAACCTCTAGGTATAGCTGTCGGAGTTTTTTTAATTCTACTTTTTTTATTTTCCTTGGATATTGAAAAATTCCTATTCAAATCTCCTATTTACTCAAAATTTTTCAGCAACTACAGTTCTTTTTTCTCAAATCAGTTTAAAGGTTTGATTCGTCAAAATTCTTTTTTCATAGGAATATTAAATGGATTCATACCTTGTGGACTTGTTTATTTGGCTCTTGCGGGGGCGTTGAGCAGTGGGAATGCTTTTAAAGGTGCCCAATTTATGATGTTTTTTGGGTTAGGTACTTTCCCAGCCATGTTCGCATTGTTAACGAGCGTTTCATTTTTAGATTTTAAAAGAAAAATCCAGTTCAAAAGAATTCTATCTGTTCTTCAACTTTTTGTTGGAATCTTTATCATTTATAGAGCTATCAACACAAATATTCCTTTGGATTTGAGCTTGATCCAATCTATGATAAATCCAACCATGTGCTTTTGATCCTTTAATTCTCTAAATTCAAAAAAACCATTTTTAAAAAATATTTGTTTTCCTATTTTTTTTCTGCGAGATCAAATATTTCCTCTAACTTATAAGTAAAAATACCTTCATCTGAATTCTTCAAAGAATTAATCATGGCTTTTGAAACGATATTTGCATGAATCGGTCTATATTTTCTGATTCCAGGAATCCATGACATGAATCTTGTGATTGTTATGCCAATTCTTTCAAGCAATCTAAATTCTTTCCTTAAACCATCGAGAATAGATGGTTGCATTATTATTATTTGCTGAAATTTCAATTTTTTAACTGATTCTTCTAATTCTCCTTTCATTCGGGAATAAAAATTCTTAGAGTTTGGATCTGCTCCAACTGAAGAAACTAAAACATATTTTTTCACTCCGGAATCAAGTGCAGCCTTAGCTATATTAAATTGATAGTGATAATCAATTTTATATTGTGCTTCTTTGCTTCCAGATTTTTTTAAAGTAGAACCTAAAGTTGAAAACAAAACATCTCCACCCAAATAACTGTTATAAGAATCAGGCTTTTCAAAATTGATGATATATTCTTTGATTTTGGCATTTGTAAAACCCGTTTCTCTCCGATGAAGTAATTTGATTTCAGAAAAATTATCCTCTTCAATCAAAGTTTTAATTAATGCTGTTCCAACCAACCCCGTGGCTCCAATTACAATTGCTGTTTGACCCATATACTTTGTAATTTATTCATTTGAATATTCTATTAAATCAAATACAATACTTAAGCAAGGACCTAAAAAAATGCCCTCCTCTAATTTACTATAATAAGCTTCCATAAATTCAGCATCTTTTTCAATAATTTTTAATACTGCTCTGATTATCTTATAATATCGCTCCAAATCTGTATCGACTGGCATATCGTTAATACCTATTTTTTTTGCAAAAACTTCAAATTTTGCAAAATCAAATAAACAATATTCATTCGGATATTGGAGTGTTAGCAGCAAGGAGGCTGAATAATAGTTTTGAAAATGAGTATTGGATTTTTGGTCTTTTTTATGAATTTCTGCTTGGATAACATCACAATGATGCAGAAACCTATTTGCCTTCATTATGATCATTCTCTCATTATTAAATAAATCTTTCAAACTTGACCAGAATAAGTCAGGGTTTTGGTTGGCCAAAGCAATTAACCCAGATTTTATGGAATGATTCTCTCCTCCCCAAAGCCTTCCAGAAATGTCATTTTTTAAACTCTTTTCAATTATTGGACCTAGATACATTTCTTCAATATCAAAATTTTCTTGCCATTTTAAGATTGAAAGTCTGGTTAGATAATCAGGTTTTACAGTACCTAATACAATTGCATTTTTAAAATCTTCTTTTTGTTTATTGATGAGATCTAATTTCATAACAACGAAAGTAAAATATTTTCCTTTCTTTCATAAATTAGTGTGACTAACAAATTACTCTTTTTGTGTAGAGGACCCTAAAGATAAAAGCCAAGATATTGAAAAGTCGCCATGAAGATTTAGGAAAATAAACCATGAAAAAATAAAAAATTAATTTTAGCAAAATGGCTTAAAAGGTTTTTAACTTAAAATTTGGAACCAAAACTTCTAGGTTTTATCCAAATCAAAATTCATTTTACAATGAATGGTTACAAAGAAGAAGTAAAATTAAATGAAGATGAAATGGAGGTTATTTGCTTTTTTTCTTCTTTTTCAAGGTTTCTGAATACAATGCTTTCAAAAGATCATAGCTTGTAATCAGACCTTCTACTTCCATTAAATCATTGACAACCACCAAACTGTGAAATTCACCTTGTAATAATAATTCTATTGCATAATCAATATCATCGCCTCTTTTTGTAATTATTGGATTAGCGGTCATTATATCCTCTACTTTCAAAAATTCCATTAATAAACTAGTATAATTCTTCCCACTAGTCTGATCGAGCATTTTTAAAAATCTACTCATCAAATCGGTTTTCGAAACTATTCCAATTAATTTTCCTTCTTCGACAACTGGCAAATGAGAATAACCTTTTACATTCAATAATTTTTGCAAAGATTTTAAGTTTGTTTGTTTATCTACACAAATTGGATTTTCAATCATGAAATCTGAGACTCGCATATTCATAATATTTAGTTTTAGTTATCCCTAATTAAAAACTTCAAAATATCGTGTGGGGTTACTAGGCCAATAGATTTATTGTCTTCAATTACCACCAAAGAATGAAATTCATTGCGCAACAACATTTTTATTGTTTCTTTAATGGTTGTTCCCTTATGAATTACAATAGGATTTTTATTCATAATTTCTTCTGCCAACAAAGATTCGAAAAATTTGTCGTTCGCATCTTGTGCCTCTTGATAATTAAAGAGAGTGAAATGATGTTGTAATTTATGATAATCCGTTTTACTAATCATTCCTATTACTCCGCCCATTTCATTCAAGACAGGCAAGTGGTGAAAATTGTTATTTTTGAAAATGGTATCTATCTCAGAAAGTAAGGTGTTTGGCCCAACACTTTTTAAATTCTTACTCATAATTTCCTGAACAGATACATTTAAATCTATCATTTACTTTCAGATTTTTAGTTATTAAACAGTCAACAGTTCAAAAAATAGTTGCGATTTTTTAGTTTTACCTGAATGGAGAAAAAGCATTGGTTTAGTTGCTTTTAGAATCATTTCTTTTGAAACACTATTAGAAGTAAGCATATCTAACCACGTGGTTTTGTCTGTCACGATAATTTGAAGATCTGCATTTTCTTCATCAGAATATTCAATTATTTCTTCTGCAACATCATCATCATCTTCATTCACAATGGTAAATGGAAATTCCACATTTTTTTCATCAAAATATTCTTCCACAATATTTCTAATAAATGCGTCACTAAAATGATGTTTTTTGCTCACGTGCAAAAAATGGATATGCGCTTTAAATCTTTGATTCCATTCGCTTATCCCCCAAATTAGATCATCTGACTCTAAATGAAAATCTGCAGCAACAACTACCTCTTCAAATGGACTAAATCTTGTTTCAAATGGTATTAAATACACTGGAATTTCAGTCCTCTTCACAACCCCAAGAGAAACAGTTCCAAAAAGTTTTTCAAATAAACTATACTTGTCCTTTGTCCCCATGACCACGCCATCATAATTTCCTATATCGATTTTTCTTATTATTGAATCGACAATTGCTCCTATCTCAACTTGTACTTCAAATTCAACTTTTAAATTATTTTTCTGAATTAGGTCTTCAACAGTATTTGTTAACTCAATATGCACCAAATCAGTCTTATTTAATGCCATATGCACCAATTCTGGTTCATATAGACTCAAACTGTTATTAGAAATATGAAAAATTGTAAATTTAGCATGGTCGCCGTACAAATCAAATGCATATCTAATAGCATTGATTGCCACTTCCGAAAAATCAACAGGAATTAATATTTTTTTCATGATATTAATTTTTGAATTTTAATGGGAGCAATCTGTATCCGCAACTTTATCACATTCGCCACCGCATTGACACGCATGGTCATCATAATGAAAAACCATAACGGGTATATTTGCCTTTAAAATAGTAGGTTTTGAATGGCTCCTTTCAAATAATTCTTCAATAATATTTCTTTTCTTTTTAGAAATTATAATTAAATCCGCATCTAGATTTTCTGCATATTGATTGATCCCTATTGCAACATTTTTAGCAAATATTTGACCTTGCACAAAATCTACCCCATCATGCATATGTTCAAGGTACAATTTTAAGTTTTCCGGATCATAGTCACTTCCTTCTTCACCAACATGCACTAGATGTATGGTTGCATTATACTTTTTCCCAAATTCTGCTAAAGCGCTTATTGCTTTATGGTCGTAGCTGGTTGGACTATAGGCATAGACAATTTTCTTCACTCCTTTATATTTGGCACCTCTAGGAATCAATAACACAGGACATTTTGCTTTATCTGCTACCCTGTTGGAAACAGAACCCATCATTTTCTTCAAAACGTCATTTTCCCCAGTAGAACCCATAATTACAATACTAGATTCTTTTGATTTATCAATAATTATGTCAGAAGCCATGCCATCTAAAAATTGAGAACTGATATATAAAGTTTTACCATTTTCAGATGAATTATTTGCTGCTTTATGCGCAGAAGCAATTTTTTCTAAACGTTCAATTTTATCGTTTTTTGCAAAATTATCTTCAATTACTATTCCGTTCACAACCATTGGAATTGGATGATTCACGTACAGTAATTCAATAAAACCACTTTCATGTCTAGCAAAATCTTTTGCAAATTGTAATGCATTCATTGAAACTTCTGAAAAATCAATTGGAACAAGCAATTTTGAATAAGTTGAATGGGCATATTTGCTAATTATAATATCCGTAGCGGTTTCTATAAAATCTTCAATATTATCGTTTTCATTAAAATTCAAATCAATCTCGCCATTGATTCTTAAGGTTGGTATTGATTTAATTTTATCGGAAATAATTTTATCGACACTATTTATCTCTTCTACAACAATATTTATTTCATTTCTTTTCAGAAATTCCTCTAATCTATATTTAAAGTATTCATATTGTGAAGTTGGCTTGCCGTATATTTTTACCGATTTCATTATAAACTTTTTATTATCAGATTTTTAACAGAAATTATATTATCAACCTTTTTTTGAATATTCTTTTGTGGTTGTTTTATCATCCGCTAAATGTTTAATTATATCAGCAGTTGTTATAATCCCTACCAAGAAACCATCTTTAACAATTGGAATCGCATGAAAAATATTTTCTTTGAATATTTCAATAGCAACATTAATTTTATCTTCTGGCTCTAATTTTGCCAGTTTGGTTGTCATTATTTCTGAAACCATATGAGTTCTTAATCTAAAAGAATCCCACCTATCTTCAATTGAATCTTCAGTATATCCTCTTTTAAAATATAAGAAATCTGATTTGCTAACCATTCCAACGAGCTTTCCATCTAATTCGACTGGAATATGGTGTACAAGTTTTTTTGAGAACTGATCCTCAACTTTTTTAATGGTATCATGTGGAGAAATGGTTATCAAATCTGTGGTCATGATAGTTGATACTGGAGCTAATAAATTCATATTTTAATATTTTCAATAAAGGTGGGAACTTTACTTTTAGCTTAGAATGACGATTGTCATAAAAATCAGTGATCTTAATCACTTCAAAAAATCTATTAATTTTTTTGAATTCCAATTTTTTCTTCACAAACCATTTTCAAACTCATTTTAATTACATTAGGTATATTTAAACCAAAAATTAATAAATGTCTGACTTCTCACTTTATTTTCAATTGGGCATAGAACATATTGCAGATTACCATGCCTATGATCATATGTTATTCGTTATTAGTTTGTGTGCGCTTTTTCAAATCAAACATTGGAAAACTGTGCTAATCTTAGTTACTGCATTTACAATTGGACATTCCTTTACGCTTGCATTGTCTGTGCTTGATATGGTAAATGTAAATGCTTCATTAATTGAAACTTTAATACCTATTACGATACTTTTGACAAGTCTTTTCAATTTGTATCAAAGTAAGAGTGTTGAAAAACCTTCTAAAATGGGCTTCCATTATAGTATCGCTCTTTTTTTTGGTTTTATCCACGGAATGGGTTTTGCCAATTATCTTAGCTCTTTGCTAGGTGGATCTGAAGAAATTCTATTTCCACTGCTCTCTTTTAATCTTGGAATTGAAATAGGACAAATATCAATAGTGATCACTTATTTCTTCATTTATTTTATTGTTTTCAAACTTTTCAAAGTCAACCACAGAAAATGGGCAATAGGCGTTTCATTATTTACTGGTTCTTTGGCTTTTTGGATGATTTTAAAAAATATAAACTTCTAACTTTTACAATAATTCAAAATGTATAAAAAAATAATTCTTTTCCTAATTACATTAGCTAGTCCGTTTGTTTTCCACTTTGAAAATTACCATTCAAATAATCATAAAATTCAAAATTCAGCTTCCAATACCAACTATTTCACTTCCTTTGATGGAACAAAAATTGCTTATTCTGATGAGGGAAACGGTTTTCCTGTGTTGCTCGTTCATGGTTTTATTTCAAATAGAACATCTTGGAACAATACAGCGATAAAAGAAGAATTGACATCTAAAGGATATAGAGTAATCATTCCAGATTTAAGAGGAAATGGGGAATCAGACAAACCGCACGACGAAAATGCTTATAAAGAAAATTCAGAAATTAAAGATCTAAAATTGTTAATGGATCAATTAAAAATAAAAAAATATTTTGCAATTGGTTATTCAAGAGGTTCGATAGTTTTAGCAAAATTATTAACTAAAGACAAAAGAATTGAAAAAGCAGTTTTAGGTGGAATGGGAGCAGATTTTACAAATCCTGATTGGGAAAGAAGAATTATGTTTGCAGAAGCATTTAATGGAAATTCAGATCTATATCCTGAAACTAAAGGAGCATTAAATTATGCAAAATCCATCGGCGCTGATACACTAATATTGCATTATTTACAAAAATACCAACCTGTCACTAATCCAAAAGAACTGAATAAAATTAAAAAACCAATTTTAGTTATTGCTGGCGATCAAGATATGGATAATGGAGATCCTTTTGAATTAAAGTCATTTTTGAAGAAAGGTCAAGTGATAATTGTAAAGGGAAATCACAATGAAACTTCAAAAACGCAAGAATTTGCAGATGAAGTAATAAAATTTTTAAACTCATAAAAGGTAATTATTAATGCTCTTCAATATCCCAATTTTCTTTTAGCCCTTTCGTTCATAGAATGAATTAACTGGAATAATGAATATTACCAGCAAACATAACTCGTATTAAATAAAAAAGCAGCCCCTTTAAAAGAGGCTGCAATGACTAAAATTTACTTATTTAAAACTAAGAGTATTACAGATTTATTTTATTAATACCATTTTTTTGCTCAATTGACTGCCCTCAGTAATTAACTCGTAATAATAAATCCCTCCAGAATTGAACAGGTCTTTTTCCAGTTTGAAATTATGAATACCAGCAGAATAGGTCTTCTCATTTTCTAATAATAATTGACCTGAAAGATTATATACAATCAATTTAGCTTTCATTTCTTTTGGCAATCTGAATGAAATATAGGTTTCTTCCGTCCAAGGATTTGGACTATTTTGGAATAATTCAACTTCCTCTTCGATTTTTGAAATTCCTCTTTCATTAAATTGAATATCCAGTAATTCTTCTGATTTATTATATGCTTCTGAATAAGTTATCTTATCATTAATGGATAATAAATCCGAAATTTCAGTATTCACCAATGCCTCGATTGTTATTTCAAACATAGGCTTATCTTTTAAGTGCACGGATTGATCACTTTCATTCCAACTACTTGTGAGAATGCCTTTATCTAAATATCTTAAACCAAAATTATTCGAAGTCATACCATCATTCAAAGCAACTACCTTCCTAATTACAGCTTTGTTTGGATCAATATTTAATGTGAATTGGAATCCGATAATTTCGTTAATATCATCTGCATAAAATGGAATTGCAATAGTTTGACCCTTACTCAATACTCTATTTTCATAACTAAAAATCAATGGTAACTCAGCACTTCGATTGTTAGAATTACTTAATCCATTCATTACTACACTTCCATTGACATCTCCAATTTTTACACCTAAGAAATCAATCTCCATATTGGCATTTAAATTATAAATAGGAAATGTTTCCGCAATCGATTGGGACCATGGATTGTTCTCTTCGATAAATTGGAAAGATGCATCTATAAACCTCCAGCTTTTATTATTTGGAAATTCATCCATTAATCCTAAGATCATTTTTCTAAGGGCAATCAAATCGGCACTTGACACATTACCGCTATTATTAATATCTGCTGCTAGTAATTTATATGGACTGTTCAATATATTTTTTCCTAAAATATGATTTTGGATGAGCACTAGATCTAGTGTTGTTACTCCGTTCATCATTCCTGTATTTTTTCCAGGAATAACTTTGTAGTTCCCTCCTAACGGCATTTCAGGGAAATCATAATGACCATTTGCATCTGTAAAATTAGCGATATCTGTTCCCTCCAGATATACAGTCGCTTCATCAATCATAATCTGACTTTCAGTGTATATGGACCCTTGAATGGTGTGAACAGCGCTTAGATTTGGACAAATATCCACATCATTGTTATCAACTACAATTACATATGTAGAACAAAAATCCTGATTCCCAAAATCATCAGTAACCCATAGCTGCACCACTTGTTGACCAATATCAGAACAGTCAAATGTTCTTAAAGTATCATTCACATCAGACGAAAAACTCAATTGCAAATCATAACCACAAGTATGATAACTTCCACCATCGATGAACGCTGGTGTAATGGTTGCCAATTCGCCATCTACTGTTCCATTACCACTTGTGTCTACTCCAATTAATGCTGTGGATAGCCCATTAAAACATATTGGCGTTGCAGTTTTAATATTCCTTATTTCAAATATTTGACTGCAATTGTCGAAGTTTCCGCAACCATCACTTAACAACCAATTAACGGTATGCACTCCCACTCCAAAATAGTAGCCGAATGCATTCGATGAACCTGTAATATCTTCATTTCCATCAGAATTTATATCTATGGAATACGACCAAATTAAATTTGATGCAATTACACAGTCATCTTCCCCAGTGGCACCCAATGATACATAGACATCTCCGCAATTTGGATCTTGAGAAGTGATTAATGTGTCACTGCAAGCTGATGTAATAATAGGATCAATATTATTATAAATAGTTATAGTTTGTTTATGGTCAAAGACAATATATTTGCCATCTATTTTTTGACACCAATCGCTCACAAACCAAGTTCTTTCAACCAATACACATCCTCCGCCATTAGCAGTATTTTGAGTGGTTTTATCTTGAAATGTATAAGAAACAAGATCACATACGTCTTCAGTATACCTCGGAACACTGTAGATCAATGGCAAGTTTTCTGGAATCAAATCATTCGCATTACAAGAATTGTAAATAGAATAATTTTCTGGCCAAATAATATCTTCTTCTTTGAATGGAGTTGGATTTACAAAAGTTATCTTTTGTGTAGTCGAAACCTGTTCTCCTGAAGGACTAACTGCAGTTATAACTCTGATTAGATAGCCAATTCCACAATCGTTTACTTGAATATTTCCAATTGAATTGGTTGTTCCTGTGCTGCAATTATCTGTAACTAAACCGTCAAGAGCTGGACCATCAAATTGAACAATTTGAGAAGTCAATACAATTTCATTTCTGTCATCAGGGTCATTTACCAATGTTCCAAAAACATCTAAATTTTCTGGATCATAAGGAAATGTGCAAGCTACAGTAATATCAGGGAGTCCAGCAACTAATGCTATTGGAATCAAATCAATTACTTGAACAGCAATCATACATTGATTGGAATTTCCTTTTTCATCAGTGACCCTTAAAGCTACCATTACTGGATTTCCAACGTCACTGCATCCAAAATTTAATTTATCACTAAAGTTTATATCATTTGGAAAATCTTGTAAAGGTTCCATTCTTCTTATATCAATATCAACGGCTCCGCAAGCGTCAAAACTGCCATTGTCAATATCTGCCGCCATTAATTGGGCCCTTCCATCTGAAGACAAGCTTACATTAATTCCTGCATCACAAATTGCTGATGGATCAACGCTATCAATTATCGTTACTGAATAACTACATGTTGCTATATTGCCACAAACATCCGAAACTGTATATGTTATTTCATGAACCCCAGATTTTAAATAAATTTGACCTCCATTTGAATTTTCAATAATTCCGCCAGGATAGGAAATATTAACTGTAACATTATTTCGATTACAAGCATCCAATATATTTAAAGCAGGAATTACAACCAATGCTTCACAATTTACTCCTTCTGCACTCATGGTAAGATCCGAAGGGCATTCAAACTCAGGAGCTGTCCTATCAAATATTCTAAAAAACTGTCCTATTGTTCTCACATTATCTTTACCACATTCCCAATTTGAAATAGTCCAAACTCTCTGAATGTTAATTTGACAATCATTTCCATAAGAGAAAACTTCATCTTTGTAACTTACGTAAGTATTGCAAATCAAAAGATTATTTGGCCATAAACTCTGACCATTCAAAGTCGGTACTCCCGTAACATTTGGATGAGGAAGACCATGCTCATCTTCAAGATATCCGCTACCACATTCCAAAGTCACGTCCAAAGGACTAGGAGCTTTAATATCTGTCAAATCAAACTTTTTAATCGTTAATTTCTGTTCACAGATATTACTTTCTTGACCATTTCCATCCGTCGCTTGATAGGTTCTTGTAATTATAGCTCTATAATCTTCACTTTCGCAAGAAATATCTAAAGTTGATTCATTTAATAATACCAAATCGTATCCACTGCAATTTTCAGTTACCACTGGCTGTGGAAATACAACCAAATCAAGACAACTAATTGTAACATCATTACATGCTATTACTGGTGGGATCTTATCTTCAATATACGCAGTTCCCCAGCATGCATTGCCACATTCAGGTTCTATTACCTTGTAGGTAAGTGTCTGACCTAAATAATCAATACCAACAAAATTAGAAGGTAAAAGAACTCCATTTTCATCTATCAATTGTACTTTATAATAATAATCGCATGATGAATCTACTCCAGCTACTGTCATACTAGGCGTAACTTCTGCTTCACAATTTTCATCTAAGGATACGTTGATATGACCAACACACGAAATCACACATAATGTTTGACATGGTGGTACACAATATCCGTTAGGATCAGTAACTATAACATCAAAACTGCAAGTACTAGAATTGCCTGCTAAATCTGTTATTGTATATTTTACAGTTGTCTTTCCTAGTCCAAAAAATTCGGATGCTTCTGTTCCTGCATCAACCAAGCCTCCTTCTGGAACTGTATCTTTGTTTGTAGATATGTACTCTACGGTTATTGTCCCATCACAGCAATTGTCCTTTACGATTGGATGAACCCAAGTAAAATCTGCTCCACAATCTTCATAACTTAATATAGGTTGTACTTCTAAAATTGTATCCTTTTGTGCATAGGTTGCGTAAGTCTGAATAGTTATGTTCCAACCTTCTAAAGTCCCCATTTCATTTCCAAAAGAATATACTTCTAAAGTCCAATCTCCTAGCGAACTTTTATTGCAAAAAGCATTTAATGATTCCTCTGGAGAATACCAACCGCCATTTCCTAAAGGAGCACAATTGGCCCCAACAATTGACAAGCTGCTTGAATCTGACAGATTTACTTGGACATTTGCCTCATCTTCGCACAATTTTTCAAATAACTTTACTTTTGTACCATCCGGACCTATCAAACTGACCTTCAAATCTGAAACGTCAGCATAACTTATGGTTAATCCTTCAATTAGTATTGCAGCAATTTCTGCATCTTCATTTATTGTCAGCGTACTTTGCGTGCATTCCAATGAATTAAATATAATTGGGGCCGTCCCTGCCATTGTAACATCAACAGAAGACTTGCATAATGGAGCTTCAGTATCAATAACTGTAATTACAAATTCGCAAAAAGCTTCACTTGGAAGAACAGTTTGAATTCCAGTAACAGCGCCATTATCATTAAAAGCTGGTAAACCTTGATTTAATTCGCCTATACTTGTTTCACAAATCTGACTAACTATCCAGTCTGTGCTGTTATCGTGATCTACAATCCATATTCTTTGGACATCGCCGCCTTCAAGATTTCCTACCCATCCAGAAGATGGTAAATAGTTATTCGTTGCGACAACATCAAAAATTGTATTCTTAAAACTAATCGTATATCCTGCTGGATCACCAAAACCAATGTCATTGGCAAGTGCTGCAACATAAGTTTCTCCTGGTTTCAAAATGGTGTCTATCGGAACTATATGGACTTCAGCTCCAGTTCCCAATCTATTTATATTGAGACACGATATATTCATTGAAGCAGGTCCAAAATTAGTTATTTCCACACTGTCTGAAGCAGATTGTACAACTTCTGTAATTAATAAAACTGGTTGATCTTGAGCTGAGTATACTACATTATTGACTCCGAGAGGAATTAATTCCCCAGAAACATTTTCAACACCTGCTGCAACGGTAGCCCCAGTTGCATCAATTACTTCATACAATACAGCCACATGGTCAATGCAGTTATCATCGAATTCAGGCGCCAAAGTTCCATTTGATGAATCGGAATCCAAAACAATAGCTGCGCAAATTCCAGGGTCATTTTCTAAATTAATATCATTCGGGCAACTAATAGTTGGTGGTGTGTGGTAATCATTAACCACAATTTTCAAAGCACAAGTATCCGCATTTCCGCATAAATCCCTTGCCTCCCATAGAAGCACTGTTATTCCAACTGGAAATAAATCTCCTGACTCTTTACCTGTATTATCTATTTGTGTAATGGTAACACTTCCACAACGATCAAGCGCATATGGCATATCAAAATTAACAAATGCCTCACACCATGTTGCAGGTGCGGCCGCCGTGATAACGGGTCTTGGGCAGTTGATAAAATATGGGGCTGTTACATCTCCAATTCCAAATCTTCTCGTAAAAGAATTTCTGTTCCCACAAAAATCTTGAGCAGTAAAAGTAACATCTACATATTTTGCATTCCCACACATATTAACCCAATTAGCTGGATTAAAATCATTGCTCCAACTAATAAATGTACATGCATCCGTTGCAGTAGCTCCAGCATTACTTTCTAACCAATAATCAAACTCTGGATAATTTCCTCCAGGAGGATCAATACATTCTTCCATTAGCATATCATTACCGCCAATAATTGTTGGAGGTGTATTATCCACAATTCCCCAAGCAGCAGTTGTTGAAGAACTATTACCACACTCATCTTTTACTGTAAAGCGATAAGTTCCAGCACCTGTAAAATCACATAATCCACCCCCACTAATTAAGTCATATTCCCATGTTACCGGACCACAAATATCAGATGCTGTTGCCATTCCATTTAATGACAACCAATTTTCCAATTCCATCAAATTTCCTTGACCATTGCATTCTACAGTCATATCCGTTGCCATTGCTGTAAGCATTGGAGGCGTTGTATCTTGAATGGTAAATTTGGCATTGTACTGTATGGAAAGATTTCCACACTCATCAATTGCTTGGAACATATATACGTTAGTGAATGTTGATCCACAACCTTCGTTCGTCGAAATCAACTGTGGAGTATTCCAACTTGCGCTTCCACAAATATCAAATGCTACTCCTCCCCCATTTCTTGAAAGCCATCCTGATAGATCTCTTTCATTATTTGCTCCGTCACATTCGACAATGGTATCCAAAGGAGGCGTATAAATATATGGTCCTTCGTTGTCAATTACTGTCACTGTCGCAATTGTGTCTCTTGAATTACCACAAACATCAGTTGCCGTAAATGTAACAGACGCAAATCCAGTGTTCACATTGCACCCTCCTGTCAAACCAGAAAAGTCATTTGCATAAAATACCAGACTGCAGCTGTCTTTAGCTGTGCCACCACCTGCACTTGAAAGCCATGAACTGATTGCTTCTAATGGATCAGTATTTGCAGTGCATTCTAAAGTTATATCTACAGGCGCAATTTCCCAAAAAGGTGGAGTTGCATCATTTATTGTGAAGATAACTTCTGCAGACGAAGCATTTCCGCATGCATCTGAAGCAGTAAATACAACGGTAGCTGAGCCTGTAGTTCCACAATCGAAAATAATACTTCCGAAATCATTCGACCAGTTTACCTCTCCACACGCATCAGTGGCAGTCAGACCTCCATTATTGTTCAACCAACTTAATAATTCAACTGCATTTGAAGCGCCATCGCATTCTACATTAATTGTAGTTGCACCACTAGCATCTATAACTGGAGGAGTAGTATCATCTATTGTGAAAGAGGATTCCGCTGACGACGAATTACCACAATTGTCTAATGCGGTAAAACGGTAGGTGTACTGCAATGTACTTCCACAGAGGTTGTTGATTGTTAACCGTTCATTTGAAAAAATCAAATCTTCATCGCTACAAGAATCATTTCCGCTCAAACCAGCAGATTGAACAACAACATTATCAATGATCATTCCTACTGTAGGCACAAAATTAGCAGTTATACTTAAGTCATGACTGACGGCGGAAGCTTGAAATGCAAAACAAGATTGAACATATCCAAAAGAACCTGACCTTGAAATAGTTGCGTTTAAAACTCCATCTAAGGTAATATTTGCTTCTACCGGATCTGGTACACTGACATGAGATCTTCTTGAAGCATCAAGGCATAAAGTATATATTTCCCCTACTACTAATCCCGAAATTGTGTTTTGTAAGGATGCATCCCCGTCAACTTCTGCAACGATATTTCCACCTGCACCTCCATAAACATTGTCATCCATAATTTCTGCACTATTTCCCCAACCAGTATTTCCTGCTTCAAAATCACCATTTACAACAATTACCGGAGGAGAAATTGCAACTCCCAACCATCCATTCAATTCAGCTAGGTTGCCATTTCCATCGCATTCCACTGTCAAATTTGCTGGTGCTGTAATAGTAGGTGGTGTATTGTCAACTATTGCAATCGAAGCTTCACATGTATTGATATTAACACATTCATCTTGAACGCTAAAAGTAATTAATTGAGATGAAGCAAGTCCGCATCCGTCTATAAATCCATTAGCGTTATAATTATTTGTAATCACCAAATTAGAAACATCGCAAAAATCAACTGCAGTTGCTGTCGATAGCCAATCAGAAATCAATTGATCATTGGACGCATTACTGCATTCTAAAACTAGATTTTGCGGACAGTTTATTTCTGGAGCAATTCTATCTACAAAAGTAATTATTGCTGTATCTACTGTCTCATTTCCGCAACGATCAATTGCAGAAAAGAAGACAGAATCAACACTTGCAGATCCGCAAGAAACAGTATTTAATTTGAAAAAAGTAACAGCTATATCTCCTTCACATTCATCAATTGCATAGGCACTTTCTTCCCAAATGCTAATTATTGCATCATTATCTTCATTGCATTCCAAAATTATGTCTCCAGGAACCGTAAGAATAGGAGGCGTAAAGTCTCTTATTCTAAATCTTCTTGTTACATGATTGGATTCTCCAATATCATCAACTACCCAAAATTCAACATCATATCTTGAAGAAGTGTTGGCATCACATGGCCTCATTTCTTCTGGGGTATTCGTAAAATTATTCATCCACGTAAAGTCACCGGTTGCTCCACTTACATCAGAATCTGATAATCCTCCATTTCCCAATACCCAAGCTAGTAATTGGTCATCATTGCCCGTTCCATCACATTCTACTGTGGTTGGATTCACTCCTGAGGGTGTAATCGTTGCCATCCTATTAAAGCTAATAAATGCTTTTTTAGAGTTATAAATTGTGGCACTTTTATCATATTTAGTAAACAGCAAATGGCCCGATTCAGCACAGTCAAATTCACCAGTTCGGTCAATATTACTTAGTATTTTTACCCATTTTGAATAATCAGAATGTTTTGATGCATTAATTTTTATTGCTGAAAAAAATATGAATAGGAAACATAAAAGCCCTATTTGCATAATTTTGTTTTGTAACCCAAAGCGGATGTTAGTAGTTTTCATAATTGAAAATTTATTAAACGGTTTTAATTTTAATAGTAGGTTTTAGTTTAGTTCACTTGTTGCTTTACGCAGCATTTAGTAATACTCAAATGCGAATGGATTCTGATGAATCGATCTGAAACTTAATGGAGTATTTTCAGAATTTAATGCAGTAAACTGCTAATTCATATGCAATTCTTACAATAATGCATAAAAATTACAGCACATCAGATAACAATCTAATATGAACAATACTAAATGTGGTTCTATCTAACACAGATTGAATAAAACTTAAAATCATTTTTGGGAAATGATAAAATCGAATATTGGGATATTCAAAACAAATGTAAATAATTTATAATATATAAATATCTAATTTATAAGTAAAAATACATATATTTTTATTTTAATATGATTTAACTCTAAACAAAATAATGAATAAATAAATGTATTGTGCTGTTTATCTGCATAATACATATTTATAATATTTATAATTTATTAAGTATTATCAATCAGTTATTAAAACATAATAATAATATTTAATATAAAAACTATTGAGATCTTATTATTAACACAGATTAAATCGCCATTCCACTCCAAAAAAATCAATTAATTATTTTCAAAATCTCTATTTGAAAACCTTAGAAAAAATAAATCAATGTTGGATTCCGGGAATAAGGATGTCCCA
>JAHEAQ010000077.1 GCA_024642705.1 Bacteroidota bacterium | reverse complement strand
AATAATGACTTTGATTCCATCCATTGCTACTTTCTTCCAGATATACAAAAGAATTTTCATCCCAAGTATACACGATGCTGTCTTCTATTTCCATTACCGGTGATACCCTCCAATAAAATACTCTTTCGTTTTGAAGTTGTAATTCATTTAAATCACACTTAATTAGTCCCCCTTTTGCTTTAATTATTTTGGTAATTTTCAAGTCACTATCAAATAATTGAGTCGTATCAATTTGAAACTCATATGAATCCTCTGGCAAAAAAGCATTATTAGTACTCGCCATCAAGACCAATTCGCTTTGCTTATTTAAAATTCCAAAATTTTGTGGGTAAATACCTTTTACCCCATTATCTAAAATGAAAAAATCGAAACTGCTGGCGGTATTATTTGATTCTGCTGAGGATGGAAATTCTTGAATGTGAGATCTGGAATCAATACTTATTTCAAGCGTATTTTTACCAATTAATTTAAATCCAGGTTGTTTCAAAAATATATTGACATTCTTTCGAAAAGAAAGCAGGTTAGTTTTTATTTCATAGCTTGCAAAAAGACTTCCATTTGGTCCTTTATGATCTATTTTAATGTTAAAACTATCTTTGGTTAGTTTTCCTATGTTTAATATATCGAATTCTAATTTAAATGAATCCAATTGTGTATTCACAACATTAGGCTGGGTCTTAATTGACTGATTATCAATAATCAGATCGGGGCCATCAAAATGGTACATTTTCAATGCTGGATCACAATGAAGGGTAATTTGCTCTGTCAATATTTTTGTTGCTATATCTAAATTGCTCTTTTTTCCCTCCAAATAAGCATTAATTGCATCTCCAATACCTTTTCCGTAATAATCACCACCAAAAAACTGGTATAAATTTAAGCCCGCCACTCCTTGAGGCGTAACATAAGCTGTTCCAGAAGATGCAATAAATCCAATTGCACCTTTCTCAGGCTCAAATACAAATTCTTCACCAAGCCCAAATGAACTGGTATGAAGGTTTCCTGAATAGCATCCCAAGGATAAAATTATTGGATACTTATTTTGGTTTTTATATAAACTTGGATCTTCAATGCTAAAGTCAAAGGTTCCTACAGCCGAATGTCCAAAAAATGTAATGATTGAAACTCCCGCATTAATTCTATCTGTAATTTCTTTAGTTAAGGAAGTTTCAATTGGATCAGTAGTGAATTTTCTAATGGTTGTTACATTCCCTGCAAAATCATTGGATTCAATTTCATTTTTCATGTAACCTAAATAATTAAAAAGCAACTGTTGCAGGGTTTGGTCTCCTCCACTTAAATGCAATATTTGTTTTGTCCAGTCTTTTCCTTCTTTAGATTGCTCTAAAAGATCATAATTTTCATATATTTTAATTTTATCCAAATAAGATTTGATATCTCGATCGTTTTTCGCTGCCAATCTGCCCATAGGGACCATGTGCGTTGTATTTATATTTCCTTCGGATACCATCAAGTTATCACTCCCCGGGTATCCATAAGTTGGTACTGAAAAATCAGCATTAAGGGGATCAACAATCTGTGTCTTAGTTCTATAATTAGCGTACTCTCTTCCTTTACCTATGAGGAATATATATTTTGGGTTATTCCATTTTTGGCTTATAAAATTTGCGAAATTTTTAATTGAATAACTGTGTCTCTTTATTCCGTAACTGAATTGCTCATATAATTCATCCACATTTACAATGATTGGATTAAAGCCTCCTCCCTGAGCAGTAGCCCTATAATTCGCATATTCTTGCACTTGATCTTCGGCTCCTACTCTTAATTTTGGATTTGAAATGATGATGTAATCATGATCTAAATTGCCATAATTTACAAAATCAACTTTCGTCAATGATGGTGCCTTTTTAATAGCCTTTTCACTATTAAAAATTATGATAAATCGATCCTCCTCGGAGTGTGGAACGATAAATTTTAATTTTCCAGTGGCAAATTCTGGAAGAATTTTTAACTTTTTGGAAGTATCATAGATCGCTGGGTTATTACCAGCATCAAAATTCTCAATTTCTACATATTTATCAAAAGCGCTATTTTGAAAAAAAAGCAACGCGTAGGGCTTATTGTCAAAGTTGAACAGCCTTGGATAATTTAAATCAACTACAGAAATGATGTTCCTGTCAAATTCATCTACTGTTCCTTCAAGTGTAAACTTATTGCTGTTTTTTAAATCAGCTAAAGGAAAATTTATATGTTCATTCCTAAGTAGGTAACCAGAATGGCTGAATTCAGACTTTACGTTACCATTTATAGAAAAATTGATGGCATGAGCTGTTGCGTTAGTGGTGAATCTAATATCCACATAAGGGTCTGGTCCTTCTGTATATATATTATTAGTAACAATAGTAATCTCATTTTTCTTATTCAAATTTCCTCCGAAACCTTCACCAACATCAAAATGTGAATATCTAACATTATCGGCACCATTTCTAGTTGGTTTATTTATTCTAGAGCTCAGTACAATGCTTTCCTTATGCATATAATACTTTTCTACAGATATGGTGTTGCCATCTAGATCCGTTGTGTCTAGTGTTATTCTTAGATTATTGCTATGATTGTTCCAAGTTAAAAAATATGCCGAAGTATCTGTGAATAAACTATACTCTGGATTCAATTGCATAGTTTCAGGATTCTCATAAAAAACCTTGTCCATTTCTCCACGATTTTTTCTTCCATAAAACTCTATGTAATCTGCATTTTCAAGGGAATTTTTTGAACTAATAAATAAAGGCTGTTCAATGCCGTTGTGGTACATTTGAAAATTTTGACCTTCAATATTTGATAATGGAATTCCTGCTGATAAAAGTTCATCAGTACCAATTCTATAAATACCATCTTCAGAAACTGGAATTTTGAAATATGTTTGATCAAAATTAATCCATTCATTACCAAATAAAGTATCCCCCTCCACAATAAATTGTGCTGGCATAAGAGATGAAAAAGATAAAAATAAACAGACTATAAAATACTTATTCATTATGAATAATTGCTTTATAAAAAATTTGAAAATAGGTTGTATGTGAAAGTTATGTCCCAAAATGTATAAAATCGCTAAATTCTACTTGGTGTTTGATCGCTTTATGGTTTTTATAAATGAAGTCAGAAGAATTAACATTATTGAAGTAATTTCAGATCTATGTTAAATCATTGCATTATTAAAACGTTTCCAAAAAAAAGAAATTTTAATTTTCAATATTTCATTTAACTATTTTTGATGTATTTTATTGATTTTAATATGTTTTTGACCCTTTTTTTTAGTGTCTTCATTTCCTCCGTTCTAATACAAATATCGTACTGGATTTTCTTTTTAATATATTTTTATAGAAAATCATATCACAAATCTTCTAATGATTATGAAAACCAACCTACAAGTATCATTATTTGTGTTAAAAACGAATATGAGAATATCTTAAAAAATGTTGATTCGTGGGTTTCACAATTATCGCAAAATGACGAGTTGATTTTAATGAACGATTTTTCAACAGATCAATCTCAGGTGGCAATTGAAAATATTATGAAGCAAAATTTAAATGTTTTTGGATTTAAGGTTTCTAAGGACTTGCCTGGCAAAAAACAAGCGATAACAGAAGGAATTGCTATTGCTAAAAATTCCTATATATTGATTACTGATGCAGATTGTTCTCCAAATTCTGGTTGGAAAAAATCGATGCTCTCCAAACTTGAATCAGATACTTCCTTTGTACTTGGCTATGCTCCTTTCCATAAAAAAATAGGTTTTTTGAATATTTTTCAAAGATTTGAATGCCTACTTACGGCAGTACAATACTTTTCTTATACATCATCAGGAAATCCTTACATGGGAGTAGGTAGAAATATGATGTTTCAGAAAAATATATTTAGTCCCGAAATATATAACCCTTTAAAAATTGCTTCCGGAGATGATGATTTACTTGTCTCTGCAAAATCAAATAAAAAAAATGTAAAACTTTCACTTGATCCTGAGTCATTTGTTTATTCGGATTCAAAAAATTCATTAACATCATATATAAAACAAAAATCAAGACATATAAAAAGTGCTTCGGAATATAAAAAAAATATTAAGTTTTTTTTATTCCTTTTTGCTGCATCACAAATAATGTCAAATGTTTTATTCCTTTTCTTTGTTTTTACTTGTTGGTGGAAAATGACTATATTATTGTTTCTTTTGAAACAATCTATCATAACTTTAGGGTTATATAAATCGGCACTTCAATTAAAAGAAATAGATCTTGTGCGTTATTCACCTATTTTAGATTTGTGTTTAACTTTCTATTATTTACTTTTAGGCTTTGTATTCCCCTTAATGAACAAAAAAACGTGGAATTAATAAATAAGTATTTTCCAAAATTGACTCTTATTCAGCAAAATCAATTTGCTGCACTGCCTGCTTTGTATAAAGATTGGAATGCTAAGATCAACGTGATCAGCAGAAAAGATACCGAAAATATCATGCTGCATCATATTTTACACTCTCTTTCCATTGCTAAATTCATCAATTTCAAAAAAGGAACCAATTGTCTTGATTTGGGAACTGGCGGCGGATTGCCAGGAATACCATTAGCTATATTATTTCCAAATGTTGAATTCACTTTAGTGGATGGAACGGCAAAAAAAATAAATGTTGCAAATAGTATCATTGAATCAATAGGTTTATTGAATTGCATAGCATATCACAATAGAGCAGAACAAATGCATGCAAAATATGATTTCGTTTTGGCAAGAGCGGTTACGCGGTTAGAAAATTTAGTTCCAATAGTTAAACCTTTGATATCTCCTGATATGAGAAATGCTACTCCCAATGGATTGATAACATTGAAAGGTGGTGACTTAACTGAAGAATTAAAAGAGGTAAAACTTTACAAAGAAACAGTGGAAATTAATAAATATTTTGAAGAGCCTTATTTTCAAAATAAATACATTGTCTATATTCCAATGGTTTAATAAATGGAAAATTTAGATACAATTTTATTTTCAATATGGGATTTAGATATTAGAGCACACCAGATAATCACTGTATTGCTCATTGTAATCCTTAATGTTACATTATTTCGGTGGTTAAGGCTTTATCTAAAACCAAAAGTCAAAAGTTGGACTACTATTAGTGCCGAAAATGGTAAAAAACTAATTAAGATTATTCGCTTATTTTTTGTTTTTATTACTTTCTTAATTCTGATTTATGTCTTGAAAATAAATTTTAACCCTAATCCTAATTATCTGGTATATTTTTTTCAAGCTTTGAGCATAATACAATTTGCACGAATTTTAGATTGGGTAGTATCCTATTATTTTATTCATAGGAATTATGCAAAGAGAGATGACCTTAAAGATAAATCTCGACCATTAAAAACTATCGATGTAGAAAGTTCTGCAACCAAAACAGTACAATTTTTAGTTTATGCATTAGCCATTATCATAATTTTTGAAAAATTCAATTTTGACTTTACCTTAATATCCGTTGGATTACAAGATGATCGAATATTTGAATTAAAATTAAGCAATCTTCTTGGCGCTATTGTTATTTATTTAATAGGAAGATTAATCATTTGGATTGTAACGAATCTTGTCCTTTATGAATATTTCAAACAAAAAAAGATCGACATTGGCGCACAATATGCTGTAAATCAATTAGTCTCTTATATAAGTTATTTTATTATTATTCTGTTCACATTAAGTGCTTTGGGAATAAATATGACTCTGCTCTGGGGTGGAGCTGCTGCTTTGCTGGTGGGTATCGGACTTGGATTACAATCTACTTTCAATGATTTTTTCTCTGGTATTGTCTTGCTTTCTGAAAGAACTGTAAAAGTAGGTGATGTAGTTCAAATGGAAGGTTTTGTAGGTACCATTAGAAAAATTGGTTTAAGAGCTTCTATTGTTGAATCAAGAGATTCGGTTTCAGTAATCGTTCCCAATTCTAATTTGGTCAATCAAAGGGTTGTCAATTGGTCCCAACTAAATGAGCACATTAGGTTTCACATTACCATTGGTGTGGCATATGGTTCTGATACTGCTTTGGTAAAAAAATTATTACTAGAATCAGCAATTCTTCCACAAATTTCGAAGACACCTCTTCCTTTTGTAAGATTTATTGATTTTGCCGACAGCTCTTTAATTTTTGAGCTTTATTATTTCTCAGACAATCTAATCAATGAACATGATATAAAAAGTCAAATTAGATTCAAGATAGATGAACTTTTTAGAATTAATAAAATTAAAATTCCTTTCCCACAAACAGAAGTGTACGTTCATCAGGAACCGAAAAATCCATCTTAGCTTTTTCTAAAATACCTTGATTAATTTGCTGATTTATTCACTATTTTGATCAATTCTCCTTTTTGGATTTGATCCGTTAATTCCTTTCCATTTAGAATAGCCAACTCATTGTATCTTTTTGTTGGCATGTTGAAGTCTGAAAATACTTTGGATAAAGTACCTGAATTTTTTGCGCTAACAACTCTTATTATTTCAGGTTTTACATTCAATCTAGCAGAATCAGTTAATCTTTTAAAGTTGGTCATAATGAAATCGAAATTCTGCTCATATTTTTGAAAATCATTCTTATCGCATAGGCCGTGAAAAACATAAATGATATTGTTGTAATCGATTAGAATGGTTTGGACAGAAATTGTTTTAGTTTGGCCATTTTGATCTTGTGAAACTTGATCAGAAACCATTCCGTATGCTGGAAGACCTCCGATTTTCATGTCCAAATCCCTTTGAACAGTCAATTTGTATTGTTGGACAATTTCATCTTTTGCCTCTTTGATTGTTTTTTTCTGCGACATTGTAAATATGGTAATTGCTTTACCATCCTTAGGCCCTATTTGGACTTCGAGTGGCGAGTTGACCAATTGCCAATCATTAGGAAATGGAAATTGAAACTTTAATTCAGGATGGTAAAAAACATTGTTGTCCACGTATCCTTGCCTTGGATCTTCCCCATAAACGATGCCATCAATCATCCTAAGGAATTCATTTCTATTTACTTTAAGGTTTGATGATTTATGTTCACTTTGCCATTCTGTTGCTAATTCATGAACGGTTTCGAAGCGCTTTCCTGGATCTGGGTGTGTAGATAGAAATTCTGGAATCCTTCCTTCCGTTTCACTAGTCATAGAGCGATCTAAAGTCTTAAAGAAATCTCCCATTTCATGTGCATTATATCCTATTGTTGATGAATAATCGACACCCAAAACATCTGATTCAGACTCATTTCCTCTGCTGAATTTTAAAAAAAGCAGTCCCAATCCTTGCTGGGCTTCGTTTGCAAAAGTTCTAAATTCTGGGGAGATGATTAAACCGCCAATCAAAAGAATCTGACCAATAGTTTGTTTCGTGTATTGTTCTGCTGAATGCCTGGCTGTTACGTGTCCAATTTCGTGACCCAAAACGCCAGCGAATTGCGCTTCATTGTTAAAATGAGCCATGATGCCACGTGTAAAATATACATAACCTCCAGGAAGTGCAAAGGCATTGATTACCGGAGAGTCAAGAATTTTAAATTCAAAACCAAGATTTGGACGATGAGAAATTTTTACCATTTCTTGCCCTTTGGTATTTATGAAATTCTGGAGATTGGTGTTTTGATACAATCCAAATTGAGCAATAATTCCAGGATCGCTTTCTTGACCAATTTTTTTCTCTTGGGCTTCACTTAAAAAGCTCACTTGCTTTTTTCCTGAAACAGGATTTGTTATACAAGAAGACAAAACTATAAAGCTGCAATAAATGAAAATTGCATATAAAATTCGATTGCTCATTTATTTAATTTTTTCTTTTGACGAGTTGTTTCACATTGGGTAACAAAAATAAGATATTATTTCTGTCTAGTTTCATAACGAAAGCAGCAATTGAAATTATTTCACTGAATTTCAGATTTAATAAAATTTAACCTTGTTTTATGAAAAAAAATAGTGCTCGTGGTTTAACACTTTCAAAAAAACCTATTTCGGATTTCAGATATTGCTTTATAAATCAAAATAACCTGTTTTCATTATTCAGAATAGGTTCGATTAAGGATGAATCATTTTCTACAACTTTATTAACACGCGAGGTTACTTGATATGCATCCATACTTTCAGATGGATAGTCAATGATAAGTTGAATGGCATCTATGGGTGTTAGTTCTTCATCAAGCCATAACTTTTCTTGTTCAGGTAATAAAATAGCGGGCATTCTGTCATGGATGGTTTTCATTAGTTCATTAGGCGGTTTTGTTATTACAGAGAAAGTAAATATTTCTTCTCCATTTGGATCCTTCCATTTTTCCCAAATACCTGCGACAGAGAAAATATCTTGATCTGTTGTGATAATTCTAAATGGTATTTTATTTTTTCCAGAACGCTTCCATTCATAGAAACCATCCATTGGTATGATGCACCTTCTTTTTTCAACAGCCTTTTTGTAAGCACTTTTTTCAAGAATAGTCTCAATTCTTGCATTGATCATTTTTGAAGCAATCTTTTTATCTTTTGCCCAAAAGGGTATTAATCCCCATCTATAAATATTGATGTGCTCTTTATCCGAAGATGTTATTACCGGCATGTAATGAGTGGGAGCAACATTATAATTAGGTAATGGATTGTACCTTTCGAGATCATCAGAGTAAAAAGTTGCCCCAAATCGTTCTTCTATTTCTTTTTCTGTTTTAGTTAATGAAGATCTTCCGCACATTATTTCTTTGTATGTACATAACAATCAATTCCCTTGTTTTTAATTTCTCTTGCTGCACTAACTGCTGCATCATAGGAATCATATTTTCCAGCACTAATAGAATGGTACTGGGATAAATCAAAAGAAACAATTTCTGCGCCATTATATCCAAGCTTTTTTAACTTATCAACCATTTTCTGAGCATTTTCTTTTATCAGATAACTTCCTGCAACTACAATATATTTTCCAGTTGTTGAGCCAGAAATTGTGTTCTGAGTATTAGTATTTGTGCTTGGTTTCGAAACTGCTTTTTGTTTGGTTGCTTCCTTTTCTTTTTCAGTGGCTTCATAACTAAAGTTCTCATTATAAGTTGCTAGCTCACTTTTTTTTGGCGGCGCTTCTTGCGTTTGTTTTAAATCATTAGTTAGTGAATTGCCTTCATCTACCTCTGATTCCTTATTACTTTCCGATTTCTTGTTTTCATCGGATTCAAAGTATTCATCATATATTTCTTCATCTGCATTTTGGCCTTGGTTCATTTGGTCACCTGCCAAATCTTCTGTTGTTGCTGGTTTGTTGCATGATTTCGCCATTGAACTTATCCAAAGATATAGCAAGAATAACACGACAGCATATATGATTATTTTAACAACTCTATTCATTTTCATAATTAAAAAGCGATTTTAATGGCATAAAATTACAATAATTAGTAATATGTAATAACGTTGATAATCTTTTTTTTATTCTTAATGACTACATGTTTTTTCTTAGTAATTAAATGATGATTATTTTTTTACTAGATCCAATTGTTGTGCAATGCTAACTTTTTCACTTTATATCCGAAATAGTAGCTTAACATGGAAACTGTAGTGAGCAATGAAAAAACTATGGAGTAAATATTTTTGAATTTGGCATCATGACTATTTATCAATTGCTCGTTTAGTCCATAAACTTGGAATGAAGCCCAGTGGTATGGATGTTTTTCACTTCTTAATACTACATTTTCCAAATAATTCAATTTTGCCCATCTCATTGCTTCGGAAGTTCTTTTCCCCTTCTTAATTTCTTTGTAAAATTCGACGGCAATTTTGCTAGCAACACTATCATCAATGCTCCAAAGCGTTCCGATACATGTGTTTGCTCCTGCTTTTAAAAAAGCAGCGCAAATGGATTTTGAGAAATTATTTTGTTTTGTTGTCGATGCGCTGTTACATGCATTCAAAAAGATCATTTTAGGATTTATATTAAGCATTGCAATGGTCTCTATTGTTAATCTTTCATTGGTATTAGACAACACGATACCAGAATTATTATAATTTATGCTATCTAATTCTGCATGGGATGAGAAATGAATCAATTGGCTTTCGTTGTTTGAAAGCTTGGTTATTAGTTTATTGAGAGTAATGTTCCCATGAACTATTGTGTGGGGAAATCCTTTTACAATTTGGGCTTGTTCTTTTTGATTTTCCAAGTACATCTCTCCATGGTAGGTTGGTGAAATTGACAATATTGAAATATTATCGTTGGCAGGTTGGTTTCTTGAGATGCTTTCTAATTTAAATTTTAAGGTAATTTCATAATCAAAAATCATAAAGTATGGCATCTTAGAATCTGCAGGACTTGGTGTTAATGCATCCCAAGGTATAACACTTAGAAATTCTGTAGGATAAATAATCAACTGTGTTGCTAATTTTTCTTTTATTGGTGCAATTAGATTATCATATATTATTTTTGATTGGAAATTGAATTCTTGAATAGAGTTATTGTAACTTTCGGTTCGGAATAACACATTTTTTTTATTTATTGCCGTTGTAGCTGCTCTAATTATATTTGTTTCGCAAGTATAAATTTCGAATTCATTTTTATTGATTAATAAACCATAAATATTTATTTCATCTATAGCATAGATAATGTGACTTTCCTCCGATTTCATCCTTTCTTGAATCATTTCAACAGTATAAATAATATCTGAATGATTGATTTCCGATATTATTTTTTTTGCCATTTCATCTTTTTGATCAGGATTGCTTTTCAATTGGGCATAAATTGTTTTCAAATTACTTTTGGCAAGGATTCCTTGTGTTGCAATCATTAATATTATTGGGATAAGTACGAATTTAAATAAGCTGTAAGTAATGATTTTCATTTGTTTTGTTTTGATGATTAAAACTAGTCAGCTTTTCTGATTGACTTTTTTACTATTCAGCTTTCCACATATAATATTTTATCTTATATGTATAATTTTCAAAAAAATATTAGGAAGATTTGTAACAAGAATGTACATTTGTCGAATTAGTTGTCATTTAAAGTCGCTTTAATCGTCGTGTTTATAAATTGTCACACATATTACTCATTAAAATACGGAACCTTCGCTCCTAAGGAATTGGTAGAAACTGCTAGATCAATGAGTATTTCTTCATTAGTATTAACCGACATAAACAATGCTTCTTGTGCCTTTGACTTTGTCTCAAGTTGTAGAAAAGCAGGAATAAAACCTATTCTCGGCATTGAATTTCGTAGCAATGAAAAAGGTGAGGCGCACACCAATTGCCAAGATGCCAAATTCAGATATGTAGGAATCGCGAAGAATCGCGAAGGGTTTCGCGAATTGTGTCAATTATTGACAGATTGTTCATTGAATCAACTTCCTCTTCCCGAAATTGCTCCACCTTCAGATCATGTATTTTATATCTATAGAAAACAAGTTAAGCCTATCGGGGATTTCCTGGAAAATGAGTATCTGGGTATCAGGCCAGAGGAAGTAAACCGTTTGTTCACCTCCCCTTTACGTGAAAAGCAAGAACGGCTGATTGTTTTCAGTCCCGTCACCATTGCAGATGAGGCTCATTATACGGCTCATCGAATTTTACGTTGTATAGATTTGAATATCGTAATAAGTAAACTAGAAGCCAGTCATTGTGCCAAAGCAAACGAGATGTTTTGCCCTCCTGAAACGCTGTATTCCAGTTTTCAACAATATCCGCAAATTATCGCTAATACGGAAGCCCTACTCGACCAATGTGAAGCAGAAATGGAATCTTCGTATATGAATAACAGGAAAACTTTTACTGGTTCTAAAGCTGGGGATTACAAATTGCTTTGCAAGTTGGCCGTAGAAGGATGCTTTCGAAGATTTGGTCGTGACCACGAATTAGCCTTAGATAGAACATTGCGGGAATTAAAGGTTGTAGACACCCTAGGCTTTTCGTCCTATTTCCTTATTACCTGGGACATCATAAGATATGCCCATTCTTCTGGATATTATCATGTAGGTAGAGGTAGTGGGGCAAATTCTATTGTTGCATATAATCTATACATCACTGATGTGGATCCTTTGGAGTTGGATCTATATTTCGAGCGATTTATTAACCCCCATCGAAGTTCTCCTCCTGATTTTGATATTGATTTTTCGTGGAACGAGCGGGATGATGTGACGGATTATATTTTCAAGCGGTATGGAAAAGAGCACACTGCACTACTTGCCACTTATAATACATTCAAAGGCAAATCTATCATTCGTGAAATGGGAAAAGTTCTCGGTCTGCCAAAGGCCGACATTGATCTTATTGTAGACCATCCGATGGCAAAAGACCGTCATCATCCATTTGCAAGGCATATATTCAAATATGGGAAACTAATCGAAGGTTTTCCTAACTACTTGTCGATCCATGCAGGTGGAATTATTATTAGCGAGGAGCCGTTAAATTATTTTACTCCGCTGCAACTCATGCCTAAAGGTTTTCCTATTACACATTTCGACATGTACGGAGCAGAAGACCTTGCGTTTCACAAATTCGATGTGTTGAGCCAACGTGGACTTGGACACATTAAAGATGCCGTTGTCCTTATCAAGCAAAACAAAGGAAAGGCAATCGATATTCATAATGTTACCGCAATAAAGAAGGATGCATTGGTCAAAAAACAATTGAGGTCTGGGCAATGTATAGGTTGTTTCTATATTGAATCTCCGGCAATGCGTGGGCTGTTGAGCAAACTCCACTGTGACAATTATGTACATTTGGTTGCTGCAAGTTCCATAATAAGGCCTGGGGTTGCAAAGTCAGGAATGATGCGGGAGTATATCAGCCGATTTCACAATCCCAATTCCTATAAATACCTTCATCCTGTATTTGAAAAACATCTTGGTGAAACATTCGGCGTGATGGTTTATCAAGAAGATGTTATGAAAATCGTTCATCATTTTTCTGGTTTGGGTTTGGACGAATCTGATGTCTTACGTCGAATAATGACAGGCAAGAAAAAAAATTCCGACACGTTTGAGAGGCTCAAGAATAAGTATTTCGAAAATTGCAAAAACCGAGGTTATACGGATGAACTAACTGCTGAGGTTTGGCGACAGATTGAAAGTTTCAGTGGTTATTCTTTTTGCAAAGCACATTCAGCAAGTTTCGCGGTTGAATCTTTCCAAAGTCTTTACCTTAAAGCCTATCATCCTTTAGAATTTATGGTTGCAGTCATCAATAACTTTGGAGGTTTTTATTCAACAGAACTTTATGTTCATGAAGCCCGTATGCAGGGAGGAGATATTGAAGCGCCATGTATTAACTCAAGTACTTACTTAACCACAATATATGGGACTAAAATATATATTGGAATGGTTCATCTAGCAGCTTTAGAACGAAAAGTAGCACAAAATATAGTTCGGGAAAGAGAACGTAATGGCGTTTATAAAAACTTAAACGATTTTGTTAGCCGTGTTGACATAGACAAAAGTCAATTAGAAATATTAATAAGAATTGGTGCCTTTCGCTTTACGGGGATGAATAAATATGAATTGATGTGGGAAAAAAATGCAGTCCACAACCCTCAAATTAAAAGAAATGGAACAGGACGGTTCTTTAATGAAGAATCCGAAGATTACAAATTACCCATTCTTCAAGAGTCACCTTTCGAACAAGCTTTTGATGAAATAGAATTGCTTGGATTTCCTTTGTGTTCGCCATTTGATTTGTTACAGACCACTTATCGAGGAGATATTTTCGCCATGGATATGGAAAAATGTCTAGGTAAAACTTTCAATATGGTCGGCTATTATGTAACCAGAAAGAATGTGACCACCGTCAATAAAAAATTAATGAATTTTGGAACTTGGGTAGATGCACGGGGACATTTTTTCGACACTACACACTTTCCTCCTTCACTTGCCGCTTATCCTTTCAAGGGGAAGGGTTGTTATATTATAAGAGGCATTATTGTTGAAGACTTTGGGTTTCCAAGTATGGAAGTGGTGAAAATGGAAATATTACCCTATGTGAAAGACACCAGGTACTAGCAATACTTAAAACTTAAGTGTTCTTAACTTGAATAATAAATATATAGTTATGTTCTAGTTTCAAAAATGATTTTGAATACAAAAATAAGTGAATTCAATTTTAAAAAGTGAATGGGTAATTTGGGGTCTCAAAAAATGCAAAAATCTTGTTCGAGAGCCTAAAATATCTCAAAAATGGGCTTTCAATCTTCAATTGTGGAAGATTTATCAGCAATCTTCAAGATCGGTATTTTCAATGCTAACGGTTATTATTATCTTAGAAACCTTCACTTTTTACAATTAATATTCCCCTATACTCAACCTTCCTTCCTTATTCTTCAACCCCATTCTCCCTTGTGTGAATCTGGAATTAAATGATTCAATATTTTAATTTCTGAAACAAGTTTATCCTCTGATTCTACGAGTTTCTTTTGATATCTCTGGCAAAACAATGCCCCACTAGCTTGTTCAGCCAATGATGAACGAATGGTACAAAGCAATTTTGTATAAGTGACATTGCCGTAGGCTGACGTACATCAGTGAACAACAGATGTGAAGCAATTTCACTAGAAGTGAAATAAGTTGTGAACCAGAAGCAAACCTTCTGACTCGGCTGGATCAAAATAGGAACGAACCTCGGAAGCCGTTGGGAAGCTAAAGAGAGAACCGGCTACAAACCAGTCGGATGAAATTCAAATCTAATAAATGCCGTCTTCAAAAATGTGTTTTGCTATACACTATTCTTTTTAAATTGTTATGTATTTAGCATTAATGTTTTTAAAAGCTCTTTTATCCTAATAAATCCAATTTTTTTTCAAATTTTAACATTTAGAGTAGCATCGAAAGGAAAAAATGTGGTCGGATCATACAACGCAATTCGAATGACACTAAAGAATTATTATAATTTTTATTCCAAATCACCTCTATAACAAGTAGCTTACAAAAATATTGCTTCAAAACAAATTTGGCGTCTGAAAAACACTTATCTTTCGACTTCAAATTTTTCACCTTAAAAAAAACAATATGAAATTTTCATTTTCTAAAGCTGCATTTTATCTTTTACTGCTATTTGGAACATTAAATCTAAGTGCACAATATGATGTAAGTTGGGATACTTATGGCATAGGATTTCAATTTGCTCAGGACTTCCGTGTTCTTCAAAACAATGGTACTGTCTTTGAAGCCACAAGCAGTGACCGTCTTCTTTATGTAAATGTCCAACCGTGGAGTAACGCGAATATTACTGTAGATCATCTATTCGACTCTGCCGTACAAGTTGCAACTAATTTAAATTATGATTTAGGTGCTGAAGTTGCCGGAGATTATATAGAATTTGATGATTTTCAAGGTTATTTTCTTATCGCAGCTCCTTACGATAGAAGGGGTTATAACTACTATATTGTTGCTTTATTACTCGACACCCAAAGTGACACCAATTATACTGTTTTGATTGGTTATCAGGAAGGTCATTATGAAGAAGCTGCAGAGATTTTGTTTAGTTTTTATGCTTATGATTAGCGATTAGTCCCATTTATACACTTCAACCTGCTTTCAGCAATCAATTGGAGATATGTGAAAAATTCGGGCTTTTGCAAAATTACAAAAGCACGAATTTTTATTTCAACTACGTCTTTTGATAATTGATACGATATTTGCTGTTATTTTAAAAATTATTAATGTTTATATCCCCATTTTGAGGTCTTTCAATCCACTGATTTGTTGAGCCTACACATTCATTTTTTGTATTGAAAAGGGCGAAAAACCAAAAAATATTCCAAACTTATGACCTAATTCCAAAAATCAACTATATTTGCAGCCGCAATAAATCGGCGAGGTAGCTCAGTTGGTTAGAGCGCGTGATTCATAATCACGAGGTCGGGGGATCATGCCCCCCTCTCGCTACAAAAAAGAATAAAGGGTTTTCAGCATTTTCTGAGAACCCTTTTTCTATTTAAAACACCTAATCTCCTGCCACCCCTAGATGTCCCATTTCAATTCTTTTACTGCTTTCAAAGCACTCCTGCTACCCAAAATCCTAAAAAAGTTCCTATTCCCGTCCCCAAAGAGCCAATAAGAACTGCAGGTAAAACCAAGTCAGACCTACCTAAACTTCTTGCCAATGCTAGAGCTGAAGTGCCTCCTCCAATATTTGCTTGTGATGCTACTGCTGCCATATCCAAATCCATTTTAAATATTCTTGCACTCCCAAAAAGGATTATTCCATGGACTCCCATTGTTATTAGTGCAAAAACCAATAAATTGATTCCAAGCATACCAATATTTCCCAAAGCTTCAAAATCACAATATGCTCCTATTACACATAAAAACATATAAACAGAAAATAAGCCCAAAGCTCTAGGACCATTCATTTTATTAAAATATGGAATTTGAGCTAATATCAAAGCTACAATAGTCAGTATAATAATGGAAGGTACATTTTTTTCAAACGTTTGAAAGATCCATTCATTTGCCCATTCGGAAAATGCCAAACCGCCCATTCCTGTTATTAGTGTTTTCGCTAAATCCAAGGGATGCATTGCCTCTGTATCTTCTTTTATACCAAGATCAACTTCCCTATTTCCGTCTTCTTTTCCATGTTTAGAATTTGGCCAAAATCTTCTCAATAAAGATGGAATTGCTATGCATAATATCATCCATAAAGAGGTGATAATATTATCCACGGCTACAGTACCTCCAAATAGAACGCCATCTTTCATCACATCATATTCTAGTGCCACAGCATTAAAATTGATACTTCCTCCTGTATATGTTCCTGTAAACATTCCTCCGATAGCATTATACAATGGCCCAATAGTCTCAGCACCATTGATAATTTTCATTCCTACGATTGCGCCCATTGCCGTTCCCACCGAACCTATCAAAAATAAAATAATGATTGATCGACCTGCTTTTATTATATCTTTTAGATTTACTTGCAATAACAGCCAAAGTATGGACAGCGGAGCCAATGTTCCAAAGATAAAATCATAAATAGGTATAGGATTTTCAGCCGTTGATGTCGTAGGAATAATATGAAGATTGGCTACAATGGCCGTAATAAGAATGACTAACAAAGCCGTTCCCAAATTTCTTAAGAATGTTTTCCGAACCAAATATTCGGAAAGGACAATAACGAGACATAATACTGAGCCAATAAACAATTGATATGCGGACATTATTAAAAGTACATTATAATACTTGAAAATTTATTCATCTATACAAGAAATAAGATTATTTTTAATATCCTCTTTTTGAGCACAAGAAATTCGGGATGTAGCTCAGCTCGGTAGAGTGCACGTCTGGGGGGCGTGAAGTCGCAGGTTCAAATCCTGTCATCCCGACCATTATCTTTTAAAATTCTTTAACCTCCCTCTTTTCTATATATTCAATTAACAATTTGTTTAAGTTATCCGAAAATTGGTAATAACAATTCTACCGGTCTTAATATAATTTGCAAAAATCTTCCTCTTTGAATTCATCCTTAGATATTTATTGAAATTTTCCTTTAACTTTTCTAAAAAAAATGAATTTTGCTTCAGAATAAGCTCATTATAAGTAAGTTGTATTATTTTTTTTATTATTCTAAACTTTAGTTATATTTAACAACCCAACAAATTTAAAACCAATTAATACGATGACAAGACGACTTAACGCCAAAGAAGAACAAGTCATGACCATTTTATGGAAACTTAAGAAAGCATTTGTTCAAGATATTATTGCTGAAATTCCTGATCCCCAACCTCACTACAATACCATTTCATCTATAATACGAAAATTAGAATCTGAAGGATTTATTTCTCATGTCTCCAATGGAAGATCGCATCAATATTTTCCAATTGCAAGCAAAAAAGCATTTCGATCAGCACAATTTGATCATTTGTTTTCACAATATTTTTCAAATTCAAAGAAGAAATTTTTGAAATATTCGATAGAGAAATTGGATATTAATAAAAACGACTTGAGAAACCTCATAAAAAAGTAATTGGCTAAAAAAGCTTACCCTGCTCCCATCCTGGATACAATCTGAACGATTTCCTATGGTGAATACAAATGCCTTGTTTAACTATTGCTGCTCGATGATCTTCTGTCGGATAGCCTTTATTGGTTTTCCATGAATAATATGGATATCGTGTATCAAATGTCTCCATAAAATCATCTCTGTACGTTTTTGCTAATATTGAAGCTGCAGCTATCGAACTATATATTCCATCCCCTTTAATGATGCATTCATGAGGAATATCCTTATACTTATTGAATCTATTGCCATCAATTAACAATAACTCGGGAACGTCTGCTAATTTTTCTACAGCTTTATGCATGGCTTTAAACGAAGCATTTAGAATGTTAATTTCATCTATTTCTTTGGGATTTATTTTTGCCACTGCCCAACTGATTGCTTCTCGCTCAATAATGGTTCTTAATTTTTCTCTTACTCCCTTTGTAAGTTTTTTGGAATCGTTTAAAAGTGGGTGAAAAAAATCTTTTGGTAAGATAACTGCAGATGCAAATACAGGTCCTGCAATGCATCCTCTTCCTGCTTCATCACATCCTGCTTCAACCAAATTGTCGTGTTTGTAAGCTGCCAACATTATGTAAAGTAACCAAGTTTTAAAAGGATTTCCAAAATATGAAAGTCTTATAATGCAATAATTAATATTTCGACCCTTCTGTTTAATTTACGTCCAAGTTCGTCGCTGTTGTCTGCTATCGGGAAATTGCTTCCAAATCCCTTATAGTCAATTCTTCCTGAATCTATTCCTGAGTCTATTAGGTATTTGGTGACGGCTTGCGATCTGGTTAACGAAAGTTCAATATTATAATCTGACTCACCTTGAATGTCCGTATGACCATGCACCTCAATTCTCATATCGGGATTTTCTTCCAAGATTTTTTTCAGTTTGTTTAGTTCTACAAAAGATCTTGGTAAAAGATCACTTTTGTCCAAATCAAAATAAATGTTCTTGAGTTGGATTTTTTTTCCAATTTCAAGATTCTGCAATGAGAGATCATCAGGGGGGACTTCTTGAGCAATGAATGGTGGAACTTTAATTAATTCCATATTATCTAAATAATAGTAGCCAAATTCATAAACGCATTCTAATCGGTCAATTTTGTTGTCTTTATCTTCGTAAAAATTGCCAATAGTAATGTAATTGTAAGAATCATCTGCTATATACTCATTTGATATTTTTTGCCATTGTTGAACATTGGGTTTTACTATAAATTTTGTAGCAACTTGTGGTTCCACATTTAAATAGTCATCATTATTTTGCTTAATAGGATCAACAGAGAAATATGCGCCAAGTTTATCTGTATAAATGCTTCCATCAAGATGGGCAAGCCAATATGAAAATTGATATTTTTGACCTTTAACTAAACTTTCGTTCAATTGAATTTGGATATACTCGCGGCAATGTGGTTTCCCTTCAGAACACCCATAAACTGTAATTCCTACCATTGACAAGCCTTCTTGCGGATGCTGGTTGCCAAATCCCTTTTTCTGCCAATGCGCCGGCACAATAATGCCAGGACCAAATACATCTGGCGATGCTAATGTGGGTGAATTCCAATATTTAACTAGTCGAGTGAATTGATTGCCATTGTAAAACCACCCCAATGGAACTCCACTATATTCTTCAAAACTATTGTTGGGAATTAAATTATTTTGTTGTGAAAAAGAAAATGATGCAAAAGCCAATACGAAAAATATTGCTATGATATGTTTTGCGATTTTCATATGAATCTTGTATGATAAGAAAACTTTATTTTGAATTGAATATTGTTTGAAAAGCCATACATCCTTTGTAATTTCCATAAGATCTTGAAATTTTCAAAGGATTTAATCTACTAATCAAACAAATGACGCCTTTAAGGCATACAAGTTTTGTAGGATCTTTTTAAGACAAAAATTGACAAGTCATTTTTTTCGAATTCTACTTAACCCAGACTTTGCTTTTTGATGAAGACTATTCTTATACTCTGAAGGTTTCATGTTCAAGCATTGATTAAAATACAATGCGGATTGTTCTATTTGTCCAGACTGTTCGCTAATAAGCCCTAATTGTAAAGCAGCATTACAAGCATAATACATGGATGATGATTCTCCAATATTGATGCACTTTTCAAAAGCTTGCATTGCTTCTGGTGATTTATCTGTTAATTGCATTATTCTTCCTAATCGATAATAAAATTCGATTTTATTGCTATCATCCAAAGTTTCCAATTTTATTGAATTAATACTTTTCATTGCTTTCATCCCATATCCGCCATCATAAAGCAACCTTGATTTTAATAATTCAAATTGTGGCACTTTTTGCAATTTTGCCTCCTTTTGAGCTGATTTATCTTCTTCTATACTTTCATAACCGTGATTCAGGCACAAATCCATCATGGCTCTGTAACCTTCAATATTTTGATTAATTGTGAGTTCATACCAAGCCAATTTTCGATAGCTATCCTTTATATAATTCTGTCCAGAAAAATTATGGAGGTAAGAATTTAAATAAACATTTGCATCCTTATCTTGTCTATACAATTTTGCACTTCCTAACATGTGATCCAAATAAAACATCGGAAAAAATTTCAAACTTCTTTCTCTTTTTTCAAGCAATTGAATAGCAGCATCATTTTTTCCTGATTTCATTGCAATACTTGCAAATAAAAAAGTCAATAATGGGTTATTATATGGATCAAGTTTCGACTTATTCAAATAATTCCAAGCGCCATTTTGGTCATTCATTAGATGTAAAAGAAGTAAGGATTTGATCGCTATTGCTTCTTTTTCAAAGAAGTAATCCTTTTTTTCTGCATACATTAGTACTTCATCAATTTCTTTGTTCCCTTGATCAATTGTTCCTTCAAAATTGCTAATTACACTCAAAAATCCCCTATATGTTTCAGGGATGGTTCCAACTATTGCGTGCAGAATACTAAGACTTTTTTTATTGGATATAAAATCTGGAAATCTTTTCTGATTTTTTTCTAACATTCCAATTGCCTTATTAACTTCCATTGCGGCTGTCAAATATTCTTCAAATTTTAATCTTGTCAGCGCCCATTGAAGATGAATTTCAGCTTGAGAAAATAAAAAATATGGATCATTGGGATCTCCCTGCTTTAGTTTTTCAAGCCTATATTCTTTATTTGGTTGTCTGGATATAAATTCTTCTTTATTTTCACTGATAAAAATGGTCAGAAAATCAATATAGTTTTCAATATGATAAACCAGAAGATCACTAGGATTTTTCTTTTTAATTTGATCAATAATTGCTTTTCCTTCATCAAAACGCAGAGCAATTATTAATTCATATGCTTCTTTATGAGCAGGGGTGATTGCATAATAGTCATGATTTGCAAATGAAAATTGGCAATTCCAAAATATTATTATAACAAAGATTAATATTCTCACCTAGCAAAGATAACCCTATTTGTTTTTGAAAAATAAACTCTTCGAAATGAATACAAAAAAATACTTCTTCAAGACTTTTTGATTCTCGTGATATTATTTAAATCTTTTTTATCTTACATACATGAAGCCTTTAAATCTTATTCATAATATTCCTTTTTATCAATTGGATAAATACCCAATTGATAATGCTTTGAATTACAAAAAAGATGGAAAATGGATTCATTTTTCTACTGAAAAAATATGCGATGAAATCAATCAATTGGCAAATGGTTTGTCAAGTTTATTTTCTTCTCAGACCAATATTGGAATTTATGCCCAATCTGGAAGTCCACAATGGAATATAGTTGATTTTGCAATCATTAAGGCAGGGCATGTAAGTGTTCCTCTTCATGGGAACTCATCAGATTCTGACATCTTGCATATTGTCCAAGACGCAAATTTGAAATTAATCTTTATTCAGCATGAAGAACAAAAACAAACTTTAGAAAAACTTGGAATTTCTAATGTAGATATTTTTGGACTTGAGGAAATAGAAGGAATTCCATATTACAAGCAGCTTTTCAATATAAACTCTATTTCCGATTTTGATTCAAAAGAAATGGATAGTAATTCTTTGGCTACCATCCTTTATACCTCTGGATCTACAGGTCTTCCTAAGGGTGTAATGCTTTCCCATCATAATATCATTAGCAATATCAAATCTGTGATTTCATTAATCCCTGTAAACCATCACCACACTTCTGCAAGTTATTTGCCATTATCCCATATTTTTGAAAGAGTATCCACTTTTGTCTTTATTACCGTTGGCGCAAGAATATATTATATAGACAATCCAAAAGAATTGATGAAAAATGTCCAGGAGATTCGGCCTCATTATATGACCAGCGTGCCTCGAGTCTTAGAGAAAGTATATGATTTCATCATTAAAGAAATAAAAAGCAGTGGATTTCTCAAAAAAAAGATAGTCCGTTGGGCATTAATCAGCAGTAAAAGAGCGCGAAGACAAAGTCTTAATCCTTTAAGAAGGATTGAATTAAGTTTATGTGACTTGTTTGTCTTTCGAAAATGGAGAAAAGTGATGGGTGGCAGAATTAAAGGATTAATTGTTGGTGCTGCTGCCATGCCTCAACACATCGCCATGTTGTTTTCTGATGCTGGAATCCACATTCGAGAAGGATATGGTCTTACCGAAACATCTCCAATTGTTTCATTTAATCGGTTTGAAGCTGGAGGAAACAAATTTGGAACGGTGGGAATTCCAATTCCTTCCGTTCAAGTTAAAATAGTGGATCAAAACGAAAACGGTGAGGGAGAAATTTGTGTTAAAGGTCCAAACGTAATGCTTGGTTATTATAATAATAAGGCATTAACTAATGAAAAAATTGACGCTGATGGTTGGTTTTATACTGGTGATGTAGGAAAATTTGTGGATAAAAGATTCCTTACCATTACAGATAGGAAGAAAAACATCTATAAAACAACAAGTGGACAATATGTCGCACCCCAAGTTATTGAAAATTTATTGCGCGCTGAAGATATGATTGATCAAGCGATGATCATTGGATTTAATCGTCCTTTTCTTACTGCATTAATAATTCCAAATTTTCCTCTTCTCGAAAACTGGTGCGCCGAAAATAATGTGCATTGGACAGGGCCTCAATTTATGGTTTTACACCCCAAAGTAGTCAAGTTCTTTGATCAAATAATTGAAGATGTGAATGCTCATTTAAAACGGCACGAATTTATAAAAAAAACCTACCTTTTACATGAAGAGTGGTCCGTTACAACTGGAGAATATACACCTACATTAAAACTAAAAAGGAAAGACATCGCTGAAAAATTTAAGAAAGAAATAGAAGGAATGTATGCTTAATTTAAAATTAGCATTTTGTATATCAAATTTACCATCTTGCAGATGTTGAGCATGTTCATTATCAGGTAAATGTTTTCTTTTAGTCAATCACATCTTTATTAGAAAAGATAAAATGGGAGCATTCCTATGACAAAATATTTATAGTTGTGTAAATCTTTTGAATAAATCTCTTTTCTGCCTTAGCAATCATTTTATTGCTTTAAGCGTTACCTAATTTTCACTTTAACTAATTTTTAGTTTAAAAGCAATCATAATTCCAGCCTTTATTATGAATCCTTTGAAGAAAAATAATTGAATTTTAGCTTTTGCTATATTAATACTTTAAAGCTAAATAAACACCTTGTTAATTTTTATACCTTAGATTTATGAAGAATGTTCTTTTCGTTGCAATAATAAATATTCTTGTGCTCGGAAGTTTAGATGGCCAATCCAAAACTTTTGAAATCACACCTGAATTTTATACCAGAAATAATGAATTTAAATCAAATGAAATTCCATTTATCCCAACCAAGGAAACATTAGAATTTATAGGATTATCATGTTATCACTTTGACCTTGAAAACGTGGGCATATTTTACAGATTGAAAACGGATGGCGAATGGACTTCTTGGCTGAAATTTGACCAGCAACATGAATTTGTAGAATCAAGTCGATCAGCATATCAAACGAAGCCCATTCAAAAATCCTTTTCTGACATCCAATTTAAGACCAGTGAAAAATTAAAGTCAGCTTTGACGGTTAGGTTTTTCTTAGCATCTGAAGAGAAGAATAATACACCACAAAGTTTTGAAAATTCTTATAATTGTGACAAACCAGATGTATGCGGAAGGGATTGCTGGTGTCCAACTTGTCCAATCGACAATTCTCCAGAATTCACTGAACCAACCCACTTGATTGTGCATCATTCAGCTGGAAATAACGAAAGTATTAATTTTGCAATGGTTGTAAATTTTATCTGGGACCTCCATGTCAACACCAATGGTTGGGATGACATTGGTTACAATTGGCTGATAGATCCTAATGGCGTTTTGTACGAAGGAAGACCAGATGATTATCAAGGAGCTCACTTCAGTTGTCTTAATGAAAATACTGTCGGAATTTGTGTGATCGGAGATTATACTTCAGTGGAACCATCGGAAGCTTCGTTAAGTACTTTGGTCAATATATTGGCATTTGAAGCAACTGAAAATGGCATAGATGTAAATGCACAATCTTATCATGTCAAAGGGGATTTCTACTTGGACAATATAGCAGGACATCGGAATAGCAGTGGATCAACTAAAGCTTGCTCATCTACTGTTTGTCCAGGAGATATGTTTTATCCATTATTACCAAATATTAGACTTCGAGTTTCTGAATTAGATTGTTACAATAATGTGCAAAGCGCTGTCAAAGAAAATAATCATGAAGAAATTAAAGTATTCCCCAATCCGATCCAAGATCATCTGTTTATAAATTCCGACAAACAACAATTACTTACTTTAGAGATTGTTGACATGAGTGGCAAATCCTTAGGGTTTGTAAATTCTGGAAAAGCTAACGATGTAAGCTATTTAAATGCAGGTGTTTATTTTCTGCTTCACAATGGCAAATTTTTGCAAAAGATTATAAAAATGTAACTTCTGGTTATCAAATCAAAAGAACAAGAAGCACGTTTTCAAGCATATTATTGGACCCGAATCATTCTTTGATTAAGGGAATTTCTTTTCTGAATTTAAAATCTATTTTTGGTGGATTGATAAAGGAAACAGTTATTGTTTTTAATTTATCCTTGACCCATATAAATGAGTAATGATACACTAAGGCTGCAGTCACATTAAGTGGACATATACTTTTTTTATTTGGTTTTAGATTTCTTATTAAGTCTAAAATAGATTGGAATATTTACTTAGTCAATGCCTTGATCATTCCTTCAAATATATAACCATGAAAGGGTAGTACGGCATACCAATATAATCTACCAGATAATCCTTTGGGGCGAAATGTTGCAGTTTGTATTAATAAATCATCTTTTATTTTAAATTCTAACCATGCTTCTCCAGGAAGTTTCATTTCTGCAAACAACAACAAATGTCCTTCTTCTTTATCGGATAGAAGTACCCTCCAGAAATCAACTGCGTCACCGGGATACAGGTTTAACGGATGGGTTCTTCCCCTTCTTAATCCAACACCGCCAAAAAGCTTATCTAAAAATCCTCTAAATTGCCATAACCAATTGCCATAATACCAGCCGCTTGTACCTCCGATGCGCCATATTTTATCTTTCGTTTCTTTAAGGTCTTTTATAGCTTTGCTTCGTTCATCTTTGAAACATCCAAAATCTGGAACATCTAAAAAAAGATCTAACTTTTGGTTCATAAGTCCACTGCTCCATGAATCTTTCCAGCTGGAAATAATTTCGTTTCCATTTATTTGATAGAGCGTTCTTCGTAAAGCAGTTTCATAGCCAATAGGATCCACGTCTAATAATTGACGGATATTATTGTTTTTACAAACGACTTCTATTTTCATACTACTGACTAAAGCTGAAGCTAGCTTGTATGAAGTTAAAGTGACAAAATATAGCCAATATGAAGATAATTTTGGTGTCATTATCGGAACAGTAAATATCCATCTTTTAAGCCCTCTAACTTTTGCAAAACCAAGCAACATTTCCTTGTAAGTAAGGATATCTGGACCACCAATATCAAAGCTTTGATTATAAACACTTTTTTGAAAAAGAGCCTTTTGCAGAAACAGAATAACATCGCTTATTCCGATAGGTTGGCATTTAGTATTAAGCCACTTTGGAGTAATCATCACTGGGAGTTTTTCTACCAAATCTCGGATGATTTCGAAGGATGCACTTCCTGATCCAATAATGATTCCTGCTCTTAAAGCGGTAAAATTATAATCCCCTTTTTTTAATTCAACCTCAACTGCTTTTCTGGATTCAAGGTGACGAGAAAGCAAGTCTTCATTTACAATTCCACTCAAGTAAATTACATG
>JAHEAQ010000076.1 GCA_024642705.1 Bacteroidota bacterium | reverse complement strand
ACATATGTATAAGCGAAAATGGCAAATATGATAATGGCTATTTTGAAAACTTTATCCGTTTTCGGGAAATACTTGGGTGTATTGATTAGGATTCTAGCAAACCAAAGGGTTATAAAAAAATTTGTTACATCTGCAGTACCTCTTAAGTATGAAATCAATATAGGATGGCTTGGAAAAAAAATCACAATGATTTCATTGCTAAATGAAGAAAAGAGCCTAGCTAATAAATTAACCAATACAAAAATCACAAACCACCAATAAACCCTTTCACGGTTCCAATAAAGTAGGAAAACCCCTATGAAAAGCATGGCTATAATAAAGCCTAAAACTAAAAAGCTAAAAAAACTCTCTTTTTTACTAAATTTTTGAAAATCATATTGGTTAGAAATAAAGCTATTCTTAACTAGAATGTTACCAGGAGATATAAAATTAACTTTAACCCATGCGTGCAATGGATGATTAGCAACTAAATCAAATTTAATCAAAGAATTAACATAAATATCCTTTACATCCCTTTCTGCTTTACCTATACTTAAGCCAGATAAACCATGTTTTGCCAATTGATTATCAATAAATAAGTAAGCATCAATAAAATTGAAAGTTTGAACATTTTGACCTGGTCCGCCATTTAAATCAATCCTTAAATATTCATTAATCAAGTCTGAATTACTAATAAGAGATAGCCTAAACCAATAGGATTTTTTAGGATTGTTGATAAACGTCTTACTTTCTAAAAGCCTAATTATTTTACCGTCTTTAATATTCCCATTCTGTAAATTATCTATGCTTAATTTTTCTTCTCCTTCTTCAATAATCCAATCTATGGGTGGCATGTCTTGCAATAAGGTATCATCTTCAATTTGATACACCTCCGTAATGGGAAATTCATGACTTTGACCAAAACATTCTATTTGAATGAAAACCAAAAGGAACGCGATAACTATATTAATTAAAGTTTTCATGTTGATTGTCGTAGATTAATAACGAAAATTACACCTTTATTTTCTTCCAATTCTGATGTGATTTCACCAGCATAAGATTTCAAAATATTAAATACGTTCAGAACCACAGATTTAAAAAGATTTTGGGATTTCATTGATTTTGATTTCTAAGGTAATAATTATTTTGTAATAGCTGAGTGATCTGATCTAACATACTGTCCCATTTGGGATTTTTGTGATTAGAGGTATTGACAATGTCTGAACCTTGATTAGTGAGATTTAAAGGATCAAAGGATTTTATTTTCGGAATTCTTCTTACTTTCAGCTCATAAGTGGTCTGAATCACGAATTTGAAAGGATGAAGAAATTTTATTTTCTTAGTTAAAAATCAATTTAATAAGGCTCACAGCTTAATGATGAAACTATTTTCTTCCCTAACGTTTCAAAAATTGCTTATCAGCATTCCACCGCTTACTGATGAAACTATTTTATTTACGAATGTTTTGAAAATATCTTGTCAGCATTTCACCGCTCATCGCTGCCTGACACAGCTCAAAGCTCACAACTCACAACTCAAAGCTAAACTCAACTTCTCGACTTATCGGTCACTTCTTTAATTATAATTGCAGGTAAATTTAAAGTTTTATAAATTTTGTCATAAGCCCTCATTTCTACATTAATAATCTCATCTCTTTCTTTTTCGTATTTAGACCATTCTTCCATCAGATCAGTCATTCTTTCTTTAGAACCTTTCGTTAATTGTGGAAGAGAAGAGTCGATATAACTTTTCAATTCCATCAATTCGGCATTCAATTGATTATTGTAATTGATGACATCCTGAAAGGTTTTCTGATTTGGTTGTATGAGATTTTGTTCCCAAGTATCAATTTTTTGTGCTATACTATCTCCCATAGCCAATAATTCTTTAGAGTCAGCATTGCTCTTTAATAGTTTGTCATAGCCTTTTAATTGTGCCTTTGCCGATCTCATCTGATTAACTGAATCATGGATGTCAGTAATGATTGCAGCAATCCGATCAAGAGCTGCTTGTTGTTCTGCATAATCAGAAGGTTTGGTTGCAAGGTTAGGATTGGGTAATACTTTTACGGATGTTTCTGACATTTTTTTCTCAGATGATATTCGTATTTCATATTTTCCAGGACCTACTCTTGAACCACTATAATCACCGTAAACAAAGACATTTTCAACTGCAGGTAAGCTTTCTCTTCCAAAATCCCAAGTAAATCTGTTGAGTCCTTTTTTCGATGGAATAACTTCAGGAGCTGGAGGACCACCCGGCCATGATTTGAAATCTGCATTCTTCTTATTGGTGTAGCTTCTAATTACCTTTTCTCCGTTCATAATTTCAAGTTTTAGGTCAATGCTATCCATTTCTTCGGCCAAATAATAATCAATGGTCACTCCTTGTTTTGGATTTTGTCCTAAGCCATTAGCAGCGTCATCAGAACTGCCTCCAAACAATAAATAAGTGTCTTTGGGCTGAAATACCATTAATGAATCTTTTTCTTTTGCCAAATTTTGGAATGGTGCTATATCATCCAATATCCAAAATGATCGGCCCGCTGTAGCTATAACAAGGTCATTGTTTTGAATGGTGATATCATTGATAGGAATGTTAGGCAGGTTTAAATTTACTTTGTTCCAATTCATACCATCATCAGAAGAAAGATACATGCCAGTTTCAGTTCCTGCATACAAAAGACCTTTTTGCTTTTTATCTTCTCGAACAACTCTTACAAATGTGTGTGGGTTGTCTATACCATTGACTATTTTAGTCCATGACTTCCCATAATCAGAAGTTTTGTATATATATGGTTTGAGATCCATAAACTTATATCTCATTAATACCACATATGCCGTAGCTGCATCATGAGGAGATACTTCAATACTGTTGATGATTCCTTCACGGGCATCAGGAGGAGTTACATTTTCCCAGTTTTTACCTCCATCTCTTGTCACATGAACCAATCCATCATCACTGCCGGCCCACAAAGTTCCTTTTTCCAAAGGAGATTCAGTCAAATACATTAAAGTATTGTAATTTTCGCCTCCTGCTGCTTCATTTGTATAAGGACCACCACCGGGACCTTGCTTGCTTTTATCATTTCTGGTTAAATCAGGACTAATTAGCTCCCAACTTTGACCTTCATCAGTCGATTTGAAAACTACATTTCCAGCATGATAAATGGTTTTTCTATCATGAGGAGAGCTAATGATGGGCGCATTCCAATTGAATCTGTATTTGAAGTTTTCAGGTGTATTACCCAAACTTAATTCTGGATATTCTTTGATTGCTTTTGCTTCTTGTGTTGAGGCCATCCATTTTTCAATAATTCCTTGATAACACCCTCCATAAACAAGTTCTGGATTATCTGGATCGAAAGCCAAATAAGCACTTTCACAACCAGCAACAGAAACCCAATCTTTCCAATCTATTCCTCCCGAATTGGTTCTGCTTTTTATACGAATTGCAGAATTGTCTTGTTGGCCGCCATATACATTGTAAGGAACTAAGTTGTCAGTAATCACCCTATAAAATTGTGAGGTAGCTTGATTCTGTTGTGTACTCCAACTTTTCCCACCGTTATTAGAAATATTAGCTCCACCATCATTAGAATTTATCATTTTTTGATTATTGGTTGGGTTTATCCACAAATGATGGTTGTCCCCGTGAGGAGTTGCCATTCTGGTAAAACTTTTTCCTCCATCTATAGATTTCATTGCGGGAGCATTCATCACATACACTATATTTTCATTGATTGGATCTGCAAATATTTCCATATAATACCATGATCTAGTCACATTAATTCTGTCCGTATTTATGAGCGTCCATTTTTCACCGGCATCATCTGATCTGTACACACCAGCCTTTTTTTCTTCAGCTTCAATAACTGCAAAAACTCGGTCTGGATTAGCTCTAGAAACAGAAATCCCGGCTTTTCCAAAATCTTTAGGCAAGCCTTCTTCCATTTTTTTCCATGTGGTTCCTCCATCTTTTGACTTATAAAGTCCTGAATCTTTTCCTCCAGATGTCATTGTCCAAGGGGTTCTCTGATGTTCCCACATTGCTGCATAAAGAATCAACGGATTTTTCATGTCCATGGAAAGGGATGAGGCACCTGTGATATCGTTTACACTTAATACATTAGTCCATGTTGAACCACCATCTAATGATCTATAAATACCTCGGTCTTTCGAAGGTCCATATTGTGCTCCTTGAGCGGCTATAAAAACTATATCTGGATTTGTTGGATGAATGACCACATCAGAAATATGACGACTACTATCTAGTCCAATATGTTTCCATGTTTTACCAGCATCAGTTGATTTGTAAACTCCATCTCCCATAGAAGTCATTACACCTCTTGCAGCATGTTCTCCCATTCCAACCATAACAATATTAGGGTTGCTTTCTGATACAGCTATTGCTCCAACAGTTCCAGTTTCTATTAATCCATCGGATATATTGTTCCATGTAATTCCATCATCTGTAGTTTTATAAATTCCTCCACCTACTGATCCCATATAATAGGTCATATCTTGTCCAACTACACCCGTGCTCGTAACACTTCTTCCTCCTCTAAATGGGCCAATATTCCTCCATTTTAGATCATTAAACTGCTTAGTATCGAAGGTGTCTTTTTTTGCTATTTCGGCAACAACTGCTTCCTTGTTCTTTTTTTTGAACTGCGCATTAACAAAGATAGGTGTGAAAATAAGGACAAGAATAATTAAACGAATGGCTTTCATTATATTGATTTTGGATGATGAATTTATTTAAAGTTTGAATATAATAATTAATATTTTAGGACTGAAAACTTACTGTTGTAAAACTCAATTATTTCAGTAATAGAGCAGACTTATTTGATTCTCCATTGGAAAATCTTGTTAAAGAATTCTACGCAGATAATAGTATTGAAATATGAATAAATGATAATTTAAAAAACTTTAATGTTAGTAAAAATCAAAATTAAGTTTTAAAAATAAATACTTTTGAAAAATAAATTAATGATTGGTAATGTGTTATATTCAACGTTGTAAACTCTATTTATTTATTTAAAACTTATCAAAATGAACGAAATTAACTGGCTTTCAATAGTACTAGCTGCCCTAGTTCCTATGGTGTTTGGAATGATTTATTACAGCAAACTTTTATTTGGTAAAGCTTGGATGGCGTCAATTGGCATGACAGAAGAAAAACAGAAATCGGCGAACATGCCTGTAATGATGGGAATTTCTTTGGTGATGTCTGTTCTAATTGCTTTATTTATGTTGAATATTTGTAATGGCGAAGGCCAGGAAGGCCAATTTGATTCATTTAAGCATGGCGCTTTTCATGGCGTTTTAATAAGTATCCTATTTGTTATACCAATATTTATTTCAAATGGGTTATTTGAGCAAAAATCTTGGAAAAACATGCTCATCAATGGATTGTATTGGATGATTACCTTAGCAGCAATGGGAGCAATTGTGGACGGAATGAATCATTGGGCAGGTGGAGGAGGAATGTAAGATTCACAGATAATTATAAAAGAAAGGCTTCCAAATATTTGGAAGCCTTTCTTTTTTTATAAATCAATCAAAAATTTCAATTTGTTTTTTAGTTGTCTAAAATTGTACATTAATTGAAAGGTTTAGAATTGTTCCCAATTGGCTGAAATGGTAACCATCATATGTCATTTGAGAATATCTTTGGTTGAATGTGATTGCATTGGAATAATTGTCTAATGCTGCCTGATCATTTAATAGACCTTCAGATCCAGCATCTGCTTTGAAACTCCATTCAGGAAGCACATTAAGCAAATTGTTCACATTTAATGCAACAGTTGTTTTTTCTGTCAACTGATAACTTAATCCAAGATCTGTAACAACCTTAGGAGTAAATTCTGTATAAAGTTTTTCGGGCAATCCTTGCTGTCTGAAAATTGTTTTACCAAAAAGAGTGTTGTTCAAAGAAAGATTGAATTTTTTCATGCTATAATCTAGGCCAAGAATAATTTTTGTTTTTGGTCTAGAAGTAAAAAATAATGCTTCTTGAGTTGGATTGGATACTGTTTGTCCAGCTTGTTGAACAAGTTTTGGATTCTTAACATCGCCTTCTCTACCATTGGAAATGGTATAATTTCCTGACAAATTGAAGCCTAAACTTCCACCACCGAGGTTTATTCCTTTATAATTTGCAACAAAGTCTAACCCAGATGTCCTTGTATCAATAGCATTGACGAAAAAACTAAGATCTGAAAGATTATTGGCACTCAATATTTGATCTAAAGCAGTATTACCACTGTTTGTAGCTCCGATCTCAGTACTTAGAATAATTCTATCTTTTACTGCAATATTATAATAATCTATAGTGAAACTAAAATTATAGCTTGGTCTAACCCCTAAACCTAGGGTAATATTGGTTGATTTTTCTGGCGTTAAAGATGGTAAACCAAGTAATCTAGCCTCCCTAGAAACGTTATTAATCAATCCGCCAACTTGAATTCCCTGGCCGGGAATAAAGCTGTATTGAGCTTTTTGTGTATAAATTTGGTGTAGGGTAGGAGCTCTAAAACCTGTTGATGCCGATCCTCTTAATGTAACTTTATCATCTGCTAATTTGTATCTTGAACTTAATTTCCAAACAAAGGCACTTCCAAAATCACTATAGTTTTCACCTCTGATTGTTGCATTTATTAAAAAATCATCGCTTAGATCCAATGCAATATCAGCATAAGCACCAATATTGTATCTGTTGAATTTACCAGAATTTCTTGGATCATTCCCTGCGAAAGAATCCGGGCCACCATCCTCATAAGATGATTCAGTACCTTCAAGGATTGTGAAAGTTTCACTCCTGAATTCTGAACCGAATGCAAATCCAACCATGTCGGTTAAGCGTTTAGTTATATCTATATTACCTACAATATGGTCAAATTTTGTGCCTCCTACATTAAAAATTAATGGAGAATTTTCTCTATACTTAAATGTTCCATCTGGATTTAAAGTACCGTTTCTATTGTGTGAATTTCTTACAAGATAGGTTTGAGTATTACTGCCAATTGTGGCACTTGCATCTGCAATCCAACCATTTTTATGAGTTTTAAAGCCAATAGTTCCGTTGTAGTCAGTCAAATCTCCATCGAAAGTTGGGACATAACCAACATATTCACCATTCGGCCCATCAGGAAAGAAATCTGCCAGATATGGATATGATTCTAATGTTCTCCAATATGGCGTTCTGTAATTAGCAAAACTATTTACTTTTTTATATACATAAGCGGCATTACCATAAAGTTCTGTATCATCTGAAATATCATAACCGAAATTAAGTGCAAATTTTGCAGCTGTTGTTTCTGGAGAACCATTAATATTTCCTGCATCAGGTTTCAAGGCTAAAAACTTATTTACGTCGGAAAGACTTGCGCCAAAATCGGCAGCCTCCCCTGCAGCACTTACGGTACCCGGTCTATTTGCCAATTCTCTTTTTGATAAATCAATAGTGTAATTCATGAATCCTTTCTCTCCAATTTTACTTCCATTGTTCAAAGCGATACCGTAAGTTGCGCCGTCTCCTTTGCCAGTAATACCTCCGTTAAAAGTTATACTCCCTCTTTCAGCATCTTTTTTTAGAATGATGTTCATTACACCTGCAATGGCATCGGATCCATATTGAGCTGAGGCTCCGTCTCTTAGAATTTCAACCCTCTCAATTGCAGATTGCGGTATTGCTGAAATATCTGCACCAGTTTCTCCTCTTCCTGGAGAAGTCTGTGTGTACAGTAATGAACTCATGTTCTTCCGTTTACCATTTATCAATATTAAAGTTCTGCTTGGCCCCATGTTTCTGATTTCATATGGATCAAGCAAAGAAGTTGCATCATTAACAGGAGTATTTACAGAATTAAATGAAGGAATTTTGTAAGTCAATGCTTTATCAAAAGAATTTTGTCCAGTAGATAATAATTCTTTAGCTGAAACAACATCAATTGGAAGAGGAGTGTCTGTCGCTGATCTTGGCGCTGTTCTGGATCCTGTTATGACTACGTCATTCAAGCTAACACCTTCCTGAAGTACTACATCCCAAGTTCTATTTTCAGCGTCATTCAAAATGATTTTTTGTTGCTGTGTACCATATCCTAAATAACTGACTTCCAGAGTATGAGAGCCTGCTGTCAAATTTAAAGAATACATTCCATCAACATCAGATACTGCGCCAATATCTCCAGAGGTTATTGTTGCCCCAATTACAGGTCCATTTGCGTCGGTTATTTTCCCTGAAACCGTTTGACCGTAGGTCAGCATTGGATACATAAAAAGTAAAATAAATAAGGGTTTAATTATTTTTTTCATAAATAAGGTTTAATAATTTAAAAAAAATTTGTAAAAAAAAGTTCTATATAAAGCTTTATCCATGATGTCTTAGAATCCAATATTTATAATATTGGATTCACCATTAAAAAATCAATTTCAAAGTTTTAAGAATAAACAACAATCTAATTAAAATCAGATTGCTTAATAGATAAAAATGAATACTTTAACTTTAATAAGGGGTTATTCTAGATTAATAGAAGCCTATAAAATCAAATTTTTTGGGAAAAGAATTTATTAATTTAAAGACAATTTTCAACCATGCCTACAATTTAGAATATTTTTTGACTTTAATTCAAAAAAATATGGTTTAATTTTTTAGGTCGTTAAAAATTAAAAAGATATCAGATAAATAATTCTGTTTGGTGAGATTGTAGAAATATGATAAAAAATGATTACTTAATTTCTACCGCTCCGATCAAAGAAAACATTACTTGCTTGTTGAGTTCCCATTAGAAGTACATCTTGGATGTTAACATGCTTGGGTTGGGAAGCAACATAAAAAATAACTTTTGCAACATCTTTTGATTTCAAAGGCTGAAAATCCTCATATATTTTTGATCGTTCTTTATCTCCATGAAATCTTACTAGAGCAAATTCAGTTTCTTCAACATGCCCCGGCGAAACTTGACTTACTCTGATATTGTATTTGTGGAGATCGATTCTTATAGATTTTGTCAGTGCATCAACTGCAAATTTGGTAGCACAGTAAACATTGCCATTAGGATAAACTTCGTGCCCAGCTGTGGAACATAGATTAATAATATGCCCTTTATTTCTGTTCACCATAATTGGACTAACAAGTCTGGTCATGTAAAGCAGACCTTTGATGTTAGTATCTATCATCCTTTCCCAATCTTTCACATCTCCGTCATAAATTGGGTCAAATCCACTTGCAAGACCTGCATTATTAACCAAAACATCAATTTCCATCCAGTCATTGGTAAGAGAACCTAAAGCTTTTTTTACAGCTGTTAATTTTTGAATGTCAAAATTCAAACTAACCACTTCAACACCATATTTTTCTTTGATTTTCAGTGCAATATCATTTAATCTTTTTTTACGCCTCCCTGTAATAATTATATCATAACCATTTTTGGCAAATTGAATAGCTGTTGCTTTTCCAATGCCAGAGGTAGCTCCAGTAATCAAAGCTATTTTTCGTAATTTTATTTTCTTATTCATGAACTAAACTTTTAATCAATTGATCAAAATCTTTTTTAAAAGATTCATACTTACTCGTAGCTGGTCCCGAAAATCCTGTATGAATTTGACGGATATTCTTTTCTTTGTCTAATAAAATTAAGGTAGGATAGGAAATGATTTTATTGAGCATTGGTAATTGATTAATCGCTTGATCTTTTTCAAAAAATCCTCCCAACAAAAGGTCAAATGGAATGTCCATCTTGTCTTTATATCTTTTTAATGCATTTAAAGATTTAGTTTTGTCTTTGTACTTTTCAAAACCTATTCCTACCACATTAAATTCTAAATCTTGGTTCATTTCTTTGTATTCTTTTAGAAATTCCATTTCATCTCTACAATTTGGGCACCATGTTCCAAAGATGCTTACAATCAATGGCTTGCCCTTGTATTCTTCATTTTCGATACTTATATAGTTTCCATTTGTATTTTCGAAATTGAAAAAGAATTTTTCTTGTCCTTTTAGAAAAGTTAAAGTATTCGGATCACTTAATTCAAATGAGTCATTTTTTTCAGCAGTCCAAGTGGTTGCATAATGTGTACCTGATCTGAAAGAGCCTGTTAATGAGCCATCTTCAAGTATTTTTGCTTGAAAAAGAAATGCATGCGCACCGTCAAAACAAGATAGAAAAGCCTTGTTTCCTTGTACAGTTCCTTCTAAATATCTAAAATCTCCAGTTTCAGTTCTTATGGTTCCAGACAACCTATTGCCTTCCTGTATAAATTCACAAACACCTTTATATTCATCTTCAGTATTCAATTCAAAAGTTGCTTCCCACTTTCCATTAAGATTTAATGTAGGTGCTTCAATCATGGTAGTAAACCGGTGACCTTGGCCAAAAACTGCATTGAAAGGAATTTTGTAATTTTCTCTGTAATTGACAATCCAATAACCCTGAATCTTATCTTCTTCATAAATTCCACTGATATAAGAATCAAATATTGGAAAATTAATTCTAATGGTATCTTGACCTGTTTTAAGATTTTTTCCGAATTCAATATCCTCAACTAAAATTCTTTCACTATCATTAATAATCTCAATATTAAAAATGGTATCATTAATATAACTTACTTCAAAATTGAATGGCAACTCACCATCAGTCATTTCTGTGAAAACTCTATCGGTTTCATTTTCAGTATTTATTATTTTCTGAAGTCCCGAACCATCAACTGTTAAAGTTGCTCTCCATATGCCAGGTGGAATTGCAGAATATTGATTTCGAACTTCAACACAAGAATTAATCAATAATCCCAAAAAGAAAAATACAATTAAGGTCTTAATGAATTTCATTATTAATTTGATTTGTCTCCCACAAAGTGGTGTTCTTTGTATTTGAATAGCACATTGAAAGATGTTAAACTGCCGTATATCTTGGTGATATATTGTTGAAGATTTACTTTTTCTTCATCTGTAAGATTAGAGCTGTTCACTCTTTGTTCCATTACTCTCAATCTGTCTCTTACCATTACAATTTTATGGAAGAATACATCAATTGGGATTTCTTTGGATTTCAAACCTTCTTCTCCTGGATTCAAAACCATTGTTCCATTTATCCATTTATCACCGAGATCTATTTTTTCTGAAATAGCATTGTAGTTTTTCAAGATTTTTATTAATGCCTTTTCTGCTAGACTAAAACTGACATCTTCTTCCGCTTCAATTGCTTCAATAATTTCCCAATTGTTATAATCTTTTCCGACGTGCTTTATGCCATAAACGATAAAGCAAACTTTATAAGCTGCAACATCAACGCCAATAATAACGCCGTCTCCAAAAGCTGGATGTTCTACTCTCGAACCAATTCCTAATAATTGTTTTTCATCACTCATTTTACAATATAGTTAAAAAAATAAAAAAAATAAAAGTAAAAATAAATATTATAATATTTTATAATATCAAAATCCTATAAAATTATTTTGGATAAATTAAGAGCTATTATAGGTTGAAGAATACTTAATTTAACCTTGAAATTGGCAAATTATTTATTAATTTCAAATGTCAATATGCAATAAACTTTTAGTACTGATTGCCTAATTGAATCAAATGCAAAATTAAGAAATTGAAGAAATAAATAATTTAAATTCGAATGATCTTAATGATTTACATTTCATAAAAATATTGTGTTTATGTTATTAAGTCAAAGAATAACTTATTTTTGTTGAGTAACAATCTCTTAACTCGTGGGTCTTCTTATATTTTATGCCTTAATAGCAATAGGGTTTTCATTTTTATGTTCGATTTTAGAAGCTGTATTACTAAGTGTAACGCCATCCTATGTTGCCCATTTATTGAAAAGTAATCCAAATGTTGGAAATAAGCTTGAAAAATATAAATCAGACGTTGATATTCCATTGTCAGGAATATTAACACTAAATACAATTGCTCATACAGTTGGTGCAATCTTGGTGGGCGTTCAAGCGGGAAGCTTATTTGGAAGTACGGGCTTTAATTTGTTTGGGTTAGAAATACATTTTGAAACCATCGTGGCTATTTTGATGACTTTAGGAATTTTGATATTATCTGAAATTATTCCTAAAACCATAGGTGCAAATTATTGGAAATTCCTCACACCTTTTGCAGTCAGAGCGATTTCGATGATAATTTTTATATTATATCCATTGGTTTGGGTGAGCAAATTGATCACAAGTAAATTAAAAAACGATAAAGACCAATCTGTTTTAAGCAGAGCTGATTTCGCTGCAATTGCTTCAATTGGGCAGGAAAGTGGAGTTTTAGGGAGAGAAGAGTCGGAGATCATAACCAATTTATTAAATTTCGAAAAAAGAAAAGTAAGAGATATTATGACGCCTCGATCTGTGGCATTTTTTATTCAAGAAAATAAGACGTTAAATGATTTCATTTCAAATCCTGAAGCCACAACATATTCAAGAGTGCCAGTTTTTGGTCGTGACAAAGACCACATCGAAGGTATGGTGTTGAAAGATGATATATTTAGTACTTATTTAAAAGAAGATGGGAAAAACAAGGCCATAAAAGAGATAATGAGGCCAATAAATTTTGTTTCTGATCAAATGCCTTTGCATGACTATTTTAACAAGTTAACAGATGATAGGCAGCATATGTCAGTCGTAATGGATGAATATGGAAATATTGTAGGTTTAATCACGATGGAAGATGTTTTTGAAACCTTACTTGGAAAAGAAATTATTGACGAATCAGATAAGGTAACTGATTTGCAAGCTCTCGCCAAACAAAGAGTGAATAAGGGCTTTAATAAAAACTAATTGATTAATATAGGACAATGAAAGAAACTAAATATTTACAATTTGTAATCACCATAATTCTAGTCCTAGCTCAGAATGCGATTATCGCTCAGGAGAATAGCTGTTACTTGATAAAAGCAAAACAGGTTTTTGATGGTCAAAATATCCATAATGATAAAGTTGTTTTGATTAAAGAAACCAAGATTGTTGAATTTGGCAAGCTTGCAGAAATCGAAATTCCTTCCACTTGCAAAATTCTAGAATTTCCAAATTCTACCATAATGCCTGGTATGATTGAAGGCCATTCTCATTTATTATTGCATCCTTATAATGAAACTTCGTGGAATGATCAAGTTCTCAAAGAATCACATGCAGAAAGAGCAATTAGAGGAGCTAAACATGCTGAGAGTACTTTATTAGCAGGCTTTACAACAGTTCGAGATTTAGGCTCTGAAGGCGCAGATTATGTAGATGTTGGTTTAAAAGAAAGCATCAACAAAGGCATTATTCCTGGACCAAGAATGATAGTAGCTGGAAAAGCAATTGTTGCTACCGGCAGTTATGGACCGAAGGGTTTTCAAGAATATGTAAATGTTCCATTGGGAGCTGAATCAGCTGATGGATATGACAATTTGATTCGTGTGGTAAGGGATCAAATAGGTAAAGGCGCAGATCTGATTAAAGTTTATGCCGATTATAGGTGGGGACTAGAAAGTACTGCAATGGCTACTTTTACTCAAAAGGAATTGGAATTAATTGTCGAAATAGCGAAAAGCAGCGGCCGACAAGTTGTAGCACATGCATCAACTGAAGAAGGAATGCGCAGAGCAACGCTGGCTGGAGTAAGCACCATAGAGCATGGAGACTCCGGCACAAGTGAGATTTTTAAGTTAATGAAAGAAAATAATGTCGCATTTTGTCCAACTCTTGCAGCAGGAGATGCAATTTTACAATATCAAGGTTGGAACAAAGGTTCTGATCCTGAACCAGAGCGAATTGTGAAAAAGAAAAAATCCTTCACATCTGCACTTAAAGAAGGGGTAGTGATTGTCGCAGGAGGCGATGTAGGCGTATTTTCACATGGGGACAACGTCAGAGAACTTGAAATGATGGTTGAATATGGAATGAAGCCAATTGAGGTACTAAGGTCAGTGACAGCTGTCAATGCAGAAGTATTTGGTTATTCTGCAAGTTTTGGATCCATAAAAAAAGGTCTTTTTGCAGATTTAATTGTTGTTGGTGGGGATCCCATAGAAAATATTTCAGTTCTTCGAAATATTGAACAAGTAATCAAAAACGGGCAAATTTATAAATAGTTTTATGTTCCTAATTGAGTAAAACCTATGACATTGTAAATTACTGTGCTCTATTTTTCAGATGATTAAGCAATTTGAAGTAAATGCCAATAATCAGAATTATGGATGCTCAACTTTATAGTTATCATCCCAGTCTTTTTCAATTGGTTCACCAAGTTTACCAACCCTTTTTCCTACAATCATTGCAACTGTTGCATCGCCAGAAATATTGATCACAGTCCTTAACATGTCTAATGGTCTATCCACAGCCATTACCAATGCTATTCCAATTGCTAACTTGTCAGCTGGGAAATTTATGGATTGAAGAACAATGATTAGCATGATTAATCCAGCTCCAGGAACAGCTGCAGAACCTATGCTTGCTAATACAGAAGTAACTAAGATCGTTCCAATCATCCCAAAGCTTAGGTCAAATCCTAATGCTTGACTAATGAACACAGCGGCTACAGCTTGGTATAAACTTGTGCCATCCATATTAATGGTTGCTCCTACTGGACAAACAAAACTTGTTACTTCTTCTTCTACACCAAGATGTTCTTCTACTCTTTCCATTGTAACAGGTAGCGTAGCTGCGCTAGAACTTGTGGAAAAAGCTACCAATTGGGCAGGTCCTATACCTCTGAAAAAGAATCCTGGGGATTTTCCTGTATATAATCGTACCACTGTAACGTAAAATCCTAACATTAAAAGCAAACCAAGCACAACAGTAATAGCGTACATTCCTAATGCTATAAACAGATCAGGATTAGTAGTACTTGCAACTAAACTAGCTAGTAAAGCGAAAACTCCGATTGGGGCATATAACATTATTAAGTCCACCATTTTCAAGATTACTTCATTCAGACCAACAAAGAAATTGTGGAGGGGGTCGCGGTGTTCTTTTTTGATAAGAAGCATGCAGATTCCAAAGAAAACTACAAAAAAGATAACTTTTAACATTGAACCATTATCGCTCATAGATCCAATTACATTATCTGGTACCAAATCCACAAGAAATTGCAATGGTCCTTGCTCTTGGGTTTGAGAAGCTGCAGAAATTTTTGACGTTGGGTCGTTATTTCCATCATTGAGGATGTCAGCAATTGTTTGCTCAGAAACGTGTTTTCCAGGATTTACTATATTAACTAATGTCAAACCAATGGAAACAGCAATAACTGTTGTCATGACATAAATTACGATAGTCTGAATTCCAATTTTTGAAAATTTTGAAATATCTTGAAGATCTGAAATTCCTTTAATAAGCGATGCAATGATCAAGGGTATAGCAATCATTTTGAGCATGCTAATGAAAATTGTTCCAAAAGGAGCAACCCAATCCATCACTATTTGATTCATTCCAATCATCGACATAATAATTCCGAAAGCTACTCCGAGTGCCATGCCAATTAATATTTTCCAATGCAATGCTAACTTCATATGAACACGTTTAATGTTTTTGAAAGGCTTAAAATAGGAAAATTTTGTGGAGTTGGATAATTTATATAAAAATGTGTGAATTGAATAAGGCTAGAAAAAGAGATTTTATGAACTGAAAAGTAAACGATTTAAAATTATTTTATTCAATTCCTTTGTATGTCGCTCTTATTATTTCTCTTTTGCCAGGAGGTCCAGGAACTTTTTCGACTTTAAAACCTGCAGCAATCAATGCTCTTTTGAAACTTCCTTTTGCGCAATAACTGACCAATATTGAATTCGGTTTTAAAAATTGGCTGATGTGTTTAAATATATCAGGAGTCCATAGCTCTTCCTGGTCTTCAGGTGCAAAGGCATCGAAAAATACAAGGTCAAAAAGTTGGTTGAAATGCGATTCTTCAATTTTATTAAAATGTTTGAAATATGTAAATTCTGGATTTACATAAACTTCCTCATTCCACTTAGATGAATGAAAGCTCTTAAATAGAGAACTTAAATCATTCCGATTTAAAACATTTGTATAATTTATATTTTCTAAAATTTCATTATCAATAGGGTAGGCTTCAACTGTTTCATAACGGATTTGTGTGCTTATAGTTTCACTAAAAAGAAAGGTTAATAGCATGTTGAGGCCCGTTCCAAAGCCCATTTCCATAATTGAAACCTGTTTTTGCTCTTTAAAAAAATATTTTAACCCAGCTTCAATGAAAATATGGTTGCTTTCTTGAATTGCACCATGTTTAGAATGGTAGAATGCTTTAAATTTTTCTGAAAAGACAGTATGAGAACCATCAGTTGTAATACTAAGACGTAGATCTTTCAAAATAAAAGCCTATGGATTCATTCAATTCATCAATTGAAATGTCAAAATGAGATGAATCATAAATAACTTCCCCATCAATAATTAATATCATCTGGGGTGATTCGTGGTGAACTTCTAATCTTTCAGCAATATGATTAGATAAACTCCTGTTAGCGAGAATATCCAAATAATTGAAATCAACATTTCCTAAAGCAAGATTCCATTTTTCTTCTACTCTCATTTTAGCCATTGAGCTAACCGAACACGAAGTAGAATGCTTAAATATAACTTGAGGATTAGAATTAGAATTAGTAATAATTCTGAGGACATCATCCACAGAATTGATCGACTTCCACATAATATTTTTTAAAATATTTACTTCACCAAAGTAATAACATCAGAGACTGCTTTAAAAGCAGATGGGCATCCAACACCTCTGTTGCAAGAACTAAATACCGATAATAAAATTAAAACTGCAAATAATCCTGCAACTTTTCTAGATACCTTTGATTTCATGTTTTATATTTTTCAACTTTTAAACTATAATTTTTAACGAAAGGTTCAAATCATTTATTATTAATTGCATAAATATAAAATAAATGGGCGACACTATCATACTATATAAACTAGACTCAATATTTAACAGTGTCCCTCATTCAAATTAAATAGAAAATATAAAATAATTTGTTTTCGTTGTTTAGCTTATATATTTGATATCAAATTTAATACCTAATATTTTTACTTTGATTTTATGAAAATTCATATCATTTCTATTGGAGGCAGAATCATGCATACCCTAGCATTGAATCTTATTGAAAAAGGACATTTAGTATCAGGGTCAGATGATGAAATCTATGAACCTTCAAAATCTAGATTGAAAAAAGCAGGAGTTTTACCTAATGAACTTGGATGGGACGCACAGAGAATAAATAGTAATATAGATTTAATAATTTTGGGAATGCACGCGCGCGTGGATAATCCAGAACTTATAAAAGCTCAAGAATTAGGGCTGAAAATTATGTCTTATCCAGAATTTGTGTTTGAGGAATCTAAAGATAAAAAGCGTATTGTTGTTGCAGGTTCTCATGGCAAGACAAGCACGACAGCTATGATCATGCATGTTTTGAAAGATAATAAAGCAGATTTTGATTACTTAATAGGTGCAGAATTGGAAGGGTTTGGAACTATGGTCAAGTTAACTAATGCACCATTAATAATTATAGAAGGAGATGAATATTTGAGTTCTTGCATCGACAGGAAACCTAAAATGATGCATTATTTTCCTCATTTGAGTGTTATCACAGGAATTGCCTGGGATCATATTAATGTTTTCAAAACGGAACAAGAATATTTCGATTTATTCGATAATTATATTGATTATCATACAAAAGATGCTAAAATATTTGCTTTTGAAAATGATTCCGATTTACAAAATTTAGTTAAAAGATATAGAAATAAAAAGAATATCAATAATTATAATTCACTTGAAGTAGGTAAAAATGGAAATATTTTATTAAATCAGAAAGAATACAAAGTGAATGTTTTTGGTGCACACAATAGAGCAAATATGATGGCTGCTTTAAATGTTTGTATTGAACTCGGAATTTCAGTTGAACATTTTTTTGAATCTATAACCTCTTTTAATGGGGCTTCAAAAAGGCTTGAATTGGTAAATGAAAATAGTACTTGTAAAATTTATAGGGATTTTGCTCATGCACCATCAAAATTGAAAGCATCAGTATTAGCGATACGGGAACAATATAAGGATAAGCGGATAATTGCAATTTTTGAATTGCATACTTTTAGTAGTTTGAACAAAGATTTTTTACCTAAATACAAAGGTTCTTTAGAAATGGCAGACGAAGCCATAGTATATTATTCGGAGCATACCATTCAAATTAAAAACATGGAATCTCTATCAAAGCAAATAATTGAAAACGCATTCGACAAAAAAGGACTGAAAGTTATCTCGGATAAAGAAAAATTGAGATCTGAAATAGAACAATTAAGGCTCGATAATTGTATTGTAGTTATGATGTCTTCTGGAACTTTTGATGGAATTGATATTAAAGGATTATTGGAGCTTAAATTATAAATAAGAAAAATTTATCTTTACTTTTGCCAACCAATTCATAAATAAAATAAATATGAGCAGAGAATTAACATTACGAGATGCGCTTAAAGAAGCAATGTCAGAAGAAATGAGAAGAGACGAAACTGTCTTTTTGATGGGAGAGGAGGTTGCTGAATACAATGGTGCCTATAAAGTTAGCAAAGGGATGTTGGATGAATTTGGACCAAGAAGAGTAATAGATACTCCAATTGCAGAGTTAGGATTTGCAGGTATTGGAGTTGGAGCAGCAATGAATGGTTTAAGGCCAATCGTCGAATTTATGACTTGGAACTTTGCTATTTTGGCTTTTGATCAAATTGTAAACAATGCAGCAAAAACGCTTTCTCAATCTGCTGGTCAGTTTAATTGTCCAATAGTATTTAGAGGACCTTCTGGTTCAGCAGGCCAATTAGCTCAGCAACATTCACAGATGTTTGAATCATGGATGGCAAATGTTCCTGGTTTAAAAGTAATTTCTTGTGTTGATCCAGCCGATTCGAAAGGATTGTTAAAATCTGCAATTAGAGATAATGATCCTGTGTGTTTTATGGAGTCTGAATTATTGTATGGGATGAAAGGAGAAGTTCCAGATGGCGAATATTTAGTGCCTATTGGAAAAGCTGTCGTTAGAAGACCAGGTACAGATGTCACTATTGTAAGTTATAATAAGATGATTGAAATTGCAAAGGATGCAGCAATAGAATTGGAAAAAGATGGAATCTCGGCAGAGGTAATTGATTTAAGAACTATTAGACCATTAGATTTCCAAACTATAGTTGAGTCAGTTAAAAAAACCAATAGATTAGTTATTGTTGATGAATGTTGGCCTTTTGCGGGAATTTCTTCAGAAATAACTTATGAAATACAAAAATATGCATTTGATTATTTAGATGCACCTATTACAAGAGTCAATTCTGCGGATACTTCATTACCTTATGCACCGACTTTTATTGATGAATATTTACCTACTGCAACAAAAGTTATAAAAGCTGTAAAAGAAGTAATGTATATAAGAGCTTAAAAAAATATAAATAATTAAAAGCCTGAGATATTAATTTATCTCAGGCTTTTTTGTTTAATACTTTGTTATGCTTTTAAAATTTAGTTGTGACCAAATGAATAGTGTTCAATAAAAATAGTTGTCAAGGATTTTTCAAAATCCAATTAATAAATAACCGTAACATCACCTTTTATAGTTTTTTCAACACCAGTGCAACTTATGTATTTAAAATAATAAGCATAAACTCCATTTACACTGTGTTCGCCTTTATACATTCCATCCCAACCATGAGCTCTATCATTGGTATAAAAATCATGATCCTCAAAAACTTTGTTTCCCCATCTGTCAAATATTTCAAGCGTATTTATGAATTCTGGATTTTGTCCAGATTGAAGGAAAAATACATTATTGATATCATTTCCAGAAAGTGGAGAAATTATATTTGGAGCAAAAACAGTTGCAAGATTGCTGACATTAACACTAATTGAAGCTGTAGCTTGACATCCATTTATATCAATAATTGTGATATTATATTTTGAGGCTGTAGTATTGTTTATTATAGGATCCAGACAATTTGTGCAAGAAACCCCTTCAGTATTATCCCAAATTATGGTGTCGATAGTATTTGGATCAAAATTTAATAAAATTTGGGTTTGAATGCCCACTCCACACTCATATATTGCAAAATTTGGATTAAATTCTGCTTTCAATTCAAATGGTTCATCTACTCTTAATAACGTGTCGTAAGTACAACCATTGATATCGATAATAGAAAGCTCATAATTACCTGGGGAAAGGTCATTAAATATTCCGGAGTTGTTGGTTTCAACTCCTTTTAATGAATAATCGTAAGGTCCAAAGCCACCCAAAGTTGTAATAATATTGATTGAACCATTTTCATCTCCGTTGCAAGTTACTGCCGTCGAATTAATGTCTGCTAAATAAGGCATGTCTAGTGCTCTGACATAAACTGAATCCAATGTTGAACATGTATTCTGATTATTTTGTACCTCTAAGTAATACCATCCAGGCTGGCTAACAAGTGGATTTAAGGTGTTTTTTCCATTCAAAATGAGCCCATTGATAGTGTTCCATTGGTATATATATTGAGCTCCTTCTGAACCTTCTCCTTCTAAATAAATTCCATCCACATTACAAGGTAATATTAACTCAGGTCCAGCTTCAGCATTTGGAAACTCGCTGATATCAATTACTTCAACGGTATCTACATTTTCACATCCATTATTGAAATCAATTCCTTTCAAATAATACGTGCCTGGCGCAGTAACGGTAAGTTTTACATCATTTGCGCCTAGAATCGGGCCATTTTCATCAGACCATTGGTAATTGATTTGGCTTGATGTCTGTGAGCTTGATGCATCAATAACAACAAAAGGAATATTACAATTTAAGTCACGAGGTTCATCAATATTTATTATAGGATATTCTAAATTGTCTAAAATTAATATGGAATCAGCCGCGAAACATCCAGTTATAGTGTCGTATGCAGATAAAACAACCCAACCTATATTGCTAACTGATATATTTATATTTTGAGAAGTAATGCTATCAGAATACCAGGTATATTCTATATTTTCCTGAGCTTCAGTGTAAAGTTCAATAACGTCAATGATGCAATCAATTATATTGTCTGGTCTTGCTTTTATTAGAGCCAATGGTGGGCTGTTATTTTCTATTACTTTACTAATACTGTTGGATTTACACCCAAATTCATTCGTAATTTCAAGTAAATAATCACCTTGTTCATTTACGAATATTTCCTTTGCATTTGAAATAAATTGACCATTTTTAGTCCACTCATAAGTAAGCATGTTTGCTGAACCTGTAATGGTTGGTGTTAATGTTACTTGGGTAATCAAACAAGTCAATTCTTTATCTGGTCCCAAACTAAAGACTGGCGCATTGAATTGTTCAACTTGAACAGGCGTTCTTCGAGAACCACAATTGGTTAAAGTATCAAATGCTTCGACATAATATACTTTTGTGTCATTTGGTGTAAAACTATTCGAGTTGCTTATTAATAAGTCATTTCCAAATTCGGAACCATACCAATTTATTATAGTATTTAAACTAGTGTCTATCGTAGCAACAAGCGTTGGAATTTCGTCATTTTCACAAATTGAAATATTATTTGCAATAGGCGGTGTTAATTCTAAGCAATTACAATTAGGTGGAATAATATTTATTAAAGTGTCACAACCATTTATAAATGAAAGGCTTATAGAAATTGAAATTGAGGTATCAATTTTCGAAACCAAATAATTACCATCTCCTAAGTCATCAAATTGTAAGTTGTTGGATATGAATATATTATCTGCATCTGTTTTAAATGTTACATCATATGTAAGTAAGTCAAGACTGCATTCTTTGGCAAATATTTCTACTTCTGGTGTTGTTCCATAAGAAATTATAAAATCAGTGATTCCAGTACAACCATTCACATCAGTAACGGTAAGGAAATATTGCCCAGCTTCAGTTATAATTGTACTACTTCCTTGTTGGTTAGTACTCCAATTATATCCCACAAAAGAATTATTTGGCGCAACCATAATACTTTCTCCAAAACAAAATTCAGCGTCATCTACTTCTGGAATTGGATTAGGATATGTTCCAATTGTAATTGTTGCGACGCCAAAACAACCTTGGCCATCATCTACGGTCACACTATATTCTTTTGGTTCAGTTACAATAATTTCTTTTTCAGTAGAACCATTACTCCAAGAATATGAGGCAAAATTTCCAAGTAGATAAATAGTTGTTTGAGTTCCTTCACAAAAATCTTCACCTATGATTTGAGGAGTAAGCGAAGTTTCTTCTTTAACATTTAAAATATCTGTACCAATACAGCCATTAATATCAGTGACGGTGACTGCATAATCACCTGGCGTTGAAACTGTTATTGTATTGATCGTTTCTCCTGTTGACCATAAATACATCTCGTAATTATTTTCAACTTCTAGTATGGTTGAAGAACCAATACAATATGAGGCAGATCCTAAAATTTCAGGTTTTGGAGCTGTAAATTCAGAAATCACAATACTGTCAATTCCAAAACAACCTAATTCATTTGTTACGGTTACATAATATTTTCCTCCATTTGTGATAAGGATTGATGGTCCAGTTTCACCAGTTGACCATAATACTTCTTGATAAACTTCTGTTAATTCAAGCATAGTATTACCTCCTGGGCAGAAATCAGAACCTATTATTTCTGGTTGAATGTCTGATAACTTTGTGACAAATACCTCATCAGTGCCTGTGCAACCATTAGCATCAGTTACAGTTACTGAATAGTTGCTTTCTTGAATTACAGTGATTGTCTGGTCAAAAGATCCATTAGACCAAATGTAGGATTCATAATTTCCTGCATCCAAAACTGTTGGAATGCCATCACAGAAAGTAAGTTCTCCGGTTATTATTGGCTCTGGGCTTTGTAACATTCCGATTTGAACTTCATCCATACCTTGACAACCACCAGAAGTTACCGTAACAGCATATGTGCCAGCAGTTGAAACCGATATTTGACTTGTCGTACTTCCATCTGACCACTTGTATGAATCATAATTTGCATCTAGTGAAAGAATGGATTCTTCGCCAAAACAGAAATTTGATCCGATTATTTTTGGAGAAAGGGATCCGTCTTCTTCTACAATTTTTAAAGCAGTTCCTGTGCATCCGTTATCGTCAGTAACAGTGACCCTATATACATCTTCAGCTGATACAGTTATGGACTTTGTAGTTGCACCAGTTGACCATTTATAAGTTTTAAAATTACCATTTACACTTATTGTGCTACTTGATCCTGTGCAGAAAGTACTTGATCCAGAAATGGTTGGATTAGGTAAAGGGTTTTCTTTTATATTAATAACATCGACTCCTGTACATCCATTGATATCTGTAACAGTGACAAAATATGAACCTTCTCCAAAAGCCATAATTGATCGCCCATTTTGTCCCGTATTCCAACTGTAAGAAATAAAATAATCTTCAAGGACAACTAAATTTGAAAATCCTCCAAAGCAAAAATCTGCTCCAGAAATTGTCGGATTTGGAGCGTCTAATAAAATCACCTCATGTAAATTTGATGACTCGCATCCATTTAAAGTTACAGTAACACTGTATATTCCTGCTTTTGTAACATTTATTTCTTCAGACGTTGCTCCAGTACTCCATTTGTACGTTTCATAATCTTCAAGAGTGGATAAAGTTATACTTTCATTTTCACAAACATTTGTTGGTCCTTTTATTATTGGAGTGAAATCAGGGTAAAAGTTAACGGACTGAGAACCAATTCCGGAACAATCTCCTAAGGTGACAGAAACAGTGTAAGTTCCAGGTTCGGTTACACTAATAGAATTAGTAGTTTCTCCATTTGACCATAAATAGCTATCAAAACCAATTGATGCAGTAATAATGGTAGATTCATCTTTACAGAAATCTGACCCCGTTATAGGAACTGTTAGATTTTCTACTAATTCTACAAAAGTGGATAAGCTTGCAGAACAGCCGTTTGAATCTGTTATGGTTAATGAATAAGATCCTTCTTGTTCGACATAAATATCTTTAGTTAGTTCATTATTAGACCATTGATATTCATAATTTCCAGAAGGACCAAATAATGTGGTGCCAGAACCTATGCAAAAAGTTGGAGAACCAGAGATTGAGATGGTTGGTGCAGGATGTCGAATAATATCGATTAAATCTGTTCCTATACAGCCATTGTTGTCAGTAACTGTTACAGAGTACGAGCCTGAATTTGTAATTGAAATCTCGGGAGTAATTTCACCAGTCGACCATTCATATGCATTAAATATTCCTGTTGTGGATAAAATACTTGAACTACCTTCACAAAAATCAAGACCAATTATTTCTGGTTTTGGTAAATTATTTTTAGATATTATAATATTGTCAGTACCGGTGCAACCATTGTTATCCGTTACTGTAATAGTGAAAGTTCCTGCTACCGAAGCATTAATAGTCTGCGTTGATTCTCCAGTTGACCATTGATAGAAAGCATAATTACTTCCAGCATCTAATAAGCTAAACTCACCTTCACAGAAAGTTAGATTGCCAACAATTTCTGGATCAGGATCTGGATTATAACCAATCATTATATTATCAATTCCTGAACAACCACCAACATCTGTAACCGTAACGGAATAGGTTCCCGAAAGATTAATTTCAATGTTCGGGGTGGTTTTTCCATTCGACCACAGATAACTATTATAACCAGGATCAGCTTGTAATTCTGTAGTTCCTCCAAAACATAAATCATTTCCAATTATTTCGATATCAAGCCCATTTTGTTCAATTATATCTACTGAAGTTGAATTTATGCACCCGTCAACGGAAGTTACAGTAACCGAATAAGTTCCTGGTTGATTTATATTTATTTGTGGCCCTGTGCTTCCTGTTGACCACAAATATGAATTAAAGGTTTGATTCAGCGTTAAAGTTTGCGTACTTCCAATGCAAATTGCACCTGGACCATTAATTATAACATTTGGTATTGGGATTGTATTGATATCAATGGAAGTACTACCAGTACAACCGCTTGCATCTGTGACTGTAACGGTGTAAGTTCCAGCTGTAAAAACTTCAATTTGTTTTGTTGTTCCGCCATTCGACCAATTCATTTGTGGATAATTATTGGCTAGGCTTATTTGTGTTGATTCCCCTTCGCAGAAATCTAATCCTGAAATTGTGGGTTTAGGAGCAGTTTTTAAGTTTAAAGTGTAATTATCCACACCTGTGCATCCATTAGCATCAGTAACTGTTACTTGGTAAGATCCAGATGCACTTACTTCATTAAATTGAGAAGTGGAACCATTTGACCATATATAACTTGAATATGTATCAACACTTAAGATTGCAGTGCTAGCTTCACAAACAAATGTTGGACCTGTGATAGTTGGAGTTAAAATTGGATATGTATTTATTGAAATTTCTCCAATTCCTGTGCATCCTTGAGCATTAACTACAGTTACTTTATATGTTCCTGCTTCTGTAACATTAAGTGTTGGAGTAGTAGCGCCGTTTGACCAATTGTATGAAGCATAAGAATCTGTAGTAATGGTGGTTGATTTACCTTCACAAAAATCTTGACCCATTAAGGAAACATTAAATATTGGTTCTAAAGTAACAGTTATAGAAGCAGACCCAGAACAACCATTGGAGTCAACTACATTAACGGTATATGTTCCTGGAAGGGTAGGGTTTATTGATTTTGAAGTAGCTCCAGTCGACCAAGAATAAGATTCATAATCAGATGATGTAGTCAAAACAAAAGGCCCATTTTGGCAAATTGTGTTAGGGCCAATAATTGATGGAATTGGAGGAGCAAATGTATTAATTGTTTTGCTTATTGAGCCAGTACAACCTAATGAATTGGTAACAGTAACTGAATATGTTCCTGGGCCATTTATAGTTATTGTTGGAGTTGTTGCACCCGTACTCCACAAATAATTTGCATAACTAATTCCTGTTTTTAAAATTTGTGTTGAACCTAGACAAAAATCATCTCCAATAATTATTGGATTTAAACCTGGTAAGGCACTAATTGTTTTTGAAGCAGTACCTTTACATCCATTACTATCAGTAACAGTTACGGTATAAGTGCCTGGTGTAGTAACTGTCAATAATTTTTGAGTTCCACCTGTTGACCACTGATATTGAGAATAATTTCCAGCATCAAGTATAGTTGTGGCTCCCGGGCAAATAGGTTCACCACCTGTGATTGTAGGATTTGGTGCAGGATTTACATTAATCTGTATTTGAGCGATGCTTGAACATCCTCCAGCATTGGTTGCTGTTACAAAATAT
>JAHEAQ010000075.1 GCA_024642705.1 Bacteroidota bacterium | reverse complement strand
AAAATATAAACCCAATCTTGATTCTCGGAATTTAACCTAAGTACAAAAAATAGTTTTTAATATATTTATTGTCCTTAAGATTAGATTGAACTTTACTATATTGATTAATTGCAAGGGAATATTTACAAAAGAGATTCAATTTATAATGATTAATCGAATAATTATTCATTCAATAAGACATGTCATATGAGAAATTATAATTGGTTTGTTGCAATTATTCTAAGTTTTTTTTCATTGGGCACAACAATGGTAATTGCACAAAGTGGCGATCAGATTTTAGATGGTATTGGAGAAACTGATTTAATAGCTCGATACTTATTTGATGGAAATGCGAAGGATTGGTCGCGCAATAATCTACATGCCACAATTCAAGGTGCAAATTTCGAGTTTGTTGAAGACGATATTTTTGGAAAAGTACTTTCATTGTCGCAAGATGGCGAAGCATTTGTTTCAATTCCCGGTGAATCGGTGATAGGGCAAGAATCACTTACCATCATGGGATGGATTTATATGCGTTCAAAGAAAACCGGGCAGCAATTTTTCGATTTTGGAAGTAGTGAGTCTTCGCATTTCTTTGCTTATCCTTTAGGAAATAAAGATGAAGAGGGATTTCTTGCACAAATCCAAACTCCTTTTAATAAATACAACACAATTTCACCAGCTATATCAGTTTATAAATGGAATCATTTGGCTATTGTAATTGACATTCCTACCAAAACTTTGCGCATCTTTCTTAATGGAGTTCGTGTTAGTGAGTTAAAGAATGTAGAACTTGATCTTGAAAAGATATTTGATAGCAATTCAAATATTAATAAACTTTATGTCGGAAAATCATTAAATGCTAAACTGCATGATTTTAGAATTTATGGCATCCCTTTAAGTGAACAACAAATTGCAAAGATTTTTGATAATTCTTTGAAAGAAGAAGTGACCATAGTAAGAACTAGAAATGAATCAGATCAAGATTTTCCAAAATTTGCTGTAGAAACTCCCCAATTGTATAATGGATATCTGATCAGCGTCCCTGACATTCTGGTTGAGACTGAGTTAGGGTATCTTCCTAGGCTGCCACGTTATGTAAAGGGAATTTATAAGCATATAAACAAAGGTCCAGATGTGAGGGTGCTTTGGCCTGCACCTACAGACAATAGTCAAGTGCTCAAATCCGGTATTTATACTATTGTAGGAATTGTTCCCGGAACAACCATACAGCCAAAAGCAATAGTAAAAGTTGCAGAAACTAAAATGACTGATACTCCAAATCGAAAGCTAGAAGTTTTTAATCTTGACCAAGTTTTTTTAAACTCAGATAATCTGAATACAAAGACAGTTTTTATTGAGCACAGGGATAAATTTTTAAAAGGACTTGCCAATTCAAATCCTGACAATTTCCTTTATATGTTTCGCAATGCTTATGGGCAAACACAACCCGATGGAGCTGAACCTCTGAAAGGCTGGGATAGTCAAGAAACCAAGCTGAGGGGCCACGCAACTGGCCATTATCTGAGTGCAATTGCTCAGGCATACGCTAGCACTAGTTTTGACACAACACTCCAAACAAATTTTGCCGTTAAGATGGAATATATGGTGAATACTCTTTATGAATTATCGCAATTGTCTGGAATGCCTCTAGAAAATGGAGGAGACAATGTAACTGACCCAAATGCTGTTCCTCCAGGTGCAGATAAACAAGACTTTGATTCAGATTTGAGTGAAGAAGGTATCAGGACAGATTATTGGAATTGGGGTAAAGGATTTATTAGTGCTTATCCGCCAGACCAGTTTATTATGTTGGAAAATGGAGCAAGCTATGGAACAGGGAATGACAAAATTTGGGCACCTTATTATACCTTGCATAAAATATTAGCTGGATTGCTAGATGTATATGAGGTCAGTGGTAATGAAAAAGCTTTAGAAATAGTAAAAAGTATGGGTGATTGGGTTTATGCAAGATTGAGCCAAGTCCCGACCAAAACAAGAATAAATATGTGGAACAGATACATTGCAGGTGAGTTTGGAGGGATGAACGAATCAATGGCAAAGCTTTATAGATTGACCAATGAGCCCCGTTATCTGGAAGCTGCACAACTATTTGACAATATAAAAGTATTTTTTGGCGATGCTGAACATGCACATGGATTGGCTAAAAATGTAGATATGTTAAGAGGATTACATGCAAACCAACATATCCCTCAATTTTTAGGGGCCCTTGAAATTTATCGTGTTTCAAACACTCCTGAATATTATCATATAGCAGATAATTTTTGGGACAAGGCTACAAATGATTATATGTACAGCATTGGAGGTGTTGCAGGAGCACGAAACCCTTCTAATGCTGAATGCTTCACCAGTCAACCGGCAACGCTTTATGAAAATGGCTTTTCAGAAGGTGGTCAGAATGAAACTTGCGCGACTTACAATATGCTCAAATTAACAAGCAACCTTTTTCTCTTTGACCAACGTGCAGAGTTAATGGATTATTACGAACGTGGCCTTTACAATCACATTCTTGCTTCTGTCGCAGAAGAAACCCCTGCGAACACTTATCATGTATCTTTAAAACCAGGCTCTTTGAAACGATTTGGCAATGCTAATATGAATGGTTTTACATGTTGCAATGGGACTGCCCTTGAAAGCAGCACAAAACTTCAAAATGCCATTTATTTTAAAAGTGCTGATAATCAATCATTGTACGTAAATCTTTATGTGCCTTCTACTTTGAATTGGAAAGAGAATAATGTTACGATTACACAAACAACAGCTTTTCCGAAAGAAGACCACACCCAACTGACAATAACAGGTAATGGTACCTTTGACCTGAATGTTCGCGTACCGCATTGGGCCACAAAAGGTTTTTTTGTAAAGATAAATGGCAAAAAACAAAAAGTTACGGCTATTCCTGGAAGTTATTTCACTATAAACCGAAATTGGAAAAACGGTGATAAGATTGAACTTCGAATGCCTTTCCAATTTCACTTAGAGCCAGTTATGGATCAACAAAATATTGCAAGTATTTTTTATGGACCAATTTTATTGGCTGCTCAAGAGAAAGAATCCTTAAACGAATGGCGGCAAATAAAATTAAATGCAAAAGATATAAGTAAATCCATAACAGGGGACACTGAAAAATTAGAATTTAAGATTGATGGAATAGATTTTAAGCCCTTTTATGCAACTTACGGTCGTTACTCAGTTTATATGGATGTTCGTTTAAAATAATATAGAAGGTATAAATTAGAAAATTGTAAACTTATTTTTGAAATGCATTTATCAAATAGAAAATGTTCTTGAAATTTAGTAGGAATGGATGTAATAAAAAATAAATCGGATGGTTTGGTGCGTTTTCAAGCAATAGGTTTTGCTCCATTGGATTTTGAAGCTTTAAAAAAAGATTCTAAATTTAAGATGCTTTTGAAACAAACTGAAATCTTCAAAAATTATAAATTAAATTGGTTTTCAGAGGCAAAAAAAAGGATGGATAAGTCCTTTACTTTAATCGAAAAAGAATTAGCAAATGATTAAATTTTTTCGAAAAATTCGCAAAAACATACTCGCTGAAAACAAGTTTGTTCAATATCTAATTTATGCTTTTGGTGAAATTTTCTTAGTCATGATTGGAATATTATTAGCCTTGCAGGTAAACAATTGGAATGAAACGAGAAAGGATAGACTTAAAGAAATTAAAATCTACGAAAACATTTTAGGTAGCTTATCAGCTGATTCTGCCGATATTGTTAAGATAATTGGATATATAACTTCAGGAATGCAAACCCAGAAATTTTTTATCAGCAATAACCCTGAAGTATTGATAGAGAACTTTACCATTCAGCAGTTAAAGGATTCACTTGAAATATCACAACGAATTGGGAGTAGTTTTTTTCCAAGATTTAGCGTTTTCAATAACCTCACCAGCAATAGTTTTGAGACACTTCTTCAATCTGAGTTAATAAAAAGGGAATTGTTAGATTTGTACGATAGAAAATACAAACGCTATTTACAAATTGATGCTAGCATTGATGTAAAAGCAGAAATTAATTTAAGAGAAATCATTAGCGGCGATCTTCAGATTTTTAGGGAGCACAATAAAATTGATCCTGCAAATGCTTTTGATGCTGAAAAATTTATAACATTTTATCCTTTATTGATCAGGGAATTTGGTAGCATTCTTATAACAGCAGATAATGCTCTTGATTCACTCACAGAATGTCAAAAACTAGTTATCGAATTGTTGTCATTGATTCATGCTGAACTAGAACGATTGAAAAAATAGGATCCAATTCAAATTAAACCTGTCTTATTCGTTCAAAATTTATTAATTGTAAGTATGTTGATCCATATACCCAGCATCTTTTTTTTGTTTCAATAAACTACTTATAATTATTTGATTATCAACATGATTGTGAAGGTTTTACCAACTATTTTGGAGTATTATACCTAAATTTTCAAGCTTTATTCTTTCGTCAATGATTGATTTTCTCTGACCATTTTACCGCAAATTCTAACATTTTAAGTTGTTCCTTTTCCAGAAAATCGATGCTTTGGTGATCAAGGGCAGAATAAAACATATGTCAGTTGAAGTGCGAATGGTACTAGGCGATTGGATAATTCTCACACACAACCAAGTCTCTATAGGGATCTAAAATTGGAACTTTTCTTACCTTCAAGTATTATATTGGTCTCTCCGAATGAATAAAAAATGGTTATTTCTACTTGTATTTTTCCAAATAACTACATCGAATTTTTGATTTTTCACTGGATTAAAAGCAGTCCCATTGTCAATAAAATATTTAAATCTCTGATATTATTTTGCCATTTTTTTTAAAAGCTGGAACAGAAGCTTCAATTGGATTGTGAGGGCGAAACCAGCTGGTTTTTGAGAAAATCAAAACTGTTTTACGTTCCATTTCTTAATGCAATTCAAGAAGATAAGCTGTATAGAAATTAATCTATTGTAGGGATTTATGGATAAAAAGTCCGCGCAACATATTGAACATCAATACAAATCCGAAAATTGGTGACCATTTTTCAAACAAGATTTACAAAAGGCATTTTAATTAAAAAATAAAATAATTGTTTAATTTAGAGAATCAATTTTTTACACTTTCATATTTTGTTGCCCAAGTTTTACATTAATAGAAACTTAATATGAGGTTAAAAGAAAACTTCTTTTTTTACAAGCTATCAGCAATTAAGAGATTATAATTTTTTATAAGTAAAAAAATGAATATAGCTAAAGTTATACGTTCAAAGCAAAAATCCTTTTTAGTTTTTGTGCTTTTTGTAAGCATAGCTGTTTTATTTTTTTCTTTTAGTACTGTAGAAGTTTACCCAATTAAGCTCGATCCTATAGGTTCAGGAAATGTAAAATGGAAGGAAGTTTCAACGCCAAATGCTCCGAATGCCATTATGAAAAATTCGTTAGAATTAGATTACAGACAGCTACGAGCACCTTACGAAAGAACGGCAGATGCAAAAAGCAAAGTCAATTGCAACAACATGGTGCAAGAATATATAGAAACCCTTAATAATGTTGTTTGTATTCCTGCAGTTTGTATTGATGACCCAAGGTCGGGAGATGTTTCAAATTGGCCTTGTAATCTTGGTTTGGCAGCTGCTTTCGACTCCCAAATTGGAGCCCAATACGGCAAAATGATGTCCTATGAATGGTGTGCCATGGGAATTTCGATGCAAGTCGCTTTACAAATGCATCTATCAACTGAGCCTAGATGGATTTGCATTCCAGAGACAATTGGAGAAGACCCAGTACTTTCTTTCGATAAGGCAAAAGCAGTAATCAATGGATGGCAATCTACATACGATGATGATGGAAATGACATTGTTTGGGTTAAAAAAAGTGTCAATAACCAGATGCAGCATTTTTCAGGAGACGGTGCAGTTGAAGGAGGGCGTGAATCTCAAGCAAGTGATGGTACTTACAATATATTCCCCGGAGGTCAGTTTTTCACACACACCTTGCCATTTTTAGCTTGTATGAATTTGACAGGAAAAACTAAAACAGTTACTGCTGCCGTTACAAACTTTTCAATAGGCATTGAAAAGGATGGCTCGCAGGTTGAGGGAGAACGATTAGGTACCAGTTTTAGTAAATACAAAATCAATAAATTGTAATTTGTAATAAAAAAACCCCAAATATTATGGATGTATTTATAATACCTGACTTTCTTGTAGGTGATCAAAAAGACGAAGTAAATATTTTTTTCTATCTCCGCGAAAATGGACCAGATCAAATAAAACTCAAGCTTAATTATTCGCAAAATATGCTGTGCTTTATGATTAGAGGAGTAAAAGAAATTGTTGATAATGCCAAACGATATCGTACGGATGAAAATCAAATTGCTTTGGTAACTTCGGGCAATATGCTGATGTCTGAACGGGTCACTTTAAAACAAGATTTTGAAAGCTTACTTCTGTTTTTCTCTAACGAATATTTGATTAGTTTTTTAACAAAGCATAAAATTACTTTTGAAAATGAATTTGTAAAAAGCAACTCTGTCATCAATTTCCCAAAAGATGATTACCTCGTGAATTTTCAGCAATCCATGAAGATATTAGAAAAGGATTTCACTAAAAAATCATTTCGACATGCTAAGATGGAAGAAGTCCTTTTGTACCTTATTGATAAATATCCTGATAAAGCCAAAGCTTTTCTTTTTAGTTCAATGACAAACCTTAAAAACAATGTTTTGTTGCAAGTTGTCCAAAATCACAAATTCAAAAAATTGAATTCCGAAGAATTGGCTTTTTTATGCAATATGAGTCTCTCTACATTTAAAAGGAAATTTTTTGATACATTTAAAATGTCTCCCAAAAAATATTTGATTTCTGAAAGGATGAAAAAGGCTGAGCAATTGCTAAAACTGGATAAAAGTCCAACTGAAATCTATTATGAAGTGGGTTATGAAAACTTGTCATCTTTTAGTTTAGAATTCAAAAAATACTTTGGTCTTTCTCCAAAATATTTTCAACTGCAAAATTGAACCATTAGCATAATTACTTGAACTTTTAGCGTAATAATTGATCTGATTTTCCATTTTATTTTTGTCTTAATAATTTTTTAATAAACTAAATGATAAAAACAATGAAAACAATTTCACATTCACTTCGCTTAATTGCATTGGTATCTATTTTTTCATTTCTTGCTTGTAGTACAGGAATATCTCAAAAATTTGCCATAGCTTCAGACGAATACGTCAACCTTACAGAAGCATACCTTAATGACCTTGCCCAGTTCAATTGGCAAGAATCTTATTTATTTCTAGCTGATGACGTTATATTCAAAATGCCAGATGGCGATACTGATACAAGAACTGTTTTCAATGGGATTGCACAGGTAAAAGATTTTTGGAATAATTATGAAAAAAATTCAGGAAATGACAAGGCATCTTTTACTGATTTTGTGCATATGCCTGTTCAAGTCAATGAAATAATCGAGAATGTTAATGTGACAGGTGTATTTGATCTTTGCTATTTTTCTGCTGAATTAAATTTCGGAAATAATAAAGCTCAAGTCAGAATGCATTGGGCCATTCATTTTAACAGCGATAAAAAAATCGATTTAATCAATGCATATTATGATCGAACGCCAATTATTGCTGCGGCAAACAAAAATTTCTTAAAAAACCAAAATTCAAATGATATGATAGTTCAAATTATTAGAGTAAAATCTCCATTATTGGAAGAAGACCTGCTTGAAATTGCAAAAGAAAGAGCAAACCAATTTAGAGCCTTACCGGGCTTAATACAAAAATATTACATTCGAATTGGAGAGGGAGAATATGGTGGAGTGTATGTATGGGATTCTAAAGAATCAATGATGGCATATAAACAATCTGAATTAGCAGCAACTATTGCAAAGGCATACATGGCAACTGAAGCACCTCAGGTAGAAGTCAATGATCTCCTTTTTAGCTTAAGAAATTAAATGCATAGAAAAACCTGTCAAAACAAAATTTCAACTTCATTAATAAGTTTAAGTTTTGACAGGTTTTTTAATTAAAAAGCTTTCTATATCCATACTCAAACCAAAATTTTAATCTAATTTTCTTCAATTTGCTTATAGGATAAATTTTATAACCATTGAAACGAATGAAAATCTTTGTGTTTGTATGAATACAAAAATGAATTAAATTTTCAAACTTTAATCTTTGATCATTCATTGAATTTCCTTTCCCAATTTGTCTCATTTTCTTGCATTCTAAGATGTTACTTAGCCTTAAAATCGCTTCTTTAGTAATCATGGGCAGAATAAAACATTTGCCTTTTGAAGTGCAAGTGGTACGTGGCGATTTAATCCTCACCCATAACCAATTCATTATCTGGAGCTAAAATTGGAATTTTCTCACCGGATGCCATATTGGTCCCATTAACAGAGTACAAAATGGTTATTTCCACTTGTATTGTTCAAAAGCTGGGGTGAAAGCTTAAATACATCTCTTTGGTGAAATCCTAGGGTTTTTGAGAAAATCAAAACAGTTTTATTTATTGATTCTAAAGTGTTAAGGAAGCAGCAGTTTCATAATAATTAATTCTGGGTAGGGTTAAATGCACACATAGTCTACTTGGGCTAAATAGGGCTAATACAAATTCTGCAATTGGACAACACTATTTATGATTTGTTTTGAATCCAGATTTTTAGTTTATAAAATAAAATAATTGTTTAATTTAGAGAAACAATTTTTCACACTATCATATTTTATTGCCCAAGCTTTACTTTATTTGAAACTTAATAAGAGATTAAAAGAAAAATTCCTTTTTTTACAAGCTATCAGCAATTAAATAAATATAATTTGTTAAAAAGTAAAAAAATGAATATATCTAAAGTTATAAGTTCAAAACAAAAATCTCTATTAGTTTTTGTGCTTCTTGTATGCATATCTGCTTTATTTTTTTCTTGTAACACCTCAGAAGTTTACCCAATAAAGCCTGATCCTCTTGGTTCTGGAACTGTAAAATGGAAGGAAGTTTCAACACCAGATGGTTGGACTATGGTTACCAATGAAGTAGGAACTACTCTCGGATATTCAAAGGGCTCAGGATTAGAAATTATACAAGTAAAAGGATTTGCATTTAAAGATCTTAACAGAAATAATTTGCTAGATCAATTTGAAGATTGGAGAGTTGATTTTGAAACCAGGGCAAAAAGCATGGTTGAAGAAATTCCGATCGAACAGATGATGGGGATGAAGATGAATCCATTTGGAAGTTGGAAAGTTAATCCAGATGCTCTGGATTCCATTATGAAAAATTCATTAGAATTAGGTTATAGACAACTGCGAGCACCTCGCGGGGGTACCGCAGATGCGAAAACCAAAGTGAATTGGAACAACATGGTGCAGGAATATATAGAAACCCTTAATAATGTTGTTTGCATTCCTGCAGTATGGATTGATGACCCAAGGTCGGGAGATGTTTCAAATTGGCCTAGCAATCTTGGGTTAGCTGCTACTTTCGATCCCCAAATTGGAGCACAATACGGCCAAATGATGTCCAAAGAATGGCGTGCCATGGGAATATCGATGCAAGTCGCTACACAAATGGACCTTGCAACTGAGCCTAGATGGCTTCGCATTCCAGGGACATTTGGAGAAGACCCTGCATTGTCTGTTGATATGGCAAAAGCTGTAATCAATGGATGGCAGTCGACATATGATGATGATGGAAATGATATTGGTTGGGGTAAAAACAGTGTCAATAACCAGATGAAGCATTTTTCAGGAGACGGAGCAGCTGAAGGAGGGCGTGAATCTCACACTCGCGATGGTGCTTACAATGTATTTCCTGGAGGTCAGTTTTTCACGCACACCTTACCATTTATAGCTTGTATGAACTTGCCAGGAAAAACTAAAACCGTTACTGCTGCCATGACAAACTATTCTATCGGCATTGAAAAGGATGGCTCACCAGTTGGGGGAGAGCGTTTAGGGACCAGTTTTAGTCCATACAAAATCAATAAATTGTTGAGAGAACAGTATGGTTGGGACGGTTATATTCTTACTGATTTTGGAATCCTGACAAGCAAAAATTATGGCGTAGAAAATTTGACTCCTGTCGAAAAAAGATTGGCAACCCTAGAAGCTGGATGTGATGCCTTTGGGGGAGAAGGAGGAGATGGCCAGAAAAGTGTGGACCTTGCAATGGAAGCATATAAACTTGGAGTAACAAAACTCGGTGAAACAGAAATGAATGAAATCATGAAGTTATCTACTGAAAGGATTTTAAGAACGCATTTTAATATTGGAATTGTTGATAATCCATACCTAAATCTTGAAGAAGCCTCTGCGATTCCAAATAATGCAGCACACATTTCCGCAGGACATCAAGCACATGTCAAATCCATAGTGATGCTTAAAAATGCAGATGGGATCATTCGCGAAGCAACTCAAGGAGGTGAAAAACCTAAGGTGTATATCCCTAGAGTATATTTAGCGGCAACAGGAGGGTGGAGTAGGACCCCAGCTTCTGCCAACCCAGGATTCAATCTTGATTCTGTCGGAAAATATTACAATGTGTTGACTGATGAATTAGCTAAAACATTTACTGGCCCGCTTGATAATGAGGGAAAACCGACTTTGTCTCCCAATGATATTATTCGAGCTTCAAAAGAAGAGATAGCACAATGCAAATTTGCCATCGTCAGAATTTCCAATCCCAAAAACGGAAATCCAACATATGTTGAATCTGGAGGGATGAGGGATGATGCAAGAACTTCTGGATCTTTAAAAGTTGAAGAAAAAGAATTTACATATTTACCAATTTCTTTAAAATATAGACCTTATACTGCGAATTCTAAATTTGTTCGCCTTGAATCAATTGGAGGAGATATGATTGAAGTAACAGAAAACGGCGTAAAAAAGATGGTTAAGGAGAATAGATCGTATTTCAAACAGACAGGTATAATAACAAACGAAAGTCACTTGGATCTTGTATTGAATACGGCGTCATCAGCACAAAAAACTATTGTTGTCTTGGATGTGTCAAATCCTATGATATTCAGTGAATTCGAACGTCATGTTGATGCAATATTAATTGGATTCGGTGGTGGCAGGTCGGGTAATGTGCCAGATAATGCTTTTCTTGAAATTATTACGGGTCAAACAGAACCATCTGGACTATTGCCACTTCAAATGCCTGCTAATATGGAAACTGTAGAAGTTCAATTCGAGGATGTCCCTCGAGATATGCAATGCTACTTTGACAGAGAAGGAAACATTTATGATTTTGCCTTTGGTCTTAATTGGTCAGGAGTAATAAATGACGAGCGAACTGCTAAATATAAAGTCCCTCCAATAGTGGGTGAACCACCAAAATAAACTTAAATGAATTCGAGAGTATGGAAGTCTTTTGCCCAGGTGGCCATTTTTTTCCTTGATTTTGCTTTCAAATCAGCAACATTAAATACCTACATTAATATGAAAAAAGTTACAGGTATTGGAGGCATATTTTTCAAATACAAAGACCCCAATAATGACAGATAGGTATCATTACCACCCTGGACTAAAAGCAAATCCGTAGGGTGCAACTTATGAGTGGTATGAAGGCGAAGGAAGGAAAAATAAAGGCAAACAAAGTGACTCTTTTTCTTGAATCCACAAAATATTTTGAGCCATCTGAAAAATATTTTGTGATAAATTATCGTGTGGAAAACTTGGAAGCTTTGATTATGCATCGTCCTAAAATGGCGTGAAAGGTTTTTTATGATAGTTTGTTATGGAATTGTACCTGTTCAATATTTCAAAACATATGATTCTACTTAAGATCCTTACAATTTTTTTGCTTACCCATCAATCCTAATACCTGTATTCCTTTTTGAATTAAGAATTGTCAGCAAAAACAAAAAAACGTCTCAATAAATGGTATTGAATAACTATAGTTAAAACCCTAAATGTGAAACTTTGTAAAATTGTCAATTATATGTTGAAATAAAATCCTAAATTATGTTCAAATTTTAAAGAGCGTATCGAAAATAAGGATGTGTTGATTACAAGTTAATACAAAAGACGGAAAGCATTTAACTTTAATAACTCCAACCAAAATTAAGAATAAATATGAAACCAAATGTTAACGAATTATCCAGAAGAAATGCCGTAAAACTTATCGGTTTGGGTTCTCTTGCATTGCAATTTCCTTTTAATCCATTAATTGAAAAGGTAAATAACCCTTTCCTCACACAGGATATCCATTATGCAACGATTACAGAAATTGGGAGATTGATAAAATCAAAAAAAATATCATCTTTTGAATTAACCAAAATTATGTTAACTCGAATTAAGGAAGTCGATCATCAACTTAAAACTTATGTAACCCTTATGGAAGAGCAAGCCCTCCAAACAGCTAAAAATCTTGATCAAGAACTTCAAAATGGAATCTATAGAGGTCCTTTACATGGAATTCCGATCGGAATAAAAGATTTACTTTATACAAAAAATGTGCATACTATGGCGGGCACTATTGCACTAGCCGAATTTATTCCTGATTACGATGCAACGGTAGTGACAAGATTAGAAGAAGCTGGAGCAATTGTGTTAGGTAAATTAACTCTTTGTGAAGGAGCATTCAGTTCCTACCACCCGAAATTAGAGGTGCCTGTGAATCCTTGGAACGCTAATTTATGGAGTGGAGTTTCATCAAGTGGATCGGGAGTTGCTACTGCTGCTGGATTATGTTTTGGTTCCATCGGTACAGATACAGGTGGTTCCATACGTTATCCCTCAGCTGTTAATGGATGTGTGGGCTTAAAACCTACTTATGGAAGGGTGAGTAGGTATGGCGTTTTTGGATTGGCAGAATCTATGGATCACGTTGGTCCTATGACAAGAAGTGTGGAAGATGCGGCAATCATGTTTGAAGTCATGGCAGGTTTTGATCCGAAAGATCCAACAACAATAACTAAACCTGTTCAGAAAATTATACCTAACATTTCAAGTAGTATAAATGGATTAAGGATAGGCTTTGATAGGAATTATGCTACTTACAATGTTGAACCAGAAGTGGCAGAAGCTATAGATAAAGTTTTGTTCGAACTCAAGCGGCAAGGGGCTGAAATTGTAGACGTTAGAATGCCTGATGTTTCTGAAATTAATAATGCTTGGTATTATTTATGCATTGCTGAGGCCGTTCTTGCAAATGCAAAAACATTTCCTAGTAATAAAGAATCTTATGGTCCTGGATTTCTTTACGAACTTGAAAGTGGGTTAAAAGTCACAGGTACGGAATATGCTCAGGCATCTAAAATTAGAGCTGAATTTACTGGTCAATTGAACCAAATGTTAGAATCCATTGATTGTTTTGTGTGCCCTTCTATGGCAAATATAGCCCATAAAAAACTTGATGATCCTTTTAGCATAGAAACTATAGAAATGTGGGAAAGCTTAGTTCCTAATGATGTTTTTACAAAACCATTTAATTTTTCAGGCAGTCCTACTTTATCCGTACCCTGTGGTTTCTCTTCAAAAAATATTCCTATAAGCGTTCAATTTGTTGGGTCCGACTTAAGCGAAGCAATACTTTGCAGAATTGGATATGCTTATGAGCAACAAACGGAATGGCATAATAAACATCCAGAAATCTAAATCAACTACTAAACATTTATAATTAAGCATTTTTTGATTTTTAGGTATGAGTTTTACTTTTTCACAACTTTTTAAATGGTCATCAGTCCAAATATGAAATCGATTTATCATTTGCTTTCTATATTAATTATTTGGTTAAACATTTCTTGTAATGTGGCTCCAAAAAACAATTATGTGGTACCTGCAGAATTTGAAGAACAAGAATATATATGGCTTAGCTGGATCGAAACTGGATTTTTACAGGGCGATCCATTCTATAAAACTATTGTGGATGCGATTAAAGAAATTCACACCTTTGTGAAAGTAAAAATCTTTTACAGTGAACAATTGGATTATGATAAATTACAAATGAAGCAGAGGATTGTAGATGTACTGCTAATAAATAAAATTGATACTTCAAAGATAGAATGGTTTTACAATGAAAAAAAGTTTGGTGCAATTCAAGATCCAGGACCTATATTTATAAGGAAAGAGGATGGCTTGCTTGCTGTTGCTGATTTTCGATATGCTCACCCAGATGAACGGTCAGAAAAAATTGATGTAAATGCGGCAGACCAACTTAATCTTCCCATTATTTCGTCCCCAATGTACTCAGAAGGGGGCGCTTGGCAGACAAACGGGAAAGGAACAATGTTACTTGTAGAATCGGTGGAATTGGACAGAAACAAAACAATGTCTAAAGAACAAATAGAAGCCGAATATAAAAGGGTTTTGGGAATTAAAAAGATTATTTGGCTCAAAAATGGTGCAAAAGAAGAAGAATGGGGACTTTTAGCTAATGGTGTATATGGAATTGGAACAGGTGGACATATTGATGAATTTTGTCGTTTTGTGGATCCAAACACAGTTTTACTGACAGAAATATATGCAGCAGATACAATTGGCAATGAAATATCAAAAGAATCCTTTCGAAGAATGGAACATAATTTTCAAATTCTAAATCAAAGCACAACAGTAGATGGGAAACCAATAAAAATTATTCGTCTCCCTGCAGGACCAATTATGACAAGAAAGATCCAATTTAGTGCTCTAACTAAAGAAGAACAATCATGGTTTGATGGTGTATCTTCTGATTCGGTTGAGTTTTTTTTGACAACAGGATATATGAATTTCATAATTGCCAATAATGTAATTGTAACCGCGAAATTTTGGAAAGAAGGATTGCCTGAATCTATTAAAATAAGAGACTTGGAAGCAAAACTTATTTTAGAAAAAGCATTCCCAAATAGAAAAGTAGTTCAAATTGATTGCTTGCCCCTTCATCACGACGGTGCTGGATTGCATTGCCATTCTAGAAATCAACCGAAGGCTTAATTCAAATAAGCGTAAATTAATTATTCAATTTATAAAGAAAAATTACAATTTATGAGAAATATCATCTTGGTATTTATAGGCATAAACCTACTTAATATTTCTGCATTTGGTCAAGATAAATCGCAAACAAGCCGCTTAAAAGTTTCCGAAAATCGCCATTTTTTAGTGGATGAGAAAAACAATCCTTTTTTCTGGTTGGGAGATACAGCTTGGGAAATGTTCCACCGGTTGGATCAAAATGAAGTCATCTATTATTTAGAAACCAGAAAAAATCAAGGATTTAATATAGTCCAGGCCGTGTTATTGTCTGAATTTGAAGGACTTTCTGTTCCAAATGCTTATGGTTCTGTTCCACTTATAGATGAAGATCCAACAAAATTTGCCACTACTGAAGGCGATGATGTTGCAATTAAAAATGAATATGATTATTGGGACCATGCAGATTTCATCATTGAACAAGCTGATAAATTAGGCATTTACGTTGGTCTGTTGCCATGTTGGGGAGAATATGTAACGCCTCGAGAGAGTGTTTCTATTTTTAAAACCAAAGAACAAGCTTATATTTTTGGGAATATTTTAGGAAAACGGTATCAAAAAAGGAAGAATATTGTTTGGATTTTAGGTGGCGACCGACTACCAGATGAAAGCTCTGATGGAATAGCAATCTGGAGATCCATGGCAAAAGGAATAGCAGATGGTACGAATGATGTATCTAAATTTGAAGGCGAGACAGATTATTCAAGTACACTGATGACTTACCATTGTTTTGCTTCTTCATCTCAATGGTTTCATAAAGAAGATTGGTTGGATTTTCACATGTGGGGATCCTACCATTCAGACTTCAATTTGACGCGCTCTTATGAACAGGCAGAACTTGATTGGAATCTATCCGATCAAAAACCGACAATTAACGGAGAACCAGCTTATGAAGAGCACTTTGTTAACTGGTTAGAAAACAATGGTCAGTTTCAAGCCTATGATGTGAGACAGGCTGCTTATTGGTCGGTTTTTGGGGGAGCTTTTGGGCATACTTATGGTTGTCATCCTGTCTGGCAGTTTTTTGATAAAGGAAGAATTCCAATTTCATTTGCTAATAAATATTGGAAAAATGCATTGAGCGATGAAGGAGCTTCGCAACTTAAATATTTAAAAAATTTAATTGAATCCAGACCAATGTTGGATAGGATTCCAGACCAATCCATTATATCAAAAGGATCTGGAAACCCCGGAAATCGAGCTATTGCTACTCGAGGCAAAAATTATATTTTTGTTTATATTCCAACTGGGAATCCAGTTACATTGAAAATGGGACAGATTTCTGGTGAAACTGTTAATGCTAGTTGGTATGATCCAAGAACTGGAGAAACCACAAAAATTGGATCATTCAAAAATTCTGGTGAATTGGAATTTGCACCCAAAGGCATATCAAAAGAATTAAGCTGGCTAAGGTCTGGAAGAGGTTGTGATTGGGTGTTGATTGTGGACGATTCATCGGCAGGATTTGCCAATCCATCCAACCCAAAAACTAATATTAATAGAAATTAAAATTAAAATGGATCAAAAAAATATGCTAAATGCAAAATTATTCATTTTTAAATATAACTAAATGCAACTTTTAGATTGCATTCAGGTCATTAATAAAAAATGAAATGAAAAAACTTATCAATGATTATCCTATTTGGTCATTTTTAATCATTAATTATTTGATTTCATGGTCATTTCTTTATCCAAGTTATCAAATTGTGTTGGCAAATGGAAAAATTACTCCTTTGTCACTGATTGGATTGATTGGAGCTTACGGACCAACCATTGCTGCAATCATTGTTCAAAGTATTCTAGATAGAAAAAAGTTAAATGCACTATTCAAGAGCCTTTTGAAAGTAAAAACTAAAATTTTTTATGTCTTATTTTTAATTATTACCCCAATTATCCTTTATTTCTTAGCATATCTCTCTTCTACCATCCTATTTAATGGGAGTTTTAGCTTTAATTGGATTGCTGGTATTTCTAACATTCCACTTTTATTTTTAGCAGCACTACCATTTGGTCCTATGGGAGAAGAATTGGGTTGGAGAGGATTTATGTTACCCAAACTATTAGAAAAAAATTCCGTCATCAAAAGCACTTTTTATGTCGGTTTGGCTTGGGGCATTTGGCATTTGGCTTCCTTTACTTTTCCTGGAGCTGCGCTGCCTTCATATTTGGACGTTTCGATTTGGTCGATTGCTTTATACTTTGTTAATACAATTGCTTTGAGTTTTACTTTTACATTTATTTATTTCAAAACAAATGGAAGTGTATTCTATGCAATTTTACTCCACGCTTTTTTCAATATTGCATCAGATATTGCTGAAAATTTCTTGGGCGAAACAACCAATTTTTCCATCTTGCTCACTGCTTATACATTGAATATAATTTTAGCCGGAATTTTTGGCTTTCTTTTAATAAGAAATCAGAAACCAAATTTAATTCGCAATTAAGAAGAACACTTGAGAAAATCGATGGGTTATAATGCGGGATAAACATTCGTTTCAACTCTTTTGCAAATAGTCTGACAAGTTTCTATTGTCTGGCTTTGGATATGTCCGCATCCGAGAATATCTCAAATAACTTTCAAAAGTATCGAAACTATCTTTAGACACCCGATAATCCTTAGTTTTTTTGAGTTCATGAAAAAGGGTCTTTTTTAAATCTTCCTCAATTTCTTTGAACTCCGGATTTCCAGCTAAATTTTCCATACAATCCATGTCCTTTATTACATTGTACATTTCATATTTTGGGCGCTTTTCACAAGCCAACATCAAGTATTTTTGAATTTCTTCGTCGTCATGGTTTTTGATAAGAAAACTTTTAGTTGGCGAAGCATCAATGTCTGAAAATATATTTTCTCCAATTTTGTTTTCATCATCATCCATATCATAAAGTGGATTCAGCTGATGCGTTTCTGGATCAGTGCCTTGAGGAGCACCTGAGGGCCATCGTTCTGGAACTACATTCCAAATAAACAAATAATCGCCTTTGCGCACCGCACGTTGCGGGTATCCCCAGTTAAGATATCTTGAAGAAGAATGACGTTCTCTTCCAGAAAAAACAACTCTTTTGTCATTTTCTTTATTGGTAGTCAATAAATCCCATATGCTTTTACCCACAATTGGCATCATGGTTTTAGGTTTTACTTTTGTAGCTTCCAAAATCGTTGGTGCAAGGTCAATGAAACCTACAAGTGTGTTGTTTATTGTACCACCTTTAATCTCTTTTGGATATCTTATAGCCATAGGTACATGAATCCCATAATCGTAACAATTGGCCTTTGCTCGAGGTAAAGGCATGCCATTATCTGAGGTCACAATTACAATGGTATTTTCCAATTCTCCTATTTCTTCAAGATATTCTAAAATGCGCTGAAGGTGCAAATCAAACCATTCGATTTCGACAGCATAATCTAACAAATCTCCTCGTATTACATCGTTATCTGGCAAAAAAGCAGGTACTTCTGCATCTTCTAATTTTTTACCCCTCCGCTCCCATGAGCCTTTCTCATATTGCAAATGCGGTTCTTTTGCTCCATACCAATAAAAAAAAGGCCTATCCCCTTTTATGTTGTCGATAAAATATTTAAAATTTTCAGCATAATTTGAATTGGATATACCCGAAGCAAATCGTTCATCGTTAAACTCATCATATTTAGCCACATCATAGGCAGGTCCAGCTGCGTCCTCTTTCCGCCAAAGCGAATCTTCTTCATTTCTTGCATATTGGAAAGGTCCAACGCCCTTTGTTGTTCTACCTATTGCGTAACCATTTTTCTCAAGCTCATCAACGAAAGGAATGTATTTTTTCATCCATGAGGAAGCATGCTGACCCGATTGCTCATTTTGCCAATGGTGCCTTCCAGTAATCAAAGCACTTCTTGAAGGCGCACAACCTGGCGATCCAGCATAACAATTAGTAAAATATACTCCTTCACGAGCTATCCGATCAAAAGCTGGTGTATTTACAAATTTAGACCCTGCAAAACTAGTATGTGGATAAGATTGGTCGTCACTTATTGCAATTAAAATATTGGGCCCCTTTTTTTCAATTGATTTATGTTGACAGTTTCCTTTGACGCTAAAACTGAATATTATCAATAATCCTAGAAATAAATTGTTGTACTTCATTTTTTAATTTTATTCCATTACCTGTGCACTAACTTAAACAGGAAATATAAAAATAGTTGAATTTACATTTATCGGCTATCATTGATTTTTCTGTTTGCATCGACTCCTACATCGTTTGCCCAAACTTCATACTTTTGAATCAATGAATCAGCTATTTCAGTATTTGCGTCTATAATATTATTCGACTCTGTACGATCCTCTTTCAAATTGTACAATTCCCAAGGCTTCTCATTCATAGCTACAATCTTCCAATCTCCATATCTGACTGCTCTGTTTCCCTGATGTTCCCAGAAAATTGGTTTTTGAACTTCAATTGCTTTGCCATTTAATATAGGCAACAGAGATTTACCTTGCATTGGTGTAATTTCATTACCCTTATACAATTTAGGATAGTCAATTCCCACTATATCACAAATTGTTGTCATTACATCATTGATATGACCTGGTTGGTGTGATATTTTGCCCTTTTCAATAATATGATTTGGCCAATTTACTATAAAAGGAGTTGCGATTCCTCCTTCATAAGTGTCTTTTTTGAAATATCGAAATGGAGTATTGCTTAAATTTGCCCAAGAGGAGCCATACGTATGATACGAATCACCTGAACCCGGCATTGCCTCTCCATCCCAAAAGTTGCCCCAAAAGTCAGTTCCAAACGGATCATATTCTCCACTACCTCCATTATCCGACAAAAACATAATAATGGTATTATCTTTTTCACCTAAAGTCTCAACCTGTTTTATTATTTCTCCTATCCCTTCATCCAAACGATGAATCTGAGCTGCATATATAGACATCAACATGTCCATTTGTTCCTTTTGTTCTTCACTTAGGTTATCCCAAATTGTAACATCTTCATTTCTATCACTTATATTCCAATTTTTGTCTATGATACCCATTTCAAGCATCCTATTATACCTATCTTTTCTAAGCTCATCCCAGCCCTCCATATATTTTCCTTTGAACAAATCAATATCTTCTTGCAAAGCATGCAATGGCCAATGTGGGGCTGTATAAGCCAAATACATGAAAAAAGGTTGTTCTTTTGTTTTTGCTTTTTGTAAAAATTTGATCGCATTTTCTGTAATGGCATTGGTCATATAAAAATTTTCATTTGAAGGAGTATGCTCTATACTATCTATTGCAAAATGCCGCACTATTTCTTTTGTCTTTCCTTTAGAAATATCAAAATAATTTGCCGCTCCACTAACCAATCCATAATAATTATCAAAACCTCTATCTGTAGGCCAATACGGACGTTCTTCTCCGATATGCCACTTTCCAGACGAAGCAGTATAATAACCTGCTTCTTTCAATACTTCGGCTATGGTTACACTGTTTTTGTTTAAATAACCTTGATATGGTCCTTCCGGTTCTTTCCCTGGTTTGCTAATCATGCCGCCCATTCCAGCTTGATGTGGATAAAGGCCTGTTAAAAGGGAAGCTCTGGTTGGACAGCAACGAGCTGCATTGTAAAATTGTGTGAAACGAATTCCCTCTTTTGCCAATTGATCAATATTCGGTGTATGGATTTCACTTCCATAACAACTTAAATCAGAAAAGCCCATGTCATCTGCAAGAATGAGGATTATATTTGGCTTGCTAATTTCCTTATCTGAAATGTTTTGTTTTTTATTTTCAGGTGTACATGCAGTTTGTAGAAGCACAACAATGATAAGGAATATGGTATTTAAGTCTGTTTTTTTCATTTTTAAATTCATTTAAGTAAAATAAACATTTTTTTTAAAATTCAAATAGTATTGAATTTTGATAAACGAAAATGCTTCTATCTCTTTATAACATTTGAGTTCATAAGTTATAAAAATGAATGCTTACTAAAACTATATCTCTATTTTGAAGAATGAACGATTTACAATGAAAAAAAGATCAATACCATTAAACGTCACGTTGAAGCAAGTAGAAGAAATTCGCTCCAAAAATTGGAATTAGAAATAGGTAACCAGAGAAATAGTGTTATAATTACGGATTTCATGGTGTAATAAAACAATCATTAAGTTAGGTTAAGGTAAATCTGTTAGACCAAGCTTACAGCTCAAAAAGCAGTATTTTAGAAAATGATTAAACCATATTAAAATTTGCGTATATCACTTTATAAGGGACAGTGTATTGCCTAAAATCATAAACCATTCTTCGTTTGTCATTCCTGCTTTAACCAAAGTTTTAGCATAATGATTAGGTTTCAAAGTGTTTTCCTTTGGCGACCAAACGCTTCCAAAAACTCAATTTTTTTAGTTGCAAAAAAGACGGAAAAAAAATAGAAACGTTACATTTTATATGCGTTTGGAAAAAAATATTCAAAAACTGGAATAAGCTCAAATTTTAAAAATTATGAAAAAACCAAAACAGATTATACTCAACTTGCTTTTTAATTTGTTCATCTTTTTAATGGTATCATGCAATCTTTCAAATAAACCATCCATTGAGAATGAAAGGATCAAAATATTGCAACTTCACCATAATCAAAGAGCTTATCATTTTAATAAAGATTCAATTGCATTTGCAAATCAACTTTCAGATAATTTTATATCTGTTAATAAAGGAAAAATAAGTGCTCCAAGTAGGCAAGAAACTATATCAAAATACAATGGTTATTTCTCTAATGTAGAATTCCTAAGATGGGATGATGTTAACGATCCAGAAATAAAATTCTCAGACGATGGCAGTATGGCTTATACAATAGTTGATAAAATGGTAGTGGTTACCTATAAAAATGAGCTAGGAGACAACGTCGAAGAGGAAACACATTTTGCTTGGACTACAATTTTTAAAAAGTATGGCAACGATTGGAAAATTGACTGTGTGACTTCAACTGAAAGGCCAAGTACTGAAAATTAAGAAAAAAATAGCATAGTAAGAATCCATCTTGAAGGAAAATCAAACGAAGAAATTTAAAGCCTTTGTTGGATTAATTTTCTAAAAAATCAAAGCGAAATAAATGGCGTGTTAATGGTTTGTGAAATAAAAAATATTTACAAATTTGGTCTATTAAATTATTGAGCTTCTATGTTAAAATGTTCAGGAAATAATAATTACTTTTAAAGATGAATTCTTAGTGCAAAAAAAAAGAAACTTTTATGTCGAAAAGGCTTAAATTTTAAGGTAGAATGCATCTATTATTAACTTATTTTCTCCACCAATTAATTTGTCAAAATTGAAAACAATAATTCTTTATTTTGGTATTTGTATTTTATTAGTACACTGCACCAATCAGGCACCAGAAAAGCTCACAATAGATTTCGAAAAGGAAAAAGCTGCTATCCAAAGTGTAATAGCAAAGGAAACAGAATCTTATTACAAGCAGGACTTTGAGGCATGGAAAAGTACATATCTTCAATCCCCAGCATTTCGAAAATTTGCATATTGGGAAGGTTATCCTGAAAAAGTTATGTCTCATATCGGTTTTGATGCTTTGGCTGCTGAAAAGAAAAAGCAATTCGATGCTAATGAAACACTTTGGCAAGGCTCAACTGAGGAGCGTTCAAACGAGAATTTTCGAATCTCCAATGATATGGCTTGGTATACCTTTGAACAGGACTCTTACGAAAAAGACACACGGAAGTTCCTTGGAAAATCATTGGAGACCCGTATTCTAGAAAAAGTTAATGGTGAATGGAAGATTGCATATTTGGGATTTCATTATTTACCGCTACAACAAAACGAATAAATAAGCTTTTCAGATGAAAAAAATAATATTGTTTGCATCAGTAATTTGCTTTTTCATGATTGGATGTCATAAACAAGAAACCAAAAACTTTGACAGCCCAATTTCTGATCTTGGACACATTGATGTAATTCTTGATTCTACTGCATGGTATGCCATTCAAAATGACTCATTTATTCAAAATGAATTTGGTATATTAAATCAAGACACAGCATATTATGGAGGCAAGCCTAGTTTTGATTTTTATTTATTGGGCAATTTAAATTTTTTACATTTCAGTCTTAATAAAGGCTATTGGAATAATCAAGAAGGTGGTGGTGTATTGGTTTTTCAAACCCAAAAACCTGATCAGAAAGAATTGTTGCTGAATTCTTGGAAACAGCATTATTCTGATTCTTTATTTGTTCATACCTATACAGGAACTGAATTTAAATTAGATGAAATAATGGCATGGTATGAGAAAGATACCACAAAGCTTAAAGAAGCCACCATGTTTGCAAATCTTACTACTTATTCGGCTGAAGCATATAAGAATTGGGGGATTTCCGACTCAATAATAGAGGCCGGTTTGGCAATGCAAGAATTTATGAAGGATTGGGGAGGTGAAACATTAAATAGTAGGCTTTTTAATTCCATCACCGCATTATACATGACCATTAATGCGCAAGAGTATAAAGAAATAAAATCAGCATTAACAGCAGTAGGTTATGAAGAAAAAGATAAACTATTTACGCATACTTCAAATCCGCCTATTTATATCAGCATAAGTGAACAGATAAAAAAGTCAAAATATGATAAAGTAAAATTCAAATTAAATCATTCGATTTCCGAAAAAGAGATTGTTTTTGGTCCTATGGCTAAATTAATGTTAAAGGATGATGAAGCTTGGTTTGAATTCAAATAGTTATTTTAGTTCCTCATTAAACCCGCATTTACCACTATGGTGCATGACCAAAACTTAGTACAGCGCTATATTTTGCAGTCATTTCCAGTAGGAATAGAATGTCTAATGCATAATGCGGGTTAAACCAAATGAGCTATAATTATAAACGAAGGGAAATGATAAAATTAATACTTATAGCTTCATTATTTTTAATGTTTAATTCCTCTTGTAACGCTCAAACTAACCACAACTCATCCCTTAATAAAAACGGTATTTATGCTGAAGTTTATTTGATACGCCATGATTTCAGCGATGGTTTTGTGTCCATTAATTATGAAAGAAATGTGGGAAAAAAAAATAAAACCAAAATTAGAGTGGGAATTTATCCCGATTTCGAGTCGACAATTTCAATTCCTTTCACTGTGTCAAGGGTAACAAGACCGCTTAGTAATCATCATTTTGAATATGGTTTAGGGGCAGTATTCCGTGTCGAACATTTTATTGATCCTTCGGGGTTTACAGAAAAAGAATGGTTTTATGATGTACCCGCATTTATGATTCCCATGATGTATAGGTATCAAAATAAATCTGGTTTATATTTCAGAGCTGGTATAAATCTTTTTGTGAGTTGGCCAACTTTACTTTCTCCTTCAATTAGTGTCGGATATCAATTTTAGTTTGTAAAAAAAATTGCCTCCAATATCTATCTTCAGGAAACAATCGAAATAGCATCAACTATTATGTAACGTGTATTTGAAGTATTTCCATTTTATGGACTCAAATCTAAAATATAACCTTTTAAGATTAGACCAATTGAAGAATGAAATTAAAGCACTACAAAACTTACCAATTCAAAAATCAGCTTTAATCTACCTAATGATGCATTTACCCAACAACTTATCTTGATTGGAAATGGAACTGAAGCAATTTATTTGGCGTTAACCGCTGGAGCAGTAGACCATATTTGCAAAGAAATGAAAGTGAAAAATTAATCATTTTGCTTAATGATTATTTGACTCTAACTTGCCAACCTGATCTTTCAAGGTGATAATTTCTGTTTCGAGGTCTTCAATTTTCTGGTTCATTTCTTTTACAGCGTTTATCAACATATATACCATTGCTGAATTATTCACCGTTAGGAATTCTTCGCCCTCTTTTTCAAAGGAATCGACCATGTAGGGAGCAATTTTTTCTAATTCTTGAGCTACAACGCCTATTTGATCTTTTTCTGAATTGTACCCAGATGCTTGGGTATAATTAAATTGTACAGGCCTGATGGATAAAATTTTATTCAGACCATCATTATAATTCCTAACATTTTCTTTTAATCGAATATCAGAAGGCGAGTCCCAGGAACCACCACCAGTTTTGGCAGCGGTTCCATTTACTTCAAGGGTATAATTTGGAGATGTCGTATTGATTCCTACATTCCCAGTAGATAGGATGGTCATTCTGGTAATGTTTGCAGTCCTCAAATAAAGAGGGTGACTTGAAGCTGAACCAACTATTACACTTGGCCCAGAAATAATGTTGCCATTTGCTTCTAACTGCGCTTCAACCCTAGTTCCAGCATCGGTTTTTGCTAGCCCTAGTAATGCGGCGCGTTGGCCATTATCATTGTCACTTACGACTACTCTGGTATTGGAACCGTTCACTGCAGCAATACTGCCATTTCCGACATGGAGATCATATTGGGGAGAATTATTATTTATGCCCATTTTCCCATTGTATAGCGTTAATGTATTTCCATAATCAATTGCCCCATTAACAGTGCCAAAATTGAATTTACTTGAGGTGGGGTCCCACAAAATATAGGCTCTGTTGTCATAATTTTTTCCAATGTTTATCCCACTGAAATCATCTGCATCAGCAATTGTAATTCTGTTTCCTCCAAGAGGAGCTAAAAAACTATCCCCTACTGTTAAAAGCTCAGATGGAGCAATTCCCCCTATGCCAACTTTACCATTTTGATTTATCAGCATACTTAGTGAAAGTGAATATTCTGTTGATGTATAAAATCTTAAATCACCTCCACCAATGCCATACCTCCCTGCTGAAGAATTTATTTTTGCTCCTGTATATTCATTGCTTTCGTTAAAGTCATAGTTATTAAAAATCAACTCTGCATATGGACCAGTGCTTTTATCAGCCCCTCCCAAGCTGAATGTGCGAATTAGATTTTCTGTTTCATTACCACGGTCTGCAATGATATCTCCGCCAAATACATGAAGTTTGCTTAAAGGAGTATTTGTTCCTATTCCCACTTTCCCTAATCCTGTAATATTCATTCTACTTATTGGGAGTCCATTCGAGACATCTTTTGTTTCGAATTTCAACCCAACAAACCCTCCGCCAAATTTGTTACCGTATGCTGAAATTCTCGCACCTGAAAATAAATTGTTCAAATCAGTGTCGAAAACATTGAAATCAATCACAGCAAAACGATTTGAATCTAGTTTCATTGCCCCTTCAAGGATAATCCTTCTCATCAGATTATTCATTTGGGTTCCCCTATCTAATAACAAGTTACCATCTCCAACATGCAATTTCTCTAAAGGGGTGTTTGTATTTATTCCAACATTTTGGGCTTTTAAGTGGATTGTAAATGCGGTTAGGAAAACCAGGGTAAAAATTCTTGAGGTCATGATTTTAGAACTTTTGGAAGTGGAGCAATCATTGAAATTACAATTTTAAAATAAAATTTCAAACACTTTTTTTAAAATCAATATGAGTCAAGATGTAATCCGTATCGGAAATATAGAAAGTTGTGCTTTTAGAAATGAATTAATCCATTCATTATTAAAAAGCAAATCTTAAAATCAAAACATTAG
>JAHEAQ010000074.1:24390-26717 GCA_024642705.1 Bacteroidota bacterium | reverse complement strand
TAGAATTGTCTAAAGTTTTTCTGTCAGTATAGCAATCATTGTTTTGATGCCTTCTCGGTAATTTCCTAATCTCAAATTTTCATTAGGACTATGTTGGTTATTATCCATGTTAACTGTCGGAACTGTGACTGCATCAATTCCAAGTGTGGTAACAAATGGTGAGATTGGAATAGATCCTCCCGTCATTCTAACCATAATTGGATCAATATCATATGCTCTATTTATAGAACTTACCAACCATTTTCCAACTTCTGAATCAAACTCCGTTCTAAAAGATTGGTAAGAAATTTCATAATTGAAAGTTGCTACTTTGGGGTTATTCATTCTTTCTTCCTTTGATGGAATATGATCTAGAACTTTGTATCCGCTGGCTTCAATATGGTTCTTAACTAATCCTATTAATCTTTCAGGGTCGGATTCTAAAACCAAACGCACGTCTATTTCTGCTTTGGCCCAACCTGGAATAATGGTTCTGACTTCATCATCTATCCAGCCTGATTGCATTCCTCTTATATTAAGTGATGGATATTGCAACGACTCTTGATAATTGCGCCCAACTTTATCAACACTTCCCAATTGCAAGTTTTCTTTTATTTGATTTTCATCATCTGGAACTGCATCTAATATTTTTTGAGTTTTTGCATCTATGACAATACCATCATAAAACCCTGGAATGGTAACTCTGCCGTCATCATCTTTCATAGATGCAAGTAATTTGGCTAGTCGAAGTGCAGGGTTTGGAGCATAATTACCATAATGGCCACTATGTTGAGGCACTATAGGCCCATAAGTTGTGATGCTAAGTGTGGCGATACCTCGAGCTCCAAATTTTAAAGTTGGTTGGTTTGAAATATGAAGTGGGCCGTCAAAAATGATGAGCATATCCGACTCAAGCAAATCAGAATTTTCGACAACTGCTTTTGGCAATTGGGGTGATCCCAATTCTTCCTCGAAATCCATAATCACTTTTATGTTATAGTTGGGTTCAAATTTTTCTTCAGAAATAGCATCTAGAGCAGCTAAGAACATAGAAGCAGGACCTTTTGCATCCGATGCAGAACGAGCAAAGATTCGCCATTCATCATTATAATTGTTCAAGTCATAATTCTTCATAATTTCCCATTCATTATCTGAATTCAACTTCTTAAATTCAGGCTTAAATGGACTTTTTTGAAACCATCTGCTTGTATCCGTAGGTTGACCATCTAATTGAAGATATATCAATACGGTTTTTGATGCATTGTCTACTTTCCTTTCTGCTAAAAGTAATGGAACTGTCGATGTTTTTATTCTTTGGGTTTTAAATTTTCGATTTTTGAATGCATTTTCACACCATTTTATATTGGTTTCAATGTCATCAGGAAAATGCGCATCATTTGGAATGCTAAGCAGTTCAATCAATTGTGGAAAAGACTTTTTGGCGTATTTTTGTGCCATCGCATCAAGCTTTTGGGCGTTAAAACCCTGACTCAGGATTGTCATTGGAAAAATCAAAATCCAAAAAAGTAGTGCTATATTTTTCATTTTATTTTTTTAAATCGCTTCAATTTCAATAAAAGCAATGTTGTTTCAATCTTTTAATCTTTTAATCATTTCCATGCACAATCGACTATTATGATAGCAAGATTTCCAAGGTCCGGCTTTATCCTCTGAGAGGGTTGGAATTCCGAATGCATTGCAAGACCAAAACCATTCTCCATTTTCAACATCAATCAGATTATTTTGAATATATTCCCAGGCATTATCTGCAGCTTTTAGAAATGCAACATCATTTGATTTTTGGTAAGCATCATAAAATCCAATAACTCCTTCAGCAGTAACCCACCATTCTCGCATTGGATCAATAAATCCATTTACTGACTTTTCATTAAAAACAGCTCCGCTAAGATCTATACCTTCATTTAATACTCTATTTGCAATTTTTAAAGTTATATTTTCAATTTTTGTTAGGATAGAATTGTCTCCTAAAGCATGAGCAGCCTCATTTAATAACCATACTGATTCTATTTCATGACCATAAGAGTGGTGGTGAATGTTTTCATTCCAATTTTCATCAAAAAATAATTTTAATCTTCCATTATTATGATCAATAAATTTTTCAAAATATAGCAAAATTAAATCCATTAAAGCATTCTCGACTTGATTGGATTGGACACATTTGTGGAGATTGGTGTAGCACTCTAAAAGATGCAAATGGGTATTCATTGTCTTGACATCATTAGCATCCTTAGCACTAAGTCTGACCTCTTCAATGGGTTGCCAGTCTGCTGAAAAAGCTTCATAATATCCACCTTTTTTGGGATCTTTTGAATGTTTTTCAATTAAGT
>JAHEAQ010000074.1:0-24290 GCA_024642705.1 Bacteroidota bacterium | reverse complement strand
GTGGTAGTAGCCACATGCATTCTTGTATCTGAAGAAGCATAATATATAAACACTTCATCTTTTTCATTTCTAATCCAACCGTTACTGAAAACCACATTTGATACATCTCCAACTCGCTCTTCGCCCTCTGGAGCTAGAAAATGACCTCCAGGAGCATGATTAATTACCCAAGGTCTATCCAATTCTGTCATAAACATATACAAGACATATCTCAATCCAGCTGCTGTGTTTCTTACCCCATGAGCCAAGTGTAACCATCCCTCTTTTGTTTTTAAAGGGCCAGGTCCTTGACCATTTTTTAATTCTTTAATGGTATGATATATTTTAGTATCTACAATTATTTCTTCCTTAATTTCTGGGTTTGTCATTTTTTCACAATACCCCCATCCAATTCCTCCGCCACCGCCTACATCAATAAATCCATCTTGGGGTCTGGTATAAAGTGCATACTTTCCATCAATAAACTCTTCATGGAGCACAACATTCCTCTGTTGACCAGAATATGATGTGAGATCTGGTAGTCTTTCCCAGTTTTTCAAGTCTTTTGTTCTTACAATACCGCAATTAGCAACAGCTGCAGAAGTATCGTTTGGTTTTGTTAAATCTTTCCTTTCCGTACAAAATAACCCATAAATCCAACCATCTTCATGCTTAACAAGTCGCATATCATAAACATTGGTATCAGGAATTTCAGTTTGAGGAAGATCAATCGGATATTCCCAGAATTCAAAATGATCTACTCCGTTGGGACTTTGGGCAATTGCAAAAAATGATTTCCTGTCAGCACCTTCTACTCTCACTACTAATACATACTTTCCCTTCCAAAGAATTGCACCTGAATTAAATGTGACATTGATCATCAACCTTTCCATCATATGCGGATTGGTCTTTGGATTCATGTCAAATTTCCAAAATACTGGTGTATGGTTTGCAGTAAGAATTGGGTTTTCCCATTTTTGATAAATCCCATTAGAAACTTCTGTTGGTTCATTTTTTTTAGTAACCAATGTTCTGTAATCATCTAAAAGCTTTCGAATTTTTTCAATTGTTTTTATCATATATAAATTGATTTTTTAATAATCTTTTGCTTTTTTGAATTTATATTAAGCAGGTAATTTATCATACCAAGTTTTCTTAAGAATATAGGATGTTCCTATAGCTATGCCTAAGGTAATAAGAATTGGGACACCTTCCATAAGAACCAAATATATTGGGAAAATCACCAACGATGTTTGCCAAATAATTCCAATAAAGACATTGAACATATCAGATTTGAAATTCATATTTTTTTGGAATGATGGATCTTCTGCTTTTACTTTATCATGGATCGGTTTCCAAAATCCCCAAGGTTTTACATTTTTATAGAATTTTTTCAATACTTCTTCATCAACAGGTGGTGCAGTGTATGTGCCAATAACACATCCAATTATAGAAAGAAGAAGCATCAATGGAAAAGTATACAAATCCAATACTCCATCAAAAATATATCTGAAAGATAATGCAGGAATTAATCCCCCAACCATACCCCAGAAGAATCCATTACCATTAAATCTCCACCAATACCATTTCAATAAATTGGCAGCAACATAACTTCCGTAAAGCCCAGAAACGATCCATTGAAGCAAATCATTTACATTTTTTGCATAAAATCCAAGAATTATGCTCAATAAAACCATCCCTAAACCAGCAATATAATTTGCCCATTTAATTTTCTTTTTCTCAGCAGAAGGATTTATATGTTTTAAATAAATGTCGTTTACTATATAAGCTTGAGTAGCGTTCAATGTGCCTGCGAATGTAGACATGAATGCAGCTAAAAGACCTGCAAGTAAAATTCCTAGCAATCCAGTTGGCACAAATTGTTGAATAGCAGAAGGTAAAATCTGCTCAAAATCAATTTCTCCATTGACAAGGAGGTCCAATTGGTCATAATAGATTATGGCCAAAACACCAAATCCACCTATCATCAAATATCTCAATGGCATCAATATAGCACTAACAGAGCCACTCATCAAGGCAGCTTCTCGAACTGATTTTGTAGATAAAATTTTCTGCATATCGTAATTAGGTGCTGGACCTGCCAAACTCACTAGCACACCTTTAAATATCATCATCATAAAGAAAACGGAAAATAAACTGAACCCATCGCTTGCAATTTTTTCATTAACTTCAGGAATAATCGTAGTCCAATCTATTTCAAGCCTCAATCCAAAAAATGGTGTCATCCAACCATCTGGCAAAATCATCGGATTATCGGAAAGTGCAATCATTGCTATAATAGCTATTACAATACTTGATACTGCCATCAGAATATACTGCATAACATCAGTCCAGACAATACTTAACATACCGCCAAGAAGAGTGTAAAACACAGCAAAACAAGTCAAAATGATTCCATAAAAATGTGGAACATATTCACCTGCTACTTCAAAAGGAATATATTGTGAGACATATTCCCAAGGCACAAATATTTCCACAAACTTCCCAATTCCAATAAAGCCATAAGCTAAATATCCCAAACCCATTATAATTGCAAAAATTATTACAATTGTGTGAGACATATTTGCTCCTCTTTTGAACCCAAATCTTGTGTTGATCCATTCAGCTCCTGTTGTAACATTTGATCTTCTCAACCACATGGATAAAAATATCATCAAGAAAATTTGATTGAATACTGGCCACAACCAAGGAATCCAAGCACTTTTAAGACCATAGACAAAAAGCAATGTCACCAACCACATGGTACCAGAAATATCAAACATGCCCGATGCGTTTGATAGACCCAACATATACCAAGGAACAGTATTTCCGCCTAACAAATAGTCTTTGTTGCTTTGTTCCGCCCTTTTCTTAAAATAAAGTCCTAGGAAAATAGTTGCGCCTAAATAGATGAGAATGATGCTGATATCTATGCCTGAAAGAATCATTTAGTGTGAATTTAATTGTAAATAAAACTCAAATTTTGTCACAACCTGAAATATTCAGGTTTAAGAGGAAAAAGGTAGGAAATTTATAGGAAAATGAATTATTTGCAACGGTTAAATTATATACAGATTTGAAAACAAATAATTTTATTCAATATTTTTTTTGAATTCATATGGACAATGCCTGCAATTACTGCCACAGCAAGTTCCTCTTTTCAAATGATAATTTTCAGTCATTACCATTAGCCCGTTTTCAAAATAAAAATCAGGTAACTTATCTGATTTTGGTTCAAATTTTTTAGGTTTCTCTTTTGGTTCCAAGAATATTTCTAGTTTTTTATAAAATTCACTTTCGATTTAGATCAAAAATACAATAAGAAGATCAATTTGTCATAATTGAAAGTTGTAGTAATATTGATGAAATAGAAAATTAAAATACTTCAATAAATTGAATTCCAAAAAAATTAGAAAATTCTTTATTCAGACGATCAACATTCGATATCATTTATTGAGGCTCTTGCCGAATCTAAAGCCTGTTGCCATTCAATTCTTTGGCCAGAAGCTTCGGCACATGAATCCCAATCTTCAAGAGCATTAACATAATCAGTATAAGCATCTTTGAAAATATTGCAATTTTGAGTGGTAGGATCTTGGCCATAATTTACAGCAGCTGTCGAAATGGCTTCAATTTCATCTTGAAAACTGGACTCGAAATCATCATTATCACATGGATCCAGCTTATGACATGCAGTGAAAAAAATCGAAAAAGAAAATATTAATAAAACGCTATATTTTTTCATTTTTTTACAATTTAATGTTGTTTGAATTGATATGTAAAATTACTATAATCAATAATTTAAGTCAAGTATATTATGATATATAAGTTATTGTTTTAGTCTAAAATATATTTTGGTTAACTTTAAATTTATTGCTAAATTTTTTACTTATCGGAGCTCTTAAAAATATTTTAAAATGAATTACATTAAATCTTTTACTCTAATATTAACATTTGGGTTAATGGTATTTTTTCCGTTAGTTTCAAAAAGTCAAATCATAGTTTCCTTTAATCTTGATCAACCACAAGATACCATCAGCAGACATATTTATGGACATTTTGCGGAGCATTTGGGGAGATGTATCTATGATGGAATTTATGTGGGTGAAAACAATAATGAAATTCCAAATATTAATGGAGCAAGATTAGATATTATTAATGCATTAAAAAATCTAAATATTCCTAATCTTCGATGGCCAGGTGGTTGTTTTGCAGATACTTACCATTGGAAAGATGGAATTGGTCCAAAAGAAGATCGCCCGTCAATGTTGAATATTTGGTGGGGAAATACAACAGAGGACAATAGTTTTGGCACCAATGAGTTCCTAAATTTATGCGAAGAACTTGGCACCGAACCTTATCTTTCTGCTAACGTTGGAAGTGGTACACCTCAAGAATTTGCGGATTGGATTCAATATACGGCGCATCCTAATAATTCTAGTCCAATGACTTTGTTAAGAGCAGAAAATGGCAGAGATAAGCCATGGAAAGTCAAGTACTGGGGTATTGGAAATGAAGCTTGGGGATGTGGCGGGAATATGACTCCAGAATATTATGCAAATGTTTACAGACAGTTTGTTACCTATGCTAACAATTGGAATCAAACGGATAGGCTCGTCAGAATTGCTTCGGGTGCAAGTAGTTCGGATTATAATTGGACCGAAACATTGATGAAAAATATTCCAAATCGAATGATTGAGGCCATTGCTTTACATCATTATTCAGTAATTGATTGGAATAAAAAAGGTTCTGCGGTAGGATTTGATGAATCAACTTACTTCAAAACAATGCAGAAAGCTTTACAAATGGAAGAATTAATAGTGAAGCATACGGCTATAATGGACAAATACGATCCAGATAATAAAGTTGCACTTTTTGTGGATGAATGGGGCGGATGGTACGATGTGGAACCAGGCACAAATGGAGCATTTTTATTCCAGCAAAACACTATGCGAGATGCAATGCTGGCAGGTACAACATTAAATACTTTCAATAACCATGCAGATAGAGTAAAAATGGCAAACCTTGCGCAGGTTGTCAATGTGTTGCAGGCTGTTATCCTTACTGAAGGCAGCAAAATAGTTTTAACTCCGACTTATCATGTCATGGAAATGTATAAAGTTCACCATGATGCAGCATTGATTCCAGTATCATTTAATTCGCCTGATTATTTGTTAAATGGCGAAAAACTTCCAGCAGTTTCTATTTCAGCTTCAAAAAATAAAAACGGCGTTTTTCATGTGTCAGTTGTAAATATTGATGCTAAAAAATCAAACCAAATTATTTTACCTATAAGTGACCTGGGACTTAAAAGTTTCTCTGGCAGAATTTTGATTTCTTCTAGCCTTCAGAATCATAATACATTTGAAAATCCTACCTTAATAGAGCCCAAAAGTTTTAATGATTTTATAATAAAGGATGGAAAACTTTCTTTTTCTGTGCCCCCTTTTTCTGTAATAATACTGGAAGGAAAATAGAAAAAATGGTTAAAATTGGATTAATAAACCTACATATTTTAGGTTTAATTCTCAGATATTCTTTGCGTATCTGAGGGTAAAAATTCAAGTTGATATCCACCTTTGAAAATTTTTGCTCCATTTTGTAAAGTATCCAAAGTGACTTGAGTTTCGAAAGTAAATATCTCTTTCAGGTTAGGCAGTTTATTTAGCATTTCAATTCCTTGATTTGTTATTTTAGTATTGTTAAGATTTATGTACATCAATTGATTTAAGTCTTTCAATTTTTGTAATCCTTGATCAGTTATGTTGGTATGGTCAATATGGAGTTTTAATAAATTTTTCATTTTTGAAATTAATACTAAATCTTCGTCATTTATGGTCAATTCAGACCATTTGAGGCGAACAATATTTTCGGCAACCTTATTTAATGTTTCTCTATGAATATTGGTGATTTCGTTAACGTTAACGAAATTAATTTCTAAAAATGGACTATCTTTCCCAGCAGGGAGTGCAATAATGCCATTGGTTTCGAAACTATTAAGAATTTCAGTTGAAATAGCCTTTACTTCGACATCAGGAAGAAAGGCAGGAATAGTCGATTGATCCGAATTCAGGTTGTGACTTTCTTTTATCACTTTGTCAATGAGCTCTAAAATTGCAGTACTAGTATCTTTTGCTACAACAGTGTGAGTGAATGAAGCTCCATTTTCAATCCACCAACTAATTAATGACAATTCGTCCTCTGTAACTTGTCTCTTGGACTTTGGTGGCATATGTTTTTCATCTTTTAAAGGAAGTAACACTCGACGTAATAATTCACTTTTTGCTTTGTTTGGCCCTAGAATTTCTTTTCTACTTTTGCCACCTTCCATCATTGCCGCTTCACTATCTAATCTTAATTTACCTTTTACTTTGTTTGGTCCATGACATCCCACACATTTTGCATCGATGATGGGTTGGATTAGGTCACTATAAATTTGGGCTTCCTCAATATTGTCCACTTCAAATATCGGAGTGGTATCATTTTCTGATGAATTTGCTGAAAAATTGGTCAGAAACCCTTCGCCATGGGTAATACTTCCTCCCAAATGCCCAGTCAAAGTAATTGAAATGGCAACCAATAACGCGATATACTTTTGAAATCTATTTTCTTTATAAAAGGAAAAAGAAAATAGGAATAATGATAAAATAGTGGTAATAAAACCTGAAATTTTATGGCTCCATACAACATCCTCATTGTAATCTCCGTAAGTAAACAATAAGAATCCAGATAAACTTACAAAAATTGCAGAAATCGAACCTAAACCAAAAGCAAAACTTCGAAGATTTCGCGATGTCTCTATCCATTTTAAGTGATTAAACCATTCTAAAATGACTCCCAAAAGCAAAATTCCAATGGGTAAATGTAGAGTGATTATATGCAGTTTTCCTATAAAGTTTGCAATCATTGATTTAAATATCTTAATTCCCACATTTTTTTCATCGCTACGTTTTCATCCCAGACATTGGCGAGGGGTTCATCCATAAAAGGGAAAGTCCACATGTAGGGTGGGGGACCAAATTCTGTTGTCATGGTTAGTTTTTCTCCTTTTTCCGTTTTGATTTTCACAACTTCATCCCACCATGCAAAATGAGCATCCACCGTAGATTTGTATTTTGGATCGGTGGCAAATGGAATTTGGGGACCCTCCTGAAAACCAACTCTAGAGTGAATATGGCACGTTCTTGATAAAGCTTTTTGTACCCTTTCTTTTTGATTTTCTAAAAGAGATTCGTGAACTACCGTCCAATGAGAAATATCTAATGTTAGATTTAATTCCTCGTAATAATCAATGAATTGCTCAGTGATTACTGCGTTAAATAATATTTTTCCTCTATGGGTTTCATGATGAATAGGAATAGAGCTGGCTTTTGCCTCTTTGATGCTATGCGCTATAAATGGCTTATTCTCGTTAAATGTAAAAAAATCTCTTCCTGCATGGCAATTGATGAATGCAGGCTTGCAACTTAGAGCATTTTCAATAGAAACTTTAAACGAGTCTAAATGTGTTGCTGGAGAATCTCCATTATTTCCGGCTAGTAAACCCAACTTCAGTTCATATTTAAGTATAAGATCTGTTAATTCTTTTCGTTTCTCTGCTTCCGATGGTACCCATACCTCTACTCCATCATAACCTAAAGCTTTTGACTGGATCAAAAATTCTTCCAGTGTTCCTTCGAAACCCCAATTTGTATTATAAATTTCGATATTTGGTTTGGTTTTCATATTTAATTTTGGCAAATGATTGATGTATTCTAAAAATGGAATTCCACCTATTAGTAGTCCAGAATTCTTGATGAATGACCTTCTATTATTCATTTATTTAAGCTATAATATCTTTAATTACGGTTCCACCCACATCTGTCAATCTAAATGGTCTGCCTTGAAAGTCATGGGTGAAATGTTCATGGTCAAATCCTAATTGATTTAATATTGTTGCATGGAGATCATTGATCGATTGTCTGCCTTTGACTGCTGCATAACCAATTTCATCAGTTTCACCATGAGAAAAACCCTTTTTAATTCCACCGCCAGCCATCCACATGGTAAATGCATCTGGATGATGGTCTCTTCCATGAAACATTTGTTCAACACCATTTCTGTTTTCAGCCATCGGGGTCCGACCAAATTCGCCTCCCCATATAATGAGCGTTTCATCTAACAATCCTCGTTGCTTGAGATCCAGAATTAGAGCAGCAACTGGTTTGTCGGTTTCTCTGCATTTATTTATTAATCCCACTTCTAAGGCAGTGTTTTTGGAGGTGCCATGTGTGTCCCAACCCCAATCAAACAATTGGACGAAGCGAACACCTTTTTCCACCAATTTTCGAGCTAGTAAAACATTGTTGGCAAAGCACTCTTTTCCTACCTTAGTGCCGTACATTTCATGAATGTATTGGGGTTCATCGGAAATAGACATCACCTCGGGAACTGAAATTTGCATTCTATACGCCATTTCATATTGAGATATTCTAGATACCGTTTCTGGATCATGAAACTCCTCATAGGTTAGTTTATTAATATCATTGATTGCATCAATAGATAGTTTTCGCATATCTCTTGAAGTGCATTCCGGATTTCCAAGATACAAAACAGGATCACCTTTTGATCTACATTGGACGCCTTGATATACGGAAGGTAAAAATCCACTTCCCCATACTGGCTTGCCAGCGTCAGGATTTACGCCTCCCGAGGTTAGCACAACAAAACCAGGAAGATTTTGATTTTCGGACCCTAGTCCGTACGTTGCCCAACTTCCAATACTCGGTCTTCCTTGTTGGGGACTCCCTGTGTGCATCATCATTTGCGCCGGTGCATGATTGAATTGATCTGTATGCATTCCTCTCAAAAAAGAAACTTCATCCACCACATTTTTAAAATGTGGTAAATTATCTGAAATCAAAGTTCCAGATTGGCCAACTTTTTCAAACAGACTTTGACCGCCTAACATTTTTGGAACACCTCTTATAAAAGCGAATTTTTTATCATTCAATAAAGATGGGGGGCAATCTTGACCATGCAGTTTATTTAATATAGGTTTGTATTCAAACAATTCAAATTGAGAGGGAGCACCTGCCATATGAATGTAAATAACAGACTTTGCTTTTGCTGCAAAATGCGGGCTTTTAGGTACTAAAGGATTTAGATTTTTTATAGAGCCATTATTAATTTCACTTGAACAGCCGGGGAACATACTTCCCAGAGCTATTGCTCCTAAACTTAATCCAGCATTCTTGAGAAATATCCTTCGAGTATTCAATTCACCATTTCTCAAATGATGTTCATTGAATAAATTATTTAAATCTCTTTTCATGTTCTAATTGTTTAACATTTCGTCAAGATTAATAATTGAATTGGCAACATTGGCAAGAGCTATTTGCTGAGATTCAATTTCGTTATTTGGATTACTGATTTTAAGTTCTTGGAGTGTTTGGTAATATAACGATTCTAAAATTTTAGATTTTTCTGGTGAAATATTTTTATTCATTGCCAACTGATATGCAAAATTGATTTGTTCTGCAATTGTACTTCCACCTTCCTTTTGCATTCTAGATGCCAAGTGTTCAGAAGCTTCGACATAGACAGGATCATTCAATGTAACCAAGGCTTGTAAGGGTGTGTTGGTGCGGATTCTTCTTGCTGTACAAACTTGTCTTAGGGGCATGTCAAAAGTTTCCATTGATGGATAAACCGCTGATCTTTTAATCATGGTATAGACCGCTCTTCTATGTTGGTCTTCCCCAGAACTTATGGTCCAAGCTTCATTGCTGTATGGAGTTTGCCAAATATTTTCTGGTTGATATGGCATGACTGGAGGTCCATACATTTTAGTGCTTAATAACCCAGAAATATTTAAAGATTGATCTCTTATTTGTTCCCCACTAAGCCGAACTCTAGGACCTCTTGATAAATATTTATTATATGGATCTTTTTCCAATGCCAATTCTGAAATTATTGCGGATTGTCGGTAGGTAGAAGAAAGAACAATACTTTTGATAAGTGATTTTATGCTCCAATTTTGATTATTCATCCAATTCCAAGACAAATAATCTAATAACTCAAGATGTGTTGGAAATTCCCCTTGAGATCCGAGGTCTTCGACCGTTTCGACAATTCCTTTTCCAAATAGCTGTTCCCAAATTCTATTTACAAAAGTTCGCGAAGTAAGTGGGTTTTCTTTATTGACCATCCATTTAGCAAAAGCAAGTCTATTTTCACCTTGATTTTTAGGAATTGGAGAAAAAATCTCGGGTACTTGAGCGTTAACTTCTTCATCATGCACCAACCAATTGCCACGATCAAAAACGAATGATTTTCTTTGCTGATCTATTGGATTTTCTATCATTATCAAGGTGTGTTCCAATGGCGCTAACAGAAGGTCTTCATATCTTTTTTTGTTTAAATTATAGTTCTTGTCTTCTTCGCCGAGAAATTTTCCTGCTAATTGAAACCAATCAATTTGAATACCCATATTATTAGAGTCCTTCATTTTTGAATTCGTATAATATAGGAAAATATCGTGCAGTCCACCATTGTGTTGTATTGGAATTTCAACCAATTTGTAACGCCGATTAGTATTAGCTAGGTTAATTTTACCAATTTCAGTTCCTGTCAAACTATCTATTCTTAATGAAATAATGCCTGCATCACTTGAAGTTTTTGAAGTCATTGTAAAATTAGCGTGGTCTCTTAAATTGACATTTGGAATCCTAGCACTTCCATTTTTTCTCAGACCTAGGTATTTCGTGTCATAAAGATCCGCATTGACCATTTGATCGACTTCTATAGAATAAATGACTGGTTGGATGGTTTTCAAAAACAATTCAGTTTCTGCAGCTTTTTCTTTTCCACCCACCATTTCCATCCAATTTTTTAAACTGTCGAGTTTTTCTTGACTCTTTACATCAAAAAATCTGAGTATTGGGTAATCCATATAAGTGTCTGCATCTCTGGTATTGTTGAAAAAAGCAAATGATTCGTAATAAGTTTCGTGTGGAAATGGATCATATGGATGGCCATGACATTGAACACAAGCCATGGTGGTTCCCATTAATCCTTCCCATGTGGTGCTAACTCTATCCATCACGGCTTTTACCCGATACTCTTCATTATCGGTTCCGCCTTCATCGTTTGTGGTTGTGTTTCTGTGAAAACCCGTGGCAATATATTGCTCGTCAGTAGGATTTTCTAAAAGATCACCTGCCATTTGTTCAATGACAAATTCATCATATGGCTTGTCGTTGTTGAATGCTTTGATTACATAATCTCTATATGGCCAAATATTTCTACTTGGATCCCTTTCAAATCCTTTACTATCAGCATATCTGGCAATGTCTAACCACATGGTCGCCCATTTTTCGCCAAAAGACTGCAAATTCATTAATGAATCCACCAATTCTTCAAATGGAATTGGGTTTTTGGAATTTAGGAATTTATCCTTTAATGATTTCGGAGAAGGCATGCCAATAAGGTCAAGACTTACCCTACGCAAAAGTTCAGATTTTTCAGCTTCTTTGTTAGGTATTAATCCCAATTCATCCAATTTGGATTTGACATAGAAATCAATTTTATCTTGAGGAAGCATGGATTTTGAACTCGCTGAAAAACCCATGGTTGTAACGGTTGGTTTGGCATCTGAAACCAATGGCCTATATGCCCAATGGATGCCCCAATCGGCGCCTTGATCGATCCATTTTGTCAATATTTTTATTTCTTCTTTTAATAAAGGAGCTGCTTCTTGAGGCATCCTTTCTTCTGGATCATGGTGATTGATTCTTTTGATTAATTCACTATTTTTAGCATCACCAGGAATAATAGCTAAATTTCCTGATTTTGCAGGTTTGAAAGCCAATTCTTGGGTCATTAGTGAAAAATCGCCATTCTGTTTGACTCCACCATGGCATGAAATACATTTTTTGTTAAGAATTGGCTTTACTTGAGTGTTATAATCAATTTTTGAGTCAAAACTGCAACTAATGCAAATTAAGATTGCAATTAAAACAAAAAGAAAACGAAAAATTGATTTTTTAAAACCAACAATGAGAAAATGAAAATTTTGCATAATTTTTTTAAAACAACTACCTTGATATTTTTGACTAATATAAATAATTCAGACTTTAAAATGCATGGATTAAATAAGTTTTGGTATTTTATTTCCTTGTACAAACCTAAATTACTAAAAATGAATAAACTATATTTTTTGTTATTATTGGGTCTTTCACAGCTTTGTAATGCACAAAATACAATAAAACCCAATATTGTATTAATTAATATCGATGATTTAGGATGGAGAGATTTAGAGTTTATGGGAACTACATTTTATAAAACTCCAAATATCGATCGTTTGGCAAAAAAAGGAATGCAATTTAGTAATGCATATGCAGCTGCTTCCAATTGTGCTCCTAGCAGAGCATCCTTATTTACAGGACAATGGGCAAGTCGCCATGGGATTTATACAGTAGGAACATCAGAAAGAGGAAAGTCTGAGAATAGGAAATTGGTGCCAACTGTTAACAATGAAACGCTGGGGTTAGAACATTTAACGATAAGTCAATATCTTAAAAATGAAGGTTATAACAATTGTCACGCTGGGAAATGGCATCTCGGAGAAAAACCGCTGGATTATGGATTTGACATGAATATTGGCGGAAGTCATGCTGGCAATCCGGGAAGTTATTATCCACCATATAAAAATGTAGATCTCAAAGCTGAAAATGGTGAATATCTTACTGATTTGATTATGGAGAAGACAATTTTATATATTGACACTGTTCAAAGCCCATTTTTTCTAAATTATGCACCATATGCCGTTCATACACCTATACAAGGTGTCAAAGAATTGGAGTATAAATATCAAAATATAGAAATTACAAATGGTCAAAAAAATATTCAGTATGCTACAATGATTGAAAATTTGGATCGAAATATCGGACTTTTAATAGAATCTTTAGAAAAGAAGGGTGTCTTAGAGAATACACTGATTATTTTGACATCTGATAATGGAGGTTTGATTGGGGTGACAAGTCAAGAACCACTTCGCGGTGGTAAAGGCACTTATTACGAAGGTGGAATTAGAGTTCCGTTATTGTTTGTGTGGCAAGGGCAAATAAATGAGGAAATTAAATCAGATATACCTGTTAGTCATTTAGATATTTTTCCTACAATTGTTAATATTATCAGTAATAATTCCTATAAAATTGCATTTGATGGGGAAAATTTACTTCCCATATTAAATGGTACAAATGTAAGTTTGGATCGACCATTATTTTGGCATTTTCCAATATATTTGGAAGCTGACAAAAATCAAGGAGATGGACCAAGGGATTCTTTGTTCAGAACAAGACCTGGTTCCGTGGTTAGGATAGGAGATTGGAAATTGCATCATTATTTTGAAGATGATGGGATTGAATTGTATAATTTGAAAGAAGATATTGGAGAGCGAAATAATTTATCAGAAAAAAATCCTAATCAAACAAAATGGATGCTTCAGATTTTAGAAGAATGGAGGAAAAAAGTTAATGCTCCTATTCCCTCCATTCTAAATCCTGAATTTAAACCAGTAAATGATAAATAAATTAATATTTATTTGATTTCTGGTTTTATGATGTACCCATAGAAGTATGCGTCTGGATACAATTGATATTTTTCATGAACAGGCAACCCCCAAGTATTGTCACCACCTAAACCCATCTGCTTGTAATCAATATTTAAGTAGATTTCAGGTCGCAATGGCACATCTGTAGAATGCCTGTTCGTCTTTTTTGTTCCTTCATCAACATCTGCAATAGTATGATGTAAAGCACTAAATCCTAAGAGCTCAATTCCTTCAATTGTTATTTTTTGAGACTGGGCATTTTCTAAAACAATCCATTTTGTATCTGTTCGATATCCATTTTCTTGAGGGCGAACATAATTATGTTGCATATTGGCAACTGTGTTTTCATAGATGCCCACAAAAGCAGCTGTTTTCCTATCTTCATAATTTTCAAATGGTCCTCTACCATACCATTCTACTTTTTCAAATCCCTTAGAAATAGCGAATTTGTTACCCAATCTTGGGATGTAATTTACACTTCGATCAAAGCCATTTATTGAATTTCCTACATAAAGTTCACCATCACCATTCAACTTGTAATTAATTGTCCAATAAATTCCTTTAGCAGCAAAAGTATATCTAGTAGAAATGTCAATATTATCTACTGTTGTTTCTTTTGTTATCTCCTCGATTTTCATCCCATTAATTAAAACGGTTCCTAATTTTCTATTGTATGACGATTCTTTCCAATCTTTTGCAAAAAATGGCATGTTGTATCCAAAGTCATTATCTGTTGGGCCTCTCCAAAAGTTAGGAAGAATTGGTTCTTGTAACAATTCTAAGCCGTTTATAATATAACTAGTTACTGCTCCATTTGTTTTATCCAAAATGATTGAAAAATTTCCACTTGATATTGATACCCCAATTTCATTAGGGGCAATCTTAAAATTTGCATTTTCTGAAGTGTGAAATGCAGTTGGTTTTGATGGTTGAATCAAGAATTGTTCTGAAGCTAGAATATGGTTTTTTTCCAATAAAGGCCTTTCTCCTTTCAAGATTGCTTTAATGTTAAATAAATATTCTGCATCATCATTGATATTTTGATCGAAATTAAAATTTAACGTAACCACATTTCCAGGCAGAATTGAGGTTTGATTTAGTTTGTTCTGAGCAATTATTTTACCGTTCTTTATAATGGAAGCATGAAATTCCACATCATCTAGATTGGTAAAATCGTATACATTTTTGACTGCAACTTGACCTTTCAATAAATTTAATGGTGAAAATTTTATGTATTGGTACACTTTTTTCACCTCATTCAAATGAGGATTTGGTTTGCGGTCAGCAGAAATTAAACCATTGATGCAAAAGTTAGCATCATTCTGCAAATCCTTTCCACCCAAATCTCCACCATATGCTATATAAGATTGACCTTTTTCATCTTTAGCCCAAATTCCCTGATCAACCCAATCCCATATGTATCCGCCTTGTAAGGCTGGATAGGATTCAATCACATCCCAATAATCCTGTAAGTTACCCACAGAATTTCCCATGGCATGTGCATATTCACACATGATTAGTGGTTTCGAAGGTGAAGCAGCTGCGTAAGCTTTAATGGTCTGAATTACTGGGTACATAGGAGCAAAAACGTCCGTGTTTTCATCGGCATCAGCACCTTCATATTGAGTAGGCCTAGTTTTATCTGCAGATTTGAGCCATTCATAATTTGCTACATGATTTGCTCCATTTCCAGCTTCATTTCCAAGTGACCATGAAATGATTGAAGGGTAATTTTTATCTCTTTCATACATTCGTTGAACACGGTCTAAATGGGTAGCTTTCCATTCTGGAAGATAAGCAGGATGTTTGGTTTTATCAAAAGGTCCTTGGTGAGTCGTACCCATACCATGTGATTCAATATTTGCTTCATCTATAACATAAAAGCCCAGTCTATCTGTTAATTTGTAAAAATGTGGATCTTTAGGATAATGACTACATCTTATTGCATTGATGTTGTTTTCTTTCATCAACTTAAGGTCTTTCAAAGTAAGTTCTTCAGTGATATAGTGCCCTGTTACTGGGTCATGATCATGCAGATTAACCCCTTTAAATAAAACAGCTATGCCATTGATTAATATTTGAGCATTTTTCAATTCGACGCTTCGAAAGCCCACATCAATAGTTGTTGCTTCTAGAGTTTTTCCTTTGTTATCTTTAAGTGAAGTTATCAGTTGGTACAATTCAGGTTTTTCAGCATTCCAAGAAATAACATTAGGAATAGATTTTCCAAAATTGACAATGGCTTTTCCATTTTTTTGGATATTGATATTTTTGTTTTCAGAATATACTTCTTGCCCAGCTTTATTTAATTGAATGCTAATATTGTAATTGCTAATATTTCTAGAACTATTGTTTCTAAGATCAAAAGTTAGGTCCAATTGGCCATCTTTGTAGTTATTTGTCAATCCTGAAATAATTGCAATATCATCAATTGCAACCTTAGATGTTGCTGTTAAAGAAACGTCTCTATCCATTCCACTTAATCTCCAAAAATCTTGATCTTCGATATAGCTGGCATCTGAAAATCTATATATTTCTACAGCAATTTTGTTTTCTCCAGAAGATGTATATGCTGTAATGTTAAAATTTGCTGGAGTTTTAGATCCTTCACTATAACCTACCTTTTTTCCATTGACCCATAAATACATCGCACTTCTGACTGCACCAAAGGAAATATAAATGTCTTTTCCTTTCCATTCTTTAGGGATCGTCACATATTTCACATAACTGCCCACAGGATTGTTATCATGGGGAATAAAAGGAGGGTTTTTTGGAAAAGGATAAATTATATTAGTATAAATGGGAATTCCATGGCCTTGTAATTCCCAGTTTCCAGGAACTTGAATGTCAGTCCATTTTGAAACATCAAAATCTTTTTTGAAAAATTCTTGTGGTCTATCATTGGGACTATTTACCCAATTAAATTTCCAGGTTCCATTTAATGATTGAAAATTTGGATTTGAAGAATTGTCTTCCTTCATAGCCATTTCAGCGTTTAAATATCTGTCGAAATGAGCTTTTGGGGCTTCTCTATTAATGTTGAACACTTCAGGATTTTCCCAATCCGGTGTTTGGGAATTAAGGGATAAACAAGCAAAAAATAATAAAGAGAATAGAACTATATTTTTCATTTTAATTTTTTTAATTAAATAATCTTTCCACTATACCATGTTGAAGTAAGAGAATTAACGAAAGTTAAAGTTAATTGAATTCTTCTCAACTTTAAGCGGCTAGTTAGGGAAATTAATTGAAAAACTAGAGATGTTTTGCCTGAAATTCAAGCAAGTTTTTTCGAAAATTATGACTCAAAAATTTTAAGTTATTGAATCGCATACATCAACATGTGTTTAACCAAAATAGGAAGTTCTATTTTATATCGAAGAATTAACAACTTATTAGAGGAATAATCCAGAATTGAAAATAGAATGGGTATCAACTTTTAACAAAAAATGAAAAGAAAACTTACATCAACATTTGTTGATGTATTGATTGTCTTCAATTTTTATATTCCTTATCTTTGTGTCGTTTATAAAATTCGAAGCAAATTCAATTGCATAAAATAAAAGCAGAAAATGATTGTTCAAATTCCAAAAGATTCAGATTTTTCAATTCATAATTTACCATATGGAATATTTTCAATTGGAAATGGACCGAAAAAGATTGGTGTTGCCATTGGCGACCATCTCATTGATTTTTCAGCATGCGTCGAAAATGGCATTTTTAGTAATGTGCCACTTCAGGTTGTCAATACTGGAGTTCTTAATGATTTTATTGCGCTTGGAAAGAAAATTACAAATGAAGTCAGGTCCAAATTAAAAGAATTAATTTTAGACAACAATTCCTGGTTGAAAACTTATCCTGAGTTGATACTAAAACAATCAGAAGTTGAAATGCATCTGCCTGTGCATATTGGTGATTATACTGATTTTTATTCAAGTTTGGAGCATGCAACCAATGTTGGCGTCATGTTTAGGGATCCAGAAAAAGCATTGTTGCCGAATTGGAGGCATATTCCCGTTGGTTACCATGGCAGGTCTTCTTCAATAGTAATTAGTGGAACAGAAATTCATCGGCCATGTGGGCAAACTCTGCCAAAAGATTCTGACATTCCCATTTATGGGGAGTCGAAAAGACTAGACTTTGAATTGGAAACAGCCTTTATAATTGGAAAAGAGAGCAAATTAGGGCATCCAGTTAAAACTAATGAGGCCTTGGATTATATTTTTGGTATGGTTTTATTTAATGATTGGTCAGCGCGAGACATTCAAAAGTGGGAATATGTGCCATTAGGACCTTTTCTTGGTAAAAATTTTGCCTCTCATATTTCTGCGTGGGTGGTGCCAATTGAAGCGTTAGAAATATTTCAAGTGGAAGGTCCAAAACAAGATCCACAGGTATTGCCTTATTTGCAATTTGAAGGAAATAAAAATTATGATATTCAATTGGAAGTAGCAATTAAACCTGAAAATTGTGAAGAAAAAATAGTTTCTCGATCCAATTTCAAATTTATGTATTGGAATATGGAGCAACAGTTGGCACATCATACAGTAAATGGTTGTAATATTAAGGTTGGTGATTTAATGGGCTCAGGTACCATAAGTGGAAAAGAAGAAAGTTCATATGGTTCTATGCTTGAGCTTTCATGGGCTGGATCAAAAACAATAGCAATGGCAGATGGGACGGAAAGAAAGTTTTTAAATGATTATGATACGGTTATCATGAGAGGCCATGGCGAAAAAGATGGAGTAAGAGTCGGATTTGGGGAAGTAATTGGAAAAATTTTGCCAGCTTTGAAAAATGAATAATTAAATTAAAATATGAGCTTCAAAACCATAGATCCAACCACGATAGGAACCAATGAATTACATCAAATATTATTGAGTGCTGTTGCACCCAGGCCCATTGCATTTGCTAGTACAGTTGATCAAGAAGGTAAAGTTAATTTAAGCCCTTTTAGTTTTTTTAATGTTTTTGGCTCTAATCCACCAACCTTAATTTTTTCACCTTCAAGAAAAGTTAGAGACAATGGATTGAAGCATACGCTTGAAAATGTGTACGAAGTTCGAGAGGTAGTAATTAATATTGTGAATTACGCCATAGTAGAACAAATGTCATTGTCTAGTACAGAATATGAAAAAGGGGTAAATGAATTTGTAAAAGCTGGATTTACACCTATGCCTTCTATAAAAATTCAACCACCTAGAGTAAAGGAAAGTCCAGTTTCATTTGAATGCATTGTCGAACAAATTATTGAGACAGGAAAAGAAGGCGGGGCTGGGAATTTGGTGATTTGCCGTGTCGTGATGATACATATCAATGAGAAATATTTAAATGATGAAGGTAATTTAGAAACTACAAAGTTAGATTTAGTTGCTAGGATGGGAGGGAGTTGGTATTGCAGGGCAAGCAGAGAATCATTGTTTGAAATACCAAAACCGCTCTCTACAAAAGGAATTGGTGTAGATGCTTTGTCTTCAAGTATTAGAAATAGCATAATATTGACTGGAAATAATTTGGGCAGATTAGGGAATTTAGAAAAACTTCCGAGTTTTGAGGAAATTAAAGAGTATAAAGCGAGTAAAGAATTTGCACAATTGAAAGCTTCGGAGTCAAATGTAGAAAAAGCTTTTCACAAAGCTGCTAAATTAAAAATCGAGCAAGGCAAAGCTTTGGAAGGGTTAAAAATATTGATGAGTTTGGAGTAAGGTGGTATTGAAAAATATTACTATTCTAGCTATCTTCTAATTTTAATATTTTCGTTGAATTGTTTCTCATTTCCCTGCAAAGCTTTCCATTTTCGACTAAAGATTGACCATAACAAGGAATCATTGTAATCAGCTTCATTTTCCAATTTTCAGATTGGATATTTTCAGGAAAGCATTTTTTGAGGACATCAAGCATTATTGAAACGGAAGTTGAAGCGCCTGGGGAAGCTCCAAGTAAAGCAGCAATTGTTCCAGAAGAATTGGTTACAATTTCAGTCCCAAATTTTAATACACCTCCTTCTTTTTTATCTTTTTTTATAATTTGAACCCTTTGACCTGCGATTTCTAATTTCCAATCTTTAATATTAGCTTCTGGATAATATAATTTTAAGTAATCAAATTTGTCTTCGAATGACTGCCTAACCTGATTAATAAGGTATTTTGTTAATTCAATATTTTTCATTCCAGCCCTCATCATTGGCCAGACATTATGCATTTCAATACTAAGAAATAGGTCCATATAAGAACCTTCTTTCAGAAATTTGGTTGAAAATCCAGCATAAGGTCCGAAAAGTAAACAACGTTCTCCGTTTATAATTCTTGTATCAAGATGAGGAACAGACATTGGAGGCGAACCAACAGCAGCTTTGCCATAAACTTTTGCTTCATGCCTAGATATGACCTCAGAGTTGGTGCACCTCAACCATTGACCACTTACAGGGAATCCACCATATCCTCTGCCTTCAGGAATATCTGTTTTTTCAAGTAAGGTAAGAGACCCACCACCAGCTCCAATAAAAACAAAATCTGCATATGCCGATCTATCCTCCCCAGTTTTTAGGTCTTTAATATGTAACATCCACCATCCGCTAGATTGCAATGTAATATCTTCAATATGCTGACCCATATGAACATTGACTCCTTCGCAGCTTGATAACCATTTGATCATACCTCGAGTTATGGCACCAAAATTAACATCTGTGCCAATCGCCATTTTGGTTGCTGCTAGTGTTTCATCTGTTGCTCTACCTTCCATCATTAATGGAATCCATTCTTTTATCAATTCGTGTTCTTCAGAATAAAGCATTTCTTCGAATAAGGGATATTGCACTAAAGATTGATATCTTTTTTTAAGATATTCCACATTTTCTTTTCCCCACACCAAACTCATATGATCAATATCATTGATAAAAGTTTCTTTAGCGTCAAGATAATTTTGTGCTTTCAAATAAGCCCAGAATTGCTTTGAAATCTCAAACTGTTCAGCGATTTTTAATGCTTTTGTAATATCAATAGAGCCATCAGCATTTTCAGGAGTATAATTCAATTCGCAAAAAGCTGAATGCCCAGTTCCTGCATTGTTCCAAGCATCTGAACTTTCTGCACCAACCGTATCTAAGCGTTCATAAATATCAATGTTAGCATCTGGAATTAATTTTTTGAGAAGGATACCAAGAGTAGCACTCATTATTCCTGCACCAATTAAAACAATATTTTTTTTTGATTTTGTAAAATCCATTTTATAGTTTTCTAAGTCACAAAATACTATATTTCAATTTTATCACGCTTATAATTAAGTCTTTAACATAAAACCTATTGGTAAATAAAATTAGAAAAGATTTATATTATATTTTGGCATTCTAAATGAAAGCTTCTTTTTCTATTTTTTTTTATATCTGAATTCAAATACTATATTTGCGGCATAATTATTCGGCCCCATAGTTCAATGGATAGAATAGTGGTTTCCTAAACCATAGATGCAAGTTCGATCCTTGCTGGGGCTACAATTTTAAGGAATGGATTTCTTTTACATCAAAAGTCTAATCATCAAAAAATAATTCATCCAAATAAGTTTTTCGATTATTAAGGGTGTAAGCATCAATACAATCACCAAGGCCGCTTCTCATTATGCTTTGACAGGTTCCATTTTGATTTTTTGATTCATTATGATCTCGATTCAATACGCAATGACCTAATTCGTGAAAAACTACAAATTCTTTAGCTAAGTCCGTTGAATTTTTCCAAAAAGGCTGATCTATAATAATATGACTATTGATGGAAGAACCATATTGGCAAGAACCAGCTATTCCTTTTTCTGCAATATCGCTAATTTCTCCACTGATATTCAACGATTCAAGATTAATTTTAAGTCCACGAATTTCTGCTTGATATTCAAATTCTGAATAGTATTTCCACAGATCTTTTTCAACATTTGTAAATCGATTATCTAAATCAAGCAGTTCTTTGGTGCAAGATGAAATAGCAAATACAAAAATAATGGATAAAGCAACAGAAGCAATATTTTTCATATAAATGGATTTTGATGAATTAAATGTATTGCTCTGGGAATAGGCCTTTTGAAATAGAACTTGAAATGTATAATTCCTATTTTAACAATTGAAATTTTTAAGAAAAAATTAATTTTTATCAGACAATTCTTGCATAATAGACATCCGCACTATTCCTGGGAATGTTTCTAAAAATAAATGCTCCAGATTCGGACCCAGATTCTTCTACAAAATCAAACACAGTGCAAGATTTTGGTAAACCCGAGAAAATCAATGTGAATTGAGAACTGGATTTTGGCCAAACGAGCTGCCATTGTGGAGCAAAAACTATTTTTTCAGCATGAACCATTTCACTTTTATGATCTGAATGATGGTCAAATAAATATGTAGTCCGCCAAATTCGGATGGCCGCTTCAAAATTATATTGATTGTGATACATACAATGAAAAATTACTTGACCTTTTTCATGAACACTCATTTCAAATTCTTTAAGTATTGATGGATCAATCTCAACTTTAGGTTTTGTTATTATTTCTATCCCCATAATCACAGTATATTAGAATTGTTTGATGAAGTGAAATGTTGGTGCAAATTTAATTGATTAGCTAAACTAAAAAAAGTGAATAATATCATTATAGTTCTAAAAATTCTCAATCTTAATGACATAGGAGGTTTCAGATTAGTTCCACTTGTCATGTCAAATTATTATGACTAAAATAATACAATATTTTATTTTAATTTTGCATTTCATCATAAGTTAAGGAATGAAATTGTTATTTTACGACCGAATTCAGAACTTAACAATAAGAGAAATTAAAATCCAAATATTGAAAATTTTATTAAAAGGTTAATTATCTGATAGTTTTATAGTTAAATAGTTAGTTATATTAACCAGTTTTTCAATATCTCAATAAAATATATGAGTCAAACTGCCGCAGCAAGCAAAAGTGTGAAATTTAGCAAGAAAGATCCAGCTATGTTTTTTAAAACACTTCACTCAAGAGTCAATTCCTATTTCACAGATCATAATATCCAACCTACTGGTAATAGTAAAATGTATATTAAGACAATTGCTATGTTTTCGTTTTATATAGTTCCATTTATCTTAATATTAGCAGGAGTCGTTACAGGACCATGGGTATTTTTGCTTTACTTAATTATTGGTATAGGTGTTGCTGGAATTGGATTAAGTATTATGCATGATGCAAATCATGGTTCTTATTCAAATAAAAAATGGGTAAATACTTTACTAGGGTATTCCGTAAATTTAGTTGGCGGGAGCTCATTTACATGGAAAATACAGCATAACTTGATGCACCACACTTATACTAATATTTATCATTTGGATGAAGATATTGACGATAAACCGTTTTTAAGATTATCTCCACATGGTAAATTGAAATGGTACCATAAGTTCCAGCACATATATGCTCCTGCTTTATATTCATTGGCTACTGTGAGTTGGATTGCATTCAAAGATGTAAAACAATTGATTAATTACAACAGAACTGGAGTTACAAAAAGCCAAGGATTTTCTCCTGCTATAGAAACTGTGGTAATGATTGTAACTAAAGGTGCGTATTTCTTTGTATTTGCTGGGCTTCCAATCATGCTTGGTATCCCTTGGTATTTTGCTATCCCTGGATTTCTTATGGCACACATGCTTGCTGGTTTTGTGATAACTGTAATATTTCAACTGGCCCATGTTGTTGAAGGACCTGAACATCATGATGCACTTGAAACTCCAGTAATGGAAAATACTTGGGCAATTCATCAATTAAAAACAACAGCTAATTTTTCACCTAAAAACAAATTGATAACTTGGTTTGTAGGAGGGCTAAATTTTCAAGTTGAACATCATTTGTTTCCAAATATTTGTCATATTCATTATCCAAAAATTTCTGAAATTGTCAGAGCTACAGTTAAAGAATTTGATCTTCCATATTATGAGCATAAAAAGTTTATGGAGGCATACAGATCACATATAAAAGTGTTAAAATCTTTTGGAAATCCTCAACTTGCAATGGCATAAGCAAATTGAAAATTAAATAATATTATTCATTTAGTATATAAAAGCGGTATTGACTACCGCTTTTTTTATTTGGAGAACTATCCTATTTTGGATTTAACAAATATGAAATTTTATTTTCAATACAGTTTTCATCTTGGTTCATTTTAAAATAAAATAACAATTTTTATTTTCAGTATGTTTAAAATTGGTGGTATGTCAGGATTCTGCATTGCTAAGAAGTGTTTTTTTTGGTGAATCAATTTCTTTTACCGTTTTGTTTTTTTCGTCCTATTCGATTTCAAGCAATTGATTTGCTTTAACCCGCCTTATGCATTGGGGCTTCCCAATGAGACTCGAAATGACAATAAAAAATGAACGAACGATGCAAAGCAATTTTAATGAAATTAAAATAGGGAGAGAACCGACAGAAAACCTGTCGGAAGGGATGGCCGGACTAAATCATAGTTACCACTTTGGTGCATGACCAAAACTTAGTGCAGCGGTATATTTTGCAGTCATTTCCAGTAGGAATAGAATGTCTTATGCATAATGCGGGTTAAATGGATTCTAATTTTTGAAAATGTCCATCGGGCCAAGTTATTTCTATTGTTTTAATTTATTGAACGGTATCTAGCCCAAAATGTGCGATATTTTTTGATGCAGAGTACATTCCCCTAACATTTGTAAACTCATAAAATTGATCACCTTATGAT
>JAHEAQ010000073.1 GCA_024642705.1 Bacteroidota bacterium | reverse complement strand
TTGGCCCCAATGATACAATTGTTATCTTAGGTAGTGACCTTCATATTCAAAGACTAAAACGGCAATTTTTGAAATAAATTAGCTCAATATTAAAATTAAATCTTGGAATTAATAGCCCAAGAATATTTAATTTGATCAAAAAAAATAGAAATCTATTTCAATATTTAATTGAATCAAAAGCGGAGTTAATTTAAAGTAAGATTTAACCCGCATTATGCATTAGAGATTCTATTCCTACTGGAAATGACTGCAAAATATACCACTGCACTTGGTTTTGGCCATGCACCATAGTGCTAACTATGATTTAGTCAGGCCATCCCTTCCGCCAGGTTTTCTGTCGGTTCTCTCCCGATTTTAATTTCATTAAAATTGCTTTGCATCGTTCGTTCATTTTTTATTGTCATTTCAAGTCTCATCGCGAAGCCCCAATGCATAATGCGGGTTAAAAAAATATTTATACCATCCCTATTGGTCTTGATTTTTATATTCTCAAATATTCATCTTTAGTCTTAATTTTGAGAAAAATCTGAAATAAGTAAATGAACCAAAATAAAAATGGCAAATATTCGAAATATACAATTACTGAAAGATGTCTTTTGAATATTGGCTATCTAATTGCATTATAGATTTCCAATTGGAATCAAAGAATTAATTCCAATTACTTCGTAAAAATTTCCTTAAATTAAGTCTGTAAATTTATTTAGTGTCTATTGATGAAACTAAAAATGGATTGTATTTTTCCAATAAATATTTATCAAAATCAAATTGAACTCAGTAATTATTTTGCTATGATCAATACCTAAACTTTTAATTCTCAACTTGTAAAATGAGAAAGTTTTGTGCCGAAATTTATTAAATACGTAAATTTAGTATCTTGGCAGAATAGTTAAACCAACTTTTATGAAAAAAATAATCCTTTTTATTGCGGTTGCTCTTCTTTTGTTTATTGGAATCCTATTATTCAATACATTTAGACTCCATTCTAATCAAGTTTCTTCTGAATCTTTAGAAAGTGTAAGCCTACCAGATGATATTTTCCAAAACCTTTCTAAAGCCATTCAATTTCAGACCATTTCCTTTAGTGAAGATGCGATACCTGATTCAACCGCATTCCTTGGTTTACATAGATTTTTAAATGAAGCTTTTCCATTAACGCACACTAAGTTATCTCTGGAAAAAATCAATAACTATAGTCTGCTTTTCAAATGGGAAGGTTCTGATCCTGCTAAAAAACCAATCATTTTAATGTCCCATCAAGATGTTGTACCGGTGGACCAACCTACTCTTAGCAATTGGGAAGCAGGTCCTTTCGAAGGAAAAATAACAGATACTGATATTATTGGTCGCGGGACAATGGATGATAAGGGAACATTGATTGGGCTTTTGGAAGCTGTGGAAAAATTACTAGAAGAAGGTTATGTGCCTAAGCGAACTATTTACCTTGCTTCTGGTCATGATGAGGAAGTTGGAGGTGCAAATGGCGCCGCCCAAATCGTTGCACATTTAAAGGCAAAAGGAATTCATGCGGCAATGACGCTTGATGAAGGTGGTTTTCTCGCAGAAAATTTGGTGCCAGGAATAAATGGACCTGTCGCTATGGTAAATTTAGCGGAGAAAGGATTTGCTTCTTTTCGACTTATCGTTGAAACGAAAGGTGGACATAGTTCTTCACCACCAAGAGAAAATACTATTGGAATGTTGGCTCAAGCTATAGTAGATCTCGAAAAAAACCAATTTCCGTACAAGCTGGTTAAACCAATTGATTACCAATTTGAATATATGGGTGCAGAAATGCCATTTTTCAAAAAGTTAGTCTTTGCAAACCCATGGTTATTTAAGAAACCCGTATTAATATCCTTAAATGCACATACCACCATTGCACCAACCATAATAGATGGAGGCATAAAAAACAATGTGATTCCAACAGTTGCCGAAGCAACCATTAATTTCCGAATACTTCCAGGTGAAAATATTGAATCTGTAAAGCAGCATATTCAAAATACCATATCAGATAAAATTAAGGTAGAACCCGTTGGATTTTTGACAGATCCTTCACCAGTATCAAGTATTGATTCCGAGGGATTCAAAATCTTAGAAAAAACCATCCGTGACATGTTCCCCACTAGTATTGTTGTACCAGGAATGATAGGAGGAGGTACCGATGGCCGATATTTCTACGAAATTTCTGATGATGTCTATCGGTTTTATCCTATTCGTATTGGACCAACTGGAATGACACGATTCCATGGAATTGATGAGAAAATCAGCAAAGACAATTACAAGGAAATTATAGAATTTACTTACCACTTGATTAAAAAATTTGATTAAGTAAAATCTAATATTTATCTATAAATGAACTACTTATGATAAAAGTTTTTAGAAAATTACGACACAATTTTTTGGAAACTGGAAAAACAACCAAATATTTAAAATATGCGATCGGTGAAATTGTGCTTGTGGTAATTGGAATTTTAATAGCATTAAGCATAAATAATTGGAACAATTCACGAGAATTAAAAACTCAGAACAAACAATTTCTAAAAAAAATGGAAATTGAATTAAATCAAAACAGAAATCGAATTGAATACGCTATATTAAATGGTATTAAAGACAGACCTGGTTTAGTAAAGGCTTCTAAAGCTTGTGATTCATTATTAAAAATAACTTACGATGGCTTAGACGAAAAAAGTCTCCATTATTTACTTTCAGCTCAAATTTATGCTGGAGGTACAGCTTTAGCATTAAACACGAGTACTTATGAAGAGCTTTTAAATACCGGCAAATTGTATACATTAGGAACGGATGAATTAGTAACAGCAATATCTAGTTATTATAAACTATGTGAACGTGAAACTATGTATCAAGAAAAAAATGCTGAATTTTTAGAAGAAACATTTGACAAATTACAACAAAACTTTTTGAAATTAAGAATGGATTATGAGATGGATTCAATAAATTTCAACATTATCAATTACCCTTATTATTTTGAAAAATCATCTAAACAATACCAAGACCTTCAAACTAATTTATATAAAATGAAAATCAAGTATAAACATGATTTGGAAAAAGCAAAATTACTTATAAATAGTACAAACTCATTAATAGATAAAATTGCTCTAGCACTAAATGCTTCTTATAATGATTGATTATTTGGAATATTAATACAAAATCACATTTTATAAGCACTTATTAGGCAGATTTTAAAAATATGCTTTTAAAAAATTAATACCGTAATTTTCTTTAAATTAATTATTGCAAACCTTGCCTTCCGAATAAATAGTGGATTTTCTAAATAAAAAAATAAAGTAAGTCAGTATTTGCTTTACTCTTTTGGCGAAATAATCCATGTAGTCATTGGGATTTTGATAACACTCCAGATCAATCACTGGCATGTAAATCGAAAATCCAATCTTAAAGAATCTCAAATTCTGAATGAAATTGTGACCTCAATGAATAGTGACCTCTAAAAAAATAAATACATTGGATAAAAGATTAGAAAAAAAAAAGGAATTGATGAAATATAAAACAAAAGCCAAGTAGGAAAAAAACTAAAAGATTCCTTTAATAAATTTTCATCAAAAAGGATTAAATTTGAATAGCGCCAACTGGCTGCTTGTCCAACTTGTCGATATCGCAATTGAACTCATCGAAAATAACTCTGATTTAGCATTCTTTCAATTCTAAGTTGCTAAATTGAGGAAGTAACCAACTGAAATTTACTTAATGAACATTTCAATCCAAGGTCTTAATAAAACTTATCCAAATGGAAATCAGGCCTTGAAAGATGTCAATCTTGAAATTAAAGAAGGTATGTTTGGTCTTTTGGGTCCTAATGGAGCAGGAAAATCTAGCTTAATTCGAATTTTGGTAAGTCTGATGAATCCAACTAGCGGCAAAGTGATGGTTAATGGAAAAGATGCCGCTAAAAACAGAGCTTATGTACGAAGCATGTTGGGTTATCTACCCCAAGATTTTAGTTTTTTTTCCAATCTTAAAACTTACGAATTTTTAGATTATGCAGCCCAATTGGCTGGAATGAGTAGTAGAAAAAAACGCAATCTCGCAGTAGACCAATTATTAGAAGATGTTGGGCTTTTTGATGTTCGAAGTCGCAAAGCCAGCAATCTATCTGGAGGAATGAAACGCCGATTGGGGATCGCCCAAGCCCTCATCAATGAACCAAAAATCATTATTGTTGATGAACCAACAACAGGCCTTGACCCAGAAGAGCGTATACGTTTTCGTAATTTATTAGCTCGATTGGGTTCAAAAGATGTGAGCATAATACTTTCTACCCACATTGTGGCAGATATATCGAGTATTTGCGAGCATATGGCACTCTTAAATAAAGGGCAGATTGCTTTTTCTGGCCCTCCGGGAGAATTGATTCGCCAAGCTCAGGGACATGTTTGGTCCATTTATGCCACTGAAAAAGAATATTTAGAAGTCACTCAAAAATATGAAGTTGTTGCAACTGTAATGATGAAAGACGGCTGGAAAATTACTGTTGTAGCTGATGAAGTTATTGGATATGAAGCAGAAGCTGTGCCTCCGAATTTGGAACATGCCTATGTTTATTTTGTAGAACACACGTTGAAAAAAATCATAGCATAATATCAACTTAGAATAGGAAAAGCGAAACAAAAAAATGTCATCAACATTTCTGACCATAGCAAAATATGAAAGAAAAATACTACTCCGTAGTTGGTTTTTCCGAATATTCTCAGTTTTGACGCTGTTTATGATTTTTATTTTTAATATGGCGGAAGTTTCAGAAGTAGGAAACAGAACGTGGGCATATCGAGCTGTGCCATCTAACATGCCATACTTAGCTATTTATTTTTTAAATATTGGTCAGGCAATAATTGCGGTTTTTTTGTCATCAGAATTTATCAAAAGAGATAAACAACAAGACACTACTGAGGTTTTTTATGTCCGCTCCATGAGTAATGCTAGTTATGTTTTAGGTAAAGCATGGAGTATTTTATCGATTTTTCTTTTGGTCAATCTATTGGCATTAATACTAAGTCTGATTTTTAATTCATTGGCAAAAGATACTTCCATTGAATGGGAGGCATTTCTGTATTATCCTTTGTTGATTTCCATCCCAACATTGGTATTTATTATCGGTTTGTCTTCATTGGTGATGAGCATTATTCGCAATCAAGCATTGACTTTTGTACTATTGATTGGATATATTCTCTCAAGTCTAATTTACTTGAAAAGTTCCCACAACTATCTTTTTGACTACATGGCATTTCACTTGCCAATGTTTCATTCACAAATTATCGGTTTTGGTAATTGGGAAACAATTTGGACATTACGTGCAATGTATTCTTGCTTCGGTCTCGGCTTTTTATTTATTTCAATTCTTTTATTAAAACGACTTCCTCAATCTTATTTTGCAAATAGCATCTCTACCCTATTTGCTCTTGCCTTTCTTAGTGGTGGATTATTTCTAGGCAATCAACATTTGAAAAGATACAATGAAAGTGTAGATCTTCCAAAACAAATGATCGAGCTTAACAATAAATACCTTTCTTACCCTCAAATTGATATTAACTCGCACGAAATTACATTGTCACAAGCTGCAGCTGAAATCAATGTCGATTCTAAAATAAATGGCGTAAGCAAAGAAGACAGTAAGGAATTTGTTTTTAATCTAAATCCAGGACTAAAGGTAAATTCAGTCCAAATTGATGGAAAACCAATAGCATTTGAAAGAAAGCTTCAACTTTTAATCATCAAATTTGATACGATTATTCCAAAAGGTACCCTAGTTAATTTGCAAATGAATTATGCAGGTTCCATTGACGAAAATGCCATGTATATAGATATCGATCAAAATCTAAAATTCAAACGACCAAACGATTTTATATATGACATAGGAAAGAAATATGCATATTTACATGCTCAATATTTGCTTCTTACTCCTGAAGCGCAATGGTACCTACAATCAGGTGTAGGTTACAGTTCCTTGAGTCCATCTTGGTATCACAAAGATTTTATTGATTATCAATTAACAGTTAAGACAATACCAGGATTGACTCCAATTTCTACAGGTCAAATGAAGGAAAAAGAAGAAAATACTTATGTATTCGAACTTGACTTTGCTATTTCACAATTATCCCTTGCGATTGGCAATTACCAAAAGAAAAGTGTCAAAGCAGACAGCCTTGAATTTTCAGTATATTATATTGCTGATCATGATTATTTTAAGGATGCATTTCCTGATATTCGAGACACTTTACCCTCCATTATTTTAGAACATTTAAATGATTATGAACGAAAAATTGATCTAAAATATCCTTTTAAAGAATTTGCCATTGTAGAAGTTCCTGGTCAATTCAAATCGTATGATCGTACTTTCACATCCATTCACCAGAATAATCAAGCTGGCTTGGTTTACTTTCCTGAAAAAGGTTTATTCAGTAGGGATAATGATTTTAATGGATCCGTGAAACGCCAGAAAAGATGGAATGGAAATGGAAATAAAACCCAAGAAGAATTACAAATTACTGTGCTTAATAGATTTTTGGACATGTTCTACCGATTCAAAGATGTGAGTACTAATAATAGAGGACAACAGAATAATATTGAAGAATCGATCAATCCGTACTACCAATTTGTACAATTTTATGAGATTTGCAATAATCTCGAATCAGAAAAATGGCCAGTTCTCAATCGAGTATTTGAATCCTATTTAAGAGGCTCGCAAAATGAAGGTCCAGAATGGGTTCGAAGAAATACTGGAAGCACTCAGAATGAATTGGCAAATATGGTGTTACAGGAAAAAACTTTTGCCGAAATTCTAAATCTTAAAGAAAACCAAGAATTAATTGATAATGTGATTGAACTAAAAGGTGAAACTTTATTCTCCATGATAGAAGCCAAGGCTAACTCAGACCAGTTTAGAATTTTCATAAACGATTTATTAGCCGAAACCCAATTTCAAAACTTTCCTTTTGAAGTTTTCAATGAAAAAATAAAACAGAAGTTTGGAGTGGATATATCACAATTCATGGATAACTGGTTCAACGAAATTCAACAATCACAGTATCGTTTTAGTACTCCAATTGCAGAAAAAGTATTAGCAGGAAACAAAGAAATGATACAAGTAAGTTTTAAAGTGACAAATGATGGTTCAAAAGAAGGTGTAATAAAAGTTTCTTTAACTCCAGACGAAAACAAGGACAAATTGCTATATCTTGAAGCAGGACAGACTAAAGAAGCAATTTATTTGGTTACAAAAGAACCAACAGGTATTCGATTTAATACTTTAAGTTCAGGGAATTTACCGAACCAGATTGAGTACAATTTCGAACAAATTAATAAAAGTTCAATTAAAAATTCGAAGGAAGGTGAATCAATAGTTGACGCGCCAATTTATGCAGAAAATAGTGGCGAGTTAATTTTTGACAATGAAAGTTCAGCATTTGAAATTACTCATTATGAAGAAGTTAGCCGCTTAAGAAAATGGTTAAAGCCCATCGAAGGAGAAGATTTCAAATACAAAGGAACTCAAGTGTGGCGGCCGCCTTTGAATTGGACAGCAACAACAAATGATAATTTTTATGGGGAATTCATTAGATCTGCATTTTATATCAAATCAGGTGATGGTTCTAAATTTGCCAAATGGAAAATCCCTATTTCCGAACCTGGTCATTATGATGTTTTTTATCATGTTTACAAGGATGAATCCTTCGGATGGGACCGAGACGTAAGAGGGAGCTATCAGTTTACCATTCCACATCAGAATGGTACGGATCGACCTACTATTGAATTAACTAAGAATAGTCAGCCAGGATGGACTTCTTTAGGAGATTATACATTTTCTGCGGATACTATTACAATTTCATTAAGCAATGAAACTAAACTAAGGGCTATTTTTGCTGATGCAATCAAATTAGTAAAAATGGAATGATGATTTTAATAAAATCTATAATTATGAATAGACTTCCAATAGTACAATTATTTAAGCTTTTTTCATTTGGAATGATAGGGCTGAGTTTCTTTTTCTATTCCTCATTGAATGGGCAAATGCCGATTTCATTGCAAGGAGCTTTGGAAATTGCAGAATCTGGTAGTCCTTCTATACAGAGATCCTTGCTCAACATAGATCAATACCAACATAATTTGCGAGCTGAAAGAGCATCCTTAAAATCAAGATTTTCGCTGACACTTGAACCTTTTAGTTACAGCAATAATAGAATTTTTGACAACCAATTCTCCCAATGGTTTACGAACACAGAGACTTTTTCAAGGGGCACCTTTCAGGTTGAACAACCAATATTAAGGACTGGCGGCACTGTCGGTTTATACAATACTTTATCTTGGAGGAATAATAAAACAGCCATAGCTAATTTTAGTGAAAATTCTAACAAAGCATTTTACAATAATTTATACTTGGTATTGAATCAGCCTTTATTTACTTACAATCGTAGGCAAATGGCTTTGGACGAATTAAACCTAAATTTTGAAAATGCGAATTTGCAATATGCGATTCAACGGTTGACTTTAGAAAAAACAATTACAAGCCAATTTTTTGATGTCTACCTTGCTCAATTGAATTTAGATATCTCTCGTGAAGAATTGGAAAACACATCAAAAAACTTTGAAATAGTCAAAATAAAAGTAGAGGCCAACTTATTGGCAAGAGAAGAACTATATCAAGCTGAATTAAACTTTGCAAATGCCCAATTATCTATTCAAGACAATGAGCTTGCTCTTGCTAATGCTGAAGAATTATTCAAAAGAGAAATTGGAATGGACTTAAATCAAGATATTCAATTGATCACAAATTTAGATGCTCAAGAAGTTATAATTGATTTAGATAAAGCAATTGATTACGCTTTGGAATCAAGATTAGAGCTTAGACAGCGAAGAATTGATATTGAAAAGTCATATTTTGAAATGGAAAGAACTAAATCCATGAATGAATTTAGAGCTGATGTCCAGTTAACGCTAGGAATATTTGGAGATAACGAAGCCTTCGGAAGTGTTTACAAATCCCCAACTAGTAACCCAAGTGTTGGTATTTCATTCAACATTCCTATTTGGGATTGGGGAGAAAGAAATGAGCGTGTTCAAGCTGTAGAAGTATCTATGAAAAGTCAAGAGTTGGATCTAAAAGAAGATCAAAAACAAATTGCTATGGATATCCGTAGAGCTTATCGTAGTGTTCAAACTCAAATGCCAAGGATTGAAATCGCTAGAAAGAATGTTGAAAATGCCGAACGAACCTACGATATAAATCTTGAAAGATATTTAAATGGTGATCTTTCTGGTATTGATTTGAATCAATTTCAAACTCAATTATCAAGTAAAAAAATCGAACTCGCTCGTTCCCTGATCAATTACAAAACTCAATTATTGGACCTTAAGATATTAACCTTGTATGACTGGGAAAAACAAGAAGCAGTATCTGTTGCATTGCCAAGAAATTAACGAATAAAAACTAAGAATTGTGAATAACCATATTTATTTTATCGCCTTTTGCTTGTTGACCATTATTGCTTGTGATCAACCAGAAGAAGAAAGCCCAAGTATCGATATTGCAGCACCTGTATCTGTTTTGCAAGTAAAAGCCGATCAATTGTCAAGTTATACCATTGCTACTGGAAATGCCATGTCTGATAAAGAAATGGAAATGAAAGCCTTACTAGGTGGGGAATTCATCTTGAAAAATCACCCTGAATACAATCGACCGTATAAACTAGGAGATCGAGTAAAAGAAGGACAGCCTTTCATGGAAATTTTGGACAAGGAATATGTAAATGGTATAAGTCTCGAATCCAAAAAAATGAATTTGGAACTTGCAGAAAAAACATTGCTCAAGCAACAGTCCGTCTTTGAGAAAGGCGGAGTAACAGAGAGAGATGTGCAAAACGCCGAATTGCAAGTTACCACAGCAAAAAACGAATTGGAAAATGCACAATTAAGATTGGAGAAAATGAAAATGAGTATTCCAATTTCTGGAGTAATCGTAGAATTCCCTCATTACACTCCACATAGTATAATCCAACAAGGAGCACCATTAGGTAAAATCATGGATTATTCAAAAATGTATATTGATGTTAATTTACCTGAGAACACCATGAACGATATTAAAATTGGGCAAGATGTTCAACTTACAAATTACAGTATACCAGATGATACACTTTCCGGAAAGATCACCGAAATATCTCCAGCAATAGATATCAATACCCGCACTTATTTAGCAAAGGTGAGATTTAATAATCCTCGACTTTTAATTCGTCCAGGTATGTTTGTGAAAACCTTAATAAAAGTTAACCAGAAAAATAATATTATAATCATTCCAAAAGAAATTATTATTTCTGACCAACGTGGCAAGCGTGTTTTTGTAGTAGAAGAAAATACCGCGTTTGAACGCATTATCCAAACAGGAATCGAAAATGAAGAAATGATTGAAATCCTTAGTGGATTAGCTGAAAACGAGCGATTAGTGATAAAAGGTTTTGAGACGCTGAGAGATAAATCCAAAGTGAAAGTATTAAAATGAAAAAACTAACACAATTTGCGGTTGAATATCCAGTAACCATCTTAATGGCCATTTTAGGTATTTGTGTTTTGGGGTATATCTCCTATTCCAGATTAGGCGTTGATTTATTACCTGATTTAAATTCACCACGTCTCTTTATTGAAATTGTTGCAGGAGAAAAGTCTCCCGAAGAAATTGAAAAACAATATGTAGAACAAATTGAATCTTTAACCATGAGACAACAAGGGGTCACCCAAGTCTCATCCTTAGTTCGCATTGGCTCAGCTCAACTGACCATTGAATACAATTGGGAAAAAGATATGGACGAAGCATTTCTTGATTTGCAAAAATCCCTTAATGATTTCAATCAAGACGGCGAAATAGAGCGAATTAGTGTCACTCAATACGATCCCAACAGTGCTCCTATTATGCTTGTTGGAATAAGTCATCCCGAAATTGATGATCTTAATGAGCTTAGAAAAGTTAGTGAAAACTACATCATCAATGAATTGGTTCGGTTGGAAGGGGTGGCACAAGTATCACTTTCCGGAGAACTTGAAAAAGAAGTGGTTATCAAACCAGTTCCTTACAAAATGGATGCTTATCAAATCACACTAGACGGAATTGCCCAAAAAATTCAAAGTTATAACCAAAATATTTCTGGCGGCAGTGTTCAGGACTTAGGCTTAAATTATACCATAAAAGGTATAGGAATGTTAGAAACTAAAGATGACTTTGATAAATTAATAATTGGCTATAAAGAAGGACAAAATGAAACAAATACTCAAGACTCAAATGCAGAAGCTAACCAAAACCCAAACAATGCAAGGAAGTCCCCAATTTATTTGATGGATGTTGCAGAAACAATTTTCGCTAATAAAGATCCGGAAAACATAGTCCGAATCAATGGAAGACGTTGTATAGCACTTTCAATATTTAAAGAAAACCGCTTTAATACAGTCAAGGCAGTCGAAGAAATCACTAAAGAATTAGAAGCCATAAATGAAGCCTTACCTGGATACCAATTTGAAGTAATTTCGAATCAAGGCACTTTTATCAAAAATGCTGTGGACGAGGTTAAGGATACTGCGCTAATTGGGATTGGGTTGGCAATAATTGTATTATTTTTCTTCTTATTTAGATTTGGTACTACATTAATTATAAGTATTGCAATACCTATTTCTATTATTGCCACTTTCACTTTAATGTATTTTAATGGTCTTACTCTTAATATCATGACCCTTGGAGGGCTGGCATTAGGAGCGGGAATGTTGGTGGATAATGCCATAGTAGTTCTTGAAAATATTTTTAGAAATCATGAAGCAGGAGCTGATGCAAAAACTGCCGCCATTCAAGGAACGGCTGAGGTTGGAGGAGCAATCACAGCTTCTACATTGACGACCATTATTGTTTTTCTGCCAGTGATTTATTTACAAGACGCTGCTGGAGAATTGTTTAAAGATCAGGCCTGGACTGTAACCTTCTCACTATTATCATCCTTATTTGTTGCTATTTTTGTCATCCCCATGCTGTACCATCGTTTTTATAGAAAGCGAAGCTTGCCAGCAAAATCTAAATCGATACAACTTTCTGGTTATGGCAAACTTCTAAAAGGTATTTTGAGAATTCGATGGATTGTAATTTTAATGGCTGTATTGTTAATGGCTGGAGGCGTTTATATTTTTCCTTCCATTGGAACAGAATTTATGCCTAGTGCGACTACCAATAAATTTAAGTTGGATGTGCAAATGCCAGAAGGAACGGTTCTAGACAGAACAGCCACGACAGTCAGCAGTGTGGAAGAAATCATACAGGAAGGATTGGCTGGAGATCTTAAATTTATTTATAGCCATATAGGACCTTTATCAGATCAAGGCGGAGGACAATCTGATGTTTTTCAAGGAGCAAATACAGCTACTATTGAAGTTGCTTTGAAAGATAGTACAAAATTAGGTACCCATAAGGTAATTGCCGCTCTTGACAAAGCTATGAGTGGAATTCCTGGAGTCAAGTTTTCATTTTCTCCAGAAGCATCTTCTCTAAGCAACATTCTTCGTGTAGATGAATCACCACTTTTGGTAGAGGTGAAAGGTGAAGATTTAGAAATTATAGAATCATTGACCCAATCGGTAAAAGAAAAAATGGAAACTTTACCAGAATTATTAAATATCAGGACCTCCATTGAAGAAGGCGCTCCAGAAGTCGAAATTTTGTTTGACCGATTTAAATTAGGTCTTTATAATTTGGATATGAATGCCGTTGTTTCTCAAATACAAGATCAGTTGAAAGGGAAAAATGTTGGCCGATTAGAACAATCTGGGGAGATGGTTGACATTGAGCTTCGATTGCCAGAGCAAAACATTAAGACCTTTGAAAACATGACCATTAAAGGAGGTGAAAAATTATATAGACTTAGTGAAATTGCTACTTTAAAGACATCTAACGCTGCCCGTGAAATACATCGCCGAAATCAAAATAGAATAGGTAAAGTTTATGCTCAAGCAGACGAAGGAGAACCCTTAGAATTTCTGGCTCAAAAAATAAGAGACCATATCAAGGGAATTGATCTTCCTCAAAATTATAGTATTACTGTCGTTGGTGATGAGCTTCGACGACAAGATTCTTTGAAGAGTTTGACTTTTTCTTTAATCTTATCTATCATTTTAGTGTATATGGTAATGGCTTCACAATTTGAATCTTTGCTACACCCATTTATTATATTATTAGCTATTCCATTAGCTGTAGTTGGTACTATTGCTACCTTTTATTGGCTGCAAATGCCGCTTAATATTATGGCAATAATTGGAATTATTATGTTGGTTGGAATTGCTGTTAATGATGCAATAATTCTAGTCGATAGAATAAATCAATTAAAAAGAGCTGGATTAGAAAGATATGATGCAATCATTCAAGCTGGACAACAAAGAATTCGACCTATCCTAATGACTAGTTTGACAACTGTTCTTGCATTACTACCATTAACATTTGGTTTTGGCGAAAGTGTTTCTTTGAGAGCTCCTATGGCATGGGCTGTTGTAGGTGGGCTGGTGACTTCTACTATATTGACTTTAGTGGTGATTCCATGCGTATATGCAGTATTAGATTTTGCAGGAAATAAAGTCAAAGCATGACAGCACTTCTCCAAAGGAAAGTAACAATTTGCATGATCTTCATAGGACTGAGCCTATTAGGATACATCTCTTACAATCGCTTAGCCGTTGAATTGTTACCCAATGCGGAGTTGCCAATGTTATTTGTTCAAATAGGTTCTGCTTCTGCTACAAGTCCTCAATATTTGGAACAGCAAGGAGTGATTCCAGTAGAAGGTGCATTAGGAACTTTAGAAGGTATAGAAGAAATCGACAGTAGAATTAGTGGAAATCAAGCTTTTATCCAAGTAAGCTTCAAACAAGGAGTGCGTTTCAAATATGTTTTCTTAAAACTCCAACAAAAAATTGATGCTGTAAAAACACAATTGCCTGCAGACCTCTTCGTAAATGTTTCTAAAATTGATTTGCAACAATTGACCAATCAATTTCTGGAATTACAAATTCGTGGCAGTGGAGGCACCGATCGATTGAGGACAATTACTGAACAAGAAATCCGTCCAGCTTTTGAAAATCTAAATGGAATTGCTTCTATAAATGTTTTTGGTGGAAGGCAAAAGAATCTTGAGATCATGTTGGATGCAGCTGCCTGCGAACCACATAATATTACCCCAGAAACAGTCCGTTCTCGACTAAGTCAAAACTCAGGTAGCAGAACTCTAGCTGGATATGTATACGAAGGTAATAGAAGATATTTTATTCGGACAGCATCGGAATATACAGAGTTAAAAGATATTGAAAATATTGTCATGGCCCCCGGCCCAATTTTGCTGGCAGACATAGCGAAAATATCCTTTGGCGTGGATGAAGGGAATTCAATCAGTCGAGTAAATGGATTGGATGCCATTTCAATGACAGCAACCAAGGCTTCTCAAACCAATATAATTGATCTATCGCATCGGTCTCAAGAATTGATTCAAGAATTGAACTTACAATTGCAATCCAAAGATGTTCAGATTGTTATCCAGCAGAATCAAGCTGATGAAATGGAAAATAATATTGATCAAATCATCAATTTGGCACTAATAGGTGGTTTTTTAGCAATTTTAGTCCTTTGGGTTTTTCTAAAAGACCTTAGATTGATTTCGATTATTGCAGTTTCTATTCCAGTATCAGTTCTGTCTGCTTTTAATTGGTTCTATGGGGCGGATATTAGTATCAACAGTCTTACTCTGATAGGAATGGCCTTGGCTATTGGAATGTTATTGGATAATAGTATAGTGGTATTAGAAAACATCTATCGCTTAGTTTCAGATGGAAAATCGACGAAGGTTGCTGTTAGTAATGGAGTGATTGGGGTAGCAAAAGCAGTTTTTGCTTCGACACTGACTACAGCCACTGTTTTTTTACCGTTTATTTTTTTTGGCAATTACCTTTTAAATATTATTGGTAAAAACATAGGAGTATCCATTATTTCAACTTTGTTGATGTCCTTAATGGTGGCACTTTTTTTAATTCCTGTGTTAGCGGCAATTGTACTTGGTAATAACCCAAAGGATAAAAAATCAGTATTTAATTTATCCAAAGTTAAGTCTCGTTCCGAGAGAATTTATATGGTTTTGTTGAAAAGCAGCTTGCGTTATCCTGCTCGAACAATTATTGGAGGATTATTACTTTTTTTTGTAACCACTTTTGCAGTATTGGCCCTAAATATAAATGTATTAGACGAAGTAGAAACTGATCAGATTGATGTATTTGTAACAATGGCAAAAGGAAGCACTTTAGAAAACACAGATAAAGTGGTTCAAGAAGTGGAGGCAAAATTGACGGATATAATAGAAAAAGAAGATGTTAGCAGTCGCATTCAAGAGGAAGATGGAGTGGTAAGTATAAAATTGAAGAAAGACTTTAAGGAAATAGAGGGTAGAACTTATAATGAAATTAAAGCACAAATTGATGAATCGGTACAACGTATTGGAGGAGGAACGATTAGTTTGACTCAGGGAAGTAGTGGTGGCGATAGCGGACCAAACATGGGCGGTATGGGTGCGATGGGTGCTTTAATGGGATTTGGAAACAATCAAGAACGGATAGTAATTAAAGGGGAAGATTATTCATTATTGCAAAGAGTAGGTCAAGATCTTTTGTATTATATCCAAAATTTGAGTGAAACACGCAATGCTAGCGTCAGCACAAGAGGTAATCGTCCAGAAGCATTATTGAGATTTGATGCATTGACATTGGCGAAAAATGAAATCACACCTGAGAATATAGCTTCCGCACTTAGAGATTTTGGACAAGAATCCCCTGCTGGAACAAGCTTTAAATATGCGAATGAAGATTACAATATCATTATTAGACAGAATGATAATATTGAAACTGAAATCAAAGCAAAGTCAATGGATGACTTAAAAGAACTTGAAGTCAGAAATCAGCAAGGTAATATTTCTAAAATGAAAAATATTTCTGCAATTACAACTGCTCAAGGTTCAGATGATATCAGACGAATTAACCAACAAAAACAGATTGAACTGAATTATTCTCCTTCAAGGCAAGCAGAACAATCTAAAGAATTATTAGAAGCCTACAGAGATAATATTAAGAGTTTAATTGCCAATTACCCGCTCCCACCAGGAGTGGCAATTGAGTTAATTGATGCCCAAGACCAACTCAAGGACTTTAAACCATTAGTTGGAGCAGCCATCCTCTTGATTTTCATTATTCTAGCCTCAGCTTTTGAGTCATTATCTGCTCCTTTTGTTTTAGGATTTTCAATACCTTTAGCAGCTACGGGCGCCTTATTGGGATTGGCAATTACAGGCAATAGTTTACTGAATTCAAATTCACTTACTGGGTTCCTAATTCTACTCGGAGTCATCGTCAATAATGGCATAATAATGATCGACTATGTTAATGCATTACGTCGAAGAGGATATCGTAAAACAAGAGCTTTAATGACTGCTGGGCTTCACCGATTACGACCTATTTTAATAACAGCAATTACTACTATAGTTGCAATGATTCCATTGGCATTGGGTAACGAGGAGTATGTTGGTTTGATTGGAGCTCCATTTGCTGTAACGGTAATTGGAGGATTGGCTTTGGGCACAGCTTTAACTTTGATAATGATACCCACGGTTTACCTCGGGTTAGAAAACACCATAGAATGGTTTCGATCCTTACCCTGGTGGGTTAAGTTTGTTAATCTTGGCCTTTTTACTGGTGGCGCTTTATTAATTTATTTTAGAATAGATGCTATGCTCTGGCAATTTGCCAATATTCTTTTAATGGTTTTTTTATTGCCTGCCATTACTTATTTTATCCAAGAGAGCTTGAAAAGAGCCAGTGAAGAAATCATTCCAAAAGAAGTTCCTCCACAAATTAGGATTCAAAATCTAGTAAAGATTTATAACCGCCCCGGCAGGTTTGCCAGAGAATGGAGTGGCAGCGAATCCTTAGCTGGTTTTAGACAAGAAAATAATAAATTCATTTCATGGAGTTCTATCATAAAGGATCTTATATGGCAATTACCTTTGTTGGGTTTCTTAGCATGGTTCAGTTTTGACTATTTAGAGAGTGGTTTTTGGATGATGGTGATGGCGATAGGCGTTTATTTACAATTATTAGAGATTTGGAGGCCCATTGGCAGGTTGTTACTACTCGGACGGCAAAGATGGTGGAAACGAATTTTTAACTTTATTGGAAAGTTGATTTTTTGGTTAAGTCCATTGGTGTTATTGGTTCTTTTGAATTCAAAATGGGATGGATGGGGATTTGCTCTTACTTTGGGAGCACTTTGGTATATGTTTCTATTTATACAACAATCATCCACTTATTTCTACCTGAAAAAATTAAAAATCGAACGTATTAAGTGGAGACTTCGAAGATTTTATTATCGTACAATACTTAGTATACCTTTTGTAGGAAAACGAAAAATACCTTTCAAAGCATTAAGTGGAATCTCTCTTGAAATAGGAACAGGCATGTATGGTTTACTGGGACCTAATGGAGCTGGAAAATCTACATTAATGAGAATCATTAGTGGCATTTTTGAACAAAGTTATGGCAAGATTTGGATAAATGGAATCGATACACAAGAGAAAAGAGAAGAGCTACAAGGCCTCATAGGATATTTACCTCAAGCATTCGGAAGTTATGAAAATATGTCAGCTTGGAAGTATCTTGATTATCAAGCTATCCTAAAAGGTATAAAAAACAATACGGCTCGTAAAGAACGTTTAGAATATGTTTTGGGAGCGGTAAATATGTTGGATCGAAAAAATGAAAAAATTGGTTCTTTTTCTGGTGGAATGAAACAAAGGATTGGAATAGCCCAAATTCTTTTGCATCTACCTCGAATCTTAGTGGTGGATGAACCAACTGCAGGTTTAGATCCTAGAGAACGTATTCGTTTCAGAAATTTGCTAGTCCAATTAAGCAGAGAACGAATTGTATTGTTTTCCACCCACATTATTGAGGATATAGCTAGTTCTTGCAATCGGTTAGCTGTAATTGATAATGGAGAAGTAAAATACGAAGGATCACCATTGGATATGGTTCATTTGGCAGATGGATTGATTTGGGAATATCTTATTCCTGATGCTGAATTTGGACATCAAGATAATACACAAGTCATTATTAACCATATTAGGGAAGGCGAATTCATCAGAGTTCGATGCATTTCGAAAACAAAACCAACTGAAGCTGCTTATTTGGCAGAACCATTATTAGAAGATGCTTATTTATGTTTATTGAAAAATATTAAAGCTGAAATTCATGACTAATTCCATTATACTTGTTGGCCGAATTATCAGTTACAACCTTAAGATTATTTTTGCAGGGCGTTTTTTTCTTTTTTTGTTAGCTGCTATTGCCTTTTATTTATTTTTCATGGTAATCAGTGTATTCGATGATTCAGAAATCAATATCGGATTAATGTATGAAATTACTTTTTTCCCAGCTTTGTTACTTATCTTTTATCCGATGGTTTTTGGAATACAGCGGGATGAAGATGCCCATATGTTGGAGATTCTATTCGGAATTCCGAATTATAGGTATAAGGTATGGCTTGTCCGGTTGGTGATCATTTATGTTTTGATTTTTATTTTGCTGGTACTATTTTCAATATTGGGTTCATGGTTATTATATCCAATTTCTCCTGTAAATCTGGCGTCACAATTGATATTTCCAGTTAGCTTTTTAGGCAGCTTAGCTTTTTTAGTGGCGACCAGGATTAAAAACGGAAATGCAACAGCAGTAGTAATGGTGATACTTGGTTTTTTCTTATCTATTTTCAGTCAAATATTTGAAGACACGCTTTGGGATATTTTTTTAAATCCTTTTGGAAATCCCAGACAATATACTCAATTGGCTTTTGAACAAATCATTTGGAAAAATAGAGTATTCTTATCAGTAGGAACTATTGTGTTTATTTTGGCTTCTTTAATAAATCTTCAAAATCGGGAAAGATATATTTAAGTGATTTCCAAGATTTGATGTAATATTTCAAATTGAAATTTAAAATTCGAATTTATAGCTTAACTACTTTCTTAATCACAATATTTGAACCCAAATTAAATACTGCAAAATAAATTCCCTTAGGCACAGATGAAAGATCCACAAACTTCTGATTTTCTAATTTGAACACTATTGGGTGACCGCTTACATCCATTAAATAAAAATCCAAAATTTCCGCTTGGGAAGAAACCTCCAAGATGTCACTAAATGGATTTGGCGACACAATAACTTCATTTCTAACTTCATTGTCTTTTAAAACTGAAATCACCTTACTGTATTCATATTGACCATCAATATCCACCTGTTGTATTCTGTAATAATTGTAACCTACTGCGGCATTCCTATGCACAAATGAATAAAAATTAATGCTTTGAAGATCACCAGTTGATTTAACTTTCCCAACTGGAGTATATTTTCTTCCATCTGTACTCCACTCAATGTTAAAATGGCTATTGTTAATTTCGGATGCGGTTTGCCAATCTAATATTACATTGTCTTCTTGCAATCTTCCAATAAACGAAATCCATTCAACAGGTAAAATCAATTGTTGAAATATGCAATTTTTAATGGTGATCCCTTGTAAATAAGAAGTCAATATTCCTGAACTTGAGGATATCGAATTTGCACGAATCAAATCATCACCATTCAATCCTATCCCTAAATCTTCATTGCTTGGAGCTGCAACATCCTCTCCTAGAAATGTGACAGTAAAACCACTAATCACTGCTGCAGAATCTAATCCCCCATCTAATCTTGCATTGACAGTAAGCGAGTCTTGAGGCCCTTTTATGCCAGGTGCTGGGTCGCAAGGCAAATCAAGATTTACTACTTCTCCGTCTTCTATTACAACCACTCCTAGTCCAGTGACATGGTATGCATTTGCTTTTGCAGTAACCAAACAATTCCCTGTTAAATCGTTCTCTCCATTAAAAAGTCCTACGTATTCTGCAGTTCCGTAAGGATTTCTGTAAGCATCAAAAAAAACAATTGAAGCTGACTCAAATATAGAATTTGCACCATTTAATTCATTCAGATGAACAGTTATTTGATCCGCTATAATCCCTACATGATCTGCAAAATTGACCGTTATCGAATACCCGCGTACATCTCCAGGTGAACTTTCTGAATCAGCATCTACATTAAATGGGATGAAACCTCTAATACCACATGAATCTTGAATAATTCTATGTTTCATGCCCGCAATTGAGTCAATAATACCATTTCCATTTATATCTATCGTAGAAATTAGATTATAGATAATTTCTACATCTGGATTTCCTCCAGGCAACGCACAATCCATGGTAATCTCATCAAAAAGATCAAAACTTTGACTCAAGGAACCAGAGGAATCAATCAATAAACCGCCAGGCATTGTATCCATCATAACTTGATTAGTATCTGCACTAAAACTTATGCTACATAATTCTGTTTCTTCACATGAAGAAGCTAGATGTGAAAATGTAGTGGTTTCATAAACTGGAAAGTCATTCATTGCCATACCTCCAGCTTCTATCCCAAAAGATATCGGGGAGACCTCGTCTTTTACTAAGTTAAATGACCCACCAGAACTCAAATCGAAACAAACTTGATGAACAATAACAGGGACCCCAGCAGTTACTGCAAATGTACCTGAATTTCCCGAAAGTTGAAGTTGAAAAAGTTCAAATTCAGTACATGCTGCAAGATGATCTGTATTATTTGTCATGATACAAGAACCAGTACCTGTAATCAAGTACGGACTTGAACCAGAAAGACAATCGCCAAAGAAAGAAGTACTGTAAGAAAAAATTGTTCCTGTTATAGAAGGGGTATACACCATTCCATAACACTGAATATTGTTATCTGGATCAGACAAACTCGAGCAGTTTCCAGAAGCAGCTCCAGGCTGTAAATAAACAAATTCTAAGGACTGACAATTTAAAGTTTTTGTGCTAAGCACAATTATAAAAAGACCTACTATTCGAATAATTCTGAATATCATTTGGCTATTATCATTAATTGAATTGCAAATCTATTAAGGATTTTTAATTTTCCAAGTAACTTGTTTTTTTAATGCGATAATTACTTGTGGGGGGACATTTAAACCAGGTTTAGTAGTAGTATGATTTTTAATTATTCTTATAGTTTGGCCAGGAATAAATTCATTAAAAGCATCTTGAATATCAGCATAACACTTTCCGTTGATTACAATCGCACTTGAATCAATTTGTATGGTGGCATTAGCATCTTTACAATCACAAGACGGAGAATAAATGGTATATGGAAAAACACCTCCATAATTTGGAGTTCCTGAAATTTCCATTAATCCATTATTTATTGTTGCACTTATGCCATTTGGTAATTCACTTATAGATACATCATTACAATCAGATAGTTCGTATTTGATGGCATCCATACTTGTCAAACAATCAACCATTGGATTAGGATTACCACTGTCTGCAGCTGGAATAAAACAAAAGCAATTTGAATTATTGACTGTCGCAGTTTGATAATCGATAAAATCGGTATATGATTTATCAACGCCTATCGAATCTATATTAGCAGTAAGTCCCAAGATTTCATCTTCTTCGAGAATCAAATCCAATCCATCACCAAGATCAAAACAAACCTGATGAATACTGATAGGTACATCTTTCGTAACATTTATAGATCCTGAACCTGAAGTCTGCAAAAGGACCAAACCAACAAAGGAGCAGGCATCAGTAATGTCTGTATTGTCATTCAATGAACAAGATGAAGCACTAATAATTGGAGAAGAATTGCCACCACAATTTGCACTGAATCCCAAAGTATAACTAGTCAATACCCCTGTGTATTTTGGAATGTATTCCAAAGCAAAACAAACTTGGTCTTGCTTACAAATTGTATTGGATATACAATCTCCAATTTGATCACCTTGTGCAGTAAATACCCAGTTCAGTCTTTGTGAAAAACTGAAGGTGGAAATTAGAATACAAAAAATTGAAATGCAATACTTCAGCACAGTTTCTTAAATTTATTTTATTACAATTAGTTTCTTTTCCAAAGTCGAATATTCACCTTTAACTCTTACTACATAAAGACCTGCAGCATAATTACTTGCGTCCAATTTATAAACTGAGTTGGTTTTAATTCCAATATTGGTTAGCAATTTGCTTTCGGTATCATACACCAACAAATCAGCATCTGTTCCCCCATCATTAAACAAAATACTGCAAATTTTAGACGTCGGATTTGGATAAAGTGTTAACGTAGAAGATTGTTCAATTTCCCTTGATGTTAAGTTAGAAGTTAATGCATCGCCTTCTGAAACAAACTCAACAACGTATTCATATGTGCCGCCTTTTAGGTTTTTATCTTCTAGCTCCATATATTCCAAATTGTTGTTTTGATCAGCATAAATGGTTTCAATTTCTTTCTGAACACCGCCATTTAAAGATCTTTTAATTATATAATTACCAGAAGATGAAGAACTTACTGTATTCCATTTTAAGTGAATGGTTTTGCTTTCAACGAGGTTGCTCTCCAAACTTATTTCACCAAATATTTTACACGGAAAAACATTGTTACTTCTTGTGCTTAAGTTTTGCAAAGCAGGCAAATCCGTTATAAACTTTTCAGGAGTGACATCCAAACTTACTGACAGACCAGTTATTTCATCAATCTTTAATTTTACATCTTCAAAATTTTTCAATTTGAAACAAAGCTGGTGCAAAACAACTGATTGTCCTCGCTTTACACTCAATTGACCCGTGTTTCCTGAGCAATTTACAAGAAGAAGCCCATAATCATCACAAGCATAAATTTCTGTGCTGTTATCAGTCATCACTGAGGATTGGTTCATTAAAACTTCCACGCCACTGTTTTCACAGGCTGCAGAAAATCCAGTTGTATAACTGGTCATCACTCCCGATTGTTTAGGTTTGTAAGATAAATCGTAACAGATAGTTGATTTTGCACAATCTGTCACAACATCTGTACCTGATGAATTATTGTTGGAACGTACCCATTCCATTTCCTGGCCGATCAAATTTGATGAGCTGACGATTAGTATAAATAAGATTAATTTTTTCATTGTTATAATATTTTGATTCATGAGGTTCGATTAATTAAATTTAACACCTGTGGTCACATTTTGTCCCTGTTTCCATTTGGTCTCATCAATAGATGTTGCAGCACCATCCATATTCACATCTCCAGTATAATAACCTTTTTTATTCTGATGTGATTTCCAAACAGTATTATCAGCTGAATTTATGCTTGCTCGGGAAGTAGTTTGGTCGATATTTGTTCCATACATACCCCATACTCCAGGTGTAAGCTCTTTTTGGCCTTGTCTAAAAACAGGGGCAAAAGAATTTTGTTGGGTTAAATCCAGTTTAAGAAACTCATTGGTATTCATTATTGTCGCTTGATCTATAACTGCAAGGTGATTTCGGTGCTCTACCATCACATAGTAAGTATTTGCTTCATTTATGACTAGGCCTGTAGGGCAAGTTTCAGGGAATGTAACATCACCATTTTTATGTACCCAACCTGCACATGAAAACACATTATTAGCAGCTTCCATTCCGTTTTCTCTTATGGTAACCAAAATCCAATCAACCATGTGATCAGGATAAGGAACAACCATTCCTCCCGCTCCAGGTGCACTAGGATCTCCAAACCCAGTACCTAAATTTCCATTATAATTCCATGGAGCAATATTATATGGCTGACCAAAAGGAGCAAATGTCGCCCCAATTATAAGAGAAGGGATTCCAGACAAATTTTTATCTTGACCAGGAAGCAAGTGGTAATCGTTCAAAGTTGTGCTCATTTTTTCTACACTTGGATTGAATCCACCCTCTAAAAATACTCTTAAGTTTAGAGCTCCACAATCCACATTATTGGTGAATACCCAATCAAATGTTCTGCCCACACAATCAGTATAAGTATAAGTGTAAGTTATGGTTCCTTTGCAATCACCATCCAAATATGTTCCTCCAATTTCTGGAGCAGATGGAATAAGAACATTGCCACAGCCATCCAAAACAATTGGCAAATCACTTGGTGCAGAAGCATCTAGAGATGTCAAAATTGTCTGAGAAGTTGAAACTGGTCCTCCGGTCTCTTCTATCGGTAACGGTGGATCAACTTGAATCACCTGTGTTAGTGTTTCTAAATTTCCACAAGGATCTTTAATGGTATATGTTCTCGTCACAATTATTGGACATGAACCAGTTATTACATCTGCTGAAGTAACTATTAGTTCAATGTCTGGTCGGCAACTATCCGTAATATCTAAATTAGTACCCAATGCTTCAAGATCAGCAACATTTGTTACTGCTGGTGGAACAACAGAAACATCACAACCACTAAATGTAATATCATCAACATCTCCATTTATCACAGGGCGATTGGTATCATTAATAATAATAGTATGAGTAAACGTTGTCGTATTATTGCACTCATCAACAATAAAGTAAGTTCTTGTAATAAAAATTGGACAAGCTGATCCTGCGACATCACTAGAACTTACAACCAATAAATTATCGGGAGTGCAGTCATCGCTTATTTGAAGATTACCCGGTAAATTTTCTAATTCTGCTACAGATGTTGCCGGTAAGGGAGCATCTAGAGCACTACAACCATTGATTAAACTTGGTGTAATAGATCCTGTTACAGATGGGATAGTTCCGTCAATTCTAGTATTGTATGTTACAATTGTTGTAAGGCCACAGGCATCAGCCACAGTAACTGTGATAATCGCAGAACAAGTTCCAGATGAAGATGCAGTTAAGGTAATGGTTCCAGGACAATCGTCCGTTGCAGAAGTGGCTGCAATAGCAGCAGCTTGTGCAGCTTGAGCTGAACTGTAACATTCGCCAATCGTTCCTGTAATTACTACTGGCGGTTTGTTGCCTTCAACTGTCAAATCCGAAAATTCAGGATATTCTGTAACAAGTCCACCATTGTTGAGAATAATAGATGTTGAAAGATCAGTAACGATGTCTTCCATCATGGTAAGTGTGGCATTGTCCAACACTGTTACACAAATCTGATGAATTGTCAAAGGCACTGCTACGGTAATAGCAACATTTCCATTCACACCTGACGAATTCATCAGCACTCTATTGGATCCGATGCAGTCCACCAATTCTCCGCTATTGTCATCCATTACGCAAGAAACGTTTGTCGTAACAGGATTGGTAGCATTTACACAATCCATTAGGAAACCTGTAGTGTACGTTGTCAAAGTACCTGTGCTAGCTGGCGTATAAACCAATGCATAACAATAAGTCTGAGTGCAACAATCTGTACCTCCTACGCATGATCCGTTAATATCTCCACTGCCGATTGCTACCCATTCGAAAAGAGGTACTTCATCTATCGCACCATCACAATCGTCATCTACCCCATTACTAGTATTTTCAATAGCACCAGGATATATAGTATTATTATCATCAACACAATCATCCGTTCCAGAACTTAAAGGATCTAATTCAGAGCTTAATTTTCCAAAAGTAGGTCTTTCACAAGCTGTAACTTCAGAACTTCCAAAACCATCATTATCCTCATCAACATACCAAGTTTGGCCAGGGAATTCATCAGCATCCGCATCATCGCAATCATCAGTTCCTGTGCTTCCAACTGCTAATTCAGTCAATAAGAACCCATTAGCTGGTCTCTCACAATTGATATCAGTCGAACCACCGTAATTGTCACCATCAGCATCAATATACCAAGTCTGACCAGGGAATTCATTGCTATCATTATCGTCACAATCTGTGTTATCTAATGTTGTTCCTGCTGGTTGTGGACAATCATTGGTAGGATTATTCAAATCTCCAAATCCATCATTGTCTGTATCATAATAATATGTCGGACTTGATACGGTCACATTGGCAATACAGGTTTGCATCGATCCAGCTTCATCCATTACAGTCAAAGTAGTAGTAGACGGTCCATTGCAATCGAAGGCTGTATTGCTCAAACTAAAACTTAAATTTCCTGGTGAAGTGCAATTATCATTACTTCCATTATTAACTTCAGCAGCTGTTAATGTGCCATTACCACTAGCATCCAGATAAACAATTACATCTTGACATACAGCAACCGGTAACTCATTGTCTTCAACCGTAATCGTATATGAACATGAATTAGCATTACTACTAGCATCTGTTGATGTTGCTGTAACCATTGTCGTTCCAAGCGGGAAGTTTCCAGTTAGAGAAGATGCACTACTCGTTATCTTCATTATCTTACCATCCCCGCTACTTCCAAATTGCCCTAAATTAGCTACAAATAAATCACCATTATTATCAAATCTAATTCCATGATACTCTTCAGTTGTCGTGCTTACTACTTCTAATAGACTACCATCAGTGCCGTCATATTTTTTGACATCTATCCCAGTACTTATATACATATGACCATCTGGACCAAAATCCATTGATTCCGTGTACCGACTTCCTACAGAACCTAAATCTTCCATAAATGCACCAGTATTTCCATTCCATTTTTTAATATTGAATTGAGTTGAAGTATATAGATTTCCATCTGGACCAAATGCCATGGCACGTAGTTGTGAATTACTAAAATGAGTAAGGCTTTCTGAAACAATAAAGTCAGTAGCTACACCTGAACTAGGGTCGATTCTTACAATCCGTTTCGAAGGTTGTGCAGCGAAAACATAAAGCGCTCCATCTGGACCAGTTGTTATACCATAGAGTTCATCTCTGTTTGTATCAAGGGATGGTAATACTGTTCCACTAGAGTTCCAGCGTAGGATTTCACCGTTAATACCATTTGCACCATTGACATAAAAAACATCACCATTGCTTGCAACCTCAATGCCTTCCTTAGGATAGGATAAACCACTTGCAAAATCCCCTATAAATGCTCCAGTTGTTGCATCATGCTTGATAATTCTTCTTTCACCTGCGTCTAGAGATTCTCCTATAACATATAGTTCGTTATTTGGTCCAAAAACAATATCTTGGGGATCCACAATAAGATTCGTTATCGTAGCAAATGTTGTTTCCGTATAACCACCTCCAGAGTTTGTTAAACTGACGCTAGGATTGGTGGCATAAGTAATCGTCACATCTCCACAATTATCACTGGACATAGCCATGACTTCAACATCAGCGGCACACGT
>JAHEAQ010000072.1 GCA_024642705.1 Bacteroidota bacterium | reverse complement strand
CAATCAAAAATTCAGCCTCCCATCCGTGCCGGTTCGCTCTCTTGAAGGTCTCCCAGACCTTCACCCTTCGGGATCGTTCGCTCATTTAAAGAATTTAATCATTGGTTAATGGTTGGTTATAATGAAGCAAAACGCTATCGTATATGGCGCGTTTCAATGCGCTATATACAATGTTGCCTGCTGGCTAGTTTTCATTTTTTATATAATTCTCTACATTTATTAGCAGGGAATCTAAATCCTTTCTATTCAAATATCTGCCATTGGTAAATACACCTTCAATTTCCTGTGCATTTCTAATATCCTCGAGTGGATTTTTATTTAGTAAAATCAGATCTGCAACTTTACCTTGTTCTATTGTCCCCGAACTATCTAAAGCATTTTGATATTTTGCTGGATTTAAAGTTGCAGTTTGGAGCACTTCTAGCGGAGTCAATCCTGCATTTTGAAGACTTATTAGTTCTTCATGAAGGCTAAATCCATAGATTAAACCCAGTTCTCCGGCATCCGAGCCAGCTAATAGACCAACACCAGCTTTATTCATATTAGATACTATATTCCTTCTTTTCTCTTCCACTTTTGGATGAAACGGCCCCCAGAGGTTCCGGATAATCGAATCATATTCATTTGCAAAATAATCGAACTCGCCTTTCGGCATGTACTTAACATTTGGATCCTGTTTCCAATCAGGAGCATCTGGATAAACTACTTCCATCAATCTTAATGTGGGCACAAACCATGTATTGTTTTGTTTGAACAATTGATAAATATTTTGACATTTTATTGAATCAAAAACTTCAAGCATTTCAAAGGACAATGCATTCATATTACCTTCTTCACCCATCCGAAACATTTCAATAATTTTTATTCTCATTTCATCTTCAAGTTCTGAGCATTCTATAAATAGGTTCCAGTCACAACAATGCTCAATGCTTTTTTGGCCAGCTATAGAAACTTCTGATGATTTCATAGTGAGGGGCACATGACCAGCAAAATCCAGATAGAGTTTCTTTGCCATATCAATTAACCCATAATAGGCTTCAGGTGTCAGTTCGTCGTATATTTTAATGAAATCCACGCCTCTTTTTTTCAGCAGCGTGGCCAGGTCCCTTCCGTGTTCTTCAGTTCTTGGTTTAAGGACGGTCGATTCACCTTTTAAAGCCCCATTGATATAATAGCTTGCCAGTATGGATCTTGGACCTAAAAGTGTTTGCTTACTAATTTCGTTTTGTAAGTTTCGATGTTGATTAATACTCATGTTTGGATCCTGACAATGTGGATCAAGACAATCCGCAGCCATTACCCTGATACCCAGAATGCCGTTGGCAATGAACAAGGGATAATTCACATTTCTGATATCAGCTTCGTTAAATAGATGAGCATGCATGTCCCATAGTCCCGGAATCAAATACTTTCCACTACCATTCACTAAGTTATCTGTCCCGGACAACCTAATATTAGTGGTTTTTCCAATTGAACTAATTTGATTATCACTTATAATGACAGTCATGTTGTTTTGGATCTCACCGTTTACAACATTCACAATATTGACATCCTCAATTACAATATCGTCATTACCAATGTAGACTTTGTTAGCATCGCATCCTGTTAATAGGACACCTAATATCAATATTGGTATGATAATATATTTCAAATTCAATTTTCGTTGCTTGCAGGTAACGTTTTGTGTATTATTTCGTTGCGTGTTTTAAGCACTAAAGTTAGCAAATAAATCACAGATAGAAAGTCCGCGAGGACTTTCGTAAGTAGGCAATAACTAGAAATGAATTATACAAGTTATTAGCAAATGTATTATTTTTTAATACCAACCTCCGACGCGTGCCAAGCAACAGCCTTCCAACCATCTGGGCGTTTTATCCAGACATCATAAAATTGAGTTTTTATATTGTGAGGTGTTTGCTTATTTCTGCCATAGGTCTGGAGTACAAAGGTTACGACTGCTGCATTATTATAAATATTAACGACCGGATTTTCAATTTTAAAAGAGTCAATTAGTATATCATTGTCAATAGACCATTTCCTGTTATTATATATAGTTCTCAATACTTCGTGTTTTCCTTTAATTTTCCCATTGTTTAACTCGATAAATGTTGAGTCCATAATTGAGGAAAGAAACGTTGTATCTAATTGAAATTCCCTACTTATTGCACGTTCTTCTAGCTCAAGAAGTGTTTTTTTTTCAGCGTTACTATTGAAATCCTTTTTACAGGAACTAAAAGTTAAAGTGAGGATAATAAAACTTAAAATTGCACACTTCTTCATATGTTTGTTTTTAGGGTCAGAGTCGAATCTATATTTGCTAACGGTCTGTGCAGCCAGCCTTCCTATTTTAAAATCATTACTTCCTTATTATTTTCTCAAAATGGAAAGCACCATTTATTAGATTTTTTATTTTTATAAAATAAACACCTGTGGGCAAATCACTTAAATCAATGGAAGTTGAACCCACTATATTCTTTAAAGATTTTTGCACTCTTGAATTAATATCATAGATGGACACTTCGAAAGTATAAGCTCCATTGCGAATATATAACAAATCATTTACAGGATTGGGGTGAATAAGTAAATCAGAAAGCCATTGATTATTTGATGAAGAAGTAATGCCTACTGTTATCATAAAAGTATGGGTCGCTATCCCGCCGTTTTCATCTATTGCTGTCAAACAAATGTGATAAATGCCGGCAGTTTCTCCTGAAATTTCAAGTTTTCCGTTCTCAATATTAACATCAAAAAGGCTTGGGTCACTACTCGTTGCAAAAATGAACAAGGGCTCTCCTTCTGGGTCTGAAAATACAGTAGAGATATCAATTATTTCGGAATTAAAGTTTTCAGTAAACTCAAGGTTTGCCATGGGATTTATCAATAAAGGAGATGGATTGTCAGATTTTCGTTTAGGACGCCAGTAATAATTGTTTTGATATAGAAAACCAGGTACATGTAATCCACAAGTTTCTTCCAATATGACCAATTTAAAAGAAGCTCCGGGTGTGGGGCTGTCATTACCCAACAGAAAAGCCTCGTTGTCAGCATCAATGGTGAGCGACCACATTTCATTCGTGTTGGTTACCCAATGAAACTGTCCCTGTTCCTTTAAGATAGTTCCTTCATTAATGAAGGCTCCGTCGCATTCACTAATGTAATCATCTAAAGTAATTTCAAATGGTGCCGTTTCATTGAGCAAGTTAAACTGCTTTCGGTACAGTTCGCCTTGGAAAATCAGACCAATTATTCCCGGAATTGGTTCTCCATCAATTGTACGATAAATTTCCAGTTTGAAGTTCTGTCCGGGGTAGGGACAATCGGGACCTGTTTCAAGAATTCCGTCTGCTAAATTCGGCGTAACCTGCCATTGCACACCTGCGCTATTTCGCCAAAAATAATTGCCGTTTTCAAAAATTATTTCAGCTTCATGCCAAGGGTTGCCAACATTGTCTAGCGAATACTCTCCCAATAATTCTGCCTCTAACATAGTGGTGGATAAGTCCAGTTGGTTAGTATTAACTCTGGTAATTAATTTACTGGCCAGAGGGATACAGGCCATCTGTAAGCGCTTGTGTAACGATTCTGCATAAAAATCTGCTTCAAATTGTCCCTCGAAATCATTTGGCCAAAAGGAAGGGCTAAACCAATCATGACCATTTACTTCCAGGCTGAATTCGGGGTAAATTCGATATAAATGGTGATAAAATTCATGTTGCAACCATTGGGGGAGGTAAAGTCTTCGTTCAATATCATTGTACACTCCACTCCCCAAATGTGCAGGTTTTCGCACCAGCCATTTATCGTCAATAATAAATACTGGGCCACCTTTGGAGTCCGAACCCATACCACCTGTAATAAAAGCATCATCATCGAAATCGGGAAACTCCGGCACATGGGAAGGATAGAGCATCCAAAACCAATCGGTTTCGTTTTTTACACCATCGTCCAGCGCATCCCATATCGGACCAATACTACCTGTAGCAAATAAAGGAGGTGAAGTGTTTACATTCACATCCATGCACAAATCTGGTAACTCCATATATTCGACATTCACTTCCAATTCTCCATTTGTAATAGCGGTAATATATTTTAGGAAAAGATTTAATGACTGATCTACCAGACAGTAATTGTCCTGCAGTAAACTTTCGTCCAGTTCATTAGTAACGAACGTTCCTGTACCATTTTGCAGTTCAAGGTCCGTAGTTGGTTGAATACCTTCTGAACAACCCACCAATACAACTTTCATATTCGCAGTTTTTACATCTGGATTGACAGCGGGGTTGAGATGATAGTTGACAATATCTTCCAACATACGTACACCGTAATAAGCGTGAGGAGTACCCAAATTTGTTCCGTTAGGGGCATTGAAAACGTTCCACCATATATTATCACCTTTAGGGTAGGTGTCAAAAAGGTTGTTGATAATATTTTGGGCAGTATTATAATCTCCGGATTCAATGGCATCTTCTGCACTTATGAAAGTGTTGATTGCATCGTTGGTATGTTTTGTAAATTGGCTGTTTCCACCATACATCGAATAGAACTCAGGGAGCAGAGTGCCATCGCATTGAATAGTCTGGGCAGAAGCCATTACGGGAACAAGGAGACTCAAAATGATTTTGAGATATAGTTTTGAGTAACTTTTTGGCATTAGATAAATGTTTTGCATAAATGACTAAAAATGTATGAATTTTCAAAAGTATCTTAATTAAATTTCCTACGCTTGTAGGTTAGAAGTTCCTGCTTTTTTATTGTTGTTTTTTTTTGGTTGGTTGGAACTCACTTATATCATTACCAATTTATATTTTTTTTCCAACTTTCACTCATTTTATGCTGACGATAGATGGTGGCACTTTTTATATGGTAGGGCTGATATCTATCAGCAACAGTTTTGGAAACCAATACTTACGCATTAGCCAATGATATTCTGGGAGCTTTTAATTTTATTCTCTCTGCATTATATTCAAGGGTGGTATGACAATTAATGGTTCAAAAGTTTAAAAAAAAATATATTTTTTACAATTGAAATTCTGTTAGACTGAGTTTCGAAACGGTTCTGATATTAATTTTTGTAGAGTACAAACATATATAAATTAGGACTAACCATTTAAGAATAGTATAATGAACAAGGAATACATTTGAAAATGGCTTTTCCTCCATAATTGACTTTTTTACAATTCAAATAAGACCTTCAAAATATACTTTATACAATGAGATTTTGTAATATCAATTGAAGATAAACAGCTTAAAAAAAACCTGATATTACCAATTATTGGAATCCTTCTACTTAATTGTAGGATATGCAACTGCTACCATTGTTAGCGGTTCGAGTTCTTTGTCAATATTATATACTCAAGATTTTTCATTTGTTCAATTGATTCAGAGAAGTTTATTTGTATCAAGTTTCATCATTATTGCTGGGCCGTCTGGTGTAATTATATTTTGAATTTTACGAAAGCCTACTTTTTCATAACAACGAATTGCCCTGTGATTATCAGGTCTTGGGTCAACCCGTACTTCTGAAATACTAATTTCATTTGTCAGGTGACGAATAAATTGATTAATCATCAGCGTTCCATATCCTTTACTTAATAAACTTTCATTTGCAATAAACTGGTCAATTCCGATGACATCCTGGCTTGGTTCATCTGGCCACCAATTTGGGTCACCTGCTGAAGCATAGTAATACTGAATATAGCCAAAAGGATTCTCATTAAGATATATTATATAAGGTCTTGCAGAATCATTACCCATAATTCTGGGAAGATACTTAACTCGAACTTTTTCAATTGTTATTTCTCCTGAATTCCACCATTCTTGTAAATGATTATAGTTAAGCCAACTTGTCAATAAGGACAGTTGTGTTTCATTTAATGGTTTGAATTTGAAGGTAATATCTTTCATATTTTATAGTATAATAAACATTCATCCAATCAAAAATCTTTATTGTTTGTGTTTTAACCTTATCGCTAAAATTGAGTACATGCAGCTTAGCTGGTTTTTGCCAGCTATGATCGATATGTAATTGTTGGTGGTTCGTTTTATTTTCTATCGAGTTCATTATCTATTGCATTAATCAGTTCATTATTTTTATTAATAGCATCTTGTCTTATCTGAATTGCAACTGTCCTCTGGTTGCGCCAATAACTTAAAATACCTTTGAATTTTTGAGAATGAATTACTTCGTCATAATTAAAAGGAGTTGCTCCCATTTCTTCAAAAGGTTGATTAGGAAGCGATGGTTGAATCATAAACAATTCCGTAAAAACTGGAACCATACTTAACCCGTGGTCTGCTCGAGTTTCCAAAATAATCTCTGATAATTCATTATATGTCTTCTCGTATAAATCAATGACCGTTTGTCGCAATGTTGTAGTTTTAATTAGTTCTACACCTTGTGACTTTAAAGTTTCGTATCCAGAAGATTTTCTTGATGATGAAGGCCAATAACCGGTGTTGTAAAAATGAAACTCTAATGAATCGTTGTATTTCTTATAATTGCTAATATTTTCCAATACTATGTCGATAGACTTAATTACCTTTTTTTCTTCTTTGATTTCAGAAATGAATTGCGAGGAATTGAATTGAACATTTTCTTTGATTTCCAATAGTATCTCATGACTTCTAACTAAATCTTTACTTCTCTCATTCCAATTATTAATCTGGAGTGCAATAAGAATTCCAATCACTACAAGTAAGATTTCTCCAAAAGCATATTTTAGATACTTTCCAGTTTTGTTTTGCTCCATTAGGTCAAATCTAATTTGTCTAAAAAATTTTATCATTTTATCAAATATTTATAGGCAATCCCATCCTCGGCAGGAGCCTCGGTTCCTTCATTATAAAAGATGGATTCACCATCTTTTATTTTTGTTTCACAAAACCATTCTGTCATATAAAGAATTTTAACATTGATTCTTCATTTTGCTTCTTCTAATGACCACCAACTCTCCTATATCATTACCAATTTATATTTTTTTTCCAACTTTTATCCAATTATTGATGATACCGACGCAAAATGTCAGCACCTTGTATATTTCGGCACTTGGACTGGGAACCTTAAGCTAAAAAAGAGTCCTATGATATTTTGTAAGCTCTTAATTTTATTTTCTTTGGATGATATTCAAAGGTGAACTGGAAATAAATCGACCAAAAGTTTTACAATTAATTTATGAACTATATAATATTTGCACTTAAAATTATATTGAACTGGGTTCCAAAAAGGCTAAAAAACAATTGTTTTTAGCCCAAATAATTGGAAAATCCGCTTTAGCTTATTTTGATGTTATAAGCTATATTATTTTAAATATTCTCCAATCTCCACATATTCCATATCACTGCGAGCAATTATTAAATCTTTCAATACTGCCCTGTGTCCAGAACCAATAATAATCAAAATCCTATCTTGTTTGCTATCAATAATCTCAGTAATATTTTTAAGGATAACAAAATTCCTTTTCCACCAAGTAGCTGCAAAACTAGCACCTGCTTCATTTATACTATCTCCCATACTCAGGATATTTCTAATATAGGGTTCAATTGTTAATTGATCAATAGCATCTGCATTGGTTCTGGCTAAATATTCTAAAATACTCATCGTATCAAGTATTTGATTTTCTTCAGCAACATAAGCTTGTACGTCTTTAATAAAGGTCTCAAATTCATTCATTTTATCATTTCTTTGACAATACTCGACAAGTTCATCTCCAGGCAAATCCAATTTATAATCAATCGCGTATAACTGCCCATGGCTTAAACTATTTGCTAGTCTAAAGCCAACCTGATAAACCTCATTTACTTTTAATGTATCGATTCCCGAAATGTAATTATCGTAACGTTCTTTTAAGAGGTTCTGATCTTTCTTAGGGAATTCAACCAGGATTTTTGTGGGTTGAAACTCTTTAAGCTTTGCAACTAACTCTTTTATATCATCTTGCCTACGCTTACCAAATGGGTCAGCCATTTTCATGGATGCTAAATCACCTGAACTTCCACCAAAATGAAATAAACCAAGCATAGCTACTTTGGTGGCACCGGCTTCACTTTCTGAAAGCTCGGAAGAATTTTTTTGATTCGTCTTATGATTTTCAGGCTGACAATCAGAATTCATTGGTATTACAATAAAAAGACTAAAAATAAGGAGAGAACGAAACGATTTTAATACAAAAGTTATATTATACATGATATTTCCACTGTTTAAATTATTTAAATCTAATTTCTTAATTGCATATTACGCTCTGCAATCTGACTAATATAATTTTTTTTTCAACTTCTATCCATTTATTTTATACTTAGGATACTGACGATAAATGTCAGCACCTTGTAAATTTCAGTGGCTTGAATTTTTCAGCACTTGGATCGGAAACCAAAACTTATCAAAGTGGCCATCGATATTTTGAAAGCTCTTAATTTTATTTTCTATGGAGGATATTCAAAGGTGAACTGGAAATAAATCGACCAAAAGTTTCACAAATAATCTATGGAATATTTTATAGTTGAATTTGGAATGTTGAACCTGCCAGTTCAACAAAAAAAAACAAGCATAAGAGCGTTCTTATTTTATATCTTTCGTGGACTTTTTTACCATTTATTATAATGTAATAATAAATGAAAGTGATATGGTTTCTTTTAATTCCCCCCTATTTTTCAAAGAATATGAGAAACGAAACAGTTATTTGAACAAATTGTCCTCGAGTATTGCTTCCATATTGTTTTGCAGCTGCTGAATTTCTTGTTGTTGGATTTTCAATGACGACTTATCAGTTCATTTAAGCTTTCAATAAACCTTTGATTCAGACATTTGAGTATCATAATTTCAAAATAATGGAGTTTCATTATATTTTGATGTTGTTATAAGTTGTTATGTAGTATTTTCAAACCCACCGCTGAACCCAATGACACCATTATTAGGTGTGGCAAACCAGCTTATTTTTGAACCTAAATAAAAATTTTATTTTGCAAATTCCGATTGATTCTATTTAGTTTACGCTATGAATTGGTCGGGTAAAATTCCAGACACGAAAAATAAACAATCAAGGATTAATCCGCATTGCGGTTTTAGCTTTCAAATTTAGAGAGAATTTAAGTAATTGGTTTATTTAACCATGAGCAATAATATTACTCGCAGGTACAAATTAGGTTATCTGCGTAATTTTGCTCCTCGAGCCTGAAGCCCTTTCGATAGGGATAACCGCCTCCAATACCAAGGTTTTCAGCATCAATAGTGTATAAACAATCAAAAAATAAAGTGCTCTCTTTTGCTTTTAAATCATTTGGGTTACAGAATGGATTTAAAATAGATTGGCAGTTAGTTTTGGTAAGATTTCCAATGATATTATTCAGAATATGGTTAAGATCAATCTCATATTTTTCCATCAATTCAAAATTAGAATCTTTAGCAAACCGACCCGTAATTTCCGCTTTTCGTATTATAGAATCACCTCTAAATTCAAATCGATTTACATTGAAGGCATACAATGTTGCAATTTTTTTAAAATTAGCTTGATCTTCAAATCTAAGATTCAAAAATTCAGGTGTAAACAGTTTCTGATTATTATCAAAGTATTTTGGAATTAAAGGCACATGTTCGGTATCCAACCAAATTTCGCTGATCAAATATTCATATCCTGACATCAATTTCCCTTGCTGAATGTTCCCAGATTCCATGGTCGTACATTTCATTCTCAGATCTGATTCTTTAGCTAAATAATACAATCCGGGTTGTTTTAAGCCCGGTAAGGGCAATTTAAATGGCTCTGCCATTGACCACTCTCCTTCAAAAGCACTACATGGGCAATAATTCTGCACAGCAGACCCATTCAAATAGGGAGAATCAAAATCAGAACCAAATGCCTGAGAAAAATAGGCATCAAGGGGATGAACTGAAGATAGCTTTGCTTCAGCTTTAAATCCTGAGAAAACATCTTTTAAAAAATACATACCAAAAATTCCAAAAAGAATTCCGACAACAAACATTGGAATATATCTTTTCCACGCTTTAAAATTTAAATTGTTCTGGTTGTTAATATCAGAATAACCAATATTTTTAGACTTTTGTAATTCTTCTACCTGCCCTTGATATTTTTTTAAATCAATAAGTCGATTAATATTTCGAATGGAACGGACATACATTCCTTCAGTTGCTGTTCCGTAAATCAATTTCGAGAATTGGCTTGAACTCATGCATAATTCTTCTGAAATTTTACCATATGGCGTAGAACCAAAACGGGAAATATTCCTATTCCAATCGCCAAAATGGCTTTCTAGCTTTTCGATAAACTTGGTTTGTAAGCTTTGCTCCATTTATAAATTCAGGTGTAAAAAAGTGTGCACAAGTATAAAATCTTGTAAAATATTAAAAATAACAAATTATATTTTTTAAAATCTAAAATATGCAATGTATATTGGTTTATCATCTTATAGAACAAGTTAGCATAAAATTAAGAATTTACATATTCTTTATTAAAAATATACTTTTCAAAACGTATTATTTGACCAATAATTTAATTGATTGAAACTTTCACATGAATTATAGATCAAGTAGGACATGAAAATTAAAAAGCATTTTCGGATAAATACGAATTAAATAAATAAAAAAAAAGGTTTTGCCAATAGGATTTTTAAAATTGAAGTTCAACACAAAGAGCACGAAGCGCATAGGCTTATGGTTAGGTCCATTGTTTTTCTTTACCATCCTATACTTTTTCCACCCAGAAGGATTAAGTAAACAAGCGAATGCTGTATTAGCTTGCACTTTATGGATTGCTACCTGGTGGATTTTCGAATCTATTCCGATTGCAGTAACATCACTATTACCTATAGTAATATTCCCTCTTTCGGGTGCTTTAGAACTTGCTGAAACTACAACCTCTTTTGGACATAAATACATATTTTTATATATAGGTGGTTTTATGTTAGCTATAGCCATTGAAAGATGGAATCTTCATAAGAGAATAGCACTTACCATAATCAATATTATTGGCACTAATATTAAAAGTATCATTCTAGGATTTATGATTGCGACCGCTTTCATGTCCATGTGGATATCAAATACGGCAACTTCTATTATGATGTTGCCGATAGGAATGGCTATCATCAGTCAACTGAAGGACGATCCGAGAACGATTAAAAATGAAAATCAAATTTTTGGAAAAGCTCTCATGTTGAGCATCGCATATAGTGCATCAATTGGGGGTTTAGCTACATTGATTGGAACACCTCCTAATTTAGTATTAGCGGGTGTCGTTCAAGAATTATATAATTACGAGATTACTTTTTTTCAATGGTTTAAGGTGGGGCTTCCTATATCTATTCTGCTATTATTTATTTGCTGGAAATATCTTGTTAATGTTGCCTTTACTTTCAAACAGCCATCTTTTCCGGGGGGAAAAGAAGAAATTAAAGGTCTGTTGCAAGATTTAGGCAAAATAAGTTATGAGGAAAAAATGGTATTGATTGTTTTTACCATAACCGCTTTGGCATGGATTTCTAGGTCCTTTTTAATAAATCGATTCTTTCCTGCTGTTGACGACACTATAATTGCTATGATTGCTGGTATACTTTTATTCATAATCCCAGCATCAAAAGGAAATTCAAGAGCTTTGATAAATTGGAAAGAAGCTGTTAAATTACCGTGGGGTGTACTACTTCTTTTTGGTGGAGGCTTAGCAATAGCTCAGGCATTTAAAGTAAGTGGCTTGGCAGAGTGGATAGGTGGACAAATGACACTGTTGAATGGAGTAACCTTATTTCTTTTACTTTTAGTTCTAGTCACACTTGTTAATTTCCTCACTGAAATAACCAGCAATCTTGCAACAACGGCAATGCTCTTACCTGTTCTGGCGCCTTTAGCTTTAGCAATAAATGTGCACCCTTTTATCTTAATGGTTGGAGCTACTATTGCTGCTTCTTGTGCTTTTATGTTGCCTGTTGCGACACCACCGAATGCAATTGTTTTTGGTTCTGGATATCTAAAAATTATAGATATGGCTAAAACTGGAATTTGGATGAATTTACTGTCCGTGGTAATTCTAACTATTATCGTATATTTTTTACTGCCTTATATATGGGATTTTAATCCTAATCAATTTCCACTTGAATTAATGAAAAATTAAATATTATGAAAGCGAACTTCTACCATCTTTTTTCCCTCCTTTTAGGACTACTTTTTTCATTCCAGCTTGCCGGACAAGGCAACGGAAGCCTAATTCTTACAGGCATTTCAGAAGGCCCAACCAATGGCGCAAAATTAACTGAGTTTTATGCCTTGAAAGATATAACTGATCTTAGCATTTATGGAGTGGGATCAGCCAATAATGGTGGCGGATCTGACAGCGTAGAGTATAGCTTTCCTGCCGTTACCATAAGTGCTGGAACTACATTTTATTTAGCAAGAGATTCAGCTGAATTTTATGACTTTTATGGCTTCAATGCCGATTTTATTGAGGATTTGGATGATCCAATTGCCAATACTTTTAATGGAGATGATGCATATGAAGTCTTCGAAAATGGAGAAGTGATTGATGTTTTTGGAGAAATTGATGCCGATGGAACAGATCAGCCATGGGAATACACAGATGGATGGGCTAAACGCAAAAATGGCACCCATCCTGATGGTTCCAGCTTTGCAGTGGATAACTGGAGCTATAGCGGATTAGATGTTTTTGACGGAACAACCATGAATATAGAATCTACCAATCCATTTCCATTGGGTGGTTTCAGTTCAACTCCAGCTCCCACATACAGTTTAATATTAGTTGGGTTGTCTGAAGGCCCAACTAATGGAGCAAAACTTACTGAGTTTTATGCAGTCAATGACATTCCGGATTTAAGCATATTTGGTGTAGGTTCAGCCAATAACGGAGGAGGAACTGACAGCGTCGAATATACCTTTCCCTCTATTTCAATAGCAGCTGGAACGAGTTTTTTTTTGGCAAGAGACTCAGCTGAGTTTCATGATTTTTATGGTATAGATGCAGATTTTATAGAAGATGATGTAGATCCAATTGCCAATACTTTTAATGGAGATGATGCATATGAATTATTTGAAAATGGCGTAGTAATTGATGTTTTTGGGGAAATTGATGTAGATGGAACGGATCAACCATGGGAACACACAGATGGATGGGCAAAGCGAAAAAATGGAACTGGTCCTGATGGCTCCGCATTTGTTGTAGGTAACTGGAACTTTAGCGGCTTAGATGTTTTTGATGGAACGACCAGTAATAATGATGCTTCGCTGCCCTATCCCTTAGATCCTTATAATCCCGCCGTATCCTTAACTAATAGCTTAATCTTAGTTGGTTTAGCAATAGGTCCAAATAATGGATCAAAATTAACTGAATTTTATGCAGTTGATGATATCCCTGACTTGAGTAATTTTAGCGTTGGCTCAGCTAATAATGGCGGTGGAACGGATGGCATAGAATATACTTTTCCAGCTGTTTTTATGTCAGCAGGTACGAGCTTCTTTTTAGCAAGAGATTCAGCTGAGTTTCATGATTTCTATGGTATTGATGCAGACTTTCTGGAGGATGATGTTGACCCAACTGCAAATACCTTTAATGGAGATGATGCTTATGAATTATTTGAGAATGGCGTGGTTATAGATGTTTTTGGTGAAATTGATGTAGATGGAACTGGAGCAGCATGGGAACATACTGGAGGGTGGGCCCATCGCCTAAATGCTACAGGTCCGGACGGTAACTCATTTATATTAGACAATTGGGAAATTAGTTCACTAGATGCTTTAAATGGGGTTTTGTCCAATAATGAGTCCACGCAACCTTATCCTTTAGGCAGTTTTACACTGGATCCTTGCTTTGGGAGTTCTCCTATTGTGATTACTGAGATTATGTATAACCCTCCAGGAACTGATCATCAATATGTTGAATTTTACAATGTATCCGGCAATTCGATTAATATGTCAGGGTATACACTGGATGGTGTAAACTTTACTTTCCCGGAATTTATGCTTGAACCTGAAGCCTTCGTAGTGGTTTCTTCTGACTCAGTTAGAATAGAAAGTTATTTTGGAATCTCATCTTTTCAATGGGAAAGTGGTTCCCTAAGTGATTCGGGAGAACAGATCAGTTTATTAGATGCAAATGGCGCTGTTGTAGATTGCGTAAACTATAGCACTGATGCACCTTGGCCGACAATGGCTGGAGGATCAGGCTCATCGATTGTTTTATGTGATTTTCAAGCGGAAAACAATTTGGGCTCAAATTGGCAATCTGCAAGTTCAGGTACCAATATTGTGGTCGATGGTTCTGAAATATTTGCCAATCCTGGTGAATCTGCTACATGCAGTTCTGATCCTTTAATATCTTTGGGAAGGGTTAATTTGACTTTAGGAGAATCTTCTGACAGCGTTGATGTTACTGTATATTTAGAACATCCTGCAAATACTGAAACAATGGTAACCCTTCAAATTTCTTCAGAAGGTTCTGCTGAAAATGGGGTAGATTTTACTTTTAAGGATACTACGTTGGTATTTCCGGCTTCAATAGCAGGGTCACAAACGGTAAAATTTGCGTTACTAGATGACACCGCTGAAGAATTAAGTGAAACATTTACTGTGGAAATTGTAAACGCTAGCAATAATGCTATTACATTATCTGGCGCCTTGAAGGTACGTATTATTGATAATGATAGTCCTGTCAGAGATGATTTGATCATGATTGGCGTTATTGTTGGTCCTTCCACCCCTTTAAAATCAACTGAATTTTATGCAGTAAATGAAATTCCTGATCTCAGTATTTATGGTATTGGAAGTGCTAATAATGGGGGAGGTACAGATGGAATTGAATATAGATTTCCTGCCGTTTCTGTTGATAAGGGAAAGTGCTTTTATGTGACAAGAGATTCTATAGAATTTAAAAGATTTTTTGGCTTTCCAGCCCAGTTTGAAGACAATGGAAATACCCTTGCAAATACAATGAATGGTGATGATGCTTTTGAGCTTTTCCAAAATGAAAAAGTGGTGGACGTTTTTGGTGAAATTGACGTCGATGGAACAGGAACAGATTGGGAAATTAGCGCAGGATGGGCACATAGAATTGATAATACAGGACCCGACGGCTCTACTTTTGTGTTAGCCAATTGGGAATACAGTGGTTTGGATGCTTATGCTTCTGATAATGTATTCAATGAAGATGCTGATAATCCATATCCTGTCGAACAATGCTTTGCAATAATTTCTGGAACGAAGGACATTGCAACAGAGTTCGAATGGAAAGTTTATCCTAACCCTGCATCAACTCAGTTGACTATAGAATCCGAATTTGAATTACAAGAAATCACACTTTCTACTATTATGGGAAAAAGTATTAAAAAGATAAGAAATCCAAGCATGTTGGAAACGATTGATATTTCGAATTTGAATAGTGAGGTATATATTTTAACCATGATTTCAAATAATAAGATTCAATCAAAAAAGATAATTGTCCAACGATAAATTAAACAGAAGCTTAATTAGTGCTTTGTAAAAATTATCCAATCAATAATAGGTATTATGCATAAACTAAAAATACTTTTATTCAGTTTCATCTTTATCATACCCCTTTCCAATATCCTTGGACAAAAGGAAGTTAATGGTACTGTTACTGACAAAGATGGTTCTCCATTAATCGGAGTTACTATTCTTGAGGATGGAACAAGGACTGGTACTACAACAGATTTAAATGGCAATTTTTCCCTCTTAGTAAAAGATAATAAGGCTATTCTGGTATACAGTTACATAGGAATGATAACCCTTCGACAGCCTGTCGGTGAATCGTCAACCTTAAACATCATTTTGGAGGAAAATTCTCAGATTATGGATGAAGTTGTCATTACAGCCCTTGGTTTTGAAGAAAAAGAAGATGAACTCGGATATGCGAGTTCAACAGTCAGCAATGTTGCCATTGCCGGAGCTGCTGAATCAACTATGATAAATTCGCTTTCAGGCAAAGCTTCCGGAGTAAGAATTTCCAGAAATTCAGGGGATCCAGGGTCAGGGGCATATATTCAGATACGAGGAATTTCAACGATTGATAGGGATGCTCAGCCTCTAATTGTTATTGATGGAGTTCCAATGAGTAATGATTCGCGAGGTGCACAGGAAACTTTTGCCGCACAATCAAGGCTCAATGACATTAACCCAAATGACATTGAGAGTGTGACCGTACTAAAGGGTGCATCTGCTGCTGCACTTTGGGGAACTAGAGCCTTGGGTGGTGTAATCGTTATTAAAACGAAAAGTGGGCAATACAACCAAAAGTTGTCGGTAAGCTACAAGACCAGTTATTCAATTGACCAAATTAATCGTCGATATCCAGCACAAACAATATTTGGACAAGGCGACAATGGCATTTATGATCCGCGAGCAAGAGATTCCTGGGGAGACAAAATCCTTGATAGAGCAGGAGGCAATGATACTTATGATACTTCAGGAGAATTTTACATTGACCAATCCGGGAATATTTACTACCCTGTTATTTCTAAAAATTCACATGAAACCTTTGTTGATAATAATTTTGATCAGATTTTTCAAAATGGCCATTTCTGGGAAAACAACATAAGTGCAAGTGGAGGAAATGCCAACAGCACCATTTTTGCCAGTATTAGTGATATAAATCAACAAGGTATCATTCGAAAAAATTCTGACTATCGGCGTACAACAGCCCGAGTAAATATTGGTCACACTTTATCAGACAAGGTCCGATTAAAATCTTCAACTACTTATGCAAAAAGCGTTTCAAATAGGATTCGTAGAGGAGCCAGTTCTTCCGGCTTATACCTTGGTTTAGTAAGAACTGCCCCTGATTTTGACATTACTGGATACCGTGGAGATTATTACGCCAACAGCAATGCATCTCCAATTTCCAATAGACATCGATCCTATCGAGAACCATTAGGGGCTGATGGTACTGCCACCTATAATAACCCATTATGGACCATTAATGAACAAGAAAGTTTGGTAGATGTAGACCGTTTTATAACTTCTATGGAATTAACGGTTACGCCTACAAACTGGTTGAATTTAATTGGACGAGTTGGCTTGGACAATTATGGAGAAAGTCAGCAGCAATTCTATACTCCTGGTTCTGCATCAGGCGGTTTTACTGCAGGGTATTTCGAGAAGAATCTTGCTCGTAATTCTATTTTCAATATGGATTATATTGCTAAGGCTTCAAAATCATTTGGCAAAAATTACAGTGGCTCCCTACTAGTAGGATTTAATTTCAACCATAAAGAATTAATTACAGATGGAAGTGAGATTACCAACTTTATACAATTTACGGATTTGGCAAGTGGTATCCGTGATATTGATAACGCACTTCCAGAAAACAGAATAGTTAACAGTACCTTTGGACAAGAAAGAACTGTTGGGTTATACGCTTCTGGCTCTTTTTCAGCCATGGACATGCTTTTTCTGAATGCAACCTTACGCGCAGAATCTGCCTCTACATTTGGAGAGATGTCGGATAATACTTTCTACTTTCCATCAGCTTCATTGGCCTGGCAATTCACTAAATTGTCCGGATTGCAAAGCAATATTTTATCTTTTGGAAAATTAAGACTTTCTTATGGGGAAGTAGGTGTTCAACCTGCACGATACAAAACGTCAAACAACTATATTTCTCCTAATTTCAGCGACAATTTAGGAGGAAGTCTTAATGGCGCATTATATGGAAATGGTTCTTTCATTCCAAGTACTCAGCGAGGCAGTACAGATCTACGTCCGGAGCGCAAAAAAGAAACTGAAATAGGTTTGGATTTGCGATTTTTCAGAAATCGACTGTCATTTAGTGGAACTTATTATACGAATAAAACAGAGGATGTGTTACTCGATTTTCCTATTGCTAATTCAAGAGGGTTAACACAGCTGTATACCAATGGAGCGGAGCTTGAGAATCAAGGGATAGAATTAGATTTGGGATACAATCTTCTAAAAAATCAATCCTGGAATTGGGATATTAACCTTATCTACTCAAAGGTAAAAAATAACGTTTCTAAGTTGGGCGAAGGATTAAATATAAATTTAGGAGGACTTGCAGCGGTTAGTTCAAGAGCGATTGAAGGATATCCTATTGGTGTTTTAAGTGGCGGAAGGATTTTACGTGAAGAGAATGGAGACATTGTTTTTGATGAAAACGGATTTCCAGAACAGGATGATGTACCTGGAGTGATTGGTGATCCGAATCCGGATTGGCAAGGATCTGCATTAACAACACTTTCCTATAAAAATCTTTCGCTTTCTGTATTATTTGAAACTTATCAAGGAGCTGATATTTTCGCAGGAACAAAATCTGTTATGTATGATTTTGGAACCTGGGGAGCATCAGGTGTTGAAACCATGGCGGAACAAAATCTTCTTGATTCTGAAGGAAATGTCATCTTAGCTGGAACAACATTCAGAGGAACTGTTCACAATTTTGGGGCTGGGCCAGTTGCATTAACAGAATCATGGTATAATGGTGACGGCGGATATTTTGGAGGTGGAAATGATGAACTTTATATTGAAGACGGTTCATGGAGCAGAATTCGTGAGCTTACCTTATCTTATAATCTTGCTGGAAATTGGTTCAAACAAAAAACTCAAGTCAGTGAAGCTCAAATTTCATTCACCGGCAGAAACTTGTTTTTATGGACCGCTTTTGAAGGGAATGATCCGGACACAAATTTACAAGGTGTAAGTGTTTCTAGAGGTCTCGATTACTTCAATAATCCAGGCACGAAATCTTATATTTTTTCGCTACAAGTAACATTTTAATATCTTAAAATCAGTAAAATGAAAAATATATTAACATTAAGTTTCATCATAGCATTGTTCAGTTCTTGCAGCGGCTTGGTAGATGGCTTGAATAACAATCCAAATAGCCCAACAAGTGCACCCTATCACAATATTTTGACCGGTGCCGAAGTAGCAAATATAGTCTTATACAGTGGCGAATTTTCCAGAAAGACAGGTATTTTTAGCGGGCAATACACTGGACTTGATAGAAATCATTTAGGTTATTGGAGATATGCGGTAACCACTAACTCCTTTAATCAGGAATGGAATAATGTTTATGCAGATTTGCTGATCAATGCCCGTGCTACAGAAGATGCAGCAGTTGCTGAAGGAATTGAGGGGGTGACTATTGGAGTATGTCAAACTTTGCAAGCTTTAGCATTAGGAGCTGGAACTGCAGTATGGGGGGACATTCCTTTCGATGAAGGAGGAATCCCTGATATCATAAGTCCAGTTTTTGAAGGGCAAATAGTTGTATATGAAAAGCTTCAAGCATTGCTTGATGAGGCAATCAGCAATTTTGCCTCTGGAACAGGAAGACCATTTAGCAACTCTGAAATTTTCTTTGACGGTGAACCTGGATTGTGGACAAAAGCTGCTTATACCTTAAAAGCACGCTATTATATGCACACTAAAGAATACAACAAAGCCTATGAAGCAGCACAATCAGGCATTAGCTCTAAAGACGGAAATCTGATGGGACCACATGGAACTGCCGTAGAAAATTCCAATTTGAATTACCAGTTTTTTGCTGTTGCAGTTCGACAATCAGATCTTGTTACTTCGGACTTTATGACCAGTCTGGTTGCACCAGACATTGCCATTAATCCTGACTTTTCCAATTATAGAGGCAATGTTAAAACGAATGAAACAGGGCGTTATAATTACTTATTCCATGTCACCTCATTTGGTACTCAACCTAATACAAATGATGGTTTTGCAGCGCAGAATGCTCCATCTCCTATTGTGACTTATGAAGAAAACACTTTAATATTGGCAGAAGCCGGTATAAGATCAGCAGGATTTGATGCCGGATTAAACCATTTGAATGAATACAGAGCATTTCTACAATCAGGTGGATATATGACAAATGCAACTGCCCAGGATTTAAAGTATGAAGCCTATGAAAGTGCAGATTTTGAAAAGGGTGGCATGGAAAACATGGACGGTTTAAATGCTTCAGATGCTTTGCTTCGAGAGATTCTAGAAGAAAGATACATTAGCTTATTCGGACAACTTGAAGTATTTAATGATGTTAGAAGAACAGAGGGAGAAAGCGAAGTTCGAGTTCCTATTAAACCCAATGAAGGAAATCAATTGCCTCAGCGATTCCTTTATCCATCAACAGAGATTGAAAGGAATGTAAATACACCAAATCCGGTTCTGGGCCTATTTGAAAGGACTGCAGTAAATGCTCAATAAAAAATATAATTCAAATTAAGGAAAGAAATGAAAATTGATATAAAAATAAAGAAGACCATATACATAATAGCCATCCATATGCTGTTTGGACTAAGCATACAAGCACAACAGGACACTTTGAAAGTATTATTTGTGGGCAACAGTTTTACCTATTTTTATAATTTACCTCAAGTTGTTTCTTCCATGGCAAAATCTCAAGGAGTTGTCATCGAAACAAGACAGTCTACTGTGGGTGGTTCCGGCTTAGATCAACATTGGAATGGGGAGAAAGGCACAAGAACTCGAGTATTATTAGACAGCACAGACTGGGATTATGTAGTTTTCAATAACCATAGCTTATCTACCATAGATGCTCCAGATGATTTTTATGAATATAGTGTAAAATTTGCAAATCTGGTTCGTGCAAAAGGAGGAGAGCCAGTATTTATGATGACCTGGGCGTATAAATCGAATCCATTAATGCAAACTACTATAACTGACGCCTATGAAAAACTTTCCAAAGAAAGTGCTACGGACTTAGTTCCATGTGGATTACTTTTCGAAAAAGCTCGAAATAAAAGACCAGACTTAAATTTGTTCTTTGATGACAAGCATCCATCGTATAACGGTACGTATTTATTGGGCCTTACTTTTTATAAATATTTTACGGGCAATAAAACGAGTGGAATATCCAATAGACTTACCACGAAGGATAGTAATGGAGAAAAACTCTATTTAATATTTATGCTTCAGGAAGATGCAGCTTTTCTGCAGCAACTTGTAGATGATTATCATTTTAAAACATTGAAATAGTTAAGACATATAATTCTAATAATTATGAAAATAAAAAAACTTAACAGATTCTTCATAAGTTCAGTAATACTTACCATAATGATTGGTTTTACTGCCTGTGACAAAGACGAAATGGCATTTCCTATCACGAATGATTTGCGCGTTCTCCGGGTGAATCTAGATGGAAATAGGATTCAATCCGGTATAATAAATACTTCTGTTATTCCTGAATTAGAATTTGTGTTTTCACATACACTGAATAAGAATAATTTTGAAAATGCATTAACTATAAGCCCGAATGTGGATTTGGATTTTGAATATGATGAAAGTGGATCTATAATGACTGTTTCATTCCCAGTACCGCTCGCTTATGAGGCTTCATATACGCTTACTTTGCCAAAAGGAACTTATGGAGTAAATGGAGAAGCCAGTAAGGAAGATTTTAATTTTGACCTCACGACAGCAGCCTTCGAACCTCCTTCTGTAACCCTTAAATCAAGCACCAAAAAATTCTTTGAAGGTGAAACAATTAAAATTACGGCAACTTTGGAAAGAACGATTATAGAAGAAGTAAGTTTAGATTTGGTATTTGGAGGCTTGGCAGAAGGTGAGGGTGTAGATTATTCTGTAAGTAATAAAAGAGTGGTTATTGCTCCAGGAAATATATCTGCTTCCATTGATCTGACCTCAGTGATTGATGAATATATCGAAGGAGAAGAACTGATTCAAATTACAATTGGTAATATAGTGAATGCCAAAGAAGTACAGCCACAAGTTGTTGAAATTGGCTTGGGCGATCAACCGCCGGCAATCGAATTGAAGGGTGTGATGGAATTAGACAATTATATTTCCGGAACGGAAGGACGAATACGCGCAATTCATCTTCGAGTATTGGAGGACATTCCAAATCTAGGACTGTATGGAGTAGAAATCGCATCAAATGGAGCAGACCCTAATCCTGAAGATATTGAATTTAGTTTTCCAGACATGGAGACAGCAAGTAAAGGAGATGATATTCTTATACTACGCGATGCAGATGAAATGGATGCGCAACTATTTTTTGGAGATTGTTATAATGATTTTAAAGTATATCTCAGCAATCAGTTAACGCAAAATGGCAACGATGTAATTGTATTATACAATAGCGGTGTAGCCATTGAAACTTATGGTGTCGCAGGTGTTGATGGTACAGGTGAAGAATGGGAGTATACAGATTCATGGGCTTACAAAATTAACGGCGAATGGCTATACGCTGGGCCTGAATGTATAGTGAGCAGTGGCACAGAAACCAATGCAACGTCAGCATGTAAATATCCTTTCTGTGCACCACTTCAACTTCAAGGTATTTCTGCTTTGCTTTGGGATGGTTCAGGTACCAATGGAGGAAAAATGGTACACGTACGGGCAAATCGAGATTTGCCAGACTTAAGTATTTATGGATTGGGAGTAGCTAATAATGGAGGAGGAACGGATGGTATAGAATATAATTTTCCACAAATGTCCGTAAGTGAGGGTGACCAAATTTTGGTTTCTAGAGAACCCGGTACAATAGCAAATTATTTTGGTGGATGCTTTGATAATTACGACCATGTATTTCAAGCTGACGCAATGACTCAAAATGGTGATGATGCCATCGAATTGTTTTTAGGATCTGAGGTCATAGAAACCTACGGTGATGCAAATCTGGATGGAACTGACCAAGCTTGGGATTATGCTGGTTCATGGGGATATAAAATAGGAACATGGATTTATGGTGGAATAGATTGCGCAGCCGGATCAACGGGCACTGCAGCATCTGCTTGCCCATATCCGTTTTGTGATTAAGAAAGATTAAAAAATTAATTTGATACAAATGAAAGGGAAGAATAACTGGAAGATATGGGTTTGTTTTGTTTGTATGATTTGGATGGGGTGTGACAAAAACATGGATACTCTTGCTGAGGTTTCTGTCTTATCTATTTCCATCAATGGCTCAAGCCTTATAAATGGTGCGGAAAATATCCCTATCGAATCCACTATTTCCATAGTTTTTGATAAAACAGTAGATAAATTGGCCATAGAAAATTCTTTATCCTTATTTTCTGATATCGGTGAAGCTGATTATACCATAAGCTTTTCAAATGGTGCTTCAAAACTAGATATTCAAGCACAATTCGAATATTCAAGTGAATATACACTTATCATAAGCGCAACAGAGATTGGGGTGAACGGAGGTAAATTAAAAGCTCCTCTAGCGCTTGTATTCTCCACCGCAAATGATGATATTATCAAATCGCAGCAACCCTGTACTTCTGTAAATGATTGTTTAAGAAATGTTGAATTAAGGGGATCTGCAGGGTTGGGAACATTTGAATTTTACTGCAATTATCCGATCTATGAAGAAAAAGCTGAATGGGAATCACTCAAGCAGGCTATAATAGTAGTGCATGGTGCCAGTCACAACCCTGATTCGTATTACAGTTATATGATTAGCACCCTTGAAAATCAATCTCTTTCTGAGAGCACTGTTTTAATTGCGCCTTACTTCAAACCTGAAAGTGGGCCGAACGCTGAAGATTTTTATTGGTCCAGTACAGGATGGAGAGATGGAAAATTATCAAATAATGATAATAAAATCAGTTCTTTTCAGGTCATAGATGAATTGATTAATCAACTTGCAGACAAATCGCATTTTCCAGTTTTAGACCAGATAATTATTACCGGGCAATCTTCTGGGGGTAGATTTACACATATTTATGCTCCGGCCAATTTTGCCGAGACAAAACACTCAGAAATAGCATTCAATTACATCGTGAGTGAGAGTCAGTATTTCTATTATCCAGATGGTCAGCGCATTGACGAAAGCAATAATCAATTATTTACACCAACGGGATGCGGAGGTTATGAAATATGGCCTTTTGGCTACAATATTGTTCCTGAATATTTAAACTCCACCAGCGTCGAATCCTTCAATTTTCATTTTGGGAATAGAGCCATAACCTATCTCTTAGGCAATGGAAGCGGAAGTGATGGAACATTGAATACAACCGATTGTAGTGCCACATTATTGGGTTCATCGCGTTTTGCCCGGGGCGAAAATATGTACCGCTATATGGAATTGGCTTATCCTGGTGAACACAAGCACACTAAAACTATTGCTAATGGAATTTTGCATGATGGCTCTGCTATTTACCAATCACCGGAGTTTAAGAAATTATTAAAGGATATTTTAGAGTAGCAAAAAGATAAGCTCATTTCAACAACTAACGCTTTATATTTGTCTATTCCTCATATTTGCCGTGACTAGTATTTATCAAGTCCCAGTTTGAAAACCATAACTTATCAAAGTGGCCATCGATGTTTTGAAAGCTCTTAATTTTATTTTCTCTGGAGGATATTCAAAGGTGAACTGGACATAAATCGACCAAAAGTTTTACAAATAATCTATCGAATATATTATAGTCGCATTTGGAATGTTGAAACTAGTTCTACAACAAAGTTCACGTATACTAGCTTCCACGTGTTGTTACAACCCATGCTTCTTAAATTTTAAATACTTTAGGTCACTGATCGCTTCATCGAAAACATTGACGCCATAAATCAAATAAGCAGCTTTGTATTTGCTTTTCATTTTATCCATTAAATCACGGTCTTTTATCGTGTTCTAATTACCCACAACTACTTAATGCCATAGGTTTTTCGAACTGCATCCTTTTGTGCATCATTCAAATTATTATATATATAAAGTATTTCAATTGGCATTTTCCAAAAAATAATTTTAATAATTCCTTCACCAGAGATATCTTTTAATTCTTCACTAGAGCTATCTTTTAAATAAATAGTATCCGATACATTTTTACTTTTTCCAGAAAAAATAAGGTTCGAAAAATAGGAGTCTGCCTTCACTTCATTTTTCGTCACTGTTACAGTTTCTACATATGTCGCAGGGTCAAAAACAATTGAAGTATCATAAGTAATTAACATGCCTGGAATGGTATCATACAAGAAATTATCAGATTTACTTTTGTGGTTCAAAACTTCTGAATGACTTGAAATCATTGATAATAAAATAATAGTTGTAAATGAAAAAAGAAATATGGATTGTTTCATTTTGCTTTATTTAAAGATCGAGAAAATTAAAAAATATGCCTTCATCCATATCATTCGTTTCGGCTTCTAAATGGAACTTGAAAGAACAATATACCTTAGAAAGCCTGCTATTTAGAGTAACTTATAAGCCGAAATCCCTGTTCATTTCACAGATTATGGAAACTTAAGGGTTACTTATTGAACAATATGTATAAAATCAAAGAGTGAGCGCTCAATTTTAAATAAGATGCTAAAATTTTATATTCTGGTGTTTCTATTGTTTCCAATAATCACTTTTCTCAAAATTGCAACCAATGAAACAAGAGCCCAAGCACCTTCTAAGATAATAAATGGCCAATATTGAATAAGGATTGATGCTGTGCATGCTAAAGTTGCGCCGATAAAATTTAGAAACAGATATAAAAAACCATCGAGTGAAAGTTTTTTTATTAAACTTAGGAAATAAGCCCCCAGAATTAGCCCTACTCCGATTCCACCAATCCAGTCAATGTAACTCATTGCTCTAACTTAAAGAAAATAAAAACGGATCAAAAATTACTTGGATTTCAACTTAAATACTCATCTTTTAAGGACATTAACCTTTAATGGGATTTTCCTTTACAGCATCAACTTCCCACTTTATTTTTGCAGATTCATAATAATTGATACCTTTATTTTTCATCCTTTTTCCGTGCTTTGCAAGTCTATTACTATAACTTTCCCATGATCTATTTTCTGCCTTAGACCAAGCGATTTCACCAATAGCAGTTACTCTGGGAAACATCATATACTCTATTTCATCGAGATTAGTCACAGTTTCTGACCATAGAGCAGTTTCTATTCCAAAAATATCTTCTTTGTTCAAATCATTTACATAAGTCATTGGTTCCCAATTATAAGCATCATCAACTTCTATATAGGCTGCCCAATGCAATCCTAAGGGAGAAGTGGAATCATATTGCATATCGAGGTAAGCCTTTTTTGCAGGAGACATTAATACTTTAGCTCCTTTTGAAACGCCCATTTTTGCATTTTCTGCAGAATCCCAGAATTGAACCACTACATTTGTATCGATTATGTTAGAAATAGATAATTCATCCCAAGCCATAACTTTTTTGCCATGCTTTAAAACAATTTCTTGTACTCTATTCATAAATGGGATATAATCTTCTTTTGCAGTTGCATGAGATTCATCCCCACCAATATGTATGTATTCTCCAGGTGTCATTTCTGCCAATTCTTTGATTACATCATCCACAAATTGATAAGTAACTTCTTTATCTGTGCACAAAGTACTAAAGCCAACTTCAATTCCCGTATAAAGTTCTCTTGCCTTGTTATCACAATTCAATTCAGCATAAGATGCCAATGCAGCATTGGTATGGCCAGGCATGTCAATTTCCGGTATAACAGTGACAAAATTTTCTGCTGCATATGCAACGATTTCTTTATATTGTTCTTGCGTATAAAATCCACCTTTTCCCCCTCCAACTTGGGTTTTACCTCCTATATTGGTTAATTCTGGCCACGATTTTATTTCAATTCTCCATCCTTGATCATCTGATAAATGCAAATGAAGTCCATTCATTTTATAAGCAGCGATATAATCAATATATTTTTTCACATCTTCTATGCTGAAAAAATGTCTGGCAACATCAAGCATCACACCTCTATATGCATATTCAGGACTATCCGATATAATTCCTGTGCCTATAAACCAATCTCTTTCTTGCAAAGTACCATTTTCAATTGCATCAGGCATAAGTTGAATTAATGTTTGGATGCCATAAAAAATTCCGACAGGTGCAGTAGCTGAAATCATTATTTGATTTTCACTAATTTCCAAATAGTATGCCTCAGGTCCGTTTTTGCTTTCGTTATTAATCACAAAATTGATTCCTTTGGAGACCCCACTTTTGCTAGAGACTTTCAGCTCAAAACCTGTAGATTTAGAAATTCTATTATTGAAAAATTTAGCCAATGGGGTTAATTCTTTTTCATCACCTATCAAATTTAAAGTGGTACTACTTGTCAATTGAAATGAACTGTTTGTAGCTTCAACTTTTGAAGGAACTGGAATTAATGCTTCATTTGAAATATCAATGGATGGAGCATTTGTGCAAGATTGATACATGAAACACATCATTATCGATCCAATAATAGTCAACTTAGAGAAAACCGAATTAAGCATATTTTTGATTTTTTTACAATAATTGACAAAAATAACATGTAAAATAGACAAATAGTAAAGTTATTGGTTTTAGTTTT
>JAHEAQ010000071.1:18378-27804 GCA_024642705.1 Bacteroidota bacterium | reverse complement strand
AACCATTAGAATCATTGCACGACTGTTGGTTTTATTCTAATCGAAAAGTGATATTGTTTTGGTGGAATGCAATATTCTAGATGAACCAATCTTCCCCAGGAATTATCACCTCCAACTCCCATTTGTAAATAATCAATATTCCATTGCACTATTGTATCAATTTTTATATCTGCGCCATGCCTAGAAGTTACGGGAACCAATCCTGAGGCTGACTTTCCTCCTTCTTTTCCTGGAATATAGTCTAATTCGGAACTCGTAAATGGCCAAATGGATCCATTCAAGAAATTTTCATCTACAGGAATAATTGTAATATTTATCTTTTTATTATTCAAACTAATCCACCTTAGATCAGTCAAATTCCCAGTTTCCTGTGGTCTTGAATATCTTTGAAACATTTTTTCATTCGAATTTTCATAAACTCCAATCTTGGAACCTGATTTTCTATCCCAATAAGTTTCAAATGGCCCTCTACCATACCATTTTGCATTTTTGAAGTCAGCAGCCAGCAACATTTTTATTCCTAGTCTAGGCAGATTAGGTAAACCATCGATTAAAGGCAAAAAATCATATGCAATTTCCAAACTTCCATCTTTTGAAAGTGTGAATCCCATGGCAACCTTCGCAATGTTATCTGGTAAATTATATTCAATAGTGAAATTTACTCTATCATCTATAGTTACTGGCTTTTTTATAAGTTTTGAAGTGCATTCAGAAGTTGATTGTTGCCATATTTTAGCCCATTCTTGCATATTGTTTCCCAAATCATTATCTGTTGGAGGGCGCCAGAAATTAGGTTTAATATTTTGTTTAGTGATCACATTTTGTTGAAATTTCCACTCTTGTATTTCTCCAGTTTTTGAACTCAATTTGATCGTGGTGTTTGAATTATGGATGGTATAAATTGAATCTTTTAGAGTTATATCATATGGAATGTCTTCAATTGTAACATTTGTTACAATTGATTTTATTTTAGGACTATTCAGAACAAATTGTTCGAATGCAATTTCATGGTTTTCAGGAATCAGATCGCTTTTGTCTTTTGTTATCAATTGGACTTCTAAAATAGCTTCAAAGTCAGAAGAAACTTTAGGAATTGGAATCAAAAATGATTTATTTTCTTGAGCACTAATATTTAAATTATCAAGGAACCCTTCATGTTCGACAATTCCATTGACAAGAAAAGACCATTTGAGAATTAAATCATCGAAAGATTTGAAAAAATATTTGTTTTGAACACTTAGTGATTTGCTTGAATCATTCCATTTGAAAAGTGCTGGTTGGTATACTTTTTTTACTTCATAAATATGGGGATGAGGATTCCTATATGGATCAACCAATCCATTATTAAGAAAATTGCCATCTGTTGGGAGATCAGGATGATAATCATGCCCATAAGCTAAATATGGCTGCCCTGCTTCATCTTTGTACTCTAATGATTGATCTACCCAATCCCAAATAAATCCTCCTTGAAGAGATGGATATTTTTCTATAATATTCCAATAGTCTTGCAAATTTCCAACTGAATTTCCCATGGCATGAGCATATTCAATCATTATCCCTGGCTTTGCGGGTTGATTTTCTGCATATAGGATCAAGTCTTCTGGTTTTGGATACATTGGGCAGAAAATATCAGTGTAATCTTCTAATTCTGCAGGCTCATACTGAACAGGTCTAGTTTTATCCTGACTTTTCAGCCATTTATACATCATTTTGAAAATATCGCCATGACCCGCCTCATTTCCTAAAGACCATATTATAATAGAAGGATGGTTTCTATCTCGGAAATACATTCGTTGTGTTCTATCTAAGTGAGCCGGATACCAAGACATTTCGTTTCCTATTTGTGTATCTTCGCTATTAGCTAATGGATGGCTTTCAATATTTGCTTCATCAATTACATAAAGTCCAAATTTGTCGCATAAGTCATACCAGAATGGATCATTTGGATAATGGCTACTCCTAACAGCATTAATGTTGAATTGCTTCATTAACATTATATCTTTTAACATGCTTTCTTTTGAAACTATATGGCCAGTAAAGGGATCGGTTTCATGGCGGTCTACACCTTTAATATAGATAGCTTTCCCATTAATTTTTAATTGTCCTTGGCTTATTGTTACATTTCTGAAACCTACTTGTTTTGAAATAAATTCGTTGTTACTATCCTTATTTTCATCTGTAAAATGAATTTTCAAATGATATAAGAATGGAATTTCAGCCGACCATGGCTTAATATCTGGGATTTTTGTTTTGAAATTGACGTTGAGTGTGTCTTGTGCATTAATAGTTAGTTTTTGGGATTCTGAATAAACCAATTGTTCTTTTTCAAACAACTGAATTTCTACATTTCGGTGAGCAGGTAATGAATCAAGGTTTGAAATTTTAGTTTCTAAATTGAAAATTCCATTCTGCAAAGTCGAATCAAGATTTGCGTTAAAATAAAAATCGCAAATGCTTACTACTGGTGTGGAATATAGATAAACTTCACGTTCAATGCCACTCATACGCAACATATCTTGACTTTCTAGATAGCTAGCATCACTCCATCGGTACATTTGAATGGCAATTTTATTCTCGCCTTCGTGTATTAAAGTTGAAATATCAAATTCTGCGGGGGTTTTAGAACCTTGTGAATAACCCAAAAATTTTCCATTTATGTATAAATACATGGCTGATTTTGCACCTGCGAAGTGAAGAAAAACTTTTTCTTTTAACCATGATTTAGGGATGTTGAATTCATGACGATAAGTCCCTACTGGATTGTATTCGATAGGAGCATCAGGCCATTTTGTCGTGAATGGATAGGCTTCGTCTAAATATATTGGGTAATCATATCCTTCTACTTCCCAATTGGCGGGTACTGGAATTGTATTCCATGTTTGATCATTCAAATTGGGGTCATAGAAATTTTTAATTCTATTTTTAGGAGATCGCACAAATTGAAATTTCCAGTGCCCATTCAAAGTTTGAAACCTAGAAGAATTTTCTTTCAAATTGGCATTCATCAAATCTATTTTTTCAAATGCAAAAAAATCAGCTCTAGGTTTTAATTTATTAATGCCAAAAATTTGATGATTATTGTGAAAAATATGAACTTGCTCTTCCTTAAATTTTGGTGCACAACCAATTATAAAAAAGTTTGCAAAGATTAATAAGTACCAGCATAATCTATGAGTTGGATTGCTAACCATGTGTTTTTAAACTTTCAACTTATTCAGTGTTTGGGAAATTCAATAAATGATTGTAAGGTGGAATTTTAATTCCTAAATAACTATGAATTTTAGCATTTTCTTAGTTCTATTGTGATTAATGCTTAAGAAATATATGCCTGGACTTAATATGTTAATTTCCGGAATGCTAATTTCATTTATGCCTTCTGTCAAATGTTGCTGATTTAACGAATGGATTTCCATACCATGAAGATTGTAAATTTTCAAATCGGCACCCAAATAATTATTTTTTGAATTCAAAAAGAAATTTTTCGAAAAGGATTTCAATGGATTTGGAAATATTGAGAACCCAGATGAATGATAGATTTCATCTATATCTGAAGCATAATCTACTGTATTGAAAGTTCTTATTTCCGAAAACTTTCGATCACAAGGATTGGTTTCATTCATCGCTAAAATTCGCCAATAGTATTGCGAATCATTTTTAAGAAAATAAGCAGTGTATTCAAGTTCATGAAGTAGTATGTATTTTTCAAATTCTGAAAAATTAGGACTAAGGGACAATTCCAAAATATATGTAGTGGCGTTCTCCACTGCCTCCCATTTAAAAGTAACATCGGTATAAATTGTTTCAATTCCGGATAACGGGCTAGTCAATGTTAAAGTATCAGAAATTTGTTCTTGGATTCTCAATTTATTCTGTACCAAATCCTCACGAGACAGAAAATCCGCGTAAATGACTTCTGCTTGATCGTCTGAAAATCCATAATCATAACATCCGGCAAAAGAATAATAACCCATAATATTGGATTCATCTGGATTAATATAAACTCCATCTGGATCTACACCTCCGCCATTGTAATGACATCCGCTGCCCCAATATAAAATATAATCTGCAGGCGTTCCGCACAGAAAATCACCTGCAGTTTCGCAGTTCTTGTTTCTATCTACAAATTCAACAAAATATGCAGTACTGCCGCGATATACAAAGAGTGGGGTAGGCAGGTTTGGGTTATAAACGGTTTCTTCCCATCCTGAAAAAGTATGCAACAAACCAAAATAATGACCGATCTCATGAGATAAGATAATGTCATCTGCTCCGATAAAATTTTTGTCAATATAAATTAGATCTAGATTTGGATCATAAAAGGCAGAACTGCCTGAGGTTAAGTTTTTCCCTATGAAAATATTTATGGCACCTTCTTTTTTTGTTAAGGACAAGACACTAGCAGCTTCTGGAGAAATATATGGAAAAGTGATGTTGTTCAATAAGTTATTATTGATATAGTTAAATTTGTCGAAAATATAAAATTGGATATTGGTTTTTGAATAATCTGAATTTAGCTTGCATACAGCATCAAATATTATATTTTCAATCACTTGAGTGTTTCCAATAATATTTCCAATAATGTGAAATTGCAATGGCACGAAATCAATCGTATTGGTCCTATTGGTAATGGTTTTAGTGTTTTTCTTATTTTCTAATAGACGGGCAATATCTTTTTCAAATACAAGCGTATTACATTCTAAACCACGCAATTGCTGAGCAGATGCAGTATGGAATGAACTTACCACACAAAGTTGTATTAGAGCAATATAAAAATACTTCAGATTCAATTGACGATTAAATTTAATTTTTGAAATTAATAAAAATCATTTGAATTCAGGCAAAAGCAATAAACTTTTGGGTAAAGAAAATTGCTTTTCTTCATTACTGTTTATTCAAAAAAGTACGTTATAAGGACCCAAAAAAGTCATCTTCCAAAACCATCATGGAATCGGCAATATCTTTCATTTCTAAATAATGGTTTTTTAGGCCAATGTCTGGATAAATGATATTGAATTGTCTAAATCTCCAAAAGGCAGTAGCTACTGCTGCATAGACAATAAATGCTTTCAAGCTTTTGAGTTCAATTTCTTCCAATAGGATATGTTTTTTGTAACCATCCATAATGTTGCTTGCGCAGATTAAATCAATTTTCTTTTCCTTTGCGCAAGTTCCTAATATAAGCATACCAAGATCAAATATTCTATAATAATAACAAGCTTCTTCGAAATCCATTATAGTGATGATTTCTTCTCCACCAACTATAATGTTATTATAAAAAATGTCTCCATGAATTAGGGCTTTTGGTAAATCAGGTGCAATAAATTTTAGAATGTATTCGTGTTTTTCTTTTAACCAAATTGCAAAATTACTTTCAGGAGCAAGTTTTTCGATTTCGTGAAAGTATTCCTGGCCATAACTAAAATGATGAGGCAAATATTCAGGCGGCGAAATTAAATGAAGTTTGGCCAATTCTATTCCCAACAAATAGTACTGTTTTTCAGAAAAAGACTTGATGACCGACCCATTAATAAATTTCTTTAAAATTAATGGTTTGTTCTGCCATTTTGATACACTTGAACCCTTTTTGGTAAGCATCACAATTGATGTAACAAAACCATTCTTTTCAAGATGAATTAATAAATTAGATTGCTTTAAGGATTGTTTTAAGGTATCTTTTTCACAAATGGTAAGAACATATTCTCCTTTCTTTGTTACGATGTGATAGTTCGTATTTTGAGCTCCTCCATCCAAAATTGAGGCAGATTCGAAATCTGAAATATTATATTGAACCAATATTTCGGAGATTTCTTTGTGATTCAAAGTTGAATACTCGGCCATTTTAATTTCTTAATATTTAGAATCGGATTTCTCCATTTGGCTTAACATTGCATATTTTATGGCCTCTTCTAGATGAATATATTCGCATATTCTTAATTTTTCGCATCTTCTTTTTGCAATTTCAATGGAAGGATGGATTGCTTTTTTGGGTAATTCATCCAAAGGCTGAAGTGCTTTTAAAATAACATTTGAAAATTTGGAAGGATGTGCTGTTGCTAAGCAAACCAACTTGTTTTTATTAAGTTTGGATTCTAATTTTGTGGAAGCTGCCACAGCAACTGCACCGTGTGGATCTAAAAGATAGTTTTCCTCTTCAAAAACTCTTTTGATGGTTTCTAAAGTAAGTTGATCTGAAATGCTTTCAGAAATTATTCCCATGCTTATTTCCTGCCGAGTAATTGGGTCAAATTGCAAAGCTCCATTATCTTTGAAATCTTGCATCCATGCTTTAATTTTATCTTGATCTCGACCTGTGGTGAAATATAAAAACCTCCAAAAATTATAAGGAATTAGGATGTCAATTGCTGATGAGGGTGTTTCTTGAATTTCTTTTTTTAAGAATAGACCTTGATCAAAAATTCTGTGGAGGCAGGCATTTTCATTGTTAGCGCAAACAAAAGTTTCTACAGGAAGTCCCATCTCACGAGCTAATGCTCCGGCACATAAATTGCCAAAAGCACCAGAAGGAACTGAAAAATTTATTTTTTCTCCCACAGAATCGGCTATTTTGAAATAAGCATAAAAATAATGTACAGTTTGCATCATTATGCGTCCCCAATTTATGGAGTTTACGCTTGATAATTTCATTTTTTCCTTGAATGATTTATTGGCAAATAATTTTGTAATCACAAGATCTAAATCATCCCCTCCATCAGGGCAGTTTGCAACGGCTACTGGGTGAACATTGAGCGCATCAATTGTGGTAATCTGCCTTTCTTGTTCTTTAGTTATCCTATCTTTTGGATAAAGAATCCAAGCATTCAATGCAGTTTTGTTAACAGCATAAAAGGCCGCTGCAGGTCCTGTGTCACCTGTTGTAGCAACAATAATAGATAATTTTTCATTCTTTCGTTCCAGAAAGAAATTAACAAGATTTACTAAAAAAGCTAATCCAATATCTTTAAATGATAAAGTAGGTCCATGAAACAGCTCAAGAACATAAGTTTCTGACCTAGACTTCATTTTGTATATTGGAATTATTTCTTCTTTTTCAAAAGTCAAATAAGCATTTTGCAAAAGGTGTTTCAGTTCAGATTCAGACATAACTGATCTGTCTATGAATAATGAAAGTATTTCAAAAGCTAAATCAACGTAATTCAAGGAAGACCACGAGGATAATTGTTCGGAAGATATTGTGGGCAATTGTGTTGGTACATATAGTCCACCATCTTTTGCAAAACCATCAAGAATGGCAGTTTCGAAATCTACGACCTCACTTCCACCTGTATTGCTTTTATAATGGATCATAATTTTTTTTCTTTGTGATGTAATTTTTGAAAACTGCTTGTGCAATCATAATATCTTGGACTGCTACCCCTGTTAAGTCTGCAACTGTAATTTGTGAATCATTAGCTCTTTGATGCAAAGGGTTTTGGAGTGCATTTCCTAATTCGATAACTTTGTTTTGCGTGATTATATTACTTTTAACAGCTTGGAAAATTTCTCCTCTACTATTACTTTGTGGGATACTATCACTAATCACGATGTCTGCAATCTTTAAGATATTCCCATCCAATTCTTGCTTATGTGCTGTATCAGAGCCCACAGCTGTAAGATGTGTGCCTGGCATGATATCGTTTTGATTCAGAATCATAATTTCTGAAGGAGTAGTTGTAATGATTAGGTTACATTGTTTCGCTAATTCTTTTGGAGATAGAGCAATGTGAACATTGTAAGTAGAGGATAATTGAGATTGATATTGTTTAGCTTTGTTTTGGTCTCGTCCCCAGACATACACTTCCTTACAATCAACTACTGAATTAAGATATTGCAATTGCATTTTGGCTTGCACACCAGTTCCAATGATTCCAATAGCTGAAACTTTTTTAGGAGCAAAATATTTCGCGACTAGAGCCCCAGCAGCTGCGGTTCGTATATCAGTGAGCAAACCATTGTCCAACAAAATTGCTACAGGGACACCTGTTTTTTGACTAAAAAGCAACATCAATCCTTGATTTGAAGCAATTCCTAAATTTGAATTTTCATAAAACCCTGAAGCAATTTTTATGCAAAAATATTCTTCATCTTTAATATATCCATATTTGATGTGTGTGTCACCTTTTGGTTTTTCAAAAAGTAATTCTCCTACTGGCGGTACCACACAATTACCGTTGCTGTATTGAATAAAAGCATCCTCCATTGCTTGAATTACATGGACACTTTTAATCAAATCCACTATTTCTTCGTAAGTAATTATATCTGGCATAAATTTTTTTTGAATCTTTTTTAGAAATCAAAGCTAATTAATGAGTTTGAACTTATAGCTCTAACTCATTATATAAAATTTGGTTAACATGCCATTCCAAATGAATTGCATAATCCTTGATCAGAAAATTCAAATCAATGATATCATTATTTTCAAGCAAAATTTCTAATTCCAAGTCTTCTGTTTTTATGTTTTTTATCACTCCGACGATTCTTTTATTCAGACTTATCCAAAGTTCTAATAACTCTGAAAGATTTGCTTCTTGATAATTATTGGCTTTTACAAGTTCATCTTGTTTGTAAGATCTATGCTTATATGGCTGTGGAAAAAATTGAATTTCTGTAAATCTTTGAAGATTGTTAATTGCGGAATCAATGAGGTGGCCTAAAATTTCTTTTTTTGACCATTTACCTGGATTAATGCTTTTCCTTAGATTAGAATCATTAGAAATGAAAATATAGTCCCTAGTTTTTTCAAGAAGAGTTTCGATTTTATAGATTACAATCTCCATTAGTATATATTTTTTAATAAATATAAATCTAATGAATATTATAAAATACATGGCCTACTTTATGAAATAGTGCGTATGTCACTTTTTATTTTTTACTATGCGAATATTTCGAGGAAAATAGAAAGATTACATTTAACCCGAAATATGTATTGGGGCTTCGCAATGAGACTTGAAATGAAAATAAAAAATGAACGAACGATGCAAAATAATTTTAATGAAATTAAAATAGGGATAAAACCTGTCGGAAGGGATGGCCTGATTGAATCATAGTTGCCACTTTGGTGCATGACCAAAACTTAGTGCAGCGGTATATTTTGCAGTCATTTCCAGTAGGAATAGAATGTCTAATGCATAATGGGGTTTTAAAGTTTAAGATGTTTTTTACCAACCTTAAAAGTAATTACTTTATATGTTGTGAATTTCTTTAAAGTAAATTGAAATATAGCAGGATTTCAAGTGGAACAATTATTTAAGATCTGTTGTCTATAATTAATAATGGAATATTAGTTTTGAAGGCCATGTTCTTGGTATGGCTTATTCCAAAAAAACTTTTCCACATAGATTTCTTTGAAGAATGCATGATTATCATCTCGGCCCCATGATTATTTGCAACTTCTTCAATCACATCTTCCACATTATCACTAACTTCTAC
>JAHEAQ010000071.1:0-18278 GCA_024642705.1 Bacteroidota bacterium | reverse complement strand
AAAACTGATGCTTGCGGAGAGGGAGTATCAGAACTAATGACGTGAACAATATGAAAATTTGCTTTTGTTCCAGCTACAAAATCAGTTGCGTAGATAAAAGCTTCGTCACCAAAATCAGAAAAATCTGTGGGAATTAGAATATTTTTCATATTAATATTTCTTTCAATTTCAGAATTATTACAATGAAAAAAAATGATGTAGGTTACTTATTCTTATGCTTTGAATCAATGAAAATGGGTGAATTATTATAATTAAAATAAAACAATTTGGGATTAAAAAAACTTGAAATGTTAAAGTTTAAAAATAAATGAAAAATAAGGTAACGAAATAGGATTTTAAAACACTAATACTTTAAAAGATAAAAAGTTTAAAGTATTAATAATGATAGCACAACATGTTTTTGAAGGAGGCATTTATTTACTCAACAATATTGGAGTTGCCGCCCTCCCATCCGGCTGGTTTGCAGCCGGTTCCCTCATTATTTTAGCTTGGCTAAAATTGCTGCGCAACATTCGCTCATAATTTTTAGGAATGAAGAATATGTTAATCGGTTTAAACAAAAAGCGGATGACTATTTAAGTCCAATATGCAATATTCTTGGTTATGCATTCCATGACAACCAATGGGAACTTTTGGTCCAAATGAAAACCAGAGAAGAATTTATAAATTTCTATAGAAAGAAACATAAAAATGAAAATATCTTAGAATTTCTAATTCCAGAATCTGCAATTATCTATAGCCAAGAAATGGCAAATTTGCAATCTGGTTTTGTCAAGCATTTTAATTGGTGTAATAAACGAGTTGGAGCTTTATTTTACAGAAGGTATCAAAAAGAATTGATTACTTCTGAAGCAGAATTGATTTCAACAATTGAAAGATTGAAGAATGTAAGACCATACGATCCGCATAAAGGAGAATGGGCAATTAGAAAAAGGGAAAAATTAAGGTGTAAAAAAGAAATGAGGTGGGGAATAAATTATGAAAAGCTAGCTGAGATGGGATCGCAAGTAATGTGGAATGGAATCCGTGTCAAGAAAACCGACCTTGAAGCTAATTTCAGAAATCTTCCTCCGCTGAAGATTGAAAGCCCAGATTACAGATATTTTAGACTCCTTTTCAAAATTTTGTTCTATTTCGAAGTCCCTATCTGGTAATTATTATCAGATCTAAGAATGTAAATTTCCTTTTATCCCTTAAATTCAATTTTAAGAATACAAACTAACGTTTAAATATTCCTAGTTTTTAAAAAATTATCACCTACAACTTTATAATAAACCAACTGATAATGAAAAGTTATTAAACAATATTGCATCCAAAATATCAAGGAATCTTATATAATTAGTAGCTATCATCCTCTTCAATTAATTTGAAATGATTTATAGTGACCCTTTGCTTAGAAGTCTTTGTTTTTTGCTAGGTGAAGCATTCGCATAAATGGAAGAATAATCCAAAAGGTTAGAATAGTTATAATAAAAATTGAACCCATTCCGCTTCCGAGAAATTTTTGAAGAACAGCTCCAGTATAACCCATCATCGTTGAAATATCTAATTTTAAAAGAATTAGAATTCTGGCTAAATCAATTGGGTTAAAAACAGTTAAACCAATACTGAGATTTTCAAGAGGATAATCTTTGAATAACAATAGCAAAAGAAGAAAGATTCCATCATAAATAATGGCAAAAAATAGCCATGTAAATATAGCGACTCCAAATCCTTTTATTTTGTTTTCAAATCTTAATGCAATAATAAATGCAATTAATGAAAAAACAACTGAAAGTACAACAGACATCGAGCATAGTACTAAATAAACAGAAAAATTTGCTGCATTAAATAATCCATAAAAAAGAAGTGGGATGGAAATTCCCAAAATCAAACTTAGACTAAAAGAGCTTGCTAATCCAAGATACATTCCAGTAAAAATTGACTTCCTTGATAAGGGTTGCGCCATTAATAATTCAATAAATTCTTTAGAACTATAAAAATACATGGTCCCAAATAGTATTCCTATTAGAGGCGTTAATACTAGTATGATGTTGGTTAGACTGATAATCACTTTTGTGAAATCATTGCTCAGGAATAGCAAAGCTAATGTCAACAATAAGAAGAATGCCATATAAATGAACATCCATCTATTACGGATCATATCGTAAAAACTATATTTGAATATTTTCCACATTATACTGGATGAGTTTCAAGGATTTTGGCAATTGCTCGTTCTAATTTACTTTCATTTTGCAATTCTAATAACTCGGATAGCTTGCCATTGAAATAAATGTTTCCTTCAAGAAGAAAGATGATATTGTCAGCTACTTCTTCTACAAAGCTCATGATATGAGTTGTTATAAGAATTTGTTTTCCTTTTTGCTTTTCGGTTTGTAAATGTTCTTTTAAACGAAGTAAAGCAAGTGGATCAAGACCATTACTCGGTTCATCCAAAATAATAATTGGAGTTTCATACATCAAAGCAATTAAGAAATTGACTTTTTGCCTAGTGCCTCCAGATAAATTGACCATTTTTTTATCCAATTCATTTTCTAGACCAAATAGCTTGATGAGGTAATTTTCATTGGTTTTGCTTTTTCTCAAATCAATAATCATATTAATGATTTCCCGTGAAGTAAGATTTTCTGGGAAATGAGCTATTTGTGGCATATGGGCTATGTCATTTCTATATTCAAAATGGTTTTTAATATTTATGTTTTTATAATAAATTTCACCTTTATCAGGTAATACCATACCTAAAAATGATTTTATTAAAGTTGTTTTACCAGATCCATTTGGTCCTAATATAGCAGTTATACCTTGATGTTCAATGTTTAAGCTTATGCCTTTTAACACTTCGTTCTTACCAAATTTTTTGTGGAGATTTTCTATTCTAATCATCTAATTATATCCATTATTGGATAATCATCCATTACTTCTTTAGGAGTAAAAACAGGACTTACTCTTTCAGAAAAATTTATTAAATCTACAAAAAGACTCCTCATTAAAACTATTGCTTCTGGAGCTTGATCGAGAATATAAGAAAATAATTTAACTGGATAGTAAGGTACATCACCAATTCTATCGCGATCAAGGTCATATCCTGAATAATTTGACCAATAATTATGATGCAAAATATTGCTTCCTAATTTAGTATTAACAATCAAATCCAAAGAGTTATTAATAAAATTGTTCCTTGTGAAATCGTTATCTGAGCTTCCACCTGAAAATTTGATTGCCCATCCATTATGATCGAATGTATTGTTCGAATATTTCACACGGTTGGAACCCTCTATATATATGCCAATGGTATTTTCTTTTAACATATTTCCAATAATTTGAGCATCATTAATTTCTTTAAGCAATAGCCCATAAGAAGCTCTTCCCCAATTATATATGAATTGATTGTTTAACATCGTAATTCTGCTGGAAAACATAACAGCTACGCCGACGCCGTTATTTTTAAATGTATTTGACCAATAATCATCATCATTAGAAAACATAAAATGTAAACCGTAGCGAGTATTTAATTCGCTATGGTTATTAGTAATTTTACTTTTGTCTACAAATTCAAAATAAATACCATCACGGTGCCCCTTGATATTATTGTTAGATATGTTTATGTTTTTGCAATACCATGCGTGGATGCCATTTCCAGATTCTGCTTCTGTGGTCGCATTTCCTTCGATTATGTTATTGTTTATGTTTCCAAAGTGTGAATTTTCTAAATAAATGGCAAAAAAACAATCTTTTATAAAGTTGTTTTCTATGGTTATATATTTTTGTTTTACAGCCCTGATAGCAGCTCTTTCTTTGATGTAACTCATCGTTACATTTTTTAAAATGAGCCCTTTAATGGTGACATAATCAGCAGTTATGGTCAATAATTCGTCTCCAGATTTTGAAATCAACGTTGCTTGATTACTGCCAATAATCGTCAATGATTTATCTATAAATACATTTTCAATGTGATACTCGCCACCATCAATTAAAATGGTGTCACACTTATTTACTTTTTGGATAGCATCTTCAAGCGTCGTTATTACACAGCTTTGGCACATCTCAATTACGGATGAATGACCCTTAATTGTAATAAGTAAGGCAATAATTAAAATTATTATTCTTGGCATCAAAACTTGGTTATGTTTTAATTTTCATTTAGATAATCTAGAAGTTGATCCCAATTTAGAATTTTAGAATCAATTGAATTGAATTCTTTGGATAATAATTCAGGAGACTTGTAAGCGCTTACATTCTTTCCCATTGGGCTGGGTCTTGAAGCATCAACAAGATATGTCGATGCTTTCGCATCTATAAAATTTCCTGGGTTTTCATAATCAGTAACTAAAACATGGGCAAAATCTGGTGAATCACTTTTAGTAAATGAAGAGACCATGCATTCAATTGCATCATATTTATATATTTTTCCTTTTTTTGTGACCAATTCAGCACCAAATTGTTGTTCCGATATCATCATTTTACAAGCAGCGCATTGATCCAAATTGTAGTCAATAGACTTTGGTTCAACTGAGCAACTAAATATTAAAATGAGGGTAAGGAAAACACAAAATAAGCTAAGAAATAACCTGTTCATGTTTTATTTTAAATTTTAAATACGTAGCAATAGTACCAAAAAATGCGGATAACATTATCATATATCCTCCAAAATGTGGATAAGATTTTGCAGTAAATGTTATAACTTGTTTGGTCCCAAATAATGGCGGCTGAAAGGATTCTCCTTCAAATTTCATTATGGCATTTGGATCAAGACTATGTCCATAATCATATTCCCACAAATAAAAATCGTACATAGCAAGAATTAAAGAAATTAGGAGCAATGAAATCCAAATTAGAAATGCATATTTATTATTTGTAAAGCTTACGAGGAGAGCCAATATGATAAAAAATCCGACAACGTATGGAAAATATTTTAATTCTGGGATATCATCAGGAACAATGTACTTCATGCCTATATAATGATTAAGGATGTTTATATTTTGTAAAGTACCAGGTTCTTTCCCTCCTAGTTTATTTACATAAATATACATGTGAACCCCGTCCGGATACTGGGGAGCTATTAGAGATATTCTCCAAATTGGTTTTGTAAACAATAATATCAATAACAAACCAGCCACAATCATTAAAATCTGCGGCAATCTTCTGTTCTTTAGCATCACAATTTTTTAAGGAGATAAATGGTATGCGCCAAGGTAGAAACCTAGGCGCATACACAATATTTAAAATAATTACAATTCTTCTTCTTCTTCACCCAAACTCCATTTTAATGGAGTGTTACTTCCGCTAGGTGATACTCTTAAATACCCTTGCATTTCTTGATGCAAAGCAGAACAAAAGTCTGTGCAATAAAATGGAAATACGCCTTCTCTTTGTGGCTGCCACAACATTGTCTCAGTTTGTCCTGGCATTACCAACAATTCTGCATTTCTAGCTCCTTGGACAGCTAATCCATGAGGAACGTCAAAATCTTGTTCAAGATTTGTCAAGTGGATGTAAACATCGTCACCAACTTGAATTCCTTCTATATTGTCAGGAGCAAAGTGACTTCTTATTGATGTCATATAAACATGCACTGTTTTTCCTGATCTTTCAACTTTAGTTTGGCCTTCACCCAATGCTTTGAATGGATGCTGATTTTCTTCGATTGGGTAGAATTTTTTACTTTTTGAAACTATTCTATCAGCAGAAATACCTTGAGCATAATGCGGTTCTCCAACAGTTGGGAAATCTAACAATAATTTCATTTTATCTCCCGAAATATCATATAATTGTGCAGAATGGTTCATTTCTGGTCCAGTTGGCAAATACCTATCTTTTGTGATTTTATTCAAAGCCACCATGTATTTACCTTGTGGTTTTTTAGAATCGCCTCCAGGAATCATTAAGTGACCTACAGAATAATATGTAGGAACAATATCAAGTACTTCCCAAGTTCCAACCTTCCATTTTACAACATTCGATGAAATAAAGAAAGTAGTATAGGCATTTCCTTTGTCATCAAATTCGGTGTGCAATGGTCCTAAGCCTGGTTTTTTTACAACGCCTCCTATTACTTTGTCATATTTTAAAACAGGAACACCTTGAATTGTTGTTTCAAATTCTTTGTTTTCAATAGCACTCAACATATTGGTAAAAGAATGTGCTGTTAAATCTGCAGATAGTTTTCCACTACCAATTATATATTCTCCTGTTGGATCTACGTCCACACCATGAGGAGATTTTGGCGTTGGTAAGAAGTAAACTAAACCTGGGCAATCTTCCGGCGTTAATACAGGAACTGTATTAACTAGGGTAGAAGTAGCGGTGTGCGTTGCCTCATCATACCTGTTCACATAGTGTTTTCCAGGAATATTTTTTGCTTTTCCTGCAGCAATATATTCTTCAGCTTTTTTCCAGTTAATTGCAGCGATAAAATCCTTATCATTTTGTGATGCATTAACTTCCATTAAAGTATGACTTTGTTCAGTATTATAAGTTGTAAAGAAAGTCCAACCATGAGATTTACCTTTTCCAGAATGGGCTAAATCATAATCAAATGCAGGCAAAAGTACTTGGAATGCTATATTCATATGACCTTCATCATCCACTTTTATAAAAGTCAGCATGCCTTTGAAATTTTCTTCATAACTGCTAATTGCAACATCTTTTTGTGGGTACGGTACACTAAATCTGGTTCCTGCTACAACATATTCTGTGTTTTCAGTCGTAAATGGAGAACTGTGATTACCACCACTATTAGGGATTTCGATGATTTCTTCGGTTTCAAATGTAGAAAGTCCAATTCTTGCTACTCTAGGAGTATTATTTCCATTGATAAATAACCACCGACCATCAGTTTCTCCATCAGTCTGTGATAATTCTGGATGGTGTGCGTCATCCCAAGGAATGAAACCGAAAGAAGTATTAAGCATTGGCTTAGTTTCTTCATTATAACCCCATGATTTTTCTGCATCTTGTGAGAATACAGGAATAACTTTCAATAATCTGCCGCTAGGCAATCCATAAACGCTCACTTGACCACTAAATCCTCCAGAAAAGAATCCGTAAAATTCATCATATTCTCCAGGTGCAACATAAACTGCAGAAGCAGCATCATTGTTTAGCATCCCTGAATTCCCATTATTAGTTGGCGTGCAGGCAGAAATAAGAAATAACAACGATAAAGCAGCTATTGCTATTCCATTTCCAAATAATTTCTTTTGTGCTTTCATTTTTTATTTGATTTAAATTATAATACAACAAATAATTGCTTTAAGTATTTATCCATACAAAAACCAATTATAATGCAAATATAAATAATAAAAAGATAAAAAGATATTTAAGTCTTATTAAAAATAAAATTTTTATATTTGCATTATTGAATCACTAATAAATTCTTTATTTGGTTCAATAAAATTTAAAAAATTATTTTAAGAACAATCAATCAAAAAAAATGAAAAGAATAGTTATTCCCATTCTGGCAGTTATCATGTTGATGCTCGGATTTGCGTGTGATACTCCACAAACTCAAAATTCTCAAGCTGCGGGTATTGAAACCAGTAACTTAAAAGGACAATCTGGTGTCGTAGACGCAGAATCAGAATCTAATATTTTGCAAATTGCAATTGGATCACCTGACCATACCACTTTAGTAGCCGGCGTCAAAGCAGCTGGCTTGGAAGATGTGCTTACTAATGCTGGACCTTTAACGGTTTTTGCGCCAACTAATGCAGCTTTTGATGCATTACCTGCTGGAACTTTGGAAACTTTATTAAAACCAGAGAATAAAGCAACATTAGCTAATATTATAACTTTTCATGCTGCTCCAGGCAGTTATACTGGAGATAACATTAAAGGTGTGATGGGTATTGGTCAAGCTACGGGCGATAAAGTTAAAGTAGAAGTAATTAATGGAGAAACCTTTGTCAATGGTGCTAAAGTGATTGGAACTGTAAAAGCATCAAATGGCTACGTTCATGTTATTGATAAAGTTTTATTACCTCCTGAATAAATAAATATTAGTTTTATAGCATGTTTAGTACAACTTGCCAATACGCCATAAGAGCTATTTTATATTTAGCTTTAAATACAGATGATAACCATAAGATTGGTGCAGATGTATTGTCTGAAGAATTAGAAATGCCAAAACATTTCCTTGCTAAAATTTTGCAACAACTCACAAAAAGTGGATTTGTTTCTTCTTCCAAAGGCAGAAATGGTGGATTTTATCTTTCAGACAAAGATAAGGCATCTAATTTATTGGAAATTATATATGTTATAGATGGACCTTCAAGATTTGAAAATTGTATATTAGGTTTGAAGGAATGTTCTGGCAAAACTCCTTGTCCTTATCATAGTGATGTTCAAACATTTAGAAGAGATTTCAAAAGCAAATTGCAAAATGAAACCATTTTTGAATCAGCAAAAAGAATTGCTGAAAATAATTTAACCTTAAATATTAATCATTAAATAGAAAAAAAATGAAGAAAATTTTAATTATTGGAATTCTCGCTTCAATGATTTACGCTTGTGGCGGAGAGAAATCGACAGGAGATGCAGCTGCATCTGGCCCTGCAAAATCAATGGTTGCAGATGACTCAGCAGATGATGGGAAGGGTGTTGGCGAGTTTTCCAATATAGTGATGAATAATCCATTGGATCAAGATATGGCTGGCAAAGGAAAGGAAGTTTATGATATGAAATGTTCCGCATGTCATAAACTTACTGCCAATAGGGTTGTAGGGCCTGGATTCAAAGGAGTTACTGAAAGAAGAAAACCTGAATGGATTTTGAATATGATAACCAATACTGAAATGATGTTAGATAAAGATCCTGAGGCTCAAAAAATGCTTGAAGAGTGTTTGACAAGAATGCCTAATCAAAATTTAAGCAAGGATGATGCAAGGAATGTATTGGAATTTTTAGCTGTTAATGATGCTAGTGGAAATTAGTGGGAAAAAAATAAAATTGAAAATCTTTTGACAACGAATTTGATACTTTCTATACAATATAAAAGCTGGGTAAAACTGGCTTTTATATTTTTTATTATCGCCGGCATTCTCGGAAGCATATTACGCTTTGCTTTTGTTGGAGATTTACCAGATTGGATAGATTATAGAAATATTACCCATGCACACTCTCATGTTGCAATGATGGGTTGGGTTTACTCAGGCCTTTATCTATTCATTATTTCATTATTTAATCTGCAAAGGAAGATATTTTCTTATCTTTTTTGGTTAACGATGGTTGCCGTTTTTGGCATGCTAATCAGTTTCTCGATTTATGGATATGGCTTACTTTCCATATTTTTTAGTTCAATGCACATAATATTAAGTTATATTTTTTGTTACTTAATTTTCAAAGAATTAAAAATCAAAGAAAATAATGAGCTCAATTTTTCTATCCTATTCTTAAAAACAGGTTTGCTGTTTTTGGTTTGCTCCTCATTTGGCACATTAGTTTTTTCTTCCCTTATGATTATAGGACTAAAAGGTTCAATTTTATATTATACCTCAGTTCAATTTTTTCTGCATTTTCAATTCAACGGTTGGTTTATATTTACCACTATTGCTATTTTTTTAAAAATTTCTGCACATTATGATTTTAGAATTAGTCGGAAGCTTTTAGAAACATTTTATTGGCTATTAACCATTTCATGCGTTTTGACCTATGCACTTGCTTTAACTTGGTCCACGCCTGATAAATTTATTTTTTGGACCAATAGTGCAGGTGTTTTACTTCAATTGGGAGCGATTTACTTTTTTTATAAAATTATTTTGCAGAGTAAAGTAAAATTAATTGAAAATTTAAAATTATGGACATACAGATTATGGTATATTTCCATGTTTTGTTTTGTTTTTAAGATATTAATTCAAGGCCTAGTTGCCATTCCATATTTAGCAACCGTTTCTTATACCATTAAAAACTTTGTAATAGGATTTATTCATTTGTTAATGTTAGGAGCCATTAGTACCTTTCTCTTGGGACTTTTCTATGAAATGAATCAAAATCTAAAAAAGTACTATGTTAATGGATTGGTTATTTTTTTAGTTGGTTTCTTCTTGAGTGAATTGTTACTATTTCTTCAGGGATTTATGTTGTGGCAAAAAATGGGTTTTCTACCAAATTATTATTTGATTCTTTTTACAATTTCAGTTTTAATGCCAATTGGTATTACGGTGAGTTCCATTTCTTTGTTTGCAAAAGATAATCTCATCAAATAAAAATAATTCAACATTTCTTAGTTTGTTTTGGATGAAAGGGTAATTATTTTTATAATCCACAGCTTCAAAACTAAAAAAACTGTGCATGGAATACCAATAATTTCAGTCTTATAATTCCAAAGCAGAATAAGTACACCTTTTTAAATAGGCACAACAAAATGGGTGTATAAAAATATCTCGATTTAAATATTATAGACCAAAAATTCGCTTCAATTAAAGATTAAAGAACAGAAGATGAAAGTATTAATTGCTTAATAATTTGCTACAAACTGTTCTTTGAATTTAATAAAAGTTGTATGAAGTTCTTTGTACGTTTCAGCGCTTACTGAAATGGTATTCGTTTCAGGAACCGCTCCGACAATTATATCAATACAAATATTTGCCTTGTTTTTATTTATTTTAGAGATATCATTCCAAGGAATAAAAACTGGATCATGAAATAGGTACAATGAACTAGGTTTTAGAAAGAAACCTTCTTCATTGTATTTGAGTTGAATGTGTGGAATAAATTTTAGGCCATTAATTTTTGCTTCAATATTTCCATAATCTTTACCATAAAAATTAATTGGAAGTTTATATTTCTTGCTTATTTTATACCAAAACATTCTTGAAAATATAAATAACCCCAACACCCAAAATAGGGCAACAGCAATTATTATAAATAAAATCGTATAAATCATAAAAATTTTATTACTTCAATGAATTAGAGAATAAATATAATTTATTTTAACAAGTTTGGTTAATGACTTGGGTTATAATAATTAAAATAAATTGCTTTGGACTTGAGCTTCGCATATTAATTATTATAAAATTTCATCTAAAAAATAGAAATATTGCTAATGATCCAGTAATCTACGATGATAATTTATTTGGCCTAAATGATAAGTTAAGTGAGATGACAAATGAACGAGCATAAATTCAGTAGATGTTGGACTTGAGAAAACAACCATAGGATATTCTGTTTCAAGCATATCACCAGTTACTTTGTTCAGAGATTGATCGACAATTTCTATTAATTCTGTAATTTGCTCTATCATTTCAGCCCTCAAAATATTTTTCAATGAAAATTCAGCATCCCTATTTCTTACATAACCAGAATTTCCTAATACTTGCCCGATAAAAGTGTTTAAATTCCCTATAATATGCAAGCACAAATTTCCTCCTGAATTTAATATAGAATGATCAACTACCCATATATTTTCTTCATTTTGGTACAGTTCCATTTCTTTAATGAGGCGATTTAAGTCCCTTATAAATATTGTTTTTAAAGAATCGATTAACATTGAATTATTTTTTAAACTTTTAAGCCATTAATTTCCGCCCATTCAGTCCAAGATCCGTCATAAACCGATTTGTGATTGTCAAGTATCATTTCACTTGCAAGTAAAATAATACAAGCCGTAAGCCCAGAACCGCAAGTGAAAGTAAGTGGCTTTTTGTCCAAATTTAATTTTTCAAAAACCTTCTCCAATTCATTTTTTGCAAGCATTTTTCCATCCTTTATTACTTCTTGAAAAGGGAGATTGCACGAGCCAGGAATAGAGCCACTTTTCAGTTCCTTCCTTGGTTCAGGCGCTGTCCCTTTGAATCGTCCTTCCGTTCTGGCATCAATTAAATAGGATTCTTTAGATTGTATGTTATGAATAATATCTTCTGAATTTTTAAATTTTGAAGCATCAAATTTTGCTATAAAATTTCCTGGCAAAAAATCCGAAACAAAAATTTCATCCGTTTCGAAACCTTGCTTTATCCATTCTGGAAGTCCGCCATCTAAAACATAAACATTATCATGCCCCATTGATTTTAGCATCCACCAAACTCGTGGGCTCGAATAAATACCTAGATTGTCATAAACTACTATAAAACTTGACTCATTGATGCCAAGTCTTCTTGCTTCTATTTGAAAAGTTAAAGGAGAAACTAATGTGTTAGGTAATGGAGTGCTTTTATCACTGAATACACCTTCTAAATCAAAATATCGCGCACCTTTAATACACTTATTTAAAAAAGATTTGTCCACAATAGATTTTTTCTCTTCAAGGCTGCAATCCAAGATGATTAAATTCGGATTGTTTAATTGATTATGCAGCCCTTCAACAGATATAATTGTTTTTTTCATTTTTGAACGAACTTATTTTTATAAATCAAATGGAATATTTCATAAAATTTAAATATATGAAATTGAAATTAATTCTTGCCAATAATAATAGAGGCCATAGAAATGGATCCGCCAACTAGTACATCGTTGAAAAAATTTGTTTCTTCGTTTTCTTCTTGAAGTGCCAATGCATATAGTAAAGGTAAATAATGTTCAGGAGTAGGGATTGACAATTGAAAAGCTTTTCCCATTTTATCAAAATGGATTAGTGATTGGTGATCTTTATTTAAAATAAATTCCTTTATACGAGTATTAGTCTCTATTGCCCAATCATAACCATGGTTTGTTTTATTCATATTTGCCCAATCCATCCTACCTAAGTTGTGCACAATGTTTCCACTTCCAACAATTAAAACACCTTGAGTTCTAAGAAATTTAAGTTCTTTTGCCAGTTCATAATGAAATTTGGGTGATTTATTGAGATCTAAACTCATTTGAATCACAGGTACATCTGCATTCGGATACATCTGCATGATGACACTCCAAGCGCCATGATCAAGTCCCCACTGATAGTCAAGATCTATAATTGTTGGCATTGCATTTTGTTTGATGGTCCCCGCCAATTCTGGATTTCCAGGTACTCCATATTCAACGTCAAAAAGTGCTTGAGGAAAGCCACCGAAATCGTGAATGGTGCGTGGATTTGGCATTGCTGTAATTTGAGTGCCTCGAGTTTCCCAATGAGCTGAAATACATAAAATAGCTTTGGGCTTTTCAATTTTTTGACTTATGCTTTGCCAACCTTTAGTAAATATATTAGATTCTATAGCATTCATCGGACTGCCATGCCCCATGAAAAGAACTGGCATAATAGAGGTTTGATTTTTAGCATTATTTTCTAAATGCTTCGTAAATTTCTTTAATTGATTAGCCAATTATTACTATTTTATTGCACAATAATTTAATCAGAATCATTTTTGATTACCAATGCGTTTTTTAATTTCTTTTGCTATTGCTTTAGCTTCAATGCTCATTTCTCGAATCATTCCCGTAGGTGAGACATAAAATCCACAAAAAAATAAGTTTCCTTCCCCAAAAGCAACTCTATCTTTTATTTGGAGCTGAATATCTTGTTCTCGATTTTCATTAATATCAATAAAATTATCCAGTCCTGTCTCATAGCCTGTTGCCATTATGATAGCATCGTATTCTTTAGATTTGCCATTTTCAAAATGCACCACTTTACCTTCAATTGATTTTATATCATCGAATATTTCAATTTTGCCTTTCTTTATCAAGTCCATTGTGCCAATGTCAAGCAAAGGAATTTTATGGTATTTTACAATTTGTTCATTTGGTCCATATGGCAGTTTCTTTAATCCTAATTTTTCAATATTACCTACTAAAAGATTGATAAGTGGCTGATTCAATTTATCAGCTACTTTTGGAGGCAGAATACCCATTACTATGCCTATAGCAAGAACTGGGATGCCCAAAATATCTCTAGGGATTACATTAACTGCCGATCGTACAGACATAGATGGAATAGCACCGTGTTCGTGCAAACAAATTGCAATTTCACATGCAGAATTTCCAAATCCAATTACCAATACATTTTTATCTTTAAATGGAGATCCATTTTTATATTCTGAGCTATGAATTATCACACCATTGTAACCTTCAATGCCAGGTTTTGAAATGAAATGTGGAACATTTGTATTTCCTGTGCAAACAATAAGATGGTTAGCCTCAAAGTCCCCATTATTACTTTCAACTATCCACTTCCCATTTGATTTGGAACACTTTTTTACATCAGTGTTGAAAAGTGGCTGATTTTCAAGAGTCTCTTTATATTTTTCAAGATAATCGACAAATTGATCTCTTGATGCATAGGTTGGGTAAGTTTTTGGAAATTTAACAAAAGGTAAAGCCGATGAAGATTTATTGGTATGCAAGTGGAGCCTATCATAATGGTTTCTCCAACTGTGACCAACGTGCTTTTGTTTTTCAAGAATTATATATTCAATTTTATCTTTCTGTAGTGTGGCGGCACAAGCAAGACCAGCAGCACTCGCACCTATAATTAAGGTGTTTATTTTCTTCATTTTAAATTATTTGAACTCAAAAGTAATAAATATTGAAGAGTATGACCAAGCTATATATACCTATTAATTGGCATTTTCAAAAAATTAAAATGGCTATAATTTTTGGAGTTTTGTATATATTCAAAATTGTGTCCTATTCTGATTTCAAATAATTCAAGTTAATGTGAGTCAATAAATAAATCTTTGTAAATTCATTTATTATTAGCCACTAATGTGATGGATGTGTGAGGAAACTTATTTTTCATAAACAGTTGGCTTTTACAAATATTAATTGAGCTATGGCAAACGAAGAAATACAACTAAAGAAAACATTAGGACCACTTATGTTATGGGGTCTTGGGGTAGGCTATGTTATTTCTGGAATGTATTTTGGGTGGAATTTGGGCCTTGAAAAAGGAGGGACACTTGGTTTAGCTATAGCTACCTTCTTTGTAATCATCATGTATTTGGCCTTTACATTTAGTTATACAGAATTGGCATGTGCAATTCCAAAAGCTGGTGGTGCTTTTGATTATGCCACCAAGGCTATGGGAGAAAATTGGGGATTTATAGGAGGAATGGCACAAAATATAGAATTTATTTTTGCACCTCCAGCAATTGCATTTGCTATTGGTGCTTATGTGAATTTGTTTATTCCTTCCGTTCCAATTTTGGCTATTGCCATAATATTCTACATCATTTTTACAGCATTAAATATTTATGGTATCAAAGCAGCAGCTTCTTTTGAGCTAATTATAACCATAATAGCTGTTGTTGAGCTCTTAATATTTGCTGGTTCAAGCCTTCCATCATTCGAGTGGTCTAATTTGGAAAAAAATGCTCTTCCAAATGGTTATGCTGGCATTTTTGCGGCTATCCCATTTGCAATTTGGTTTTTTCTGGCCATTGAGGGCGTTGCAAATGTGGCAGAAGAAACGGTTAACCCGCAGAGAAACATAATTATTGGTTTCGGATCAGCAATTCTTACTTTGGTTATTTTGTGCATATTAACCTTCACTTCTTCAGTTGGAGTAGGAGGATGGGAAAATATTGTGTTTGCAGACGATGGTGTGACGGTATCAGATTCTCCTTTGCCTTTAGCGCTGAAAAGTATTTATGGAGAAGGACACTTATTGTATACTTTGGTAACATCGATTGGAATATTTGGTTTGGTTGCTTCTTTTCATGGAATCATTTTGGCTGCAGGAAGAGCAACTTTTGAATTTGGTAGGGTAGGATTTGCTCCAAAATTTCTAGGTAAAGTACACCCAAGGTTCAGAACACCTAGCAATGCATTAATGATTAATACAGGCATAGGCATTCTTGCTTTGTTTACGGGTAAAACAGCTGAAATAATTACAATAGCTTGCTTTGGGGCATTGAGTTTATATATCGTTTCCATGATTTCAATTATAAAATTAAGGAGAAACGAACCTGATTTGGAAAGACCTTTTAAGGTGCCATTTTATCCAGTTACTCCAATTATTGCATTAATCATTTCAAGTATTGCATTTATTGCCATTACCATTTATAATCCAATATTAGCTTTGGTTTATTTTACAATAGTCATAGTAAGTTTTATTTGGTTTAAACTAAGTAGGACAAAAAAACAGGAAATATGAAAATGAAAGGCATGATCACATTGAATGATCTGAAGGAAAAATTAATCATTGCTGAAATTGAAACGGTTATTGTTGCATTTACGGATCATTATGGAAGATTGGTAGGAAAGAGATTTGATGGCGATTTTTTTATAGAGTCCATAAATGATTCAGGTACGCATGCATGTGATTATTTATTGACAACGGATATGGAAATGGAGCCTGTCAAAGGCTTTGAATTTGCAAATTGGGAATTGGGCTATGGTGATTTTCATTTAGTTCCTGACATGAATACATTGAGAATTGCTGATTGGCTTGAAAAGACAGCTATCGTATTGTGTGACCTCCAAAAGAATACGTCGCATGAGCGCATCCAAGTTGCCCCAAGATCAATATTGAAAAGTCAAATTGAAAATTTGAAACAATTTGGTTATCAGTGTTTTGCAGCTTCTGAGTTGGAATATTATTTATTTGAAAAATCGTACAAGGAAGCTAATTTAAGTCATTATCAGGATCTGAAATCTTTAGGTTGGTACTTAGAAGATTATCACATTTTACAAGGAAGCAGGACAGAATTCTTTAATGGCGCTGCTAGAAAACACCTTAAGAATTCTGGGGTTCCTGTCGAAAATTCTAAAGGTGAATGGGGTTTAGGGCAGCATGAACTGAATGTGAAATATACTGAAATATTGGAAATGTCTGATAGACATGTCATTTATAAACAATGTCTGAAGGAATTGGCAGATAAAATTGGAATTTCAGTAACTTTTATGGCTAAGTATCATGAAGATCAGGCAGGTTCAAGTTGCCACTTGCATATTAGTTTGATGAAAAATGGGAAAAATGTTTTTGTAGGCGAAAATGAAGTCAATGGCATCAAATGTTCTGATATATTTCTTTATTTTCTGGGAGGTTGGATCAAATTTGCACCTGAAGTCATGCCTTTTTATGCACCTACTGTTAATTCATACAAGCGGTATGTGGATGGTTCATGGGCACCGACTAAATTGGCATGGAGTTATGATAATAGAACTGCTGGCTTTAGGGTAGTAGGTTCTGGAGAAAGCTTAAGAATCGAATGTCGAATACCTGGTGCAGATTGTAATCCATATCTTGCTTTTGCTGCCTCCCTTGCATCAGGAATGGAAGGTGTAAAAAATAAAATCCAGCCGCCTGATATTTTTACTGGTGACATCTATGCAGCTCAAGAACTGCCGAATGTCCCTAGATCATTAACGGAGGCTACCCATAATTTAAAAAACAGCGATTTTGCAAAAAATGCTTTTGGAATTGAAGTAGTGACGCATTATGTACATCATTTTGAAATGGAGCAAAAAGCATACAATCGATCGGTAACAGATTGGGAAAGGAAAAGATATTTCGAACAAATATAAATTAAATCTAAACTTGACTAAAAATGAAATTAAAAGAAAAAGTTGCCCTAATCACAGGTGGTAGCAGCGGGATTGGAAGAGAAAGTGCTTTGCTTTTTGCTCGTGAAGGAGCAAGTGTTGTAGTTGCAGACATCAACGAAGCAGGCGGAAAAGAAACAGTAAAAATGATAAAAAATGAAGGCGGCAATGCTGTTTTCGTAAAAGTAGATGTTTCTTTGGCAAACGATTGCAAAAAAATGGTTGATTTAGCCGAAACGGAATTTGGTGGATTACACATTTTGTTCAATAATGCTGGAATCATGCACAACGATGATGGGAATAGCCAAAATACTGAGGAAAGTGTTTTTGATTTGACTATGAATGTAAATGTTAAAGGAGTATTTCTTGGTTGTAAGTTTGGAATTCCTTTGATTCAAAAGTCTGGTGGTGGTTCTGTTATTAATACAGCTTCATTTGTTGCGCATCTTGGTGCAGCAACCCCTCAAATTGCTTATACTGCTAGCAAAGGAGCAGTACTTGCCATGTCCAGGGAATTAGCGATTATACATGCTAGGCAAAATATTAGAGTTAATGCGTTAAGTCCTGGTCCTTTAAGAACAGATCTTTTGATGAAGTTTTTAAATACAGAGGAGAAAAAAAATAGGAGGATGGTTCATATTCCCATGGGAAGATTTGGTGAAGCTGCGGAAATGGCAAAAGCTGCATTGTTCTTAGCTTGTGATGATTCCTCTTATATGACAGGCAATGAATTCCTCGTGGATGGCGGTATTACAGCTGCTTATGTTACACCAGAATAATTGAATAATGGGTACTTTCAAGACAATTAGTCCGATAGATAATAAGATTTATACAGAAAATGAGATTGCCTCAAATGCTCAAATTGAATCGGCATTATCTAA
>JAHEAQ010000070.1 GCA_024642705.1 Bacteroidota bacterium | reverse complement strand
GTATTTCAAAAACAAATACAGTCATAATTTTGACTCCATTTCCAATAATAGTGGAATCAATGATTTAAGTATTCTAAAAGGTCACATTGAAAACTTTATAGGATTTTCGAAAATCCCCACCGGAATTGCTGGACCTCTCTTGATCAATGGTACTGAAGCTTCAGGACAATTTTTCATACCATTAGCAACTACAGAAGGTGCATTGGTAGCGAGTTACAACAGAGGTTGCAAAGCTGGTACTCTTGCTGGCGGTATCCGATCTATTTGTCTCACTGAAAGTGTTCAAAGAAGCCCTTTGTTTAAATTCAAAAACATCATTGAATTGGGACAATTTTTAGCATGGATAGTGCATCAATATGAAAAATTTGAGGCCATCACCTCTCAGAATAGCAATTATGCAAAGCTAATCAATATGAAGACCAATATTGAGGGCAATCAGGTGCATTTGATCTTGGAATATACTACTGGTGATGCTGCTGGACAAAATATGGTTACTTTCTGCACTTCGAAAATTTGTGATTATATTATAGCGCAGGCTCCAGTCAAAGCCCAAGAATGGTACATAGAAAGTAACCTTTCAGGAGATAAAAAGTCAAATTACCAATCCTTTCAAAATGTCAGGGGTAAAAAGGTAGTTGCAGAAGTGGAAATTCCTGAGGAAATAGTAGTTGAGGTATTAAAATCTACCCCAAAAAAAATGGAAGATTATTGGAAAACTTCTACTGTTTCCTTAGTTCAACTTGGAAGTATTGGAGCTCAGGGTCACATTGCAAATGGTTTGACAGCACTTTTTATCGCTACTGGACAAGACGTGGCATGCATTTCTGAAGTAACCGTTGCCATTAACCGAATGGAAGTGACTTCGACTGGATCTCTTTATGCTAGTCTTACCATGCCTAATCTAATTGTTGGAACTGTGGGCGGTGGGACTTCTTTGCCTACTCAAAAAGAATGTCTGGAAATGATGGATTGCTTTGGGCCTGGAAAAGCTAAAAAATTTGCTGAAATATGCTGTGCGCTGGCATTAGCTGGTGAATTATCAATTGCGGCAGCAATTGCTTCTGGTCATTTTGTTTCAGCTCATCAACAATTGGGCCGATGATAAATGAAAGAAATCATCCTTTTTGGAGGCGATTCTTTATATATCAAAAAGAAAGATTTCCATTTCTTGCTCATGGGCCATTAATTCTAATGTTTACATTTTCAGCTATTTCTTACAGCAGAATAAGCAGAGGACAATCTGATTTTATTGATTTAGATGATTTTATAGTTGGCTTTATTACAACCTTAAGTCTCTTTTTATTAGTTAGGATTCTGGATGAACATAAAGATAAAGAAACCGATTCGAAATTTCGGAAAGAACTTCCAGTTCCAAGAGGACTTATAAGTCTAAAAGAATTGAGGAATGTGGGATTTATTGTGTTTTCGATTCCAATTGTTTGCATTCTATTTGTGCATCCTACAATGTTTGTCTTTTATTTTATTGTCATTGCGTACTTGTTTTTTATGACGGTAGAATTTTTTGCGCATGATTGGCTAAATGCAAACATGTGGGCTTATGTTGGTTCTCATATGATTATTATTCCTTTAGTGGATATTTATGCAAGTGGCTTAGATTGGTATTTAGATGGGGTAAAACCCCATTTGGGATTATTATTCTTTTTTGGAGTTTCTTATTTTAATGGAGTGGTACTTGAAGTTGGACGCAAACTAAAAGCTCCAGAACTTGAAAAAGAAGGAGTAGTAACATATAGTGGAATTCTGGGCCCAAAAAAAGGTAGTTGGTTGTGGCTGGGCATGTTAACATTAACAGCTATAATTGCTGCCTCAGCATGTTATTATGCTGAGCTGTCCATGCTTTCATACTTCATATTGGCATCAGTTTTATTGGTATGTTTCATTTTTGCATTTAGATATATGCGAATACCAAACCAACAAAACTCAAAATCTTTAGAAATTTTATCAGGAATATGGACTTTGTTAATGTATGGCACACTAGGAGGAATTCCAGGTTTACTTAATATTGTATCATTATGAAATCCAACATTCCTTATACAAAATATTGTGTTTTTGAAGGTGATTCTGTTGGTGGAAAGGCAGCCCAACTTATTAAGATTAAAGAATCGGATATAAACGTTCCTCATTTTATTGTTATTCCGGCAGAATATTATGATTCTGTGCTAAATAAAAGCTTGAATGAATCTCATTCTGAGAGAATGGACGATTTTGAATTCCCAAAAGAAGATATTGAAAAAATTAATTCAAAATTTAATTCAAGCATCCAATATTTTAGTGTTCGCTCTTCAGCAATGGGAGAAGATGGAAACACTTTCAGTTATGCTGGTCAATTTGAATCCTTTCTTTATGTATCAAGAGATGATTTATCTAATAAAATAAAAGAAGTTTGGAAGTCAGCGTTTTCTAAAAGGATTAATTTTTATCGTGAACAAAACAAAATTAAAGCGCGACTTAGAATGGCTGTCATCATTCAAGAAATGGTTCCTTCAGATATTTCTGGTGTAATGTTCGGAATTAATCCAATATCACTTAAAAAGGATGAAATGCTTATTTCAGCTGTCTATGGACTAGGGGAAGGATTGGTTTCGGGAGCTTTAAATTCTGACAATTATTTTATAAAAGGGGAGCAATTAATTCATTCCGAAATAACTGAAAAAACACAAAAAATCATTAAAAATCCTAGAGGGATAGGAACAGCAATTTGTGATGTTGAAGAAAGTAAAATTAGTACTGCAGCGCTCGATCAACAAAAAATAAAATCTCTTTTGGCTGTTCTTATAAAGTTAAATAAATTATATGACTTTCCTCAAGATGTCGAATGGGCCTACCATAATGAGGAGTTATTCATTTTGCAAACAAGGCCAATAACCAATGCAAAACATAAAGAAGGGACAAAAATAATATGGGACAATAGTAATATCATTGAATCTTATCCAGGAGTTACAAGCCCATTAACTTTTTCTTTTATCAAAAAAATGTATCGCGTTGTTTATATTCAATTTAGCCAGTTATTAGGAATTGACCAAAAATTGTTGAAAGCGAATGAGGAGGTATACGCAAATATGCTTGGTCATTTACGAGGTCGGGTTTATTATAATTTAAGAAGTTGGTATAGAGCTTTAGCATTGCTTCCAGGATACAAATTAAATGCAAGATTCATGGAGACCATGATGGGTGTTAAAGAAAAATTTGAATTGGAAGACCAATTTAAAGGCTCTAAAGCAGGAGCTCGTCTTAGAATTGTATCCACCATATTTAAAATGATTTGGACATTTATTGTACTACCCAGAAAAAGAAACTCATTCATTTGTTTTTTAGATACAACAATAGCTGAGTATAAGAAGATTGACTTTCAAAATTCTTCCTCCGAAGAATTAATGGAACACTATAAAACTTTTGAAAAAATATTAACTGAAAAATGGGAACCACCGTTGGTGAATGATTTTTTTGCTATGATTTACTTTGGAGTCTTTCAAAAATTGATTACAAAATGGATTGGTTCCGATCATCCTCAATTACATAATGACCTTTTGGCTTTTAGCAACGATATCATTTCTACTCAACCGATGATTAAAAGTCTTGAAATAGCAAAAGAAATATTAAATAGTGAATCTGATAAAAAAATATTTGATCAAACTGCCGATAAAGTGTGGGAAGATTTGTTAAATGGTAATGCTCCTCAAATATTTGCCCAAATTAATTCATACCTCAATTTATATGGAGAACGTTGTCTTGGAGAATTGAAATTAGAAACCATTTCCTACAATCAAGATCCAGAAAAATTTATAAAAATTCTCCAATCTTACGTCAAAAATCCAAATTCATTATTGGCTTTGGACAAGAGTCAAAGCAACAAAATCCGCGATGAAGCCAATGCTTTGGTTCAAAGAAAATTAGAAGGAAAATTTGTCAAATCTTGGGTTTTTAAATATTTCACAAGGAAGACTAGAGAATTGGTCAGCAATAGGGAGAATTTACGATTTGAAAGAACACGTGGATTTGGTATTGTAAGGGAAATTTTCAGTTCAATGGGGAAGCAATTTGAATCTAAAAACATAATAGACAACCATCGGGACATTTTCTATCTGACTATTGAAGAAATCTTTGACTTTATCAAAGGAACCAGCGTACTTTCAGAGTTAAAATCTACAATTGAACTTCGGAAAAAGAAGTACGACGAATTTGAAAATGATGTGTACGTTCCAGAAAGAATCACAACGTATGGTATTGTAAATGAGGGTTTAATTTTTAAAAAAGAGCCTAATTCAATTTTAGACGGTGAAATTAAAGGAACTGCCTGTTGCCCAGGAATCATAAAATCTGAAGTATGCATAGTTACCTCTCCAGATCAAATATCAGATCTGAATGGAAAGATAATGGTTACAAGCAGCACGGATCCCGGCTGGGTTTCATTATTTCCGACTTGTTCAGGAATTTTAGTTGAAAGAGGAAGTCTTTTGAGCCATTCAGCAATCGTTGCTCGAGAATTAGGAATTCCATGCATTGTTGCAATAGATGGATTAATGCAAAAACTAAAAACAGGTGATTTTGTAGAAATGGATGGTTCTACAGGGATTGTAAATATTTTAGAAAATGAACACTAAAGAACATCACTTACACGAAGTTGACCATAGTTATGTTCGCTATTCTAATGTCTGGGAGGATCCGAATATTTTAATAGAAGGTTTGGCTATCCAGTCAGATCATAAAGTTCTTTCTATTGCTTCTGCTGGAGATAATGCATTTGCTCTTTTAGCTCAGGGGCCAAAACTATTGGTCGCAATAGATCTAAATCAGGTGCAATTGTATCTTATGGAATTAAAAAAAGTTGCAATTCATGAATTGGATCATAAAGATTTTATTGCTTTCTTAGGTTATCGCGAAAATAAAGATAGGTGGCAAACCTACTTGAATATCAGTTCACAGCTCAGTAGTAATGCCAAAGAATACTGGGATAATCGCAAAAAAGAAATAAATGAAGGTGTTATATATTGTGGGAAGTTTGAAAAATACCTCAAAACATTTGCCACAAAGTTTTTACCATTCATTCATAGCAAGAAACAAATAGCTGAATTATTTAATCAAAAATCGGAACAAGAACAACGAGAATTTTATAATACCGTATGGAATAATTGGAGGTGGAAATTAATGTTTAAGTTTTTCTTCAGTAAAATAATAATGGGATTTTTTGGAAGGGATCCTGCTTTCCTCGCTGAAGTAAAAGTAAATGTTGGCAATACCATTATGGAAAAAGCTGCCATACATTTGAAATCTACATATGCACAAAATAACCCTATTTTGTTTTATTGTTTAAATGGCCATTTTGATAGTTATCTTCCTTATTATGCCAAAGAAGTAAATTATAAAAAGGTAAAATTAAATTTGAAAAATTTGCATATTGAATATGGATATGCCCAAGAAGCTGTTCATAAATATGGAAAATTTGACAGATTTAATCTATCAAATATTTTTGAATATATGAATACAGAAATTTTCGAAATGACGTCAAAAGCATTAATAAATGGTGGAAATCATCATTCTAGATTTGCATATTGGAATTTAATGGTGAAAAGAGAAATTTCATCCTTAGAACCCAAACTTGAGAGAGTTTCTGACGATAAAAATTGGGCAAAGCGAGATCAAGGTTTTTTTTATATGCAGTATATTGTCGAAGAATTAAAACATCAATAAATGGATATTTTTTCAATAGAAGCGGTAAAAAATATGAATGTAAAATCCATCTTGATTTTTTCATGCTTATATTTCATTTTATTTATTGTTGCTGAAACAGCTTATCATTACTTTAAAATAAAAGCGGAATCAACAAGAAAATTTGTCCACTTAATTACTGGTTTGATTGCTTTGTTTTTTCCAATTTACCTGAAAAATCCATTGGACTTGATATTTATTTGTGCTGGATTCATGGCAATATTGTTATTAAGTATCCAATTCAAATTTTTACAATCCGTAAATGATATTGAAAGGCCATCAAGAGGGAGTATTTTGTTTCCGATTATTGTTATTATATGTTACTTCTTTCAATACTACCGAGGCAATTATATTTATTATTTTATTCCCATTTTAATTTTGGCTGTTGCAGATCCACTTGCGGCATATATAGGACAAAAATTTCAGTATAAAAAATTCAGCATTTTAAACAATTCAAAGACACTCTCAGGGAGTTTTAGCTTTTTCATTGCTGCCTTATTAATTTCCCTAATTGGATTAATAATTTCCAAAGAATCTCACTCCATTTCACTTTATTTTTGTGCCATTAGCATAGCTGTTGTCACAACAATTGGAGAAGCTGTAAGCATAAAAGGATATGATAATTTGATTGTGCCGCTATTTACTATTGCTGTTTTATTAATTTTTGGAATATGACACCATGATTGAGATTCTCGAAATAGAAATAAATGGTTCGAACTGGAATGACTTCCGTTTCATGGATGGATTTCACAAGAAAGTGGATGAAAAAATTGAAACTGAATATTTTCGAATTGGATTTTTGGCCAAATCAAATGCTACCTATTTAGGAAGAATTGGTTGTTATATTAATTCCAGACATCTCGTAGATGGCAATCCATCTGTAACGGTTGGAAATTTCGAATGTATCGAAGATTATATGGTTTTTGAAAAACTAGTAAAAGCTGTAGTTTCTTTTGCAAAGTCAATCAACATTAATAATATTATTGGACCAATGAATGGGTCAAGCTGGGGAAGTTATAGGTTTGTATCTGTTCCTCAACCAGATCCATTCCTCCTTGAACCAGTCACAGTTCCATATTATTATGATTTTTTTAAAAGATTTGGATTCTCAAAGCTGGCTTCCTATTATTCCCAAAAAACGGATGTTATGATCGACAATTGGGATAAAAATCGCACTAAATACGACCATTTTTTAGAAATGGGAGTCACTTTTGATTCATTTGATAGAGAAAATCCAAATACTGAATTCAATGAACTGAGTGATTTTTGTAACGCAGCATTTAAGAACAACTTTCTTTTTAGCCCAATTACAAATACCTTGTTCATTGAAAAAATGATGCCTACTCTGCCACTTATAGATTCAAAATATACCATAATAGCTCGACACTTGGGAAAAATTGTTGGTTTTATGTTTAGTTACCAAGATAAATTAAATCAAGCAAAAAAAACTTTAGTTTTAAAAACTCTGGCTAGAGATTTAAATCCAGAATATGAAGGTATGGGTTCAGTTTTATCGTCATTAATTATGTTAAATGCGATAAAAGATGGATATTCAAGTTGTATACATGCTTTAATGTTCGAGAACAATATTTCGAAATTGCTCTCTGGCAAATTTAATGGCACAACAATGAGGACTTACGAATTGCTAAAATTGAAATTATAACACCGAAAATGGAAAAAAATATTACTCCATTGTTAAGAAATATATTTTTGGGAAGTTTAATACTGCTTATCTCGATTTTGATAGGCGCTTGGATTATGAGCCCCTATTCCAAGTATAAGGAAGGTAAAATTGTTTCTAAAGTAAATATAGAAATGCCTTGCACTGCTGCTTTTGATTATTTGGGAAACTCAGAAAACGCAAAAACATGGTCAGTTTTTGTTGATTTTATAGAAACAACAAATAAGGAACATTTTGAAGATGGTGAAATAGGATCTAAAAGAATATGCTATACCAAAAGTGATCGTTCAGGTTTCAACTGGGAAGAGGAAGTTTTGGAAATAATCCCTAATGAATATCGAAAACTCAGTTGTTATAATTTTAAAAATCTTGCTGTAAAAGCTCCAAATTTAGTGACTGAACAAATTTATATTGATAAGGGAGAGGATTGCGTGCTTGTTTTCACCCTTGATTTCTCTAAGAAACCAAGTTTTATTGAAAAATTGAAACTAAAATTTAGTTCATACCGAATCCAATCTATATTTGATCAAAATCTATTAAATATAAGAGCTGAAATAATTAAAGATAGGCCTTAATCTTTCTTTTATTTTATGAAAATAAATATAGTTGAGATCTTCTTTAGTACAGCAGAACAATTTCCTAAGAACAAGGCCATTGTTTTTGAAAAAGAAGAAATAACTTATGCCCAATTAAGTGAAAAAGTCCAATCTACAGCACAATATTTAACCTCAAAAGGGATAACCCAATCTTCAAAAGTTCTCGTATTTGTTCCTATGTCGATAAAGCTTTACCAAACGGTGCTTGCATTGTTTGCTATTGGCGCTATAGTGGTTTTCGTAGATGAATGGGCAGACTTGAAGCGGTTAAATAAGGCACTTAAAGTAGTTGAAGTTGATGCAATTGTTACATTGAAAAAATATGCATGGTTGACTTATATTTTAAATCCATTTAGAAAAATACCAATCAAATTAGGTATACCAAACACAATTAAAAAAGCAAATTTCGAACTTGTAAAAGTTGTTCCAAACTCAACAGCACTCATAACCTTTACCACTGGCAGCACAGGAATTCCGAAAGCAGCCAATAGGACACATCATTTTCTTACAGAACAATTCAGAATTCTTAAACAAGAAATTGGGGCCATTCCTGAAGACCAATGTTTGATTACTTTACCCATTGTTTTGCTTTCTATTTTAGGAACTGGTGCAACAGGAGTTATTGCAAAATTCAATCAAAAAAAGCCAGAAAAATTAGACGGCAGAGCTCAGTTAAAATTTATTCAACAAAAAAATATAAGCATTATTATTGCTTCCCCTTATTTTGTAGAAAAACTGACTTCAAATAATCAACTTGAATTACCTGAGTTAAAACAAATCCTTACTGGGGGTGCTCCTGTTTTTCCAGAATTAGCAGAAAAAATATCGGCATCATTTCCAAAATCTTTGAATAGAGTGGCATATGGCTCTACAGAAGCTGAACCCATTTCTGTTATTGATATGAAGGATTTGGTGCAATACAAAAATCTCCAAAGCACAGGTATTCCAGTCGGAAAAATACACTCCGAAATTGAGCTGAAAATTATTAAAATCACTAAAAATGATATACAACTTAATTCTAATAATTGGCAAGATTGGGAAATTCAAGTTGGTAATATTGGGGAAATTATCGTAGCAGGTCCCCATGTTCTGGATCAATATTACAATAGTGAAATTGCTTTCAAGCTTAATAAAATTGTGGATGGCCAAAAAATCTGGCATCGAACCGGTGATAGTGGGAGATTAATTAACAATGAATTGTTCTTGACAGGTAAATGTGATCAATTGATTGAAAATGGTGAAAGCTATATTTCTACTTTCCTTGTTGAGCAACAATTGTCAGAAGTAAAAGGAGTAAAAATGGGAACCCTAATAAATGTTAACAACCAAAAAATCATAGTCCTGGAAATTGAAAAAGATGCAATTGAGCTTGAAATTGTAAAAGCCATAAATGTTTTAAATATTCCAAATCAAAAAATTGAATTTGTAAGTAAAATACCCCGTGATCCGAGGCATTATAGTAAAATTGAATATGAAAAATTAAAGACATTGCTAAACACCAAGAAAAATTCTTAAGTTTAGAATTACTTTGAACATTTCTTCATCGAATTAATTAAAATAAATTGATAATCACACAAAAATCGCTTGTTAAAACACTTCTATTTTGTTTAATAATTTCAATTAATAGCCTCAAAGCTGAGGATGGTTATCGCTTATGGCTCAAGTATGATAAAATCGAAAATGACCAATTAAGAAAATCGTATGAAAAGAAATTAACGAATATTTATTTTTATGGCACTTCTCCTGTTTTAGAATCTGCCAAAAAAGAACTAAATATTGGCCTGACTAGAATGTTGGGTGCTGAGATAGCTGATCTTAAAGAAAAAAAGAAAGGTATTGTTGCAGGAGTTATAGGTCAATCATCTGAATTTGACCAATTGATTTCTGATCATGATAAATCTAATTTAAAATCTGAAGGATTTCTTTTAATTTCGAAAGAGTCAAAATCTTCAAATCAAATTATAATTGCAGCTAAAGACGATATTGGAGTTCTTTATGGATCATTTCGTTTATTAAAATTGCTTCAAATGCATGAATCCATTGATGAATTGCATATTATGGAAAATCCAAAAATAAAATTGCGGCTATTGAATCATTGGGATAATTTGGACGGAACAGTGGAAAGAGGATATGCTGGTTTTTCAATTTGGAATTGGCATCAATTGCCGGAATATATTGATCCACGATACATTGACTATGCTCGAGCAAATGCCTCCATTGGGATAAACGGAGCTGTTGTTACGAATGTCAATGCTAATGCATTGATTTTCAGAGCTGACTATATTGAAAAAGCAAAAGCATTGGCAGATGTATTTCGGAGTTATGGCATCAAACTATATTTGACAGCTAGGTTTAGTTCGCCGATTGAACAAGGAGGATTAAAAACTGCTGATCCATTGGACCCCCAAGTCCAAAAATGGTGGAATGAAAAAGTTGCCGAAATTTACAAGTCTATTCCTGACTTTGGAGGTTTCGTAGTTAAAGCAAATTCTGAAGGTCAACCTGGACCCCAACAGTACAATCGGAATCATGAAGATGGTGCCAATATGCTTGCAGATGCCTTAGCTCCATTCGGAGGTATTGTGATGTGGCGTGCTTTTGTATACAGTAGCGAGGAACCTGCCGATCGATCAAAACAAGCTTACGATGAATTTGTACCTCATGACGGAAAATTCAGAAAAAATGTACTCATCCAAGTGAAGAATGGCCCAATAGATTTTATGCCTCGAGAGCCAATTCATCCACTGTTTGGGGCTATGCCTCAGACGTCATTAATGATGGAATTTCAAATTACAAAAGAATACCTTGGTCAAGGCACGCATCTTGTAGGTTTATCAAAGATGTTCGAAGAAGTACTAAAGACGGATACTTATGCAAAAGGGGAAGGCTCAATAGTCGCAAAAGTTATAGATGGTTCTTTGGATAACCGTGAATTAACTGGAATAGCAGGTGTGTCAAATATAGGAACAGCGAGAAATTGGACTGGAAATTTTTTTGGTCAAGCGGATTGGTATGCTTATGGAAGATTAGCTTGGGATCCATATTTGAATTCTGAAGAAATATTCAACGAATGGGTAAAAATGACATTTTCAAATGATCCAAAGGTGTTAAACCCAATTGTAGAAATGTTGAGCACTTCTAGGGAAACATGTGTTAAATATATGACTCCTTTGGGATTGCACCATATAATGGGAGCAAACCATCATTATGGTCCTGGACCTTGGGTAAGCCAAATGTCAAGAGCTGATTGGACCTCTGTATATTACCATAAAGCAGATGAAAAAGGAATTGGCTTTGACCGAACAAAGGAAGGAAGTCAAGCTTTAATGCAATACCAAGAAGAATTTATTGATCTATATAAGGATATGAAAACCTGTCCACTTGAATTTCTACTTTGGTTTCACCATGTTCCATGGGACTATAAACTATCCACAGGAAATATTTTATGGGATGAACTCTGTTTTCAATACCACCAAGGGAGCAAAGAAGCTAATGATTTGTTGATCAAGTGGAATACTTTAGAGCCATTTATAGATAAGGAATTATTTAACAACATTAAAATGCACCTGCGAATCCAAGTCAAGGAGGCAAAATGGTGGAGGGATGCATGTTTGTCATATTTTCAAACTTTTTCTAAAATGGAAATTCCTCCTCAATTGGAACAACCTGAACATAAACTTGAATATTATCAATCTTTAAATTTCCCTTATTCACCGGGAATAAGACCGAGATGGTAAAAAATTGAAAAATTCTAAATTGAAAAAACATGAATCAAAAATCCACTTTCATTATATTAATTATAAGCATGGTATTTAATTTGAATGCACAAGAAGTAATTGAACTTTGGCCGTCAAAAGTACCAAATCAAAATGTTGAAAAATCTGTCGCAAATTCAGAAACGAATGGTGGTGTAACAAGACTTTCTAATGTTACCAATCCTTTGGTCAAAGTTTATAAACCAAGTGCCGAAAAAGACAACAATAACTCTATTGTGGTGTGTCCTGGAGGCGGATATCAAATTCTTGCAATTGACCTTGAAGGTTCTGAAATTGCAACATGGCTTTCTAGCATAGGATATACAGCTTATGTTCTAGAATATAGAGTACCTCAACAAAGGGAAGGCGCGTTGCAAGATGTCCAACGTGCAATTCGAATAGCAAGATCAAAAACAACAACTGCAAATTCAAAAGTTGGCGTACTAGGATTCTCCGCTGGAGGTCATTTGAGTGCATCAGCAAGCACACGATATAATGAAAAAGTTTATGAAATTGATGATGATTATGAAAAAGCATCTGCTCGACCTGATTTTACAGTGCTTATCTATCCAGCATATTTAGATCAAGGCGAAAATGAAAAACTTTCACCGGAAATTACATTGGATGAAAATACTCCTCCAATGTTTATTTTCCAGACTGCTGATGACAAGTATGGTAACAGTGCACTAGTAATGGCGAAGGCATTAAGAGACAATAATTCACCTGTTGAATTGCATTTGTTGCCTGAAGGTGGTCATGGATATGGATTGCGCAACAAAACAGAAGCTGGGACAACATGGCCAATTTTATTAGAAAAATGGTTGTCAAAACAAATCAATTAATAAAGTGTTAAAAGTTTTGCCTTTTAAATTTTTATAGCATTGAGTATAATTGATATGAAAAAAAACAATCCATCGCTTCCTTTTTTAAAAAACATGCAATTATTGGACTTGTCGAAATTGGTTTTTGACAATTCACGTGCATTTGCTCAAAAAATGGACGAAGAAGATCCATTAGCTATTTACAAAGAGCATTTTAATTTCCCTATTGACAAAGAGGGAAAAAAATCAATCTATTTTTGTGGAAATTCTTTAGGAATTCAGCCTAAAACTGCCCAAAAAGAAGTTGACAAGGTTATGGATCAGTGGAAAAACGCCGCTGTAAAAGGCCATTTTGATAAAGAAAATGCATGGGTACCTTTCCATTTAACATTGAAGGAAATGATGTCTAAAATTGTGGGCGCACATGCAAGTGAGGTCACCATAATGAATACATTAAGTGTGAACTTGCATTTGATGTTAACATCATTTTATAGACCAACAGGTAAGAGAACTAAAATATTAGTAGAGCCGGATATATTTCCTTCAGATCGCTATGCATTAGAATCGCATCTTCATTGGCATGGCTATAATATTAAAGATCATTTAATACACATTCCAAAAGCAGAATATCAAGAGAATCTAAGAAAAGGAGACATCAAGAAAATCATTGATGAACAGGGAGATGAAATTGCTCTTATAATGCTGGGAGGCGTTAATTATTATACAGGACAAATTCTTAATATCAGAGAAATTACAGAATGGGGTCATGAAAAAGGATGTACTGTAGGATTTGATCTTGCTCATGCTGCGGGAAATATTCCTTTAAACTTGCATGATGATGGTGTAGATTTTGCAGTTTGGTGCACTTATAAATATCTGAATTCTGGACCCGGATCGATTGCGGGAGCATTTGTACATGAAAAGCATGGTAGTGACCAATCGATACCTAAGTTTAAAGGTTGGTGGGGTCATAATGCAGAAATTAGATTTGGAATGAGAGAGGATTTTGATCCAATGCCTGGAATTGAATCTTGGCAAATAAGTTGTCAACCCATTCTATCGCTTGCGCCGGTCAAAGCTGCACTTGAAATATTTGATCAAGCTGGAATGAAAGCATTAAGGAATAAATCTATTTTGTTGACAGGATATTTAGAATTTTTACTTGCTGAATTAAATAATAAAAAAATAAAAATTATCACTCCCAATTTGCAGCTTGAAAGGGGTTGCCAATTGTCCATATTGATAGAAGAGGGAGACAAATCAATTTATAATAAACTAATTGAGCAAGGAATTGTAGTAGATTGGAGAAATCCTAATGTAATAAGGGTTGCTCCGACTCCTTTATACAATGGATTTGAAGAGGTTTTTACTTTTGTTCAAGCATTGAAAATGATATTAAATTGAAACTAAATTTTAGTTTAAATGTCGAAATTCCAATATAGAATCCATAATTTATTATAACTAATGGACATTAATTGGTTTGATTTCGACTATTCTTTGCATAAAAAAATTAAGAAATATTAATTATTCCTACCTTAGGAAAATGCAAACATAGGGATTTCATGCTCAAAAATAAATTTGAATAAAATTATTGGTCAATTTGATTCGAAATTGAGAATTTGGCTAATTCAAGGTCTCTAAAAATGCAAAAATCTTGTTTAGGGTTCGTAAATATCTCAAAAATGGGCTCTCAATTCTTAATTGCGGAAGATTTTTAAAGTAAGCTTCAAGGTCGGCTTTTTCAAAGCCTAATTGGTTGCAAATCATTTCCGCAACCTGCAATTTTGAGAATTCATATTTTTCCCTACTCGACCGCCCACCGTCATTTTTCAACCTTTCTATCTTTCGTATCGCCCATTCTCCCTTATGCGGATTGCGAACTATCAATTGGTTCAAGCGTCCTATTTCTGAAACTAATTCATCCTCAGATTCTATCAATTCCTTTTGATATCTCCTATAAAAAAGTGCACCCACCCTCTTGTTGAAATAGTTAAAATGTTTGACAAATCCAGACTGTAAATTTGCCATTTCCTGACTAAAAATATAAGCAGATTCTGGAATTAAGGAATGGTCAATAAAATCAATCGAATGCTTTTTTTTGTAAAATGCTTCAAATTCACTCCTAGATTTCATCTTGACAACCAATTCCCATTGATTATCATTGAATGCAAATGCAAGAATTTCACATAAGGGTTCCAAGTAGACAAATGACTTTTCTTTGAATCGATCATAATTTTCCTTACTCTTAAATATTGGATTTCTGGCTACACCAGTATTACTAAGCAAGTAAATACCTTCTTCATAAATGTGTTTTGCTATCATACTGATCTTTTTTAAATTGTTATCGTATATAGCATTAGTGTTTTTAATAGCCTTTTTGTACCCAAAAATTTAAAATATTTTCAAACTTTAACATTTAAAGGGTACCATTTTTTGATTTTTCGTGATAGTAATCTAGAATTTTATGGTAGAATAGTTTCTGTTTATCTGGCAAATGAATATTAGATTTTATAAATTGAGAAGATTCCAAAAAAGTCGCCAAACTTAAAATCCTTCTTATCCATCAAAATAGAAGAGCAACAAAAACAACCAATTTATATCAAATTAATTGAGCATTGAATAGCAGCATATTAGAGCAATCTAAATGCCATCCACGTTGTCGCAAAACTTTATCTAATAATTTTGAAAAAGTATGTGCTTTTCACTAAACTTTAAATAGATATTGAATTGAAACTAAAATTTAGTTTCAAGATTTTATGTGGTATTAACTCGATTTATTTTGTTTAAGAAATGCCTTTATTCAAATGGTAAAAAATTTCATTCCACCTCAATTCCTTTTTAAATTGATGAATTTCAGTTTTCTGATCAATAAGCACATATTCTAATCCAGCCATTTCTGCAAAATCTTCTAAATATTCTGTACTTAAATTTTGGCTATAACAAGTATGGTGAGCCCCTCCTGCTAATATCCATGACGCAGCCGCAATTTTCAAATTTGGATGTGGCTCCCAAATTACCCTAGCAACAGGTAATTTCGGCAAGTCATGTTCTGGCTCAATAGCATCGACAGTATTTACCAATAACCTAAATCTATTGCCCAAATCTATCATTGAAGCATTTAAAGCAGCACTTGAACCTGAATTAAAAACCAACCTAACTGGAGCAGATTTTCCACCAATTCCTAAAGGATGAATTTCACATTTTGGCCTACCAGAAGCAACAGTTGGACAAATTTCAAGCATATGAGCTCCCAATACTGCCATTTTTTGTGGCCTAAAACTATATGTATAATCTTCCATAAAAGAATTGCCACCCTCAAGACCAAAAGCCATTACTTTCATACTTCTTACAAGCGCAGCAGTTTTCCAATCTCCTTCGGCACCAAATCCATATCCTTCAGCCATCAACCGCTGAACAGCTATTCCTGGAAGCTGTTTTAACCCATGCAAATTTTCAAACGTGTCTGTAAATGCAGAAAAATGACCATCGACCAAAAAATTTCGCAATCCTACTTCAATTCTTGCGGCTTCAACCAATGCATTGTAGTTTGCTCCGTTTGCAGTTAATGATTGCATAACTTCATAAGCTTCAAAATATGCATCAAGCGTCACATCAATTTCTTGCTTTGTAGCTGCATTTATTCTTTCCACCAAATCGCCCATTCCATAACCATTCACTGAATATCCAAATTGTATTTGTGCCGCAACTTTATCTCCTTCCGTAACTGCTACCTGCCTCATATTATCGCCAAATCTTGCAATTTTCATGTTTTGAGAGTCTTTCCAAGCAGCAGCAACTCTTGACCAAACAGCAATTCGCTCGCAAACTTCTAAATCTTGCCAGTGACCTACCACAACCTTTCTATTTAAACGCATCCTACTATTGATGAATCCAAATTCCCTATCCCCGTGAGCAGATTGATTTAAATTCATAAAATCCATATCAATTTCTGACCATGGAATTTCTTCATTGAATTGAGTATGCAAATGAAGTAATGGTTTATTTAATATTTTTAACCCATTGATCCACATTTTTGCAGGTGAAAAAGTATGCATCCAAGTAATTATCCCAATACATTTTTCTGAATTATTTGCCTCTCTGCACAAATTAAATATTTCATCTGGAGTAGTAAGTAAAGCTTTTGGAACAATGGCGATGGGTAGTTTTCCATCTTTATTGAAATGTTCAACTATTATATTAGAATGTATTTTAACTTGATTTAGAGTTTCTTTACCATATAAATGCTGACTGCCAGTGATGAACCAAATTTCAAAATTCCTTAAGTCGATCATATTTTTAATCTTTTGAGTTTGCTTTATTTATACATTGGATTTTCCTATTGGATGAATTAAGTTATTCTTGTCCATAATAGGAATTGGCTCCATGTTTTCGTTGATAATGCTTTTCTATCAGCGTGTCTTTTAATTTAGGAGCTTTTGGATTGATCATCAACGATAGATAAGCCATTTTTGCACATTCTTCTAAAACTGCAGAATTATAAACAGCTTTTTGAACTGTTTTTCCCCAAGTAAATGGCGCATGGTTGCCCAAAATTATCATTTCAACTTCTGTGTAAGAAAATCCTCTTTTTACAAATTCATTTATAATTTGAAGGCCAGTTTCATATTCATAGTCCCCTTTAATCATTTCATTGGACATCGGTAAAGTACAAGGAATATCAACAGTTAAATGATCTGCATGAGTCGTTCCCAATATTGGAATATCCTTTTGTGCCTGTCCCCAGGCAGTTCCATAAGTAGAATGCGTATGGACAATACCTCCGATTTCTTTCCAGTTTTTATATAGTACAGCATGTGTAAGGGTGTCCGAAGAAGGCCGCATCTTTCCTTCCACTCTTTGTCCTTCAAAATCTACAATAACCATGTCTTCAGGTTTCAAATCTTTATAAGGAACCCCGCTTGGTTTGATGGCAAAAACTCCATTTGTTCTATCTGCAGCACTTGCATTTCCAAAAGTAAATAAAACTAAACCTAATTCTGGCAATTGCATATTTGCTTCGTATGCTTCTTGTTTTAGTTGATCATATTTAGACATCTCTTTCTAGCATTTCACCGTAATTGGAATAGGATTTATATATCTCATTGTACATTTCAACATTGGCAGGATTCGGATGATAAACCTTGTCAAAACCTGAACCCATTGTATTCATTGCTGTTTCTACATTTTCAAAAATTCCTGCTGCTGTTGCCGCAAACATCGCCGCTCCAAGAGCACAAGTTTGCTCTGAGCTAGCAATCTTTATGGGTTTGTTTAGCACGTCAGACATGATTTGCATAACAAAAGGCGATTTTTTTGAAACTCCACCCAAACCGATAATTCCTTTTATTGGAACTCCTTCATCCTGAAAACGTTCCACAATTTTCCGAGCACCAAAGCATGTTGCCTCAACAAGTGCTCTAAAAATCTTTGGTGCATCACTCCCCAAATTTAAGCCAAAAATTGCTCCTTTCAAAGCTTGATTTGCATCAGGGGTTCGCCGCCCATTCAACCAATCTAAAGCGATGACTCCTGAACTTAAGGGATCAACTTTTTCTGCTGCAATTGTCAGTTCTGGAATAATTCTTTCCATACTCTCTTCAATGAGTTGTTTTTTTGTTTCAGCATTGATCAATTTACTTTTTCCAACAACTTCTTCTAATGTCCATCCTAAAATTTGCTTAAACCACGCATAAACATCTCCAAAAGCCGATTGTCCAGCTTCCATTCCAAGCATATTAGGAATTATAGAGCCTTCCACTTGACCACAAATACCTTTAACCAATTTATTACCAACTTCTTTTGAAGGAATTACCAGCATATCACATGTTGAAGTTCCCATTACTTTACTCAAATAATAAGGCTCTATTTGACCTCCAACAGCTCCCATATGTGCATCAAATGCGCCAACAGCCACTTTTACTTCAGTAGACAACCCTAATTTGTTCGCCCATTCCTCAGACAATGTTCCTGCAGATAAATCTGAAGTATAGGTTTCTGTAAACATTCGATCTACCAATCCATCCAATAATGGATCTAAAGCCACGAAAAAATCATTGGGAGGAAGCCCACCAAAATCATTATGCCATAAAGCTTTGTGTCCAGCAGCACAACGGCTGCGCTTCATGTCTTGAATATGCTGCCCTCCTGTTAACAAAAATGGAATCCAATCACAATGCTCTACCCATGAATATGCAGCATTCCGAATATTGGAATCCACACGAATTGTTCTTAGAATTTTTGCCCAAAACCATTCTGAAGAATATATTCCTCCCTCATACTTTGAATAATCGATTGCCCATTTATTGCAAAGCTCATTAATCTGTGCCGCTTCTTCAATTGCTGTATGGTCTTTCCATAGTACAAAAAGTGCATTTGGATTTTCAGCATATTCTTTTTTCAAACCAAGTGGCTGCCCCGAAGAATCAACGGCAACAATTGTGGAGCCAGTAGTATCAATAGCGATAGCTTTTATTTTTGAAGCTGTTCCTTTTGGTGCTTTTCCAATTGCTTCTGAAACACATTTTTCCAATCCTTCAATATAATCTAGTGGGTGTTGTCTAAATTGATTTTTGGAAGGATCACAATACTTCCCTTTTTTCCATCTGGAATAAAAAGAAACTGCCGAACTGATTTCTTTGCCATTTTTAGCGTCAACAATTAGACAGCGCACAGAATCAGTACCATAATCCAATCCAATGACAAAACTCATACAAATAAAATTTTACGAATGATTTCAAATACTTTGCAAAAAGTGAAAATATGACTTTTTATTGAGTTGTCTAAGTAGTTTTATAAAATGCAAGAAATTACAATTTTCAAATGATATCTCTTTAAAAAAGTAGGTATAACAACATCATTGAAATTATAATGCACTTTTGACGCATCGAAATCCTGTATGATTCAAACCAGTATCTGGACTTGATTGCATCCTCCTTGCATTTCTGTATCCCGAACAATAGTCATCATTGCACAAAAAGGAACCACCTCTCAAAACCTTAGATTGGGTATATTGATTATTCGGGTTGAAACTTCTTGCAGGCCCTGAATTTCCGGCTTTGCTTGCATTTTCTTTATTATAATAATTATAATCGTACCAATCTTCACACCATTCCCATACATTGCCGGCCATATCATACAATCCGTAATCATTTGCAGGAAAACTTTTTACTGGTGCAGTATTCATGAATCCATCATCTATTGTATTCTTATACGGAAACATTCCTTGCCAATAATTTGCTTTTGAAACTCCAGAATTATCTACAAGTTCGTTGCCCCAAGGATAAATACTTTCTTTCTTTCCTCCCCTCGCTGCCCATTCCCATTCTGCTTCTGACGGCAGCCTTTTACCAGCCCAATCTGCATAAGCTTTTGCATCTTCCCAAGATACTTGTACCACAGGGTGATCCATTTTATCCGCAATATCGGAATTTGGTCCTTCGGGATTTTTCCAAGAAGCACCTATGGTCCAAAACCACCATTTTGAAGGATCCTCAAATGAAACAGGAGTTGATGTAGGATGAAAAACTAAAGCTCCAGGTTGAAATAAACTATCAGGTGGTTTTGGTACATTTGGAGGCAAATCTTTTTTAAGTAATTCCCAATCCAATTCTCTTTCTGCAACTGTGATGTAACCTGTGGCCTCCACAAATTTCTTAAACTCTCGGTTTGTGACTTCTGTCTCATCCATATAAAAAGCATTAATCTCCACATTATGCTTTGGAAATTCATCTTCAGAAGCTTGTTCATTATTACCCCCCATGATCAATGTGCCTGCAGGGATTAAAACCATTCCTTCAATTTTTGAAAACTGTTTTACAGGAATTTCTTCTTTGCAAGAATAAAAAGAAAGTGATAAAATAATTAACACAACTAAGTTAGAGGCTTTTAATCCTGACAAAACATCGTATTTTGTGTTTGCGGAAAATATATTTTTAATCATTGATTAGTTTATGATGAGAATTCCAAAGTTACAATTAGAAAACAATTAAAAAAATAGATTTCAACATGATCACAAATAAAACATTAGATTTTCTTAAAAAAATAAGTGAAAATAATGATCGAGACTGGTTTCAAGCAAACAAGAATCTATATGAAAACAGTCATGAAGAAATGATTTCTTTTGCTGGAAGTTTAAATGAATTAATGAAAAAACACGATCTTATTGAAGATGTTTCTGCAAAAAAAAGTTTGTTTAGAATATATCGAGATGTAAGATTTTCAAAAGATAAATCTCCATACAAACAACATTGGGCTGGAAGTCTGAAGCGTGCGACTGTATGGCGAAGAGGAGGATACTACTATCATATCGAACCTGGCAATTCAATGATTGCAGCTGGTTTTTGGAACCCAAGTCCACAAGATTTGAAATTGATCAGAAGTCAAATAGCATTCGACCCAGCACCAATTGAAAAAATTAATACAGAAAGTGAATTTGTAAAGACATTTGGGGGAATTGAAGGCGAAAAACTGATTAAATCGCCTAAAGACTTTAGTCCAGATCATGAAGCTATTGAATGGTTGAAACACAAGCAATTTATAGTACACAAGCAATTCACCGACAAAGAGGTAATGGATAAAAATTTCGCAACAATAGTAGATGAAACTTTCCAAAAAGTTAGACCATTTTTTGATTATATGAGTGAAATCCTAACCACCAATGTCAATGGAGAACCTTTATACAAATAATCAAATGAGACGAAATCTCTATTTAATTTTTGGGTTTTTAATGTTATTAATAGCAAAAATAAATTCTCAAAACGTGTGTCAAGGCAATTTGGGAGAAAATATTTTTTCTGTTGGAGATTTTGGAAGTGGTCCAGAAAATGTGGTTTCTACTGATCCTAACATTGCACCTGGATATGTTTACACCACCAATACTCCGCCTAATGATGGGTTCTATACCATCACGAATGATATGGGTAAATGGGGCAATTTTTGGGGAACATGGCTACGAATTGCAGATAGCAGTTCTGATCCAGATGGCTACATGATGGTGGTAAATGCGAGCTACGAACCTGGGATTTTTTACGAGGAAAAAATAGATGGATTGTGCGAAAATACATTGTACGAATTTTCTGCCTTGGTTATCAATTTAATTCGTTCTGGAGTTGCAGACCATATTCAACCCAATGTTTCTTTTTTGTTAGATGGTGCTGTGAAATACAATACTGGCGGAATTGTGCAAGATGAGAAATGGCATAAATACGGATTCACTTTCACCACCGATATCAATCAAACTTCTGTAATCCTGACATTGCGAAATAATGCACCTGGAGGAATTGGTAATGATCTGGCTTTGGACAATATTTCGTTCCGCCCATGTGGTCCTGATGCTTTTGCAAATGCTGAAAAAGATTTTATTATTTGTTCTAATGATATCACTCCAGTGGAGATTATTGCCGATACAGATCAAGGTGCTGCCATCCAATGGCAATTTCTTTCACCCACTACAGGAAATTGGGAGAACATTCAAGGTGCAAATAACAATATCACTTACCACAATATATTTGATCCAGGTGAATACAAATACCGTTATCTATCTGCTGGAAGTGCAAGCAACTTATTAAATGATAAATGCAGCGTTATTTCTGACACAGCAACAGTAAATGTTTTGCCAATTGAGTTTGAATATTATGATACCATTTGTCAAAATGTTAAGTATCAATTTGGGCAGCAAGAAATATTTGCTTCAGGATTGTATGAAGAAACCTTTGTTGCTAGTTCCGGCTGCGATAGTTTTGTAGATTTATATTTAACTGTTGTTCCAGAAGCAAACATAAGCTTTGAAACTGAAATTCTTAATCCCAATTGTTTTGGCGCAAGTGATGGACTTCTTGAAGTTAAAAATACGACTGGAGGAACACCACCGCTGACCTATAAATTTGGAAATGAAACAAATTTATACGGTGATTTTAGCAATATATCATCTGGGAATTATGTGCTAATGGTAACCGATAGATATCAGTGCAGCGCTTCCGTGCCAATAGTTTTTGAAGATCCAGACATATTTTACCTTGATTTAGGTCCTGATGTAACTGTAAATTTGGGATCACAAGTGGACTTGATATATGAAACCAATTATGGAATTAATACAGCTACATGGATAGGTGAAAACTTAGATTGCAATATATGCATTACGAATTTTGCAAAACCATTTGACAATGGTCTGTATACTGTGACTGCTGAGAATGAGTTTGGATGCATTGATTCAGATTCTCTAAATGTGGTGATAAATGAGGTTGAAAATCAATTCTATACGCCCAATGTATTTTCTCCCAATGAAGATGGCATCAATGATGTATTTGAAATATTTACCAGCTCATTGGCAATTGACCAAGTCCAAAAATTTATGGTTTTTGACCGTTGGGGAAATAAAGTTTATGAAGCTTTGAACAAACCTTTTGGTTCTCCTGATTTGACATGGGACGGAAATATGAATTCCAACAAAATGCAAATAGGAGTATACAGTTATTTCTTTGAAATAAAATTAATCAATGATGACACCATTAAAATTAAAGGTGAGGTTTCCTTAATCAGATAATCTTATCCAGGCTCCCCTTCATTCGTTAATGTACTTAGAAAACTGATTACATCTCTGATTTCCTTTTTACTTAATTTCCCAACTACGCTTGGCATACTTGAAGGCAAAAAACTTTGTTTCACAATCAAGCCTTTATTGACTGTCTTTGTTTCATCTTTTGAAACTCTTAAGACAAATTCCTTTTCAGAATCTTTTTCAACTACACCGACTATTTCTGTGCCATCCTTCATTTCTACGCTTAAAACCCCGAACCCTTCAGCAAGTCTTGCACTTGGCAAAATTAGAGCTTCAAGAAGATCTGTCTTTTCCAATCTTTTGGCAACTCCGTGCAACCCTGGACCTGCATCGCCACCCCATTCATAGATTGCATGACATCTTACACATTGTGCAGCTTCATTGCGATAAAAGATATTCCTACCCATATCTGAATTGCCTCCAGATAAACATTCCAGATATTCGGACAAAGGATTTTGAGTATCTTTTTGAGCATTGTAAGTGTCAATTAATGCAACCAATGATTCATTTCCATTATTGGTAGAAGCTTCAATCAGATCTAATTGTAATTCAGGTTCTATGTCTTTAGAAATTAACTTTTTTAGATTGTTAGAAAGCAATTGAATGGCTTCGCTTCCCTTATAGTTTGACAAGGCGCTAAATGCAGATTGTTTTTCTATGATGGAACCATTGTTTAATATTTTGTCAAATAAAGTAACAGCTTTTGATTCTTCCAATGAAGATTCTGGAATCAATGTGAGTGCTGTTGCTCTCAATTCACTGTCGTCACTTGCCAAGGCAGACTCTAAGAGTTTGTCAATTTTTGCAGATTTCAATCCACTTAAAGAAATTAAAGCTTCTCTTCTGAATTCGCTGCTTTTGCTATCCGTGAATAGTTTTTCAAGTTCACCAGTTTTATCATTTAATTGCAATTTGTTGAGTGCTTTAGCTACCGCAATTAGTAGTTGATCTGATGAAGATTTTGAAAGTACAACAATTTGCTTTGAAATTTGCTCTTTTGCATAAGTGGCGTCTCTAGGTTTCAAGTTTCTATTTCTACCATCCACTCTATCCAGAACAGAAGGTTTTGCCCAAGTAGATATGCATGCAATTGCTTCTGATCTCATCACTGCTGGAGCATTAGGATTGCTAATGTAAGCGATGAGCTGATCTACATTCCCATTTTCGCCTATTCTGAAATTAGCATTTATGGATCTTCTAATTAAGGCTTCATTTTTAAATTTAGTCGTATTTAATATGTTCGCTAGGTCCGGAAGTGCTCCAGGAATAGATGTGTCATCATTTATAGCTCTTGCTGCTTCAGTGACAACCATTTCATCTTTATCATTCAAAAATGCTTTTACTCCTTCATTGTGCATTCTTCTCAATGCTACTACAGCTCCTAATCTTAAAGCCTTAGAAGCATGATCCTTCTGTGCAACCAAAATATCTGCATCCCCTATTTTTGCTAAAGCAAGTGAAGCAGCATGTCTGATGTAAACATCTTTATCATTATTCTCCACCAACAACGCTATTAATCCTTCTTTCGCATTGGCATGCTCCATTCTTCCCAAGGCTTCTGCTGCAAGCATTCGGATTCTTAAAGACTCGCTCTTCAACTTAGGAATAACTTTGTCGCCTGCTGCCTTATACTTTACATCACCCAACATTTTAATAACTTGGGCCTGAATTTCAAGATCCTTATCATCTAAATAATTGGTTAGCTTTTCTGCAATGGCGGAATTCTTTCTAGCCAATTGAGCAAGTCCCCAAATACTATGAATTCTTGCCAATTGATTTTCATCAGAATCTATTTTTTTCCCAAATACTTCCACATTTTTTTCACCCCTTTTTACCAATTCAAATTGTGCTTTCATTCTGACCCTCATGTCCTGATGTCCTAACAAAACCGATAAATCATCTTCAGTTTTTGTGCTAAAATCTTCGGCTATTAGTTGTTTTGTTTCTACTCTTATTTGTTCTGAACTTCCACCAGGTACGTCTAATTTCCAAATCCTTCCCTTATCTTTTGTTCCCCAACCATCAATCCAGTCACCAAAATACAACGCACCGTCAGGACCAATATCAATTCCCGTAGGTAATAAACCTGAAACAACCTCTTTGGTTTCTCCCAATTTAAATCCAGCTCCATCTGTTTCTAAAGTAAATGCATGGATAGGCGAGTTCGCAGGATTTCCTCTAAATTCGGCGATAAAAAAGTGGTCGTACCATTTTTTTCCTAAAGCAGTGCCAGGGTTGTATACCATTCCAGTAGGACCATTTACATAGTTTTGGATTGGAGGGACAATATAAGCAGCTTGACCATCCCATCTTGGAACACTCATTTTCTCATCCATCCAAACTTTATATTCATTGTTATCCGGATCCGTATATTTTCCATACTGCCAATTCGATCTCCATCCACTATCTGAACCATTGATGATATAAACCAATCGCTCACGTTCACCCCTGTGATCTCCATCGTTATCTTCAGAAATCAGATTTCCATACTTGTCAAATACGAATTCATGGGTATTTCGAACACCTGCAGCATAAACTTCAAAATTACTACCGTCAGGATCTGACCTTACAATGACACCCTCATTTGGATATTCCCATTTTTTCCCTTCCTTATCGGTAACATTCATTCCAATATCACCAATTCCCCACCAAATTCTTCCATCAGGGCCAACGGTTACACCAGACATCCCATGGCCACTGAAACCAATATGGACAGCGTAACCATGGCTTAAAGATTCCGAAGAATCGGCAAAACCATCTCCATCCTTATCATTGATTTTCCATAAATCAGGAGCAACAGCTAAATATACATTCTTGTCATACACCAAAACTCCATTGGCAACATCGGTAATTTCTTCATGAAAATCTTTAATAAACAGTTGCGCTTTTTCAGCAACGCCATCTTTGTCTTCGTCGGCTACCCACCAGACTTCCTCTTTTTCTACTGTTAAATCCCTCCAATCTAGAACCCCATCTTTATTAAGATCTTTCAAGTGTTTTTCAGATTCTTCGCTGCCTTCTGTAAAAGTTTCTCTAAGAAAAGCCCTTCTATCTTCAGGCGTTTCAAAAGAAATGGAAGCAGTCATCCAATTTCTATGTCCACGGATATCAAATTCAGAATTGGATTGCCGGGTTGCACTGGTATAATAAATCTTTCCTTCATCATCAATGCTGATGGCAATAGGATCATGGATCAAGGAATCAGAAGCCCAAAGCGACAACTCAAAATCGTCATCAATTTTGACTGCAACTTCGGATCTAATTGATTTTGCAAGATCTAAGGCTGTAGAAGCATCAATGGTTCTAATCTTTGCAAAAGATTCAGAATCCGTGGTAGTCTCATTGGTGCACGAGACGATAAAAAACGATATTAAAAGAAAATAAAAATAAAAAGTTTGAAATTTCATTGGATAATCATTGAAAATAAGGAATAAGCGACTAAGTTAATTAATCTAACTTTTAATTAATGTTTCTCGTAAAATAATTTCTCAAACATTACATATTTAGCGGAATTGTCCATCTTAGTAATGAAAAACTTACAAATGCTACTATAGGAATTGAAATCAATATGCATACCTATCCTAATCATGGGAAATTCCTGGAGGGTGGTGTAAAAGAAAATGGAATGTACATTAATGTCTAAAAATTAAGGGTTTGTAATAATTATTTGTAATTCTAGTAGTTAACAAGAAAAATCACTATCAATTCGAATCACACCCTTATTGAGAAAAGCTTTTTCGATTGATGATTTTAAGTGAAGAATAGACAAATATGTATCATAAATATTGGACACAATAGGTGCATTTGCATATTAGAAAGAATATGCCAAGACATTTGTATTTATATAAGCCGCAATAAATGAAATAAGATTAAATTTACAGGAATGATTGATTCAAAACAGATATTTATTACGCAGGACCTAATGGAGCTGGCAAAACAACTGCCTCATTTACTATCCTACCTCAAATTTTAGAAGTTAAAGAGTTTGTAAATGCGGACGAAATAGCAAAAGGATTATCTCCATTCCAACCTGAAAAAGCAGGATTTGAATCTGGTCGAATAATGTTAGAGAGAATTGAGGATTTAATTAATAGGAATGAATCATTTGCATTTGAAACAACCTTAGCGACAAGGTCTTATGCATCTTCTATTCCAACTTGGATTGAAAATGGATACTCTGTGACATTAATATTTTTTTGGTTAAATTCTGTAAATCTAGCTAAACAAAGGGTGCAAATCAGAGTTAATGAAGGAGGCCATAATATACCTATTGAAGTGATTGAACGTCGATATTATAGGGGACTAAGTAATCTTTTCAAACTTTATATTCCAATTGTATCAAATTGGGTTTTGTTTGATAATTCTAATGTAAAACCAAGGATAATTGCAAAGCAAACTGCCGCCCAAATTGAAACTTTCCAAGAGACTAAATGGTTAATGATAAAAAATGAGAACTATGAAAGATAAAGATAAATTTGAAAATCAAATTGAGAAGATAATTGAAGGTCTTAATATTTCTACACAGGAAATGATTAAATTCAAAAAAGCCAAGAATAGTCCTATAGTAGTTTCAAGAAATGGTGAAATATTACTTCTAAATCCCCATGAAATTCAATTAACCGACAGTAAAGAAGACTACTAATCCTAAAAGTTTTATAACAAGAATCTATAAGTTAACTAAAAAACCAAGATTTGATATCTTAATAACTAAATCGCATAACTTTAGGTCATTATGATATTAATTTACTGTTTAGCTGGTCAAATGATCTGTGCATGAACCAATATTTAGTTTTCTAAAATTGCTAAAAATAACCTACATTTTTAGTTGACAACAGGCAAAAGCACCA
>JAHEAQ010000069.1 GCA_024642705.1 Bacteroidota bacterium | reverse complement strand
ATGGTTGGGATGGCAATTTTAACAATACACCTGCAAAACCAGGAACCTATACCTGGATTGCCAAAATTGAATATTTGGACACAACAGATCAAAATGGGGATGTTGCAACAGGCGATGTAACACTTATTAGATAGTTAGTAGTAACCAACTTCCAATAATACAATTATTATAGGCCACATTCAAGATACTTCGATACCTTTCAAAATGGCCTAGGGAAAAGATAGTGGTTTCAAAAAAATGGATAAAAGTTGGAAAAAAAATATAAATTAGTCATGATATGAGTGAGTTCTCCTCCATTGAGATTAAAAAATCATCAATTGAAACTGAAAATAGAGGGAATTCGTTATTTTGGTAGCATGGGAATAATCGAAAAAAATAAGGATAGAATAATTCAGCTATGTCAACAGCATAATGTATCACAATTATTTGTGTTTGGATCGATATTGACTTCCAATTTCAAACCCAATAGTGATATAGATATGATCGTTAAAATAGATGGAAATGATCCAATTCAATATACCGAAGACTATTTCAACCTCAAATATGAACTAGAATCTATGTTCAAAAGATCTATTGATTTACTAGAAGAAAAATCCATTTCCAACAAAACTTTTAGAAACCTTATCAATTTGCAAAAAGTGAAGATTTATGATCGACAAAGTGAAAGTGTGGCTTGAGGATATTGAGAATTCGATCAACGAAATTGAAGAATTTTTACCAGAACCAAGAAACTTTAAAGTGTTTCAACAAGAGCTCAAAACCAAACGAGCTATAGAAAGAAGTATAGAAATTATAGGAGAAGCAATGAGTCGAATTATAAAAGAATATCCCAATATACAGATTAGCCAAACACGTAAAATAATAGATACGAGAAACAGGATAATACATGGTTACGATTCGGTTTCGGAAGACATACTTTGGTCGATATGCATAAAAGATTTACCTATATTAAAAAAGGAAATAGATTCACTAAAGAATAGCAACGTAGGAGAACAGTAGATAAGAACCCAGACATCGCTATTGCTCGTCCGTGTCTTATCATTGACCAGTAGCCTTCATTATTCATTTTTGACCGACCAAAATTGATCAAAAAAAATATCAATTTTTCCACGGCAAATTAATTTCCGTATCTAACCTTAACTTTAGTTCAAGGATTATTATCTTAGCAATAAACCTAAAAATTGCATATTGGTAACCAATGACTTATCGAATATTAGTCAGAATACGAACAATTAAATGAAATTATGAGATTTACAATTTCCATAGTGTACTTTTTATTGATTTCCTCTTTCGTAAAAGCACAGAGTACAGACAAGAAATGGTACAGTGAAACAACCAGCAATGGGGTAATAATACAGAACAGCTTTCCAAAAGGTGGACCATATACTGGACCTACAAAAAAATATTTTAATTATACACACTTAGTATTCTTTACTCGTGTAATTAATGAAACTGATAATCCGTTTGAACTAACGGTTTATTTTTCTGCAGATTCCATCCCAATTCCTCATTCTTCTGACACTTTCGTAAAATTATTTCTGCCTTCGGACACAATGACCTTTGATAAACAATCCTTATTTGATTATGGAGTAACAGCATTAAAATCTTTTGATAAACCAACCATGTTTCAAAGAACAATAAACCCTAAAGAGGATTGCCTTTTCTATGTTGTTGCAATCTTTTATCAGACTGCGGCTGACGCTCTAAATCAACACAGAGGAGGCAATCGAGCAGAACTTGTTTTGAAAGGACAAGACCTTTTTTATAGAATGTCCCCTCAGATAGATTCCTTGCGTTGTGGTAATATTAATTTTAACAATTGAGCTATTATTAAGACATATATGGTGAAATTGGTCAACAACCAAATTCATATATGAGAACATAGAGCTAACATATCAATGATTGAATAAATTGAACTAAATATACCAAATTGAACTTCTATAAGATACGAACTCGCTTGCCTTTCTGATTCGCACGCGGCCAATTAATTGGGTACAATATATCGCCTTCGCCGCTTAAATTCCTACCTTTGCTGTACTTTCGCTGGCTAACGAACGCTACACCTAGCATTACTTTACATGCAACAGGAACACTGCACATTAAGCCTATCCTATTCTAAAGAAAGTTTCTAAAATTGAAAACAACTTATTGGATATAACGTATATCGTTATAGCTGTAAGATGAGGAAAGACGAAGGAGTTCTTAATTCTTCACAGCAAGTTACAAGGCGTACTTAATTGATCGTGAGTCGGAGGTCTTTGCCGAATCCTTGTTTGAAAATTCTTATTATTGTTGAAAGTCTGATATCTGAAGCATTATTTTCAATTCTTGATATATAGCTTTTAGTTGTACCACATTTATTTGCTAACTGCTCTTGAGTTAGTCCTTCTTCATGTCTTAATTGTTGAAGGGTAATACCTAATTTGAAGGCTTCATATCCTGATTCAAATTCATCACGAGATTTTGTTCCTTTAACCCCATATTGTTCATCAATATGTTGATCGAAGGATTTAATGTTTGGATTCTTTTTCATTGAAATATTCTTTTTTAATTCTTTCTGCTTTTTTGATTTCGTTTTTGGGAGTTTTCTGTGTTTTCTTTTGAAATCCATTTTCTAAAACAATCAGTTGGTCTTCGTCGAAAAAGCAAAATACTCGATAAATATTTGATCCTAATTTTATTCTTATTTCCCAAATCCCGTCTGAATTTGCTATCCTTTGGAAATATTCAGTTGGAACCATTTCATGATATTCAACGAGTTTAATAGTCCAATCTACTTTTGCTCTTGTCTTTTTATCTAATTTTTGATAAAAGTCCATGAAGTAGTTTTTGTACAATTTGGCATGTCTGACTTTTTCTTCCATTTAAACCAATGTTAGCCAATTAGATAACACTTTCAAAGTAATTTGAGTTCAATCTTATTGGAAATTATAACAAGTAACTCTCCAATATCAGGAAACTCTAACATAAACGTAACCCAATTAATTCTCCTCTTCATAAAAAATCTTATAATATTTGCGGCCCATTTCGTCCATCCCTTTCTCTATCATATTTCTATTTCCATGAATATAGATATGGAAGTTTTTGTCCAATTTTAGAACACTTTTGAAAACATTTGCCTGGTTTTTTAAGGCAGCCGGATTCAAATTAAAGTTGTCTTGAAGATCAATGCTTTTTTCTTGCTGATAATCCAACTTAAACAATTGGAATTCATTGATCACATTCGGATCTTTGAAAATTGTTTCATCAAAATCAGATTGAGCTAGTTTTTCTTCATTTTTAAGATATTCGAAAGAGCGGTTTAGTATTTCAGCCTCTTGAGTCTTATCAATATCATGCAAAGGTCTTAATCTTTCTGTAATAAAGGCTTTGGTAGCTTGTATATAATGTTTGGTATGATGGTAATCGTCAGATCGGGCTTTAATATTTAGAAATTTTTCATTCCAGAATTGAGCTTCTTTTGATTTATTGGAATGATCCAAAGCGCAAATTTTGAACCCCTCAGATTCATCGGTATTAAAAATAATACATGCCTTATCTATTTTTCCAGCATTGATTCCCTCTCCTTCATTTACTTTATAAGTTTGACCTTGTTTTTCAATATTTAAAAAAGCTTGTTTGTTTTCTGATTTGAAAATGCATAAAGCATCGATCAGTTCATCATCTACAAGCACATCTTTAACATAAGATACAAAAACATCTCCTGATTTGATATTGGGATGTTTTGAATTTTCATATAAGTATTTTACAATATTGATGGATTGTTCGCCTAAAACTTCAGGATCATTGAAAACAATTTTTGCGTAATTATAGACTGGATTAAGATCAATGTTGCCGTCGAAAAAATCAAAAGTATAAAATTCTGGTTCTTTGAAATTGTCGAAAAAATATTGTTTCAATAATTTATGTATACCTTTATTATGCGTTGCAATGCTCTGTTTGCAATACTGAACCCCTTCCTCCTTTGCCGCATTACCTATATAATGGATCCAAAGTTCCTCGATGTTTGCTTGTGAATGGTTGATCATATGATTTTATTCTTACATCAAAATTAACAGAAATCATTAAAGGGCTGAATTTTCCTTCAAGTAAAATAAATTGTTGGAAGAACTGAATATATGATGAAAAGAACGCAAGCTTTTATGGTTTTACAGCAACCACTTCTACCATAGTAGGGCACAAAATACTTGCTCCTTCCATATCTTCAAGATCTGCCAAATCCATTAGTGCTTCTTGTACCTCTTTTTTAGTGAATGAGGTTGAAACCAATTTTGGAAGATAGATTTCGAGAAAAGTTTTGGGCCATTCCCAAGTTAGCTCATCAGGAATTGCAATTTTACTCATAGGTCTGATACTGATGACTTCCAATCCAGCATCAGTAAAAAGTTCAGGTAGTTTACGGCCAATATTGATGTTGCCAGTTTTGTTAAAACTATTGAATGCTACATTAATTGCTTTTTGGAGTGCTGGAAGACTTGGCTCGGTTTGAAAAGTTGCCCAATCATAATATTCATGAGCTACAAATACACCACCCGGAGCCATAGCTTTATATATTTTAGCAATGATTTCTTCTTGATTGGTAATCCATGCAAGGGCCCATCTGGAATATACACCATCGAGACTAAAATCCATCAATTTCATATCATCGTAATTAGTGCAGATGGTTTTGATATTTAAACCGTGCAGTGTAGCTTGAGCATTTAGAAAATCAATATATCCTTGAGATTGATCAATTGCGATAATTTTCCCATATTCCCCAACCATGTAGGCAAGTTCAATAGAACAAAAACCTGGACCACAACCGAGGTCAAGAATATTTTGACCAGCACTGAATTCACCTTTTTTCCAAGCTTCTCTTGCTTCCCCAGACCAAACCTGGTGTTGGATACCTAATCTGTGTAATTCTGCTTTTTCTGTTCCAAGAATGTATTCCTTATCTTCCATATTTTCATTTTGTCAAATAAAGTTAGTGCTTTAATTGAAATAGCTTAAATAGCTAAAAGATTTGTTGAAATCATTTTTTTGAGAAAAGGATTATTGAATTGCAAATCAAACATTTGCAATTGCTTTCTTTTTTAATTTTTAAAATGAAAGGTCTAAAACTTTTTTTTAACTAAAAGCCAAGCCTCCATTAATATCAATATTGTTTCCTGAGACAAATGAAAATTCGTCCGAAACTAAAGCTCCTATAACGGAAGCCACTTCGGCTGCTGTTCCTTCTCTTTTTAGAGGTGTTCTTGACGAGACAATTTCTCTAACATTATCGGGTGTAAACCTATCGTGGAATGTTGTATTTATTAATCCAGGACAAACTGAATTTACCCTTATTCCTTTTGGACCTAATTCTTTTGCCATTCCTCTTGTAAAAGACATTAAGCCACCTTTTGCCGATGCGTAGGCGGATGCACCCTCACCTCCACCATCTCTTCCTGCCAGGGAAGATACGTTGACGATATTGCTTCCTTCGGGCATATGAGGCACTGTAGCTTTGTGCATCATAAATACAGAAGTCAAATTAAGATTTAAAACTAAGTTCCAAAATTCTAAATCCATATCAATTAATTTTTTTCTTGCTATCAATCCTCCGGCATTGTTTATAAGAATGTGGATTTCATCACCAAAAGCTTTTTTCGCTTCTGATACCAATTTCAAACAATCCTCCATTTTAGTAATGTCAGCCTTAACAGATACTGCTTCTCCTCCCAGAAGATGGATTTCGGCCAAAGTATCTTTTGCATCGTTTTCATTATTGAAATAATTGACTACAACTTTTGCACCCATTGATGCCAATTTAATTGAAATGGCTCTACCTATATCTCTTGCTCCACCTGTTATGATAGCCACTTGTCCTGATAATTTCATCTGATTTGATTTTTATATTTCGTTAAAATGTTTTCTTTTTATGACTTTTTCTTCACACTAATTTTATCCATTATGCCAATAAATTGAATTTTGGCCAAATTTGAAAAAGTATTATAATATTTCCTGAAATGAAATATAGTAAAAAATATATTTCCAAAAGTATTATAATACAACCCATATAAACCAATGGGATAGTATTTGTTTGGATGAAAGCGATTTTTAGGGCAAGCCTTTAATAGGTTATTTCGATAAAAGAATTGAATTGTATAATTGGAATCTTCTATTGTAAAACCAATAATTAATCTCTCAATTCCTGAACTTAATCTTCTTAAAAAAAGTTAGAACAGATAGAATGGCATTTTAGTCATCACTTTTAAACCTAAATAGTTAAAATTATGACCTGGCGATTGATGTTAATATTGATTTTAGTTGGTGTAGTGTTGATATGGTATGTTCAGAACCAACAAAAGGATACATTCGATATAAACGATAAGAACGATGAAGCTTTAAATATTCTCAAAAAGAGATATGCTAATGGCGAAATAAGTTTAGAAGAATTCGAAGAAAAAAGGGATGTTTTAGAAGATCGATATTGACTCAATTTTCTTAAATTTTTTTAATTTAATTATTTCCTACTTTTTTATCTCCTAAGGCTTCTAATTTAAAACGATCTAATTCTGGTTCTACTCTTGCCTCTTTCATTATCGTTTCTATTTTGGCAATAATTTCAGGATTGTTTTGAGCTATATTATTGGTTTCCAAAGAATCAAGCTCGAGATCGTACAATTCAATAGCCATATTTCCTTTAACGATGTCTTTCCTAATTCCTTTCCATTTGCCCATTCTAACTGCTTGTTGTCCATTATATTCTGGAAATTCCCAATACAAATAGTCGTGTATTTTTTGGTCATTTGCATCTAAAAGTGTAGGTAAAAAACTAATTCCATCTGTCGAGTTCGGTACATCCATCTTTGCAATTTGACATAAAGTTGGCAAGACATCTTGAAATGCAGAAATATGATTTGATTTTGTATTTGGCTTTATTTTATCTGGCCAATGAACAATCATTGGTACTCTGATGCCACCTTCTCTCACAAAACCCTTTCCAAATCCATATTCAGTGTTGAATGGTTTTGCGCTATCGAAAAATGGAGTGTCAGTTCCGCCAGTATAGGTTGGGCCATTGTCAGAACTAAAAATAATTATCGTTTCTTCATATATGCCTAATTCTTTTAAAAGAGCAACAATTTCTCCAACCTGTTCATCTAATAAGCCGATCATTGCTGCATAGGTTGCCTTGGGGTATTGACAAGGAAAATAACTTGTACCTGTAAATGGTTCTTCAGCACCAATTTTATTTCTATAATAATCAACTAATCTTTTAGGAGCTTGCAAAGGAACATGTGGGATTGGACTTGCATAATAGAAAAAGAAAGAAGAATCCTTATTTTCTTTAATGAAATTTAATGCACCTTCGTGCATCACATCAGGAGCGTAATCATTCAAATTGAAATCTGAGTAGGAAGCTGAATCTTGTGGATTTGCTCCTTCTGGTAGATTGGCATGCATTGGTACCATCTTATTATTCAAAATCTTTCTGTCTAGGTTTTCCCATAGATGGGTAGGGTAATAGGTGTGTGCTTGTCTTTGGCAATTGTAACCCAAAAAATAATCAAATCCCTTTTTATTAGGGACACTATTAGTAGTAGGAGAACCAAGTCCCCATTTGCCGACCATTCCAGTTTTATAACCGCTTTTTCTTAAAAGATCGGCAACAGTAACTAGAGAATCGGGTAATGGCCTTTGTCCTTCAAGATTTGGATCGTTAAACATTGCTTCCATACTCCAAACGTCTCCCCTAGAACCCCATTCATCATTTCCTCTTACATATGCATGTCCAGAATGTTGACCAGTTAGTAGGACACATCTTGCAGGTGCACAAACTGGAGCGCCAGTATAATGATTGGTAAATAGTAGGCCCCCTTCTGCTAATGCATCTATATTTGGCGTTTCAATTATTTTTTGACCGTACACTCCAAGTTCGCCATAACCTAGATCATCAGCTAAAATATAAATTATGTTTGGCCTTTTTTCAGGGACTTCTGAAACGCAATTAGATAGTAAAATGATAGAAAATAGGGTAACAAATTTTAAAATGTGCATTATTTATTCAATTATTAATTCAAGAATTGTGTCCATATCAACTATTTGATCTTCCTCCAAATGAATTACAATTGCATTTTTTAGAGTCTCAAAATCAACGAGTTTATTGCTGTTTAAATATTTCAAGCTCTTAATTTTCAGGTTGAAATTATTGATAAAAACAGTATTTTCTTTGGGGTCTAAAATGTGAATATAGATTAGATTTTCTTTTTGTACGCTAACTCCCCATTCTGAAGGAGGAATAGGCCCTTTTGAAGTTCCATAAATTGTAAATCCATTTTCTTTAAGCCAATTTCCAACTTCTTTTAAGTTTTGTATATGTTCATTTTGTATTTTTCCATTCGGCATAGGACCCACATTGAGAAGAAAATTTGCTCCATAACCAGCAGCTCTTACCACATATTGAACTAATGTTTTGACAGATTTGTGTTTGGAATCCTGTAAATTAAATCCCCAGGAATGATTGATGGTTTCGCAAGTTTCCATTGGAAGATTGCCGATATCCTCAGCTGAAGTGGCGAAACCAGTAGTGTTGCTTCCTGGTAAGTCTTTTTCAAACATTTGAAAATCTTCACCTTCAAATGGCGCAACATGATGATTATTCCCAACCAAAAGGGCAGAATTAACACCGTGTATGATTTTATAAGTTTCCTCTAAATTCCAATCAGTAACTCCTTTTGGTTGATTTTCCTGATCCCACCACCCATCAAACCAAAAGCCATTAATTTTATAGTTTTCTGCCAATTCTTTTATTTGTGCATTTTGGTATTTTAAATAATTGTCCCAATTTCCACTTTCTGGTCTCCCAGATTTCAAACCAGTTCTTCCTCTAGGAAAATAATCTGGGTGATGCCAATCCAATTGAGAATAATACACATAAAATCTTAATCCTTGTTTAGCGCACTCATCTGCAAGTTCTTTAATCACGTCTTTTCCATAAGGAGTAGCATCAACAATGTTATAATCTGAAACTTTAGAGTCGAACATAGCAAAACCATCATGATGCTTTGAAGTGATGGTGATGTAATTCATTCCTGCACTTTTTGCAAAGGAAACCCATTCTTGGGCATTGAAATCAATAGGATTGAACATAGCTGGTAGCTTTTCATAAATATTTATAGGAATACCTTGATTATTCATAACCCATTCCCCATCTCCGAGAATACTATAAACGCCCCAATGGATAAACATTCCAAACTTGTCATCTTGAAATTGCTTCCTAGCTTCTAGATTTTGCACAGATGGAATATAATGTTGAGAAATTAAATTATTGGTTGACAAAATCAAAATGAAATAGAATACAAATGATCTTATAATTTTTGAAGAGATTATTGTGGTTCTCATTTTTTTGAGTTAAATTTAAAGGTAGAAGATACAAATGCTTCACCATTTAATAAAATTTTTATAAATAATCATTTAACCATCAATTCATATGGACAATCAAGAAGGAAATAATGGACCAATTCATCAATCTCAAGGGATGGATCCCAAAACTGTTGCTATGATAGCTTATTTGACTTTTATTGGGACTATTATTGCAATTGTAGTTAATAATAACAATAAAGATGAATTTGCCTCTTTTCACATTAGACAAGCTTTAGGTTTAGTTTTGTGCATGGTTGTCCTTCAAGTCCTTTGGTTAATCCCTTTTCTTGGTTGGATAGCTTTTCCGATAGTTGCATTAATTGTATTCATTTTATGGATTATCGGATTTATGGCGGCATTGAATGGACAAGAAAAAGTGGTACCAATCTTGGGTGAAAAATTCCAAGAATGGTTTAGCGGAATTTAGTAATTCTTTATTACTTCTACTTTAGAACTTTTACTTATTGTATCTTTGCAAAAAGTTTAAGTTTTATGATTTCACGAATAAACATTTTTCTTAGTTTAGTTCTATTGCTTTTTGCTAATGGGCTATTAGCGCAGTTAGATAGTATTAATGTAAATGACAATCCTTATACTGTTATTTACAATCATTTGTATAATCTGCAAACGGACACTTACAATCCGGAAAGATCTTCTTTGTCATTGCCTGAAGGCGCTCCTAATAAAGTAGATTTGGCCATTAAGTTGAAGCAAATATTGGATGGTAAGGGATTGAATATAGATTTGAATAGAGTGCCAAAAGAGGCTAATTATTTTGATTCAATAAGTAAGGCACAAATTTATTTTATTGATAGGAGCGAGCCACTAATTTATTTAGAGAAATTGGAGGATCGTTGGACGTATTCTAGAACAACAATAGAATCTATTGTCAAATTGCACAAAAAAATCTTTCCACTAGGAACAAATTTTATAAGTTATTTTCATGCTCCAGTTTGGCAAGCAAAGTTTTTATCACACGAATTATGGAAGTGGTTAGGGATATCAATTTTACTATTCTTGTTTTTCTTAATTTCTGGACTTTTGAATAGAATATTTAAGGCAATATTGAATATTGTTTTAAGGAAAAAAATTGAAATTACAGAAATAGTGCAGAAAAAACTTAATCAATTAGCACTTATTTTTGGTTTCTTTTTGGGGATAAAATTTTTGCTTTTTTTTCTTCCAATGTTCCAATTGACATCTGGATTTAATGCTTCCATTATTAAGGGGTTTAATATATTGAATTTATTTTTCATCGTTTTAGTATTAATCAATATATCGACGATTGCTTTTCAATATTTTGAAAAAATGGCCCTCAAAACTGAAAGTACTTTGGACGATCAACTTCTGCCTGTTGCAAGGACATTGGTTTCAATTATTATTTGGCTTTTTGGCTTTGTTTATATTTTGGATTATTTAAATGTTAATGTAACAGCTTTGCTTGCGGGCTTATCAATAGGTGGCTTGGCATTGGCACTTGCCGCTCAAGATACAGTTAAAAATTTCTTTGGATCGGTTATGATTTTTTTGGATAGGCCCTTTCAAATTGGAGAAATGATAAAATTCAGAGATATTTCAGGTACAGTCGAAGAAGTAGGTTTGCGTTCTACTCGAGTAAGAACTTTAGAGAATTCCTTAACCCATATCCCTAATTCATTATTATCTGATAATGTTATTGATAACATGGGGCTCAGAATGTATCGTAGATTCAAGTTCGATATTGCCGTAACATATGACACAAAACCTGAGACCATCGATCAGTTTGTCATAGGAATTCGAGAAATTATAAATATTCATCCTTTATCAAGAAAGGATTTTATTGAAGTTCACTTAAATAGTTTTGGTTCAAGTTCACTAAATATTCTGGTTTGTACTTTTTTCCAAACCCAAATTTGGACAGAAGAATTAAAAGGTCGACATGAAATTTTATTTGCTATTATCAAACTTGCTGAAAACCTCGGAGTTAGATTTGCTTTTCCTACCCAGACATTGCATATTGAAGAAATTCCAGGTCTTAAAAAAAATCATTCTGAAATTCACAAAAATGAAATTGAGTCTTCAAAAAGAGAAGGATATTCTTTGGATGAAATAAAGAAATATTTTAAGATTGACGAGGAGAATAAGATTTGATTTTTCATTTCGGTTCTATTTTATTTAGCAACGTAAATATTGAAAGCACTGTAAATTAATATTTGAAATTAAAAATGATCTTCCCAAAGAATTAATACTTATTGGCTTTTTATTTTATTGAGAAAATTTAGACAAATGAAAACTGCTTTTCCCATGTTATCGGTATTATTTTTATTAAACATATCATGCAAAAATTCTACTTCGGAAGACAAACCCCCTTCTAAAGAAGAAAAAATTTGGAATCTAGTTTGGTCAGATGAGTTTGAAGTTGATGGTTTGCCTGATTCCACAAAATGGTCGTATGATATAGGAGATGCTTGTGAGAAATCTGCAGGTTGTGGCTGGGGCAATAATGAACTTCAGTATTACACGGATAAAAGAGAAAAAAATGCAAGGGTAGAGGACGGGAAATTGATCATAGAAGTTCATAATGAAAAATTTGGGTCCAGAGAATATACGTCAGCAAGATTGGTGAGTAAAAATAAAGGGGATTGGAAATATGGAAAGTTTGTAATTAAAGCAAAATTGCCTCCACAGAAAGGGACATGGAGTGCAATATGGATGTTGTCGTCTGAAAATATATACAAAGGTTGGCCGAGAAGTGGAGAAATTGATATCATGGAAAATGTGGGTTTTGATTCAGATTCTATAGTTGGTTCTGCACATACTATGAACTACAATCATAGCATAGGCACGCATAAGAATGGAGGATTAGATGTGCCTGATGCAACCGAAACTTTTCATGATTATATACTGGAATGGGAAGAAGAAGAATATCGGATTTATGTTGATGATCAACTGTATTTTACATTTAAGAATGAACATACAGATTATAAATCATGGCCATTTGATCAGAAATTCTATTTGATTTTGAACATTGCATACGGAGGAAATTGGGGAGGTCGTGAAGGATTGGAACCAGAAACTTTACCGGCACAAATGGTTGTCGATTATGTTAGGGTTTATCAATAGTCTTTAAAACCATTGAATTAAGCTATAAAATTATTTTACTGATAAAAATTATAAATTATTTAAACAATTAATTTTTATTTGTGTTCTTATGATTGTTGAAAATAACCATACTTTTACTTGAAAAATTTTATAAAAAATTTAAATGAATATGAAAAAATTACTTTACTTTTTATGTTTTGGATTAATAGCCTTCAATTTAAATAGTCAGACTATTTTAGATTTTGAAGCAGCTGAAACATCTACGCACTTCCAATATTTTGGAAGTACAATTGATGGAACATTAAATTCCATTATTGCTAACCCTAATCCGACAGGTATAAATACTTCAGATTCTGTGGCTGTTTATATAAAACCTGCAAACTCAGAAACTTGGGCTGGTGCTTTTTCAAACCCTGCGCCGTCTATGACAATTGACGCTACCAATGGAGGTCAAGTTTGCATAGATGTGCATATGGATCATATTGGAAATCTAGCTTTCAAGTTAGAGAACGGTAACGGAGCTCAAAATTGGACAACGGTGGTTGAAAATACTGTTGTAAATGAATGGGAAACTTTATGTTTCAATTTTGATAATCCTTCTACAGATCAAACTACAACGCCTGCAACTGGTAATGTTTATTCAACCATTGTTTTGTTTTTTGATTTTGGTTCTAACGATACCTCAGATGTTACAACATATTTCGATAATATTGAAGTAGAGGCTGGCGAATCAAGTGGTACAATACTTGACATAGTTGTTAACAGCCCTGATCATACGATATTAGAAACTGCAGTTGGAGCAGCAGGACTTGCTGAAACGTTAAGCGGACCTGGCCCTTTCACTCTTTTTGCACCTACTGATGCTGCAATTGGAAGTCTTCCTGCAGGAACTTTAGATGCGTTGTTAGCTGACCCTACAGGCGCTTTAAAAGATATCTTATTGTACCATGCCTTGAGTGCAAAAGTATTGTCTACAGATTTGGTAAATGGCACAACGGCTACAACAATAAATGGAAAAGATGTTACGATTACTATAAATGATGATGGAGTATTTATCAATAATGCTAAAGTTATAGTTGCAGATTTAGTAGCCGATAATGGTGTAGTTCATGTAATTGATGCGGTTTTACTTCCTCCTGCTGATCCTGACAATAAGACAGTAATTCTTGACTTTGAATCACCTGAAACATCTACTAATTTTCAATATTTTGGTAGTACTTTAGACGGTACATTAAATACGATTATTGCAAACCCAAATCCAACTGGTATTAACACTTCAGATTCTGTGGCTGTTTATATAAAAGCTGCAAATTCAGAAACTTGGGCTGGTGCTTTTTCAAACCCTGCACCGACTATGACAATTGACGCTACCAATGGAGGTCAAGTTTGCATTGATGTGCATATGGATCATATTGGAAATCTAGCTTTCAAGTTAGAGAATGGTAACGGAGCTCAAAATTGGACAACAGTTGTCGAAAATACAAAGGTAAATGAATGGGAAACTTTATGTTTTAATTTTGATAACCCATCTACAGATCAAACTACAACGCCTGCAACTGGTAATGTTTATTCAACCATTGTTTTGTTTTTTGATTTTGGTTCTAACGATACTTCAGATGTAACAACTTACTTTGATAATATTGAAGTAGAAGCTGGCGAAGCAAGTGGCACTACAATCCTTGACATAGTTGTTAATAGCCCTGATCATACGATATTAGAAACTGCAGTTGGAGCAGCAGGACTTGCTGGAACTTTAAGCGGACCTGGCCCTTTCACTCTTTTTGCACCTACTGATGCTGCAATTGGAAGTCTTCCTGCGGGAACTTTAGAAGCATTGTTGGCTGACCCTACAGGCGCTTTAAAAGATATTTTATTGTACCATGCCTTGAGTTCAAAAGTATTGTCTGGAGATTTGGTAAATGGCAGTACAGCCACAACAATAAATGGAAAAGATGTTACGATTACTATAAACGATGATGGTGTATTTATTAATACGGCTAAAGTTATAGTAGCAGATTTAGAAGCCGATAATGGTGTAGTTCATGTAATTGATGCGGTTTTACTTCCTCCTTCTGATCCTGAAAATAATGGAGTAATTCTTGACTTTGAGAAGCCTGAAACATCTACCCACTTTCAATATTTTGGTAGTACGGCTGATGGTACATTAAATACGATTATTGCTAACCCTAATCCAACTGGTATTAACACTTCAGATTCTGTGGCAGTTTATATAAAACCTGCAAACTCAGAAACTTGGGCAGGTGCATTTTCAAACCCTAATCCAACTATGAAAGTTGATGCTACTAATGGAGGTCAAGTTTGCATAGATGTGCACATGGATCATATTGGAAATCTAGCTTTTAAATTAGAGAATGGTACTGCTTCACAAAATTGGCTTACCGTTGTCGAAAATACAAAGGTAAATGAATGGGAAACTTTATGTTTTGATTTTGATGCTGCTTCGACTGATCAAACAACAATATCTGCAACTGGAAAAGTTTATTCTACCATTGTTTTGTTCTTTGATTTTGGCGCTAACAGCACATCTCCAGCAACTTCTTACTTTGATAACGTAATTGTTATGGAGCCAACTAGTAGTGTGTTTGAAAATGTAATTCCACAAATTGATTTTCAATTGGCACCTAATTTAACCAATGATCGAACAGTAGTAACGTGGTCAGATTTAGGGAAAAAGAATATATCAATTTACAATACTAATGGAATTTTAGTGGAAAATTATAAGGTTTCAGAATATGCTACTGAGCAAGTTATTGATGTAAATCAATATGTTAACGGCGTTTATTTTGTTAAAATTGATATGGGAAATAAATTTGGAATTAAAAAGTTAGTTGTTGGAAAATAACTAATTTAAAAATCCGATAAATTTTATAACACCTGAAGGTTAACTTAATCTTCAGGTGTTTTTTTTTGAATTATTTACAGTTGAAAGTAGAAATGGTGTGTTAGGAACTTTGGAATGCAGATAGGCTATTTTTAAAACACTAGAGAAGAAATAAAAATCATCCGTAGGTTATGAGTGATTTTATATAAATTTTGAAGATATTAATTGACGAATTTGAGGTATATGGCTTTTAAATAAGATAACTCTTTTATCCCTTCAGGATGATCCACATCATGAGTAGCTTTTTCCAAAATGCTAAATTTTCTTTTGAAGTTTTTTACTGTTTCGATGATAAGCTCGTAAAATATTTCTTTATCAATTCTACTTGAGCAAGAAGCCATCAATAAAATTCCATTCGAAGCAATCAAGGGTAATAAATTATCAACCAATTTTTTGTAACTGTAAAGTGCTTTATCTATTTGACTTTCACTTTTTGCGAAGGATGGCGGGTCACAAATAATCAAATCAAATGTTTTTCCCTGATCTTGAAGTAACTTAATTCCATCAAATGCATCAGAAACCAAAATGGAATGGTTTGTTGTAGAAAAATTTAAGGCTACATTAGATTTTGCTAATTCTAAAGCTTGAGCACTAAGATCCAAGCTGATTACTTCTTTTGCACCGCCCGCAATAGCATTAACACTAAATCCTCCAGCATAAGAAAAAATATCCAACACCCTTTTCCCTTCCGAAAGTCCACGAATCTTTAACCTGTTGTTTCTATGGTCTAAGAAATATCCAGTTTTGTGACCTTTGATTAAATTTGCATTAAATTTTAAGCCGTGCTCTAGAAAAGTTATTTCTTCATTTTCTAATTTTCCAAAAATGATGTCTCCATCTTTCAAAAGCGAATTTTGCATTTGAAGCAATCTGTTCAATCGGAGAATTGCAGTTTCTATTTTAAGAATTTCAACTAATATTTCTAGGATAATTTCAAGGAATGGAAACCAAATTCCTGTATATAATTTTATAACTGCAATTTGATTGTAAACATCAATAATTAGTCCTGGAAGTGCGTCATTTTCTCCATAAACGAGCCTATAAGCCGTCGTCTCTGTTTGAAGTAAATTTTCTCTTTTATCGAAAGCATTTTGAATTTTAAACTTGAAAAAATCTTTGTTTATTTCTACTGAATTGCCAACGTGCAAAATTCTAATTCTTATCACAGATTGAGGATCATATAGTCCTACTGCCATAAATTTGTTTCTTCTTTGATCAAAAATAACAGCCAAATCTCCTGTTTCACCTGCTTTGTTTTGCTTTTCTATTGAATTTTCATAAACCCAAGGATGACCTTGAAGAATAGATTTTTCTGCAACCTTTTTAACTTTGATGGCTAGTTTACTCATAGAAACAAAAATGTAATGATGATTTTGGCCAAGATATAAAAATAGTGTTTAATCAGAATTTTTGGTTTGCTGCAAAGTAATATTAATTTGCATGATTATGGATATTACTTTTAATTCTGCCAGTTTCGCAAAAAATGAATTTCTTATTTTAAAGGATATTGATTTGTCGTTAGAAAGCGGCATACATTATGCAATTCTTGGTTTGATGGGCTCAGGAAAAACGACTTTTCTTGAAGCCACTGCGTCGAAAGTCTTCCCCAAAAAAGGTTCCATTTCTAAACCCAAAGATATAGAATTGGTCCCCAGTGATTATAGTTTTCATAAGTTTGTCGGTACTGCTTACCAATATTATCAACAAAGGTACCATGCTTATGATTCTGAAATTGGACCCACACTATATGAAGTGCTTCAAGATCAGGTAAAGCCAATAGGGACAATTGATGAAAAGTCTGTATTCCTAAAAGATGCACTTTATGAAAGAGAGCATTTGATGCAAATCTGCAAACTTTTCAGAATTGATCATTTGTTGGAAAGAAAAATAACTTCATTATCCACAGGAGAAACAAGAAGGTCATTATTGGCAAGATCTGTGTTGAAAAATCCATCTTGGTTATTGCTAGATAGCCCATTTACAGGCTTAGATAAAGAAAGTAGGGTGCTGATACAAGACATTTTATCCAAAATAGCTAAAAAGGGAATTGGGATAATTTTAGTTTGCGGGATTGATGATGTGCCGAAATTTATAGATAAGATCATTGTGTTAAAAGATGGAAAGATTGAGTCAATAAGTGATTCAAATATGGAATTGAATTCATTGAAACTTTCGATGAAAAAGGAGTTGAATATAGATTTAATTAAGAAGCTAAGATTAGGGACATTTGATGAATTCGAAATTGCAATGAAATTTCATAATGCAAACGTAATTTATGGAAGTAAATATGCACTAAAAGACTTTTCATGGACTGTAAAAAAAGGTGAAAATTGGGCATTGATGGGACCCAATGGTTCAGGAAAAAGCACAGTTCTAAGTCTTGTCACAGCGGATAATCCACAAGCGTATAGAAATGACATTATACTTTTCGATAGAAAGCGAGGAACTGGCGAAAGCATATGGGACATAAAAAGAAAGATAGGATTTGTTTCCGCAGAACTTCAACTGTATTTTCCACGAAATATTAAAGTTTGGAAATTGGTAGCTTCAGGATTATTTGATACTGCAGGATTATTTAAGAAATTGACTCAAGATCAGGAAGAAACTGTGAATGATTATCTTAGTTTGTTAGGCATTTCTAATATTTCGGAAAGGCCATTGAGTCAATTGTCAGCGGGAGAAAAAAGATTGGCTTTTCTATGTCGGGCATTGGTGAAAAATCCACCCATGTTAATTTTAGATGAGCCATGTCAAGGATTGGATTATAGTCAGATGGTATATTTTAGAGAAATTTTGAATGAAATCGTAGTTTCTTTTAATAAAACTATGGTTTATGTTACCCATTATGAGGATGAAATTCCAAATTGTGTAAATAAAAGGCTCGATTTATCTGAAGGACAGGTTATAAACTTGAAATAAGGAAAAGATTATTGAATTCAATTAGATATCAATCAAAAGAGCTATTTTTATATAGGCTCGAATAAATAAACCTTTAACTCAGTTGATAAAAAAACCATAAAAATGAAGCATTTATTAATGATTTTAGTTTTAGTATTATTCTGTTCAAAAATGCAAGCACAGGAAAAATATGCCAATGATGTGGAATCCTTGGATCAAATTATAGCTGCATTATATGAAGTTATTTCAGGGGATAAAGAGGTAAAAAGAGACTGGGCGAGATTTGAAAATCTTTTTGCGCAGGATGCTCGATTGATTCCATCCAGAAAAAATAAAGAAGGAATCATTGGGTTTCGCGTTATGACACCTGGTGGATATGTTGAAAGTTCTGGTGCCTATTTGGAATCAAATGGTTTTTTTGAAAAGGAAATATCTAGGAAAACCGAAACTTATGGTTCTTTGGTTCATGTATGGAGCACTTATGAATCGTATCATACCTCTAAAGATGAAGAGCCATTTGCTCGCGGAATAAATAGTATTCAATTGATAAATGATGGGAGCCGATGGTGGATTATGCAAATTTATTGGCTTGCTGAGACCGAAGATAATCCACTTCCAGAAAAGTATTTAATCAAAATGAAGTAAATATTTCTTATTGTTTTCTCTTTTACATTTTCAATACAAATTTTGAAATCATTACATTTTCGCACAATTCAGTATTTTTGTAAAAAAAATTAATGTTTCGCAATACACTTTCAGATACCATTATTGCCCTTGCAACACCTCCTGGGAAGGGAGCAATTGCAGTTATTAGACTTGCGGGAAATGATGCAATCAGCATTGCAGATCGATTTTTCTTTGGTAAAAATTTAACCAAAGCCAAAGGAAATACTATTCATTATGGCAAGATAAAAGATGAGAAAGGGAAGATTATTGATGAAGTACTTTGCTCCGTTTTTAAAGCGCCAAAGTCCTACACAAAAGAAGATATTATTGAATTTTCTACGCATTGTTCATCCTATATAATAGATCAAATACTACAAGTGTTTTTGCGAAACGGAGTGCGGCAAGCCAATGCTGGTGAGTTTACACTACGTGCATTTTTGAATGGACAGATGGATCTCAGTCAAGCAGAAGCTGTGGCTGATTTGATAGCTTCAGATTCAGCCGCATCTCATGATTTGGCAATGAAACAAATGCGGGGAGGTTTTTCTGAAGAAATTAAGATTTTGCGAAGCCAATTGGTTGATTTTGCTAGTTTGATAGAGTTGGAATTAGATTTTGGGGAAGAAGATGTGGAGTTTGCAGATAGGACCCATTTAGAAGAATTGGTAATTAAGATTAGATCCGTAATTGGCAAGTTGCTAGAATCTTTCCAATTGGGAAATGTGATTAAAAATGGCGTTCCCACAGTTATTGCTGGCAAACCAAATGCAGGCAAATCGACCTTATTGAACAAATTATTGAATGAAGAAAGAGCAATAGTTTCTGAGATTGCTGGAACCACTAGGGATACTATTGAAGAAACATTGAATATTAAAGGAATCCAATTCAGATTGATTGACACCGCTGGAATTAGAGAGGCAAAGGATACTATAGAAAGAATAGGAGTTGAAAAGACAATGGAGAAAATAGGAAATTCTGCATTAATCATTTATTTATTTGATGTCACGGAAGTGATTCCAGATGCCCTATGGAATGATTTGAAAATCTTAAAAGACAATGTAGCACACCTTATTTTATTGGCGAATAAAATGGATCTTTATCCAACTTTAAGGCCTGAAGAATATTACAAAAAAGGGCTTATTAGCAAAGAAAACCTGATTCCCATTTCTGCGAAAAACAATATGAATATTGAATATTTGAAAGAAATGATGTACAATATGATATTGGAAGGAAAGATCAATGATGACCAAACGATAGTGAGCAATTCCAGGCATTATGAGGCTTTGCACAAAGCAAGTGAAGCATTGCAGGCAGTCCTTGATGGAATGAAAATAGGAGTTACCAATGATTTTGTGGCGATGGATATCAGGCAGTCTTTGTATCACCTTGGGGAGATCACAGGAGAGATTTCTTCGGATGATCTGTTAGGCAATATCTTCGGGAAGTTTTGTATAGGCAAATGATTAAAAATTTATAAAAACATTCGCAATACTTTGAAAACCCTTATCTTATTCTGCTATTCATCATAAAATATATCTCCTGAATCATTGCCAGAAAATGTGTTTTCAAATAATGTAATAGTGGCATCTTTTCTCACTCTTATTCCATAACCCGTGCAATTTGAAAGATTGCTAAATGAAATATCAAGATTGCCGACCACCTCCAAATTTGATTTTCTATGCCCAGCATCAAAACCTTCTTTTCCTCCACCACTAATGGAAGTATAAGCTATTTTATTATTTGGATTTTGTGATTTGATTTGTATTCCTCTCCAGAATCCTTTAACATCTTCTTCCCCTCTAAAAATAATGTTTTCATTTGGTGTGCCAATTGCAGTAAATGAACCAATTTCACTTATTTGAATTCCACCATCAGGTGCTGAAATAATTTCAACACCTGGGTTAATAGTTAAATCTCCATCAATTGCTTCAAAAGTATTGGGAATTCTATAAGGTACATTCAATTTTTTCCAAATCAATGTGCCTGTTGGTGCATTATAACTCTGAAATCCCATGATATAATCATTATCATTTCCAGTATAATCAGATTCAGAGTCAAAGAAATGGAAATGATTTACTTTTGCACTTATTGGTGAAAGATTTCCAGTGAACACATTGTGCGAAAATTCACTCAATACAGATTCCTCGTTGTAAACAGATAAACCAAATTCTGCACTATTTGTAGAAAAGCAATTGGTTATGGATAACCGTCCTGAACCTTGCACATTAATATTAGATTTGATATGATGCGCATCAAAACCATCTGATCCTCCATTGGAAATTTTAACAAATGCAAGTTTATTCTTCGTTGTATTGCTTAAGAAACTGAGTCCTTTCCAATATCCGGGAACATCTTCTTCACCACTAAATATTATTGGTCTTCCTTCAGAACCTTCTGCGCTTAAGGAACCTTCTTCTTTAATCAATATTCCGCCATTTGATTGTGAAATAAATGTAGCCCCAGCGAGTATATTAATGTCAGATTGAATGCTTTCAATGCCATCTGAAAGTCTATAAGGCACATTCAGTGCCTGCCAAGATGCATTTTTACTTACATGTTCTGACCCTCTGTAGGAATCAATATAATTATTGACGTTACCTGAATAATTACTTTCTTCATCAAAATAACTGTAATGATGGATACTTGCCATTACTGGAGCATTGTTTTTTGTTAAAATGTTATTTTTGAAATTGACCAATTCTGACTCCAAACTGTTGATGAAAATTCCATAACCTGCACTTTCTCTTGAAGTACAATTGGACATTTTTAACTTCCCAGCACCGTTAATCAATATATTGGATAATTTGCTTGGCCCAACAAAACCGCTACTTCCGCCGTATTCTATTGTTGTAAATTCCAACTGATTATCAGGGTCATTAGAGTCAATAACAATCCCTTTCCAAAAACCAGAAGTTTCTTGGACTCCAGTGAATACTATATTCTTTTCACTTGTACCTTTTGATATCAATGACCCACTAGTTGAAATACTCAATCCTGCATTGGCTTCAAAAACTATTTTCACATCTGGTTTAATGGTTAATTGTGCATTTACAGAGTAAGTTGAAGAAACCTTATAATCAGGAACACTAGGATCGTCATAAACATTTTCAAGCGTTCTGTCATTGGATAAAATTCCAGAAAGTAAAACTGGTAGTTGTTCAACAGAAATGGTCACTTCATCTGATTCAGAAAACCCTTCTTGAACAGAAACGGTTAGGTTTATAATGTATTCGCCCAACATATCAGGAGTAAAACTAATTGTACTTTCAGATAGATTTGCAAGACTAAGATTACTTCCTGTAGGCTTTGTTATGACTGTCCATGAGAAGGAAACTGTACTTCCATCATTTGATGATCCTGATCCTATTATTGTAACCAATTCGGTTAATCCCACTATTTGATCGCCGCCAGCACTTGCTGAAATAACTGGATCTGGGTCTTTCAAATCACCTATAAGATTACATGACGCAATAGTCAGGAGTAAAATAGATAATACCATTATTTTGTTAATTCTGAATAAAGCTAAATGCGTTTTCATATAAAGGATTTTGATTTATTTAATAGAAGTATATTATAATATAGGGAGACTTAAGGAAGTAGAAAAGGTAGTTTTGACCAACGGTTAAGTTGAGTTTATAAAATGATTGAAATTAGATTTTAAATGATTTTCCTTAACCGAAAAGAAGCTTGTAAATTAAGAATATTTAAATGTCTGACGATTGACTCAATCATTTTCTGGAATGTTAATTTCTACTCTTGTTCTTGTTGGATTTTCAAGGTCAAAAATGTGAATAGAAATTCTCTTTTCAAAGACTTCATTATATAGCATAACCCTATTCTGAGAAAGCTGAGTGCCAAGAGATGTGGACTTTTTCATTTTCCCAGACTTTAGAAGTTGGGCTTGTTTTCGCCCGATTCCATTATCTTCAATAACAATGATAATATTATCATCATTTTTTGAAACAATTATCTTAAGCACTTTTTCTCCATTTTGCTTGTTCATTAGGCCATGCCAAATAGCATTCTCAACAAAAGGCTGTATCAATAATGGTGGTATTTCTATAAAATCTAAAGGAATTTCTTTGTCTATTTCAATCTTGTAAGCAAAATTTTTGAATCGCATTTGTTCAAGTTGAAGATATATTTCTATGGAATTCAATTCTTCTTCCAATCGAATTACTTTTTCGCGTGAGTTCTCGAGAACTTGCCTAATTAAATCACTAAATTTATTAATGTATTTTCTAGCTTTTTCATTTTCATTATTGCTTATCAACAATTTGATCGAATTCAGGCAATTAAAAAGAAAATGAGGATTCATCTGGGCTCTTAAAGCTTTCATTTCAATTTCAGCGATTTGCTTGTTTATTTCAGTTTTTATGCTTTCTTTTTTTCTTAATGCTTTGACCCTGGACCTATACAAAAAAGATGTAAATCCAATTAAAACTAAAATAGAAATTGAAATAAACCATGTAGTAAGCCAAAATGGCGGTTTGACATTTATGGTTAATAAGTCTTTTGGAGAGGACCATTTAAGATCAGGATTTGCTGATTTTGCATTCAAAGTATACTTTCCAGGAGTTAATTTGCCAAGCGTGATAAATCTATTTGCGCCCAAATTTACATACTCATTTATTTGAGGTTCTAGGTTGTAAGCGTAGACATTACCATTTGCCGATGACATGTGTAAGCCAATTAGTTCAATTTCCAAATAATTATCAGTATGTGTTAAATTGATTTCTTTAATATTTTCCCCAGCTACAACGTTAGAATAATTTTTGCCATTTACTTTCAGAGATTTTATATATAAATCAGGTGGAATCATATTTTCACCAATTTCATCTGGGTGGAAATAATCAATTCCTTGCATTCCTCCGAAATACAAACGACCTTCAGCATCCTTAAAGCAGGCTCTTGGAGTATATATACGATTAAGTAATCCATCATCTTTTGTATATCTCCTCAAAATATCTTTTTGAGGATCTAGAAAGAGTAGACCATCTTGGGTTCCTAGCCACAGCGCTCCAGAATTATCTTCAATTATAGAAGACACAAATACATTATTTAATCTTGTTCCAAAAGGATAATGAGAGACTTGTTTTGTAATTGGGTCGATTTTGTCCAATCCAACATTTGTACCTATCCATATTGTGCCATCTGTATGACAAAGAACATCGGTAACATTAAAACTGCTCAATGTGCTTTCAGGTTTTGCAGGATCAGGAAGATAATGACTAAGCTTTTTTAAATTTGTATCAAATAAAAATAGGCCATTCTCATGCGTTCCCCAGCATTGTAATCCTTCCTTGGATATGTCCACTGCACAGGCTGTTTGCAATTCTTTTAAATCATCAGCAGGATAAATTGTATTGGCTTTGGGGTCATAAATTTGAACATTGTCCAAATTTGCAGCAATTATTATTTTATTTTCTTTATCCTTAATAAAGTCTCTAAAAGCACCTTCAAGTTTGGTTGGTAATTTAATTGCCTTGTCTGTGTTTCGATCCCAAATATATATGGCATCTATACTAGTAAAAATTAAAGAGTCACCAATCTCTTCAAAATGATACATTCTTATTGGAGAGGAATTTCCAATATTTGATTTGTAATTATTTTCATTTGGATTTTCAAAAAGTGGGGTATTTGCACTGGTTTTTTTTGACCATCGCATAGGTTCTTTCGCACAATACCAAATGTATTCCTCATCGGCATATAGTCCTGAAACTTGGAAGCCATCTGTGTCAAGTTGCTTAAAATTCTTTTTATTTCCTGATAATTTATAGATATCACTTGCACCAACCCAAATATTTTGGTATTTGTCTTGAACAATGGATTTAGTAAACAATTCTCGAAAGTTGTGTTCTTTATATTTATCTGCAGAGAATATAATGCTAGTATCATCAGTATATTTGATTACACCTTTTCTATCACTACTTACCCACAAGTTATCATCTTTATCAAAAACAAATCGAAATTCACCACCATTTTGGAATCTTTCCACCGGTTTAAATTGGTCTATTTCTTTATAAAATTGAAAAAAGTTGAATTTGTTGTTATTTACACTTATCCAAATGTTCCCTTCATTATCCTTATTAATATCTAAAATGCTATTTTTTGGAAAACTAGTATTCGTAATTGGATTTTCGATTTTATCCGTCTTGTATGAATATTTATGAATTCCTTCAATGGAACCAATCCAGATATTTCCATCTGTGTCTTCAAAAAAATTTTGAATTTCATTGTTCAAGAGGCCACCCAAAGAAGGTTTTTCTTTTTGGTAATGATCTATTTTTCCTTCATAATATTTAAAAACACCGCGATTTGTTCCAATCCAAATGCTATTTTTTTTGTCTTTCAAAAGGGCTTTAACATTTATATTTTGAAAACTATTTTGATTTGGAAACGGGGAGCATTTTCCTGTATTTCTATTGAATTGAATCAACCCATTTACTGCTAATCCAACCAGCATAATACTGTCAGAAAATTGTACAATAGACAATATTTCTTGACCTGGAAGTGATGTGGGATCATTTATATCCTTTCGATAATGGATTGTTGAATAGCCATCATATTTTACCATTCCATCCCTAGTTCCAAACCAAATAAATCCAAAATCATCTTGGTAAATGCAATTCACTCTAGCAATTGGGTAATTATCGTTCAGAGAATCAAATCTTTGGCTTGTTAATGCTGTACAACAAGCTAGAATAAATATGAAAATAGAAATTATTGTTTTTATCATTAAAATAGACTAAGCAATTCGTCTCTTTTGTTTCTGGATACTTTTAAGGATGCCCCATCAGTCATAATGAGTAATCCTCCATCGACTCGAGAAAACTTCTTAATTAATTTTAAATTTACAATAAATGATTTATGAACTCTAAAAAAATGAAAATCACAAAGTATTTGTTCCAGATATCGCAAAGATCTGGAAATCATTAATTTATTTCCGTTGGTAAGATGAATGTTTGAATATGCGCCATCTGAAGAGCAGTAATTGATATCATCTAAAGAAACAAAATTCAAACCATCCATTGTGGAAAGTATAATTCGATTGACTTTGTTGTTATCGTTATCTTTTAAATGTTGTAATAGAAATTGAATTTGATCCCGATTGCCTAATTGTTCTTTTTTTGCTAATACCTTGTTTACAGCATTTATTAAATTTTCTGGTTCAATAGGTTTTAATAAATAGTCAATTGCACTTATTTTTAAAGCCCGCAGCGCAAAATGATCATATGCAGTTGTAAAAATTACTTCAAAATCAAAACCAGAAACCATTTCCAGTAATTCGAAACCATCGATAATTGGCATTTCAACATCCAAGAAAATGACATTTGGTTTAAATTTGTTAATTGCTTTTATTCCAGATTTTGCCCCTTCACATAATGCGACAACTTTAACATTAGGGCAATATTTAATTAAATCTTGCTCAAGGCTTTTGACACAGTCTAATTCATCATCAATTATAATAGCATTAATCATATTTATTGCCAAGAATGGTAAAGTCAGTTTTTATTATCCATATTAAATTAAGATAATTATTGTGAACCTGCAAACCAGAATTTGTGAATGGTATAGATTAGTTTATAAAAGATTCAAATTTGTGAACAACATTAATAAATTTATTGTCCTTTACAAGCTTAAATCTTAGCAAATATTTTTAACCTAAATAAGTTAGGTCCTTACTTGAATCGTTCCATATTGGCGAATTAATAATCAAGTATTATTATTTTGAAAAGTTTATTATTTAGGTAAAGATTCAGTAGAAAGAATATATAAATTTACTAAAAAGTGTCAAAGCAATATGTACATTTTATATCCAATGTAAATAATAATTAAGACTCATTTTATTTTTGAACTGTATCTTGATTTTTAACTACTTGTAAGTATTTTCCTGAATATTTTTTATTTTCGGAAACTAATGGGATATTTCTTTGAAAGTGGCTTTAGATTTTAAACAGCAATATGAAACGAGTCAAATTATGGTATTGTAAATTTTTTGAATTGCATATGAAAATCATTGATTGCATTCAGGAACTAAGCATCAAAATAGAATAATATGCAAGAAAGTTTATTCCTTTTTCAAGGAAAATCTAGTTGCTTTTCAATCCAAATTTATTCAATATTATATTTGCAGATTGGATCTATTTTGTAACTTCCGCAAGTTTTTCAATAATCTTAATGAAATTTTGGCCCCCAGCCACTTTGTTAGGTTTATAAGTTTTAATATTTCCTATTAATCACCCAGATTGTTTGTTTATAATTAGATTATAGACAACATTCTAAAAAAATGATAAGATGAAAGAATTGTTTTTTATCTGCATATGTATCCTTTTGTCATTTGTTACAATCATTGCACAAGAAAATGTAGGTATTGGAACGACTGAACCCACAGATAAACTTACTGTTGAAGGAACCTTCAAGGTTTACCAACCTTTAATTAAGAGTTTTTATATTCCACCTTGGGTAGGAAGCAATGGGGTTGTCATCAATGGAGTATTTGATGGGTTGGGAAAAGGCGCACAATTGCGCTTTTCTGGAGTACCTGGCGGAGATTTTATGGATATTGGAAATGATGCTTTGGGCAATTTTGTCATTGAAAACCGTTTCGATGCGCCAGTAATGATCTTTCATCAAGGCGGGAACATTAGCATTGGTGCTACAAACCCAGCTCCTAGTGCTGCCCTCGATATTCAAGCAACGGATAAGGGTTTATTGATACCAAGAATGAATATGGCTGCTCGAAATGGAATCAATTCCCCCGCTACAGGTCTTATGATTTATCAAACTGACAATATTCCAGGCTTTTATTATTTCAAAGGGTCAACATGGGTGAATATTAATGAATCAGAACTTCCTGTGGCACCTGTTGCTGGTGAAATGGTTTATTGGAATGGCAATTCTTGGGTAAGTATAGCTCCGGGCATAACTGGCCAAACGCTCACTTTTTGTTCTGGAACGCCAACTTGGGGACCATGTCCGACATGTGATGATGGCATACAGAATCAAGGGGAACAGGATGTGGATTGTGGAGGCCCTAATTGTGTGCCATGTAACGTGCAGACCAGGCTGAATTATGGTGAAACACCTTGCGATATATACGATGGCGGAAATGGAGTTCCATTGGATTCGCTATATGGAAAATCTTATCAGGGCGGCCTTATTTTTTACTTAAATACCGCTACTTGTGGAGGTTTGGTTTGTGCACCTACTGATCAGGGAGCCAATAAAATCTGGAGTTGTTTTATAACTATAAATACAGGTTTTGCAATTGGAACTGGGGCACAGAATACAGCAAATATTGTGGAAGAATGTGGATGGATAACCGATATTGCTGCAAATGTTTGTAATGATTTAATCCTTAATTCATACAGCGATTGGTTTTTGCCCTCAGGTGATGAATTGGAATTAATGTGGAATAATTTAGCAGATTCTGATGGTGATAATGCCAATTCGGGTCCTTTAGATCCTGGAAAT